>JRAN01000068.1 GCA_000768855.1 Porphyromonadaceae bacterium COT-184 OH4590 | reverse complement strand
AAGTACTACTTTTTTCTGAATTACCAAAACTTTTTGCAAAAAAATTTAACCCAAATTATAAAAAAACATACAAAACACTATAAATCAATATGAAAAAAATTAAAAAAGAAAAAGCTTCTGACATATCACAAAAAAACAAAACATATCCCCGAAACAAGACAAATCAAACATTAACAAGATTATACAATAAAAAACGCTCAAACAGATCTCATCGCAAATTTGTTCTTTATTTAGCGAAATAATTAAAATGACTACTGAATTTGGTCGAAAATGCAGCTACTTTACCAACAAAAACAGAAATTAAAGCTATGTTTAGAGTTTCTCTGAGGTAAAAAACACGAATAAAATATTCAGACTGTTATATCAAACATACTTTTATAGATACCTGCCTTTTGTTCAATTTTCATAGGATATGCCCGTGAAGACGACGGCATACGATAGAAAGACAAAGTACGGTCGTTATACGAAACCTCTTGAAATTCGCCTATTTTAGGGGCAATTACAGCAAACTGCTCACATAGAATCTCTGTAGCCTTTTGTCCTGTTGTGGCTATTGTATGACAACTTGGAATAGAGTCGAGTATTTTTTTGATATTGGTGGGAGTTACTACATTAAGAAACTTATCCGATGCGTTGTTTTTAAGCCTTTGTACAACTGTTGCGGTATCGTATAGAGCAATCCCTTTTTTTGATAAAAAGTCGATTATCTTTTCTCGGTCAAATACATTGAGGTTTGTGTCTAAAAAGAAGTTCTTGTCATCGAAAAATATTATCCCAAATATTCGCCACATATCGTTATTTAAATTAGGATAGAAAAAATTCATCGACCATCTCTTTACCTGAGGAGGGAAACTCCCTAACATTAATAGCTTAGACTTGTCCGGAATGAAGGGCAATAAAGGATGTACTTCCAAAATAACGTTTTTTGAATCCATATATTAAATAAATACTCTATTGCAAAGTTAACTATTTCCCTATAATATACAAAACTTTTAACTACCTATATCATTGCTATTTGTTGTGATAAAACAATTAAACCACAAAGTTATCCAAAAACACGAAAAGCATACACCCCCCAACAGGGGGATATAGCATAGAAAAAGAAGTACCCTTGTACTTAAAAACGTGTCATATTAGCAATTAGTTAAGAGCCATTAAAGGGGATTATTGTTGATTTTGTTTTAATCCCAGGCTCCGCATTAGAAAAAAATATATCATTTTGGTATGTATAAAAAAAAATCATATATTTGTAGTCGAATTATAATTAACCGAGTATTAAAATAAAAAAACCAACAAAAAAATGATTAATTTTAAGAATACAGAGATTGCTTTTCGCTCCAAAAGCAATGCAGACCTTAGGAGAGCACAAATACTTTTTTCCGCTATGGGCAAACGTTGGATAGTACAAGGAGGTAAACATATGTCGCTATTTGCGTCTGCAATACACTTTCCTATCGGCTGGGCATTGAAGCCCACTATTTATCGTCAGTTTGTCGGTGGCGAAAATCTCCAAGAGTGTACCGCCGTAGCCAAATCCCTCAAAGATTCGGGCATATGGTCTATCTTCGACAATTCGGTAGAGGGCGGCGGTAAAGAGGAGTTTACCCAAGCCAATTTTGAAGAGGCTATCCGCTCTATTATCTTTACCAAAGAGCAAGAGTGTGTCGCTTACTCAGTGTTTAAGCCTACGGCTTTGGCTCCTGCCGATGTGCTGGAAAAAGCCTCCGAAGGCAACCCTCTTACGACCGAAGAACAGCAGATTTATAGTCGTTTTGTGGAACGTTTCGATGCTCTGTGCAAAAAGGCTTTCGAGATGGATGTACGTATCCTTGTAGATGCCGAGGAGTATTGCTATCAAGCAGAGATAGACAGACTTACCAAAGAGGCTATGCGTAAGTACAACCAAAAACGTGCAATAGTTTTTACCACATTACAGATGTATCGTCATGACAGAATGCCGTACCTCGAACATCTCTACGAAGATGCCACCAAAAACAATTATATTGCCGGAGTTAAATTTGTGCGTGGAGCATATATGGAGCGTGAGCGTGCCAGAGCCAAACGTATGGGTTACCTCGACCCTATATGTCCAAACAAACAAGCCACCGACGACAATTACAATGCTGCCCTCCACTACTCGATAGATAATATTGAGCGTTTCGAGATTTTTAACGGCACTCACAACGAGAAGTCAAACTTGCTTTTAGCCTCTTTGCTCGAAGACAAAGGTATTGCCAAAGACGACCAACGTGTATTTTTTGCACAACTGTACGGTATGAGCGACAATATATCGTACAACTTGTCGGATGCGGGTTACAATGTGGCAAAGTATGTGCCTTATGCCCCAGTCAAAGACGTATTGCCATATCTTATACGCCGTGCCGAGGAGAATACCGCTATTGCAGGACAAACATCACGCGAGCTTGAATTGATAAACTCCGAGATAAAACGCAGAAAAAACGCACAGTGATATTCGGACAGCAATAATCTGCTTATCCCCCAAATTAATAACAAAGCCCAAAAATTTGGGCTTTGTTATTTGACAGATAAGCAATGTTTCTACTTATCGTTGGAGACGAGGAGCTATAATTGTGTAATATTTCTGAAACTTTTCAGCTATCTCGGTTGCTTTACTGTTATTATTGCTATCTGCTAATAAAGCACACTCTTGCAATATCCTTAAGTTTTGTCTTAGACTGACTTCGGGCGACACATAACTTTGCTTCTTGGTAGGAAGCGATAGTACATAATCGAGGTTTTGTTCTGTAGCCATCAATACTTTATCAAGTATATACTCGGCTTGTTGCCTGTCGCCTACCTTATAGTAAGTGTCAATAAACAATAACATCGAAAAATCATATGGTAGAATACTTTCGGGTATCTCTTGTATAGATTTGTCAAGAGCGGCTTTTGCTTTCACAGAGTCACCCATATCGATAAGTTCTATAGCAAGTTTGGAAAATGACTGTCGCATGGTTTTTGCTATACGTGCATTGGTTTCGTCGAGATAAATATCTTTACCTTTCAGATTATAATGAAATTTATTCATCATATTGTCATACATCACATTAACATTTGCCTTTCCATTTTTCTTTACAGGTACAAATCTGTATGCCAAACCTTCGTTTTGCGAATATTCGTCGATAGACTTTGTCGGATAAAAATCACTGCCAACAGTAATACAGAAATATATCGGTCTGCTCCAGTCATTGTTTTTCAAGATGTTGAGCACCGCCAAATCGCCCTTACTTAGGGTTTGTTGAGTGATTTTCAGCGAAATAGTATCTACAATATTATCATAATCTTCCGGAGCCACTACTCCTGCCTCTATTACCTTTTGTTTATCCACAGGGAAAGTCAATGTGGACGCAAACAATACGTTATAGTTGTCCACCATAAAATCTTTGTTTCGCAATAGTTTGAAGGCTTCGCCTGCGTCGAGTTTACCTCCAAATGCAGGATGGTCTCTTACTATTGTTATATCAAGAGAGTTTTTTTGATATTCTTCGGCAGTGAAGTCTATCGGCAGCGGTGCTCCTTTGTAATAAGGTCTCTTCATCTGGTCGATATACCATTCTGTAGGTATGTACGACAAGTTACAAGTTCTAATATCGTCTCGTGTACCCTCTACCTCTTGGCTGTACCATAGCGGGAAAGTATCGTTGTCGCCGTTACAGAATAAAATTGCATTCGGTGCACACGAGTTGAGATAATTATATCCTGTATCGCGACACAAATAACGATCAGAACGGTCGTGGTCGTCCCAGTTTTGCGAAGCCATAAGTACAGGTACTCCCATCGATAATACAAAAGCTACAATTACCGATACTTTTTTTGATAGTTTTATCTGTTGCAATACTTTTGCTAAACCAAGCATACCAAGCCCTATCCATATAGAGAATGCATAGAACGAGCCGGCATAAGAGTAATCTCGTTCACGTGGCTGGTATGGTGTTTGGTTTATGTATAAAACGATGGCTATTCCGGTCATAAAAAACAGCAACATAGTGAGCCAAAACTGTTGTTTCCCCTTTTGTGCTTTTGACAATTGCCATATAATACCCAATATACCGAGTAATAGTGGTAAGAAAAAATATCGGTTGTGTCCCTTGTTGTTTTTTAGAATATCGGGCAATTTGCTTTGGTCACCATATAAAGCGTTATCAATAAAAGGAATACCCGAAATCCACTGACCGGCATCGATTTCGCCGTTGTTCGATTGTATATCGTTTTGTCTGCCTACAAAATTCCACATAAAGTAACGCCAATACATAAAATTGAGCTGGTAAGAGAAGAAAAACTTAAGATTTTCGCCTATTGTAGGCACTACATAATCCTGATTTTGACCACACTGATTGACAGTAATGCGTTTACCCTTGAAGTCTGTCCAATCCTTATACGCCTGTACGTGATGAGGTTGTGATGAGTACATACGAGGGAATAGCATTTTGCCTTTCGACATATATTCTACTCCGCCTTGCGATTTTCCCACATTTATATACTTGTCTCTTTCTTTTGTATCCGATTTGTACTTGCGTATATAATTGTTGTTGCCTCCGATAAATTTTACCATACAGCGTCCCGAACCATCAGCCTCATATTCCATAGGTGAAGAAAACGACTGTCCGTAAAATAGAGGTCTCGACCCATATTGTTCGCGATTTAGATACGAAAGTAACGAAAATACGTCTTCCGGTGAATTTTGGTCCATAGGCGGATTGGCTGACGAACGTATTATTATTAACGTATAAGACGAATAGCCTATCATCATTACCATAATACACATAGCAATGGTATTAAACCATTTGTAATTCCACTGTTTTCTGTAAAACAGCAGTACCAAACCGGCAATAATTATCAAAATACCAATCCATACTCCGTCGCCAATGAATGGAATACCGAGTAATACGACAAGGGATGTAAATGATATTTTTATTCTCAAATCGTTTGTTGCATTGTGTGTTTCGAATAGTGTCCAAACGAAAAGCCCTGCCACTATCAGAAGGTATATTATCATTCCCGAATTAAATGGCAAACCTACGGTATTAACAAAAAATAGTTCGAAAAGTCCCGCTACTTTTGTGAAACCGGGTATAAGTCCGTAAAGTACAAACAATAGTATTGTAAATGATATTCCCAAGGCTTTGAGCACGCCTTTCCATTCAACTACTTCGGTCTTTTTGAAATAATATACAAATACTATTGCCGGTATAGCCAAAAGATTCAATAGATGTACTCCTATAGACAGCCCCATAAGATATGCTATAAGTATTATCCATGGTGTACCGTCTTCACCGGAGTCTTCCCAACGAAGTATACACCAGAATACTACCGCGGTAAATAGTGACGAGAAGGCATACACTTCTCCTTCGACAGCTGAAAACCAAAATGTGTCCGAAAAAGTATAAGCCAATGCACCAACCACGCCTGCACCGAGTATAGCCACTGTGTTGAGCAATGAGAAACCGTTTTCGTCTTTTACAATAAGTTTCCTTGCCAAATGTGTGATAGTCCAGAAAAGAAATAGAATAGTGGCAGCACTACAAAGAGCCGAAAATGAGTTAATCATTTTGGCTACTTGTGTAGGTTCGGAGGCAAATATAGCAAATATTCTACCCATTAACATAAAAAAAGGTGCCCCCGGCGGGTGTCCTACTTCGAGTTTATCCGCCGAGGCAATGAACTCTCCACAATCCCAAAAAGAGACACTTGGCTCTATGGTTAACAGATAAGTGACGGCTGCTACGGCAAATACAGCCCAGCCCGTAATCATTTCAAACAAACGAAATCTTTTCATATATATACCTATATTTTCATTATTTTCTGCAAAATTACATTTTTTCATAAGAAAAACAACCATATTAATGTCACGAAATAAAAATAATTTTTCTAACTTTGTAAAATAACTATACGACATCAATTTGAAAATTTCTAAAAAGAGACCCTATATGTTTACCAATAATGATTTGAAACAAATTTCTTCAATAGGAATATCCGAGCAGGTAATACAAAAACAGTTGAATATATTCAAAAACGGTATTCCCTTCTTGACCATAGATAAAGCAGCTTCAGTCGGGAACGGTATTGTTAGGTTGTCGGACGAAGACAAAAAAAGATATATCGATATTTGGAACAACTATCTAAAAGAACAAAAAGGTAAGGTAGTAAAGTTTGTACCTGCCTCCGGAGCAGCCTCACGTATGTTCAAAGAGCTGTTCGAATTTGTAGAGAAGGAGAATAAAAATCTGTTTGTCGGTAATTTTTTTAACGAAATAGAGCAATTTGCTTTTTACGATTTACTTGACAAAAAATGTACCGAGTTAGAAAACAAAGGATTAGAAGATCTTCTTATAGCAGGTGAATTTACCAAAGTACTTCGTATATTGCTCGAATCCATCGGATTAAACTACGGCAACCTGCCGAAGGGTCTTATCTTATTTCATAAGTACTACAATGAGCGACGCACGCCTTTTCTCGAACATTTGGCTGAAGGAGTGGAGTATGCCAAAGGCAACGATAATACTGTATATCTTCATTTTACCGTATCTCCCGAACACCGCAAACTGTTTGAGGCGCATTTGGACGAAAATAGGGCAATGTACGAACAGCGTTACAGAGTACGGTTCGACATTTCGTTTTCGGAGCAAAAAAAATCGACCGATACCATTGCCGTAAATTCGGATAACGAACCTTTTCGTGAGACAGATGGCTCGCTCGTATTGCGACCTGCAGGACACGGTGCTTTGATAGAAAACCTCAACGATTTGGATGCCGATATTGTATTTATCAAAAATATCGACAACGTAGTACCGGATAGATTAAAAGAGCCTACTGTGGAGTACAAAAAAGCTATAGCAGGGTATTTGGTATCACTTCAACAGCAAGTGTCTGTATATCTCAAAGAACTCGAAAACCCCGATATATCAGAAGCAAAACTACAAGTGATAGCCAAATTTTGCCAAAGTCGCCTTTTCAATATCAATACCAAAATATCGGAATTAGATAGAGAAAGCCTTATTGCATACATCAAAGGCAAGCTCAATCGCCCAATGCGCGTTTGCGGTATGGTTAAAAACGAGGGTGAGCCGGGCGGAGGTCCCTATCTTGTATATAACTCCGACGGTACCATATCGCCTCAAATACTTGAGACTTCGCAGATAAATACTAAGGATAACAGCCAAAAGAAGATTATGGACGAAGCCACACACTTCAATCCCGTGGATTTGGTATGCGGACTAAAAGATTACAAAGGCAATAAAATCAATTTGTCGGAGTATACGGATAACAACACCTATTTTATATCATCAAAATCGAAAAACGGTAAAGAACTCAAAGCTCTCGAATTGCCCGGATTGTGGAATGGAGCGATGTCCAATTGGAATACTGTTTTTGTAGAAGTACCAATAGAGACATTCACTCCCGTAAAGAATGTCAATGATTTGCTTAGAGATGAACATCGGTAAAGAGTTTTTTTATAACTTTGTGGCAAAAATAGGATTAATAGTTTTGGCAAAAATATGACTTTATCAATAATAGTGGCAGTAGCCGATGGCAATGTTATAGGCAAAGATAACTCGCTTATTTGGCATATATCCGAAGATCTAAAACGGTTCAAACGCCTTACCGAAAACCACACTGTGGTAATGGGACGTAAAACCTATATGTCGTTGCCGTTTCGTCCACTCAAAAATCGCCGTAATATAGTGATAACTCGAAGCAATGAGGCAATTGCAGGGGTGGAGACAGCTGATAGCGTAGAGCAAGCCTTAGAGTTGTGCAGGGGAGAGGACGAAGTATTTATCATCGGAGGCGCCTCTATATATGAGCAAACAATAGATATAGTGGATAAAATTTATCTTACACGGGTATTGAAAGAGTTTGAGGGTGATACATTTTTCCCCGAAATATCGGCAGCAAAATGGCAGAGCGTAGAACGATCCGAAGTATTTAAAGATGATAAGGAAGAGGTCGATTTTTACTATGACACACTTATTAGAATCAAAAACGATTTGAAATAAAAAATAACGAACTAATGGCTCAAAAAAAGAATCTGAAAACTATTTTAGAACGCTGGAAATTTAGATACAAACTATTTATTCTTAACGAAACTACTCTCGAAGAGGTATTTCGTATCAAAATTTCGAGATTGACCATATTTTTATATGGCTTTTTTGCTTTGATAATAGTATTTGTCCTAATGTCGGTTCTCATTATTTACTCTCCATTAAAATACTATCTACCCGGTTTTTCGGATTACTCGTTGCGTTCGGAATTGTCGTATAATATGGCTAAAATAGATTCGTTATCAAATCTGCTCAACAAACAAACATTACAGCTACAAACTACCAAGAACATAATTACCGGCACTTTATCTATCGACTCCATACCACAACAGAAAGATGTGCCGATTGAAAAGTATAGGGAGTTGGTCGAAAAAAAATCTGACAAAGAGATAAAATTTGTAGAAAATTTTCAGCAAAATATCTCGCTCAATCCTGTTAAAGCCCTAATAATGGAAAATACTACCAAACACAATTTGGCGGTACCTCTCGCAGGTACGGTAGTAGTTGTGAAAGATAGTATAAATAAGGATAATGGCATTAAACTTACAAGTAAAAACGGAAATGTTTTGGCTATGACTGAAGGGGTTGTTACCGCTGTTGAATTGACATTGAATAATCGTTATGTAGTTGTGCTTCAGCATCTCGACGGATACCTCTCGATTTACAAAAATATTGCCGTTCCGCTCAAAAAGGTTGACGAAAAGGTAAATATGAGTGATGCAATAGGTCTTATAGCTTTAGACGGTGAACGCCCGTATCTGATTTTCGAACTTTGGCAAAACAGCACCTACATCGACCCTTATGAGGTTTTTGATTTTTAGTGTTTTATCAATATCATTTAAATGCAAACAGACAAACAATCAATAGCAATACTCGGCTCAACGGGGTCGATAGGCACTCAGACGCTTGATGTAATAAGCCAACACAGCGACTTGTTTGAGGTTTATGCGCTAACAGCAAATAACAATATCGACCGTCTTGTAGAACAGGCAAAGGTGTATAGCCCCGAAGTAGTGGCTATCGCCGATGAAAGCAAATATCACGCACTAAAACAAGCTCTTAGCGGACTGCCTATAAAGGTTTTTGCCGGCGAAAAGAGTATCGGCGAAATAGCCGAGATGTCGCCAATCGACACTGTGGTAACGGCAATGGTGGGTTATTCGGGGCTATTGCCAACTATCAAGGCTATTGAGGCAAACAAAAAGATAGCCTTGGCAAACAAAGAGACACTCGTGGTAGCAGGCAAACTCATTACCGAACTCGCTCTGCAACACCATGTCGATATTGTGCCAATAGACTCGGAGCATAGTGCTATATTCCAATGTCTTGTGGGCGAAAACGAAAGCAGTGTCGAAAAACTCATACTTACCGCATCGGGAGGAGCATTTCGCCAAACGCCAATAGAGATGCTAAGCCTTGCCACCGCAAGCGATGCTCTCAAACATCCAACGTGGAAGATGGGGGCAAAAATCACTATTGACTCGGCAACGATGATGAACAAAGGGTTTGAGGTAATAGAGGCGTATTGGCTATTTGGTATCGACACCGACAGAATTGAGGTGATTGTACATCCGCAGTCTATTGTTCACTCTATGGTGCAGTTTTGTGACGGCAGCCTCAAAGCACAGCTCGGACAGCCCGATATGCGACACCCAATACAGTACGCTCTTACCTTTCCTAAAAGGTTGCAGGCAAATCTGGAGCGGGCAAGCCTTGCCGATATAGGACAACTAACATTCGAGAAACCCGATTTGGATAAATTTCCAAACCTGCGTATAGCGTATTCGGCAATCAGACGAGGAGGTAACATTCCTTGTATTCTCAACGCTGCAAACGAAGTGGTGGTAGATGCTTTCTTAAAAGGCAAAATCGGATTTTTTGCAATGAGCGATATTATTGAACAGACTATCAATGAGGTAGCCTTTATAGCCTCACCAAAGCTTTACGATTATATCGCCACCGATAGCGAGGCACGACAACGGGCTTTAGAAAAGATAAAATAAGATATGGTAACGGCTGAATTTATTAAGCAAGAGCTATTTAGCTTGGCAGATGAAGAGAAAAGGCAGTTTCTGCCATATTTTTTCAAAACAGGAGAGGGGCAGTACGGCTATGGCGATAAATTTATCGGTGTGGTAGTGCCAAAGCAGAGAGCTTTAGTAAAGTATCATAAGTCTTTAGATATAAGCCAAATAGAGCTGTTGCTTAATGATGAATATCATGAGTGCCGTGCCACAGGGCTTTTTTTTCTCGTTGAGCAGATGAAGGAAGCAAAGAGAGATGAAGCCGCACAACGTACCATTTACGACTTCTATATAGCTAATCATCAGCGAATAAACAACTGGGATTTGGTCGATTTGTAGGCACCCGACATCGTGGGCAGTTACCTTGCCGACAAGGACAAAACCGACCTCAACACATTTGCCCTGTCTGATAATCTTTGGCTGCAACGTATAGCAATAGTTGCCACACTCAACTTTATCCGCAAAGGCATACTTCTACCGACATTTGAAATATCTAAACTACTCCTAAATAATCGGCACGACCTCATTCACAAAGCTGTAGGCTGGATGCTACGCGAAGCAGGCAAAAAGGATTTCGATGCCGAATATAAATTTCTCGTCGAAAACAACCGCTACAAAACGATGCCCCGCATAATGTTGCGCTACGCCATAGAAAAATTTTCCGAAGATATGAAGCAAAGATTTTTGAAAGGAGAAGAGTAGAGGAGTGTATAATTTTGCCGACACCAATTGATAGTTTTAGGTAGCTTTGTGTAATATCAACAAACATTCGCCCAAATAAAAACACAGTATCGCTTTCTGTATCGCAATACTGTGTCTGTGTTGTGTGTTTGTCTTTGTAAATTAAGATATCATTTATTTATTTTTCTTCAGAAATAGTCCATTTAAATACCTTGTCGGTCGATGTAGAGAGTATTATTTTATGTTTTAATTCACCTTCTACTCCACTCATAGGCTCTACATCTGTATATGTCTGATTGTAACCATTTTTGAATTGCAAATTCATTACTATACTATCGTTTGTTTCGGTAAAAGAGCCTGAAACTACAGTAGGTTTATTGGAGTAGATAAAATGCGAATAGTCACCCGGTAAAGTTTGCCCTTCTCTCATATGATTTAGGATGAAATTATCAACCTCTTTATTATTTTTATAAAAGCGATAACTAACAAAACATATCCGAGCTGTAGTATCACTAATATTTAAAGTAGGAGGTATTTGACCTCCTCCATTAATAGGTTCAAGATAAGCATCCGAAATATTCTCCGGAAAGATTAATGACAGTTTGCCATTGTTGAACGGAACACGACACAGAAGAAAATCCTTATCTTCTCTATCTATGTAAAATTCGACCTCATCAATCTTTGAAGCGAAGTTTGCTCCATTTTCGATATTGATTTCTAATTTATTATTTGGCTTAGGCTCATTGGGATTATTTTTGCATGCCGCTAATATTGTGGTTATCAAAATGATAATTGAAAGCCTGTTAATTGCTTCTTTTATAAAATATTTCATTGTTTTTTACTCTAAAAAATTAATATACAAAGATAATAGAAATTATTTTATTTATTATTGAAAATAAAAAGAAATATAATTTTGTATTACAAAAAATGTTTTAATAATAAATAAGTTTTTTGATATACAGTTTGTTATTTTCTGATAACATCAAATCCTTTGCCATACACACCCATAACACTTGCCTCAGATATAAAGGCGTCAGGGTCGGTATCATGGATTATCTGATGTACCTGTTTGGTGTCTTTTTTGCGAACAATGACCATAAGCACCTTACTCTCGGTCTTGCTGTACCAGCCGATAGCATTTAGAGCTGTTACGCCTCGGTGTACCTCGGTATTAATTTTTTGGGCTATCTCCTCATATTTTTTTGAGATAATAAAAATCTGTACTGACTGTTTGGCTCCCGACAGCATCAAATCGACCGAATAGGAGAAAACTGCCATTGTAACATAGCCATAGACAATTGTTCGGAAGTCGTAGTTGATAAAAAACGATGCTCCGATTATAAAGAGGTCGGCATACAGAAAAACCTTCCCCGGCGACACATTGCGATATTTCGACACTATCATGGCCACAATATCGGTACCACCCGCACTGCCCCCATTCTGAAAGGCGATAGCAATACCAAACCCCGATACTATACCGCCGATTATGGCACAAATCAACTTGTCGCCTTCCTGAAATGAGTGAGTAATAAATGTGGGTTCGGGCAGGAATGTGAGCATAAGGAATGTAAAAATCATTCCGTATATAGTCTTGATACCAAAACTATTACCCAGCACATAAAAACCTATTGCCAGCAATATGGCATTAACCACAAAAAAGGCGTAGTTGATAGGTATAAGCTTGCCTGTGAGGAAGTGAATATCTGTGGCACAACCTGTGGCACCGCCACCCACTATCTCATTGGGAATCAAAAAAGCCACCCATGCCAATACATATAAAAACAATCCCAAAGTAATACCAATATATGAGCGGATTTCGGAATAAATTTTCTGCTTACTTATTGCTGTATGCATATATAATTAGTTGATATATTTTTATTTAATATTTTTTCTCTTTGCTTGTTGCAACACAACTTGTGCTATTTTTTTCGCCGAATCTGCAAAAGCAAGTTTTTGTATATTTTCGCTTAATATTTTTAGTCTGTTGTCGTCTTGTATCAAATCTATAGCCTGTTTGGTCAATATTTGCTCGGCCATATGGTCTTCTACCAGAATTGTTGCATTTTTGTTTGCCAAAGACATTGCATTATGATACTGATGGTTTTCGGATACATTTGGTGAAGGCACAAGTATAGATGGTTTTGCCAACAAGCAAAGCTCCGATATGGAACTTGCTCCGGCTCTTGATATTACCACATCGGCTATCCTATAAGCATAATCCATCGCCGATATAAAGTCGGCTACAAACAGATTCTCTATACATAGCGGACTTTGCTCGGTTTTGGACGATTGATTGTAGCGCTCTTTTAGGTTCTTGGCTATTTCGGGGAAATAATATTTGCCTGTCTGCCATATTACCTGAAAATCGGATTTTAGCAATTCGTCTATATTGCCTAAAATACTTTCGTTGATAGTTTTTGCTCCAAGTGAGCCGCCTATGATTAGCAGTGTCTTTTTTGAACTGTCCAATCGGAAATGTTCATAAGCCTCTTTAATGTTAATATTGCTATTCAATATATTCTGACGTACGGGATTGCCGGTAAGCACTATCTTCGATTTTTCGAAAAAACGCTCCATTCCGTCATAAGCGACACATATTTTACTCGCTTTTTTTGCCAAAAACTTATTGGTAATGCCGGCGAATGAGTTTTGCTCTTGTAGCACTATAGTAACATTGAGAGATGCCGCTGCTCTCATTGCCGCCGCCGAGACATATCCTCCTACACCTATGGCAACATCAGGGGCGAAGTTGTGTACAATACTTTTGGCTTTTATATAGCTTTTTATGAAGTTAAAGACAACTTTGAAATTTTTACATATCTTTTTTCGCTCAAGCCCTTGAATATCAAGCCCTACAATATTGTAGCCGGCATCAGGGATGCGTTCCATTTCCATTCGTCCGTTGGCTCCGACGAATAAAATTTCACAGTTGGGTTCTACCTCGCGTAATGCATTTGCAATACTTATTGCAGGGAAAATATGTCCGCCTGTACCTCCTCCACTTATCAAAAACTTCATTTCGCAGAAAAAATAGTGTCTATAAAACTATATATCACTTTTTTGATTTCTAAACCACTCGATGGCAAGCCTATAACCTTCGATACCCAATCCTATTATCGAACCCTTGGCATAAGCCGAAACAAGAGAGTGGTGTCGCACCTCTTCACGCTGATAGAGGTTAGATATATGCACCTCAACACACTTTACCGGTACACTTTTTATAGCATCTGCTATCACTACGGAAGTATGAGCATAACCACCGGCATTGATAATTATCCCATCGGAAGCAAATCCCGCTTTCTGAATAAAATCTACCAACTCGCCCTCTATATTTGATTGATAATAATCGAACACAACTTCCGGGTAACGTTTTTTTAGCTCCTCAAAATAGTCGTCAAACGAGGTGCTGCCATAGATTTCGGGTTCTCGCTTTCCGAGCATATTGAGGTTTGCTCCGTTGATAATGGTTAGTTTCATAGATTTCCAACTATTGTCAAAATAGCCAAGAGTGTATTAAAACTGTAGTGTAAATCCTATTAGAGCGTTAAAACCCATTGTTTTGTATCCATACCATATTTGAGGGTTCATATCAGGGGATATTGCCAAGATATTATTTAGTTGCCCGAAAATAGAAAGATTTTTGCTGATATTGTATCCGGCATTTAAATTCAAATCGTATGTAGCAGGCAAAGTTACAATCTCTTGTTTGGTGTTTGTAGTGGCATCGAAAGCAAACTTCTCGGCTTTCATCTTTGATGCAAAATAAAAATGAAGTCCTCCAAAAAATCCTTTGCCCACTTTAAAATCCGAACCTACATTTATAAGCCATTCGGGAGTGTGCCACGCATAGTAGTTCACATTTGTCTCTTTTTTGAAAAACCATCTATTGTACTCCATAGAAGCAAACAGATTGATACTCTCTTGTATATTATAGTTAAGCCCAAGCTTAGCATTAAATCGTCCACCATTTTGATAATTTGCCTCGAAATAACGATTATAACAAGTATCATTTGCTCCAAACTTAAAAGCATTGTTTTTGAAAAATATAGCATTGAATACATACTTGTAGCTCGCCAAAGCATTAAACATCAGCCCTTTGACAATTTTTACATTTAAGCCACCGTATAAATCGAAAGGCGTGTAAGTATTGTGTAGTGTTGCAAACAGATTGTAATACCTGTTTAGAGCAGTGGTATTGGCAAGTGAATTGACGCTGTAATCGCCTCCTACACCTGCATACAGATTTAGGATGTCGTCTGCAAAATAGTCTATTCTCACATCGGGCGACAGTGCTATGGCAGGAGTTCTACCGAAGCTAAAAAACGATTTTGCACCGAGTTTTATCTTTACATTGTCGAAATCCCACCAAAATGCAGGAGTCAAGTACATTATGACATTGGTTTTCCATTTTGCATTGTCTATTCCATAAATATACGGGATAGCAGTCATAGCTTCATTATCTCGGTTATTGTAGAAAAACACTTTGGCTCCACCCTCTGCTATAAGCGAATTGTCATCTAACTGCAAGTCTATTTTGCCTATAGCATTTACGTTATGTTCGGCTACTTTGGCTGATGTAGTATGAAGATGATAATTCAAATATGCATCCCAAAACAAATCACTTGAATTGCGTTCTTTGTTTTTAAGTCCAAGCATTAAATCAATTGTATTAAAAGATTGATCTTTAGTAAAAATGTTGTTCCAATCTTTGTGAGCATTGTATGTTTGTATGTCTTCATCTTTACCATAATAGTTAAAAGACTTATTGGCTATCATTGCCGATATATAGAGCTGACTGTCGTCAAAATTAGTATTGAAATTTATACCTAAAGCAGTATTAAAAAGCTTTTTGTTGTTATCGCTTATGCTCAAAATACCATCGTGATGAAAAAGAATATCGAAGTAACCATCGCCTGTATTCCAAACGGGATACCAAAAGTCTCCGAGCCATCCGAATAGCGGTCCAAATCCCAAACGAGCAAAGCCTGACTTGCCGTGTCGTCTGTTGATAGAGTTAAACTGTTTAGGTTGTAATGGTATAAGCGGTGAGGCTTTTATGTCGTATAGCTTGATATAATCGCTAAAAATCGGATTTGCTTTTTGTATCTTTGGGTCTTCTGCCTGTAAGTTGATGTTGGGGCGATCTATCGGTGTAACTTCAGGAGTGTACTCTCTCTCTATCTGTACATTACGAATAGTTTTTATACTGTCTTTCTTTTGTGCCGAAGCCAAAAGAGATATGGCTAATACAGCCGAAAGTGATAATATTTTCAATGTGTTGAAGCTCATATTTATCGTGTTTTTTATGCAAAATAAATTACAAAAGTAACTATTTTTATTGATAAAATAAAAAGACCGAAATATCTTTTGTAAACAAAATAAAATCAATGCATTTTTATGCTGACAAATAAGATATTATTGAATACTTTTGCCCAATATACCCAAAACTATGCCGGCGATAGACAAAAGCATTAATACTCCACCTGTTATGAAATTCAATACTTTGAGACCTTTAGTTTTGAATTTTTTGCGAAATATGCCTACCACAAGAGTTAAAGATACCCACCAAGCAAGTGCTCCCACTACAATTGAAGCCAATCCGAGCAGTACATCATAAATATTTTTCGACGCAAAAAAATTGAACCTTGCAAAGAGAGCAATGAACAGAAAGATAATGATAGGATTGCTAAAACATAGCCCAAAAGCCGAAGTATAGGTGCTTATAAGGTTACGATTCGAAGTGCCGATACTTTGGTCTGAAAGCTCTTTTTCGGGATTTTTTTTGAATATATGATAACCAAAAAAGAATAGCACAATAGAACCAACTATCTGAATTACAAAGCGATATTGCTCTACAAACTCTATAATAAAGTTCATAGAAAAGCCTACCAAAAGTGCATATATAAGGTCTGAAGTAGTGGCTCCAAGCCCTGTTACGATGCCGTTGATACGTCCTTTGTTTAAAGTCCTTTGAATACATAAAACGCCGAGTGGACCGGTTGGTGCCGATACCAAAACTCCAATAATTATTCCGGTTATTATAATATTTATCATCTGTTTATAATATATTCTTTCATTTATCCGTTTTTAATAAACTAAAAGTGTTATTTATCAACCGACACGCCTAAGCACCAATGCACTACGGCTCGGTATATATAGCCTCAACAATTCTTTGCCCTCTACATCGGAGGGCTGGGTAAAATGCTCTATGGTATCATCCGATAAGCCGAAGCCTCCATATTGGGGGTTGTCGCTGTTAAGAACCACACGATACGAGCCTGCTTCTGCCAATATGCCGTAATCGGTATAAGAGTGCGACGGCGAAAAGTTGAAAACAAATACCAAATCGCCCCGTAGGTAGGCGAGTACTTGGTCATACTCCTTGTCCCAAAGTTTTTCGATAGGTGTTAGATTAAACTCCTCAACAGAGGCGATGAGCCGTATCATATCTTGGTCGAACCGTCCGAGATGATAGTACAGGTAACGCTCGTTGTCAGCCAACTCCCATTGACGTTTGGCATACTTATAGCTCCAATCATTGCCCTGACGAGGAAAGTCAATCCATTCGGGGTGTCCAAACTCGTTGCCCATAAAGTTAAGATAACCACCATTGATAGTGGTTGCTGTTATCAGCCTTATCATCTTGTGCAGAGCCACTCCCCGCGATACGGCAAGTGTCTGGCTCGACTGCTCAAAATGCCAATACATATCGGCATCCACAAGGCGAAATATTATTGTCTTGTCGCCTACAAGAGCTTGGTCGTGGCTTTCTGCATACGAAATGGTACGCTCGTGGCTACGACGATTAGTCAGTTGCCAGAATATATGCCCCACTTTCCAATGTTCGTCGGGCACATCTTTTATATATTTTATAAAAAAATCGGGTATGCCCATTGCCATCCGGTAGTCGAATCCCATACCCCCTTCGGACTGTTTGGAGGCAAGCCCGGGCATACCGCTCATATCCTCCGCTATAGTAATAGCATAAGGTTTTAGCTCGTGTATCATCTTGTTTGCCAATGTTAGGTAGCAAATGGCATTGCCATCTTGATTGCCATCGTAGTAGTCGGCATAGCTCACAAAATTCTGCTCCAGTCCGTGATTGAGGTATATCATAGAGGTAACGCCGTCGAAACGGAATCCGTCGAAATGGTACTCTTCGAGCCAAAATTTGCAGTTAGACAGCAATAGATGTAGCACTTCGTCTTTGCCGTAGTCGAAACAAAGTGAGTCCCACGCCTTATGATAACGGCGAGAGCCATTATGGAAATAGAGTGACGGGCTGCCGTCGAAATTGCCCAACCCCTCAGCTTCGTTTTTTACCGAATGCGAATGAACAATATCCATTATAACGGCTATACCATAGCTATGTGCCTCGTCGATAAGCTCTTTGAGCTCCTCAGGTGTACCAAATCGCGAGGAGGCAGCAAAAAAGTTCGATACGTGGTAACCAAACGAACCGTAGTAGGGATGCTCATGTATTGCCATTATCTGGATGCAGTTGTAGCCATCGTTTGCTATTCGTGGCAAAACATTTAGGCGAAACTCGTTGTATGTGCCTACACGCTCCTCCGATGTAGCCATACCTATATGGCATTCATAGATTAGAAGCGGATTTTGGGTCGGAATAAAATTTTTATTTTTAAACACATAAGCGTTTTGAGGGTTCCACACTTGTGCGTTGAAAATCTTTGTGTGCTCGTCTTGCACCACTCGCCGAGCATAAGATGGCAGACGTTGCCCCGCTCCGCCTTGCCACTCGATGAGTAGCTTGTAGAGTTGCCCGTGGCAAAAGGCATCTTCTGGGAATACTCCTTCCCAACTACCTCCTGCAATCGGGTGTAGGCGATAGTGTTCATCTTTCTGCCAATGGTTTGGCTCACTCAAAATATAAAGAGCCGTTGCATTTGGAGCATATTCGCGAAAAACCCACTCGTTGCCGATATGATGCAAACCATAAAAGAGGTGTCCATTGGCAAAGTCCGATAGCGATTTATGGCTTTGAGTAAGCTCCTTCTCGCGTTCGATGGCATAGAGATGTCGTTGTTCTATTGCCGATTGATAGGGCTTTAGCAAAGGGTCGTTCTCTATTATCTTTAGCAGTGGCATTTTTTGTTGTATCTGTTTTTGTTAAAAAATGTGTTATAGCTTATATCCGACACTGCCAAGCAGCGAAAAGCCTAAGACAGAGTTGTAGTCTGCAGAAAGGTCGAACCGCCAATTGTCGAGACGAATACCCGCTCCGATAGTCGGACGGAAATCGTTGTAGCCGTATGCTCCAATCCTTACAATAAACTCCTCTGCTGCATAGTAGTGAAAGCCGGTAGCCCAGCGGAGTGGCGAGGATATCTCCTTGTCGAACTGTACAAGCCAAAGCACCACTTGACGTATATTGTATTGTGAACCGAGCGAAAGGACGGTTGGCAGAGCCTTTTTGTCGTATTCGCCCTTGACTGTAGAGAATGTAGGGTTAAATACCTTGAATGCCAACGAGAAATTGTCCGAGAGATCGACCTGAGCCCCTACTTGTGCCGTGAAAGCTCCTATATATCGGCTTACCGACGATATAAACATCGTGTAATAGACTGCTTCGGCTCCAAGCGAAAACCTGTCGCCAAACCTACGTCCAAAGCTCAGCGAGGCGAGCATTTCGTTATATTCTGAATAGCCAAATTGCGAGAAACCTACTCCTATATTTATATGTTTCGTAGGTAACCACGTATTTATCGATTTTGTGGCAAGTTTTGGGCTAATATAGCGGTTTTCGTAGATTATACCCACTCCGAAACTGCCCATTCTGCCAAGTGCTGCAGGGTTGTCGAACGGCAACCACTCGTCCTGATAGGCTACTGAGGCGTTGCCTGCCACGTATGATGAAGGTATTACAGCCGTCTGTTGAGCTACTGCCGATAATCCCACAAAAAAAACGATAAAAAACAATGTAAATTTCATTATTACCGATATTTTTTTGCAAAGATACAAATTAGTTTTGAGTTGTTTTGCGATTGATGTCGATTTCATTATTTTGTATATCTCTGATATTGGCTGTGAGGGTTTGGTTTTATATATTGACACATAATTTATTAAGACTATATTTGCCCGACCGTTCGATTAATATCGGCTTAAAAAAATGTCTCTTACTTTTCATAAAAGAGACAAAAAATTAAAATAATCGAAAAAAAATAACTCAATATTGATTTTTTTTAATATTTTTACAAAAAAATTCTTTCGCAAACCAATTTTAACGCTAAGTATGGATAAAGTGAGAAATATCAAAGACTTTTTTAGAATGTATGTCGATGGATTCAAAAATATGTCGAAGATGAGCAAAACATTATGGGTAATAATTTTTATCAAACTATTCATAATGTTTGCCGTTATTAGGGCATTTCTTTTCCCCAATTTCTTAAATTCGGTTGCCGATAGCAAGGAGGCAAAAGCCGAGTATGTAAGCAACGAGATAACCGAAGGAGTAAATTAATCCACGACCATATCGCTCAAACAGACAATTTAACAACAATAGTTATTAATTATAAAAAATAGTATTTATGGATTTATCATTAGTTGACTGGTCGAGGGCGCAGTTCGCCCTTACAGCTATGTTTCACTGGATATTCGTGCCTCTGACGCTTGGTCTGGGCTTTATTATGTGTATCTACGAAACAATCTATTACCGCACAGGTGACGAAAAGTGGAAAACTCTCACCAAGTTTTGGATGAAGCTTTTTGGCATCAATTTTGCAGTAGGGGTTGCCACAGGTATCATACTCGAATTTGAGTTCGGTACCAACTGGAGCAACTACTCATACTTTGTAGGCGATATTTTTGGGGCACCGCTGGCTATCGAAGGTATCGTAGCATTTTTCCTCGAAGCTACCTTTATAGGTGTTATGTACTTTGGTTGGGATAAGTTTAGCAAAGGTTTTCACCTTGCATCAACGTGGCTTGCTATTTTTGGGGCTGTGCTGTCGGCTTGGTGGATATTGGTGGCTAATGCGTGGATGCAGTTTCCGACAGGTATGGACTTCAATCCCGAAACGGCTCGTAACGAGCTTACAAATTTTATGGCAGTAGCCTTTTCACCTGTGGCGATAAACAAGTTTTTCCACACCGTAATATCGAGTTGGATGCTCGGAGCAGCCTTTGTAGTAGGTGTTTGCGGTTGGTATTTGCTGAAAAAACGGGAACACGATTTTGTTCGTCGTTCGGTGAGTGTGGCAGCAATAGTGGGCTTTGTTGGCATATTGATTTCGGCTTACACCGGACACGGATCTGCTCAGATGGTGGCAAAGCACCAACCTATGAAACTTGCCGCTATGGAGGGACTATACGAAGGAGGTGAGCGTGCCAATCTTGTGGCTGTTGGAGCTCTTCGTCCCAACAAAGAGTATAATGATGAGCAAGACCCATTCTTCTTCAAAATGGATGTTCCAATTGACGGATTTCTATCGTTAATGGCGTTTGGTAGTACCGATGCTTATGTGCCGGGCATCAAAAACATTATCGACGGAGGCTATCCGATGAGCGACGGCACTATTGCTCTTTCGTTCGACGAAAAGATGGCAAACGGTAAACGAGCCCAACAAGCCCTACGCGACTATCGTACCGCTATGAAAGAGAATGACGAAGAGGCTAAAGCATTGGCAAAAAAGGTGTTAGACCAAAACATGCAACATTTCGGTTATGGTTTCTTCAAAGACGCAAAAGATTCTATACCGCCGATTGGGCTTACCTTCTACGCTTTCCATATAATGGTATTGCTGGCAGGATATTTTCTTGCTTTCTTTGCTCTAATATGGTTTCTCAACCACAAAGACAAATTTGCCTCTATGCCTCTGATACAGATACTGGCAATTGTTTCTATTCCTTTGGCTTATATCACATCACAAGCAGGTTGGGTAGTAGCCGAAGTTGGTCGCCAACCGTGGACTATTCAGGATATTTTGCCTGCAAGCCACGCCATATCGAACATTCCGCTAAGCAGCGTTAAGACTACATTCTTTGTATTCTTGTCCGTATTCTCGATTTTGCTCATCGCCGACCTAAAAATTATGTTTAGAGCCATCAAAAATGGTCCCAAAATGGATACCGTAGAAGCAGATAATAGACTGTAATTTAATTATTAACAAATAAAAAAATAATAATATGGATTATACTTTTTTTCAGAATTATTGGTGGTTTCTAATATCGCTGCTCGGAGCACTGCTCGTGTTTCTGATGTTTGTACAAGGCGGACAGTCGCTTATATATAGCGTTGGTAAAAAGGAAGATGAGTTTAAACTGCTCCTCACAAGTCTCACCCGCAAGTGGGAATGGACTTTTACCACACTTGTAACGTTTGGCGGTGCCTTTTTTGCCTCGTTTCCGTTGTTTTATTCAACAAGTTTCGGAGGAGCTTATTGGGTATGGATGCTTATCTTGTTTAGCTTTATAGTGCAAGCCGTATCATTTGAGTTTATCTACAAAAAGGGTAATCTGTTGGGCAACGGCACATATAAATTTTTCCTGTTTCTCAACGGTCTGATGGGTCCGATATTGATAGGTGCGGCAGTATCGACATTCTTTTTCGGTGCCGAATTTACGGTTAACAAAGGCAATATAGCCGACCTTGGTAACCCTATTATATCGCAGTGGACAACAGGCTGGCACGGTCTTGAGGCAATATGGGGCAGCACTACCTCATTCCACTGCTGGAATGTGGTGTTGGGGCTTGCCGTATTTTTCCTTGTGCGTATGTTGGGAGCCCTATTTTTTATCAACAATATCGACCACACAGAGATAGATAAAAACTCTCGCAAACAGGTACTAATCAATGGTGTGGCGTTTTTGATATTCTTCTTGCCGTATCTTATCAAACTTTTGGTAAAAGACGGCTGGACAGAGCAAGCTGATGGCACCATCATTGTAGAGCGGTACAAATACCTCAACACAGTCATTGCCAATTGGTGGATGATACTATTGTTGTTGGCAGGAGTAGTCGGTGTTCTCTACGGCTTTGTATGTGGCGCTCTCTGCAAAACATCACGCAAGGGTATCTGGTTTGCCGGTATCGGTACTGTGATAGTGGTACTTGTACTTCTGCTAATGGCAGGGTTCAACGGCTCAGCTTACTATCCGTCGCTGTCTGACATCAACTCATCGCTTACTATTAGAAATTCGTCATCGAGCCTCTTTACTCTCAAAACGATGAGTGTGGTGTCGCTCATTTTGCCTGTTGTATTCGGTTATATTTGGGCAGTATGGCGTAAAATGGATTTAAAATAATAAGTTTGTTTTTTCATAATGGAAGCCTATAGCAGTGATGCTATGGGTTTTTTTGATTTATAACTCATTTTTTGTTCGATATCGGCTACAATGAAAAGGTATTATAATATCTTATTGGCAAACGCTACAATCAACTCAAAATTAAGCTGTCAAGACTCGTAATAATTATCTCCCGCATATATTCTTAAAATCGCACCGACTGCAAACATTGTTCGAGGGTGTGGCGGTAAAGGGTTTGTCGGAGGCGAATATATCGGAGACGGTGTTTTTAAGCAGTGCTTCAAATTCATCTATAAGAGGTTTGAAATCGAGTATCCGTTCGCCTCTGATAGTGATGTATGGTATCTCGTTGTGTTTTAGTTTGGGCATATACAAAAGCAACGGTACAATGGTGCGGTTGGCTTGTTGCCTCGACATAACGTAGGCATAACAAAACGATTGAAAAATATAGCTTGCACGCTTTTTGTTCGGTTTGGGCTTTGGCTCGGCATTGAAAAGAGTCGGCAGGTCGGGGCTGGTCTGTATCTGTGACGAAATCTTGTAGTCGTCGATCCATAAGGTGTTATTTTTTAGTCGTATACGGTCGCTATATCCTCCTATATTCACCGAAAATCCTTCGCTTAGCTTAATCTCGGTCTTCAGAAAGGTCTCCATTGCCTCTACACGAAACGGAGCATTCTCAAGGTCGAAACGCAATGTATTCAATATAAAATTTTTAGCCACATCCAAATATATCAATTGTTTGCC
Organism: Porphyromonadaceae bacterium COT-184 OH4590; assembly: GCA_000768855.1. Lineage (GTDB taxonomy): Bacteria > Bacteroidota > Bacteroidia > Bacteroidales > Paludibacteraceae > F0058. Next base: position 9,818 of record JRAN01000068.1, on the reverse strand, counting down.
GTTGTAGTCCGATTTGTCAGTTGGGCGGTTGAAATATTTGTTTGCAAAAGCCAATTCCAACAGAGATTCTATCTTGCCTTGATGCTCAATGTAATCGTTTATTTGTGCTTTGGATACTTCAAACGGAGCAAAGCCGCTTTGCTCTTTATTGTCGAGAGGTGTTATTTTGCCTATCTGTCTGTATATGTATTCGAGAGTTTTATGGATAATATCGCCGAGTATTCTGTTGTCGAGTTCGTCGGTAAACTCGTCCGGTTCTCTCAATTCTTTCACATAGTGTAGGTAAAACTTTAATGGACAATCAAGATAAGCGTTTATAGCCGATGGCGAAAGGATTTTACCATTACCCGAAAGTGAGAATTTCTCCATCAAGAAGGCAACTATTTCGGGTGTTTTTTCTATTACTATATCTTGTTCGATCCGAGTGGCAACATTACTTTGCAGCGTTATTCGCTTTATAATCTGTCGGTTTGGAAACTCCGTCAGCATCTGCATCAAAAAGCGGCTCATCTCCGACTTCGAGGTTGCACTCGACGATGTGTTGTAGAGTAGAGTGATGTTTTCGGCTCTCTGCAACAGGCGGTAGAAATAATAGGCAAAAATCGAATCTTGATGCTCCAAACAGCTCATTCCCAAGCTACGACGGAGGAAGTGTGGTATAAACGAGGCTCTCATATCGACTTTTGGCATAATACCTTCGTTTAATGATAAGATAATTAGGTTTTTAAAGTCGAGATTTCGAGTTTCGAGCATTCCCATCATCTGCAAACCTATGGCCGGCTCACCGTGAAACGGCACACTTTCGGACGACAAGAGTCGTTTAATCAGCGATATGAGCGTCGTCAGTTTAACATCTAAATAGCCTTGTTGCATTAGGTCTCTCAGGCGGTTGAGCAGGCTGAAAACACGGAAAATAGCCTCATTAAGCAGGTTAGCTCTGGCAAAATCTGTCTCCACGCTTTTGGTGGCAATACCTATTTGCTGTATCGTATCAAGAAGATAATCAACCATCTGATTTGCATTATCAACCACACGAAATATCGAGAGATTGATATCTTCGGGCGAAATGTAAAATAGTTTTTTGTCGTTAATGCTTTTTTTGACCTCCGCCATATCGCCAAAAGTCAATGAAGTGTAGTAGTGGTCGATGACAGAAAGAAGATACGGATAGTAAAACTTCCCCTCTTTTATCCCTTTTTGTTGCAATGTTAGCAGACGTATTACAAGGTCGTAAATAGGAGTCTGATTGAGCGGAAACCCCATTGTAACATTTACTTTATCAACACTTTGAGGTATAAATCGGAGCGACGGCAACAACATCTGTTCGTTACAGAAAACTATTGCTGTGTCGGGACTTTGCCACTCCTGCTTTTGTAGCGAGGTGATGAATGTAGGTATATAGCCCACCTGCGAAACCTCTGTTGTAGCTGATAATATAGTGATATTCTTTTTCTTAGAAATATTATTTGTGTCGAATAGTGTGGCTTGGGGAAATTTTTTTATATTTTTACGCATAAAACGCCCTGCCTCAGAGGTCTGATTATGAAGGAAATAGTCGTCGTAATCCCAATAAAAAAGACTCTTGTCTTTCAAAGCCTCCATCAATGCCTCTTCGCAACGTGTCAGGACATTAAACCCAACAAAAACATAACTCTTTTTTCTGTAGCTGTTTATGGTGTTTGAGATATTTTCTATCACATCGCGGCAAATCATTCCACTATAAGCTAAACCTTTGGATTTCAACTCTCTCTTGAAATCGTCATAAACATTGCCCAAGATAGACCAGACTGATAGAAAATTTTCTTTTAACCGTGTACGATTGGTCTTTATATCGACAAAAAAACGATTTAGCACCGCTATCTGCTCATCGGTAAGATGGTCGAAATCGTCGTTAAGCTCCTCTAAATCAAACATATTACTATATAGCAATGAAGCATCAACCAAGTATTTATCAATATCGTCAAAATCGTTTAACAATATTTCGCCAAAAAACATAAATTCGTCAAAAGTCTCTATTTCAACCTCTTGTGTTTCTTTGTGATAATGTTTTACATAGATATTGTATAATATGGAAAGTAACATCAAATTGTCGGCTGTTTCAAGATTTGAGGCATTGGAAAACAGCGTATTAAGGTCTTCGTACTTAGGCGAGAATAGCGGTTTGTCGCTGTTTTGGGCTATATATTGGTCGAAAAAAATACTCGACCTAATATTGGGAAATACCATAACAACCTCCGACAAATCGTTGCCAAAGCGTTTGAGAACATCTTGTGCCACAAGGTTTAGAAATTGCATATAATCAAAAAATAGCCGTTAATTTGAAAGCTCACAAAATTAATCATTTTTTTGTACTTTTGTATCTTTAAAATATTAGTTTTATGAGACTACCAAATATTCCTACAAATCTTATGCCGAAATCGGTATATCCCACTATAAAAGAATACATTACCATTACATTTGGGCTTATTCTCGTATCTTGCGGTTGGAAATGGTTTATCCTGCCCCACGAAATTACAGGCGGCGGAGCAACGGGCTTTTCTGCCATTATCCAATTTGGATTTGGCATACCTCTGTTTGTTACCTATTTAGTTATCAACTCGGTGCTTATATTCTTTGCCATCAAACAATTGGGTTGGGCATTTTCGGTAAAAACCATTTTTGCCGTATCGGTGCTAACATTGGCTTTTGCCCTAAACCCACAAATAGTTGATATAAAGGAACCTTTTATGTCGGTAATCTTGGGAGGTCTGTTCAATGGTGCAGGGCTTGGTATTGTTTTTCTTAGCAACGGCAGCACAGGCGGCACTGATATTATTGCCAAACTCGTTACCCAAAAACGCAATATCACACTTGGACGTGTAATTCTATACATCGACATCTGCATTATTTCGTCGTCGATATTGTTGCCAAACGGTACTATCGAAAAAGTTATCTACGGTTTGGTTTGTATGGCGGTAACCACGCTAACGGTCGATATGGTTGTAAACGGTGTACGACAGAGCGTGCAGTTTTTTATATTTACATCAGAGTACGAAAAGATAGCCGATGCTATTACTCATCAGCTTGGCAGGGGGGTTACCATACTCGACGGTATCGGTTGGTACTCCAAAGAGCATGTCAAAGTGCTTACCACTCTTGCTCGCAAAAATGAGTCGGTAAAGATATTTAAAATCATCAAAGATATAGACCCAAATGCCTTTGTATCACAGACTTCGGCTATAGGCGTGTATGGCAAGGGATTCGATATAATGAAGAGTAAATAGGGGGAGTATCGTTATGATAAAGGCGGAAAATATTCAGAAAAGTTTTGGCTCGTTGCAGGTGCTCAAAGGGGTCGATTTGCATATAAAGCCCAACGAGATAGTTACCATTACAGGTGCATCGGGGGCGGGCAAAACCACTATGCTTCAGATACTTGGCACTCTCGACCGTGCCGATGTCGGAGAAGTAACAATCGACGGCATTGTTGTTGGCAAGATGAGCCACGACAAACTATCGGAATTTCGCAACTCGACCATTGGTTTTGTGTTTCAGTTTCATCAACTGCTACCCGAATTTACCGCATTGGAAAACACCATGCTGCCATACCTTATAAAGACAGGCAACTTCGACAAGGCTAAGGCAGAGGCAACACAAATATTGGCGTACCTCAACCTTGCCGACCGCTTGCACCACAAGCCCAACGAACTGTCGGGAGGCGAAAAGCAGCGTGTAGCCGTAGCCAGAGCATTGATTAACAAACCAAAAGTGATATTTGCCGACGAACCGAGCGGTAGCCTCGACTCCAAAAACAAAAAGGAACTGCATCAACTTCTCTTCAAAATCAGAGCCGATTTTTCGACAACAATCCTAATTGTTACCCACGACAAAGAGCTTACACAGATAGCCGACCGTACCTTAGAGATGGCTGACGGAAGATTTGTGTAAAATCAATCTATTGTACGTTTGGTATATGTCGCTGGGGAGGTAAAAAATTTTTAAACATGTTATGTATAATAAATATGCCGATGTATTAAATAAAAGGTTTGATTGTCGTGTACAGAAAATATCCGTAAATGCGGGTTTTACCTGCCCCAATAGAGATGGTTCAAAGGGAACGGGTGGCTGTATCTATTGCAACAATCGTAGCTTTTCGCCGACATACTGCAATCCTCAAAAAACTATTACACAGCAGATAGAGGAGGGAATTTATTTTTTTAGAAAATATCAGTCTCAGAAGTATATAGCGTATTTTCAGAGCTATACCAATACTTATGTACCGGACAACAATATATCGTCCGGAGGATATAAAATATCGCAGAATAATTTCGATAGTTTAATAGCGAAATATGAAGAAGCGTTGTCTAATCCAAAGGTAGTAGGTATTGCAGTAGGCACGCGTCCCGATTGTGTAACAGAGCAGTTGCTCGACTACTTTGCCGAACTGTCGCGAAAATATTATATTCTTTTGGAGTACGGCGTAGAAAGCACCAACAATCGAACTTTAGAGATTATCAATCGAGGGCACACTTATGAAGATTCGGTCAGGGCTATTGCCGAAACGTCCAAAAGAGGTATTGAGGTTGGTTGTCATCTGATTTTAGGACTTCCTTCCGAAGGACACAATGAGGCAATTTTTCATGCCAAACAGATATCGCTGTTGCCTGTAGATGTGCTTAAAATTCATCAATTGCAGATAATAAAAGATACCGTTTTGCACAAACGCTATATACTCAACCCCGAAGAGTACAAACTTTTTTCGTTGGACGAATATATAGAGCTTCTGATAGATTTTATCGAAACACTCAATCCCCGTATTGCCTTGGATAGATTTATATCTCAATCGCCTGCGGAATGGCTTGTAGCTCCTAACTGGAATATCAAAAACTTTGAGTTTGTACATAAACTTGAACGACGTATGAAAGAGCTACACTCATATCAAGGCAAAAAATACTTTGAGTAAGCGTCAAGTGATTAAATGTACTGTGTTATCACACAACAAGAGCCAACATTATACCAAACCAAAATATAAATCGACACAAAGATAAATTTGCTGCTTGACAAACTATTCGTCAAGCAGTTTTGCGATTTTATGCTAATTGTAAAAAGCCCCAAAGAGCGACAACCATAATATACGATCATTTGTATATTTTATGTGCGATTGAGATATATAGAATATCTTTTTCAAAAAAAAGATGTAATTTTGCAACGATGAAAAAATATCTTTTATTACTGATATCTATTGGGGCAACCATTGCGGCAACCGGACAGAATTTCGAGTCTTTCGGGCAGGATAATCCGACAAAGACCTCAAATAAATCTACCGTGCCTCAACAATTGCCCATAGATGTACGCAGTTGGCAAATAGATGAACATCTGGGCATAGCCGACACGTGCGATGTAGATACCGTTATTACAAGTTTTCAGGACAATACCCCACCCTACAAATACTCTATAGCCAATTCGTGGACGGGCAACTTGGGCTCGCCTCTACAATCTAAGATTTTTTTTGACCGCACGCAAAAGACCCGTTTCTTATTCTCCAACCCATACGATGTTTATGCCGTAAATGTCGAAGATGTCAAGTTTTTCAACACAAAAACACCATACGCCAACCTTACATATCGTACCTCGCTACCTTCGTTTCAAGACGAGGACTATTTCAGAGCTTTATATACGATGAACTTCAACAAATATCTCAACTTTGGCGGGCTGTTCAACTTTATACTTGGACGCGGCAGGTACAAATATCAGGTATCAAGGGCTCTCAACGGTGGTTTTTGGGGTTCGTACAGTGGCAAAAGGTACGAGTTTAATATGGCGGTGATGTTCAACGATTTTAGAAATCAAGAGAATGGAGGGATAAAGGACGTGAATGCTCTCAATAGAAGTTCGCAATACAAGTATTTGGCGACCAACTTTTCGGATGCCGTAAAAGCCATTTCCACATACAAAAGTGCTGTATTTTACTTTAATCACAAGTATAGTCTTGGATTTGAGAAGGAGAGAAAGCTAAAAACAGACTCTACCGTATATGATTTTGTGCCTGTTACCTCATTTATACATACGGTAAAGTACGAAAATGCAAAAAAACGTTATACCGAGGCAGCAAAGAATGATTTTTATGCAAATACCTATCATTCCCCTCAAAGCACATTAGACTCCATTCGTTATCAGAACCTCAGAAACACATTTGCTCTTACTTTGGAAGAGAAGTTTAATACTCTGCTAAAATTTGGTCTTGCCGCATTTGTCGAACACGAACTGATTAGAAACACCGACTATTCAACAAATATCAAGTTTTTAGACGAATATGAGCAGAATATCTATTTAGGTGGGCAGCTGTCGAAAAACGGGGGAGAGTTTATAAAGTATAATTTCAAAGGGCAATTGACCTTTGCGGGGAGGCGTATTGGCGACTTTTCGTTGCAAGGCAATATAAACACTAAATTCAAGGTACTCACAGATACTATCGGCATAAAGGCAAGCGGAGAGGTCAATAGTGTATCACCGGAGTTTTTTGTGAACAACTATTTTTCGAACCATTTTGAGTGGGCAAACGACTTCGCCAAAACATCCGATGTGCGAATACACTCACAACTTACATCAAAAAAGACAGGTATCGCTTTGGGATTCAATTTGGCTAATATTAGAAACTGTATATATTTCGACCACAACGCTCTGCCTGCACAATTTTCGGACAATTTGCAGGTAATGGCTTTTGACTTGCAGGCAAATCTAAGGTTATGGAAAATACACTTGGACAACAAAGCGTCGTACCAAATGACATCAAACAGAGAGATACTGCCTTTGCCCGATTTGGCTCTATATTCCAATCTATACTTCAAAACCAAACTGTTTGACGTACTTACCACACAAATAGGGGTTAGCTGTCGTTTTCATACTGAATATTACGGCAATGCCTATATGCCTGCCACAGGGCAATTTTATCTGCAAAACAATACTCTGTTGGGCAATTACCCAGACCTCAATGTTTATGCCAACTTTCATCTAAAACGTATCCGTTTTTACTTTCAATACGCACACCTCAATATGTATCTGTTCGGAGGTAAAGGCTATCAACTAATGCCCGGCTATACTATCAACCCCGCAACATTCCAAATGGGGCTATCTTGGGCTTTTTACAATTAACATAAATCACAACAAAACAATCCTAACGAATATACTGTAAATCATTGTCTCTTTTTTTTTGAAACAGGTATTTTTTACCATTGCTGTCCGATTATTATCAATCATCCCCAAACTACAATCACATTTTTTAGTTTAGGTATTAGGGCGGATAGCCCCAGCACCCGACATAATACTTTTTTTGTTTTATGTTTTTATATTAAAATATTTTAACTATCTTTGCACCGTAAACGAAAACAGAATACAAACACCACAAACGACCCCAAAGATATGAGCAATAGAGGGATACATCGACACTTAGGTTCGTATGCTGCAGAGGCTCTGAGTAGCCGCTACCGGCATTTTATAGATATCTGTCCCACTCCTTTCTTCCTCAAATCATTAATTCAAAGCGTTTTACACCATATTTCGACAGTTCAAAATATATCGCAGCACCGCAGCCAAATGGTTGTGTGGCTCTTTTTTTGTATAACAAATAAATAATTTGACACCATGGATTACAAAGCAATTCAGAAAAGAAATCCACAAAAGCCCACTGAGGCGATGAAGTGGTATGCCCAGATAGTGTTGGGCAAAGAGGTAACTATCGCAGAGCTTGTAGAGGATATAGAGAAGTTTAGTGCCTTGTCGGAGCCTGATATTCGTGGGGTGATAATAGCCCTCGAAAATGTAGTACAGAAGAAGCTTGCCGACGGGCGTATAGTACGCTTCGAGCAGCTTGGGTCGCTATACCCGTCGCTTTCGAGCAGCCCTGCCGAAGAAGAGGCTAAGCTCACCGCCGACAATATCAAGGACGTTAAGGTAAACTACCGTCCGGGTAAGCGTATCACAGAGGCTATGCAGGCAGCTCCGAAACATAAGGTAAAAGCCTGAAGACGACAGCCGAAAAAAACCTGCTGAGGTTTTACCAAAAACCACAGCAGGTTTCACCCAAAACCTCAGCAGGAAATGACCAAAACCTCAGCAGGAAATGACCAAAACCTCAGCAGGTTTTCGGCAAAACCAAAGCAGATAATTTTTTTAAATCAACTAAATAATTAATATTACTAACTAAAAAAAATTTTTTAAAAATGGACAAAACAATCGTACCAAGTTACAAAGATTTGATGATGCCGTTGCTGCAATCGGCAGCGGACGGCAAAGAACACAGCGTAAAAGAGGCTGTCGCCGGCATAGCCGAAACTATGAAGCTCAGCGAAGAGGCACTCCAAGTATTGCATTCGAGCGGACGGCAGACCCTATTCTACAACAGGCTGGGCTGGGCAAAAAGCGGGCTTATTGACGCAGGTTGTCTGGAAGCAACCGGTTACGGACGTTTCCGTATTACCGAGCAAGGGCAAGAGATGCTTAAACAAAACGCAATCCCGACCGTCGACCAATCACCCGAAGAGGCTATGGATAATCAATACGAAGAGTTCAACCAAAGGCTTGCAGACGAGCTGCTCGACAAAATCAAGAGCAATTCATCCGAGTTTTTTGAGCAACTTGTAATAGATTTGCTTATGAAGATGGGATACGGCGTAAAAGGTATGGTTACTCGACCGACCAAAGACGGCGGTATCGACGGCATTATCGAAGAAGACCCGCTCGGATTCGGACATATCTATACACAGGCAAAACGATGGAAAGAAAGCACCGTATCCGAGCGAGAAATGACCGATTTTATCAATGCTCTAACCAATCACAAGGCTCAAAAGGGTGTTTTGGTAACAACCTCCAAAATCTCCAAGCAGGCAAGAGAGCTTGCACAAAAGTCCGACAAAAACATAGTACTTATCGACGGCGAAAAGCTGGTAGAGTATATGATAGAGTATAGCTTGGGTATCACCGCATACAAAACCTACAAGCTACAATCTATCGACGAAGACTATTTCAATCAATAGCCCCCAAAAAACTGTTTTAATAATATGAAAAAGACAGTATTGACAGCCATACTCGCCATAGCCACCGCAACAGTGGCTATGGCACAGGCAGGTGAGAATTTTAAAGATAACAACAGCGGATTATATTTTAGAGTTATCTCTACTTCGCCCAACGAGGTAGAGGTTTATAATAATAATATTTCATCTAATTGTGGTAGAAATAGTATAACTATTCCTACCTCTGTTACTTACAATGGAGTTACTTATAGTGTAACCGCAATAGGAGATGGGGCATTTTATGACTGCAGTAGCTTAGCTTCTATAAATATCCCAAACTCCGTAACCAAGATAGGAGATTGGGCATTTTGGGGCTGCAGTAGCTTAGCTTCGGTAAATATAGGCAACTCTGTAACCTATATAGGAAATGAGGCATTTTGGGGCTGCAGTAGCTTAGCTTNGGCTGCAGTAGCTTAGCTTCGGTAAATATAGGCAACTCTGTAACCTATATAGGAAATGAGGCATTTTGGGGCTGCAGTAGCTTAGCTTCTATAAATATCCCAAACTCCGTAACCTATATAGGAAATGAGGCATTTTGGGGCTGCAGTAGCTTAGCTTCTATAAATATCCCAAACTCCGTAACCAAGATAGGAGATGGGGCATTTAGTAGCTGCAGTAGCTTAGATTCTATAAATATCCCAAACTCGGTAACCGGGATAGGAGATGGGGCATTTTATGGCTGCAGTAGCTTAGCTTCGGTAAATATAGGCAACTCTGTAACCTATATAGGAAATGAGGCATTTTGGGGCTGCAGTAGCTTAGCTTCTATAA
>JRAN01000067.1 GCA_000768855.1 Porphyromonadaceae bacterium COT-184 OH4590 | reverse complement strand
CGAAGGAGACGAAGAGGTCGGCTGCCTTAGAGTCGTACCCAACGATGATAACCACCGCTATAAACTAAAAGTACGGTTGGTGAATGTAGCTTTGGTAAGAGGAGATAAGGAGGCTCTTAAAGAACTTGTTAAATCACCCAGAATAGAAGAACTCCTTGAAAAAGGGGCGTTGTTTCACTGTTTTTTACGTCCTATTGTAGAGCCTGTAGTGCAGGAGCTGGACTTGACAGACCGTAGCGATGAATGGCGAAGCTATATGCGTGATATTACACAAAGTACATTGGGTAGAAAAGAAAAAGTGATTGATGAAAAACTTTATTTAGATACTGTTTTTAGAGAAATAATAAATGCCTTTCATACGAAATTTGAAGATGTAGAAT
>JRAN01000066.1 GCA_000768855.1 Porphyromonadaceae bacterium COT-184 OH4590 | reverse complement strand
AAGGATAGTATGATTACGATAGACAATACTTGCGACCAAAATATAACTGTTGACAAAAACTTCAAAATGCCTGATAAAAAATGGTTTAGGTATACAGGTTACTCCATAGAATTGCCATTAAAAAAGTTAAAAAAAGGTAAACTTAAAGCGTATGAAGACGGACAGATAATAAGGATTTTAAATCAAAGAATACGAAAAGGACATTACGATGGATATAATAGAGAGGAGCACAGCGACCTATCTAATGTAGAGATGACAAAATATAATTTAACTCTTGATGAGTTTCGCCAAGAGATGTTAAATTTTGAAGATAGCATAGAGCTACCAGAAACACCGTATTTATCAGGAGTAGCTTATAGATACATAAATTTCTACGAAAACGAAAAGGAAAACACACACTATCTATTGCGAAGCGATAGCGTAGAGAAAGGTAGATTGTGGGGATATCGTATTACAGGCAATCTTGCTATATTCTTAGAGCATATCGACCCCAAGCAGATGAAAGATTTTATCCGTATTGCAGAGAGTTTAAAAGAGATATCNTATTCTTAGAGCATATCGACCCCAAGCAGATGAAAGATTTTATCCGTATTGCAGAGAGTTTAAAAGAGATATCGCACGAAGAGTTTAATCCTCATGAGCTACCCAAATACATTAAATTTAATGATTTATATAACAGAAAGAGCCATAGTTTAAAGAGACGGTAAATAATGTTATGAAAGAGGCATGCAAACTCAAAATCACTCTACTGATATTCTTATTCAGTGGTATGGCGGTTAGTGCTCAGGTTATCAATAGAGTTAAAATTCTACAAACTTTTTAATGATGACTTTAAATCTATTTTAGACAAGGGAGATACCGTAAAATTAGTTGAATTTAATAATTGTCTTAGAAATGCAAAAGATTATGGTTGCGAGCCTGAATTTGCTCTAATACAAGCAATAAAAAAAATGACAATACCATATTATACAAAGAATGCATAACACCTAATCTTAGAGAAAATGGGGTAACTATAGATGATAGATTCAGTCTTAAAATAACTGTTGATAAAAACGCTGAAAAGCCTGATTACAAAACGTTTGAATGTGTACCATATTCTGTAGAAATACCATTAGATGTCTATGTAGATCACAATAATTTTAAATGTATGTTAAATGATTGTAGAGGGAGAATCAGAATTATATCCGATAGGATGAAATACGATACAGGAAGTGATAAAAAAAACGAAAGTTGCCTTATCTTAGCTATACCAACTATAATATGAATATGTTTGAGTATATGAATAAGATTAACAAAATAATAAAGAGATATGAAAAATATTCATATAACAAGGGGTTTTCAGAAAGATTACATAGAGAGATCATGACTTGTGGGTAGTGTTTTGATGTTGAAAAGGATAGAGAGGAGATGTTTGATATCGATTCTCGGTGGGGAATTCGCTCTTTCGGTAATATATTGGTAGTTATCGAAAATGCAGATGAAGACGATATGGAACATTTTATACGCATTGCCAAAAGTGTAAAACGGATTTGAATAGATGAATTTGATATACACGATATACCAAACTATATTGATGAATATGATTTTTTAAATAAATTGTTTCCTGTTAAGTAACAATGCCAAAAATAAACTTTGTAAGGCAAAACAATCAAATAAAAGATATGAAAAAAATTCAAAAATACCCTTTGTTATTAATTTTTCTATTGTTTAACAAAACAATCGTTTGACTAACAACATATTAGTTAGTTGTCCCTTAAAAACCATCGATCATCTGATATTTAGTAAATTAATCTGCAAAACCCTTTGATAAATCTGCAAGTTTTCTTACCTTTGTAATAGGA
>JRAN01000065.1 GCA_000768855.1 Porphyromonadaceae bacterium COT-184 OH4590 | reverse complement strand
ACCTGCCCCTCTTCGCGCAACGTACCTTCTTCGTAGTAATAATCTTTCCAGTAGCCCGTACCCTGCTTGAACTTCGTCTTATACAGCAACTTACCCGACAGACTCTTTACCCAATAATCTCCGGTAAGAACCCCTCGCTTGTAGTAGGCTCTTTTGAAAGCCCCCTTTACTTTAAAATACTTCCCAACAATATACTCCCCCTCCGGATAGCCATTATATATATATATATATTCATTACCGATGGTTTGACCTTTTGTATAATAGGTATTTATAATTAAACTTTTTCTCATAATGGATAGATTTGCATCTATTCTCCGATATATATTTATATTAAAAAACTGCCCTTTCTCATTTATGCCATATCTTTTTACAAAAGAAGCTATGCTTTCCCAAAATTCCAAACCGTCAATCTCCTCTTTTTGCAAAAAGAATATTCCCATAGAATTTGACTCTTTATTTTTCTTCTTTTTCTGCCCATAAACAGGGTTAAGGCACAGTATAGCCGTCAATATTGCGACAACAGTTCTAAATCTTGTTTTTCTTTGCATAATAGTATAGTTTTGCTTCTCTTTGCATTACCCGTATCTGCCATATATAAAACGACTTCGGGCGGTTGTTGTAGTCCATAAAGTTATCCGTACTACCCAATCTAAACTTATATTTGTCGTAAGCTCTTATTCTTTCAAATGCCTCTTTGGTATCTGTCCACTTGCTCAGATACCTACGTGCATCTATCACTCTCTCGTTACTCGGATCTTTTTCGGCAATAGGGGCTAATTGCTCTAACGCAAACTTGCACTTTTTAATGTTTTCATCTGCTTTAGCTATCATACCCTGATAATCTTCCCGGAAAGTATGCGGTACACCCAATACATGCCCCAGCTCGTGAGCATAAGTGGGCAGATGCCCCAACCGTTCCCTAAAAACAACACTGTTTTTACTGTACAGCGGTGCCATAGGTGAGGCTCCGCCCGCTCCCTCTGCACGCAACGGAGTAAGGTAAAGGATTATATCCTTTTTAAGATTAACCAAATCGGGCTTAACCTCCCCGAACCGATAATGGATAAAACTCGTTATCTTGTTTGCATCAAACTTATTTGTAGCTTCATTAAACATACCC
>JRAN01000064.1 GCA_000768855.1 Porphyromonadaceae bacterium COT-184 OH4590 | reverse complement strand
GCCATGAGAGCTCTTTGGCTGCTTATCAAAACAATAAGCGAGAGCCCATTTGAAAATCGAATCTCACTTAAAGAGAGTTTTTAAGGGATGACTATTTAACATAAAACGTAAAAAATATGACACCTGAAAATCCAACTCCCAAGAAACGCCGTTCGGCTTACGTTTCCAACGAAAAAGCCCTGCTTAACTACGATGCCATCTTTACCAACGTATCCACGCAACCCGTCATACAAAACGAACTTGCGGAGTACGGATACGATGACGCAAAAATAGCCGAAGGCAAAACCCTTGCCGATGACGCACGCAAAGCCTACAACGACAACCTGCGTGAAAACGCCGAAGTTACCGTTGCCCGTAAAAACTTCGACCAGCAGGCCGAACAGTTTCTTGCAGCTTATGCCGCACACCGCAAGGCAGCCAAAGTATGTTTCCGGCGCGACCCTGCCGTTATCAAGCAGCTCGGCATCGTAGGGCGTGATCCCGATGCCTTCGCCCCGCGACTCGAAGAAGCCGAAAACTTCTACCGCATCATCGCCCTCACTCCTGCAATAGCTACCCCTCTTGCACAGTTCAAAATAACGCCCGAAACCATCACCCAAGCCCAACAACAAGCCGCCCTGGTGAGACAAGCCCGAGCCGATTACCTGCGAGAAAAAGGCGAAAGCCAAGACGCCACCAAGCAAAAAGACGCCGCCTTCCGCGCCATCGAAACGTGGCTGTCCGACTTCTTTGCCGTAGCCCGCATCGCTCTCGAAGACAATCCGCAACTACTCGAAGCCCTCACTAAAATTGTCCGCTAATAGCACACCAAACAAATAAAAATCCTCAACGCTCCAACTGCTAACGCATGCGGAGCGTTCGTATTTACGTCGCAGAGACTTTTCCCTCTCCTGCAAAAAGCATCCTACCCCCTGTCAAAAACACCTCACTCCCTGCAAAAAATCACCCGCCCCCTGCAAAAACATATCCACTCCCTGCAAAAAACCTTTCACCCCCTGCAAAAAATCATTCACCCCTTGTAAGAAACATCCGACCCCATATAAAAAAACACCCGCTCCCTGTTAAAATCATCCGCCCCCATACCCAAAGACATCCACTCCCGCAACAAGTACAGTTCGAGAGAGAACATTTATCAATACACAAAGTACTTTATCCGCTATTTCCGACCCGATGGGAAAGAAGAACTGCGATTGGGTAGCGGTACTTTGCTTTTTTCTTCATGTCCACCATCTTTGTCTCCTTTCTTGACAACAAAAAAGGAAGCATCGGCTATTTGCTTTTACTTCCTCTTGGTAATATCCTATTTAATTTTTTTACTTCGACAAACCGGGTGTTATCTCTCAGTCAGTCTCACATATTCTGCAATCAGAAAGAAGTTGTTCAAATCCTTTTTATCGAGACCACGAAAGGCAAAAAGATCATCATGAATCACGGCAACCTTGTCAATCTCTTTACCCTCTATATGGAATTCACCGCTATTTAAATCGATGCCAATCAGAACATTGCCAACGGTGTAACATTTAACATCGGGGCAGACCCCTTCCGGTAGTTTTTCGCGATTGAAATCATTTTCCATAATTTCAGCGGAAACCATATCACGAAATTCTGCATTGCCAAGCAGTTTATACGAATAGTGCTCCCGAAAATAAGAATCCACTTCCACCCCAAGCTTTCGATTCGGACACATAACGGTATGATGGGCTTCAAATATTCTTTTCCATTCTGTTATCATTTCCTGTGTCGGTTCAGTAGTTAGCATAGTGATTTCTCCTCACAAATTCTAATTTGTCAATTTCTCGTCCATCCTATTATATCATTTTCTCATAGTTTTGTATCAACAAGATAGGATTTTATTATTTCTTTTTCTTCGGTTTTTGTGCAGGTAACTCATCACACATTGAATGGAATAAACCTGTTAAATATTCTTTACTTGAAGCCATACCTTGCTCCTCCTTAACTTCTAATTTACCTATCCCTACAAACCGGGATTTATTTTCATGAACAGCATTTTTTTGAAGGCTTATTAAAAGCTGACATTTATACCGATTTAATCAAACCATTTTCAAAAAACGCTTCAAATGTTCTCGCAACACCACTATGCTCAACAATCTTACCATCAAGAATTTTATCGATATTTATACCTGTTATTTCTATAACTTTGTTTGTTGGTGTTATTCCTATAAATTCACCTTTATGAGTTCCTCTCATGATAAATTCTGATATGACATAACTTTTATCTTCATATTGATTATAAATCTTCATTGCAAAATCAGGATAAGTTTCTCTTACTGCTAAAAAATGCTCTTTCATCCCTTCAACTCCAAGATGCATTCTCTTTTGCCCATCTCTTTGAGTACAATTTTCCGAAATGTATTTACTAAACTCATCAAGTTGGTTTTCTGTTGCAATTATCTCGTAGAAGTATTTAACAATCTCCTTATTATCCATCTTATACCTCCTCAAATTCTAATTTACCTATCCCGACAAACTGGGATTTATAAATTACTATCTAACCATATTTTTAGTTCATCAAAACTGTAATCTCCTTTTAACGCTATTCCATCTTTAATAATTGAATTCTTACATTCCTTTTTGTAATCTTCAATCATTCTCCCAAAACCACCTCCGCCATGTGTGCAAAACGGAATAATTGTCTTTCCACTTAAATCAACCATTCTTAAAAACGATAGCACGGGTGGGGCAAAAGTTTTAAGCCAATTAGGAGAACCAATAAAAACCACCTCTGCATTTTCAATAGTTTCCGCCCCTTGAATAAGAGGTGGGCAATATCCTTTTTCAATTTCTTCTCTCGCTTCTTTTACAGCTGTATTATATGAGAATGAATAAGGCTTTTGTGGCTTCAGCTCTCTCAAATCTCCATCAGTAATTAACGCAATATCTTCTGCTAATCTTCTTGTTATTCCTGAATATGAATAATATACAACTAAAGGACTCATTATAATTACCTCCTTAACTTCTAATTTATATCATCACGATATAGTTACCTGAATAAGCAAATAAAGTATATGTTTATCATAAAGTCCATTCGGTTTACAGCCGTTTTGATTTTTGGATTATTGCGTATATAATTTTTTGCTTCATGCAAAGTTAAAACTTTTTTCGGGAATACGCTTAGCTCTATGTAAACATGGGGCTGTAATTGTGACAATTTTTTCAAATTTAGCTATCCTCTATTAAATAGCTATTGAACAAATCGAATGGATCAAAAACCGTACGCCCCGCAAGAAGAAAGTGTAACCCAAACTGTACCCCCTCAAAGTGAGAGCAAAAAGCAGTAAGTTATAAATCAATACGATATGTGTAAAAAGAGGCTTTTCCGTCCATGTCGCAGAAGAGTGCGTAAATCAAGTAATTACGAGATTTGCACCCTTTGTTACATCCAAGAAAATAGAGGCATATCACTAAATGGCGAAAAACTACTTTCTGGACTACATACTTTATTAGCAAGACCTAAAAGAAATATTTTCTTCGTTGGCTTTAACGGTTATTTGTTCAAATCAAATTTTGTGCGTTCACAAATACAAAAAGAAGCACAAGGTATAAAAGTTTCAAGCATTAGTGTAAAGAGAATTTCAAATACTGAATTGTTTTATCCTACTCATCAAGAACAAACAAAAATCGCCTCATTTCTCTCTTTAATAGATGAGCGTATTCAGACCCAAATGAAAATACTCTGAGCTAAAAGAATATTATCTACAAGGTGTAATACTTTTTACTCAAGCGAGTATGTTAAGTGACTTTATATCAACATCTCCCTAACAGGCAACAGAGTTTTTTGTAACTTAATTAGAGGCAATAGAAAGCCTTATTATGTGCAACAAAATAGCACCAAATAGAGAAAGGAAAGTGATACCTGAAATTTTAAAAGCTACTATGAATTTCATAGAAAAAGCAAATGTATCTTTTATGAATCAAGATTCAACTTATATCAAAGATATATTTAAAAACATTTTAATATCTATCTAATAAGATGATACTAAAGAAGAGAGTGAAATGATAGAGACTGTAAAAAATATTTTATGACTACACATACAAAAATACTCATAACATTGTCTGTTGCATGTCATGCGATGCCAAACAGTACACCCAAAAAACAATTTGAAAACAAGAGAATGAGAAGTTCAACTTTTAGCGAAAACCTCGAAGCCTTTCGTTGAAAATCCTTATTATCAGTCTGTCTTTGTAGGCTTACAATTTGTCTTTCTTTAATTTTTTTATAGATAGCTTTATGGAGTAGCCTTTATTATTTTTTGTCAAAACCCACTATATACAAGTTCCAAACGCATTGGCGAGTATTGGCTTTTGCCACTCCTTATGGTGGCGGCACCCAAACGTTTTGTCGGACGGCACTCGGTTACTTGTTTATTAGAATTGGTGTATATATCTACCGGTATAAGAAGGTATTCGGTGTTCGATTGGCTGTTGTCTTTTATAACTTTATTCAACAGATAAGCTATATCTCCAATGTATTCTCTTTTTTTTGAAATATAATATATCAATTGAGCTTTGTTCTCTTTGTATATTTTTAGCGATCCGGTCTTTATGAAGTTATCTGCCTCACTTACAGGTATCATAAATAGAGCCGGCGGTATGGGCATAGCTGTAGCAGTGGTGTCTCGTTCGGTGATTTCAAGAGAAATATTGGCACTGTTGACAAATATTTTGTTTTTAAGATTCTTATCGGGCAGACTGTCTTTTATACGTCCTCTGATACGTTCTATAGGTAGAGTTATCTTAGGATATATTCCAGAGGCTGTTGTCAGATAATTCACCGTATCGCGTTTATTAATTTTTGGCTCTATATCGGTTGCCTTTATATGATTTATCTGACGTACATCTTTACTTGCAGGGTAATTGATATATGTGTTTACCGTGATAGTGGTGTCGTTGCCTGCTTTAGTTTTGGTCTGATACGAATAGTGATAAAACAGTCTAAGGTCTATCTCGAAAAGATATAACATAGTAGATTTACCATACGATGTAGTAATGTATAGCCCTTTAAAATGTTCTAAAAAGCTTTTTGTAGAGCTATATGCACTCTTGGGCATGTTGAAAAAACGCTGCATTTGAGTCTCGGTAAACATATATTTTACTGTAGGTATGTATGTTCTTCGCTCAAGCTCTGCCTCTGTTTTTGATTGATCTACAGAGGTCAATAACTTTCGCCCCAAAAGCTGCGAATCGTTTATGTCCAAAAACTGTGTAACATCAAAATCAGTCAGATATTGAGTGTAGTAGTCGGGAGTGTTTTTATTTAGTTCGTATATTGATACCTCAAAAGGCTCATTTGATGCCCCGAAATAGCTACGATAAAACATATACAGCACCAACGAATCCGGTTGTATTTTATATTGAGCATCCGGGAATTGATAGTTGACGGGCGGAGCCAACTGTACTACCAAATCCGCCTTTATATTTCCATATTTCTCATTGTAATACTCTCCCAAAAGCATCGACATAGAGTCTAAACACTGTGCCGATACGGCTTTGAAGATATAATCTTTGGATTCTAAATGAAAAGTATCTACTACGGTATTGATTTTATCCTCCTGCGGTTGAATCTCCAAACCTATTGCATCTGTTTTGTTACAAGAATGTAATATAAGAGAAAGTATCAAAAAACAAATTATATATCTCAATTGCATTTTTTATGTTTGAATAATAGTTGGGGGTATTGTTTATTGTGTTTATTGTTTGCCTAAGATTTCATTATATAGGTTCAAATAAATAGGCTTCATATCTTCTTTGTATTTTATATATGTGTGTGTTTTGGGGTCTATTACTCCCTTTGTCAGTGTTTTTACCTCTTTTTCGCCTTCTGTTATTACATCAGAATATTCGGAGGCGAGTTTGATTAGTGTTTCCCAAGATATATCTTTGTCTTTGATTACCTTTTGTTTTTCTATCTCCTTGACACCCAGCTTTTTTTCTAATTTTTTGTTGATTCCGTTATTGAATTTGTCGTTGTATATGGAGAATATCACTTTAGATTTTGCGTAAAATGGGTCGGACGAATACATTGTCTTTATAAACAATGGAGCAAGAGACGAAAACCATCCGTTGCAATGTATTATATTGGGAGTCCAACGAAGCTTTTTTATGGTTTCCAATACTCCGCGAGTATAGAAAATCATACGTTCGTCGCTGTCTTTGAATGATTCGCCGTTATCGTCCAAAAGCATTGCCCTGCGTTTGAAGAAGGCTTCGTTGTCGATGAAGTATATTTGCAGTCTTGCCGATTGGATAGAGGCTACCTTTATTATTAGTTGGTGGTCGTTGTCGTTTACAATCATATTTAGACCCGAAAGTCTCTGTACTTCGTGCAGCTGGTTTCTACGTTCGTTGATTACTCCGTAACAGGGAACAAATACTCTCACTTCAAAATTACCATTTTCCTGCATAAATTGAGGTAGCTCTCTACAAATTTTTGAGGCGAATGTCTCAGGTGTATATGGGAAAATCTCCTGATAAATATATAGAATTCGGGTTGGTTCCATTTAATTACTTATAAGCCAATTTATTTTTTGCAAAGATACAAAAAAAAACAATAAATAAATTGAGTTTTATCTGATTTTATTTGTGATACTCTATTAAGAGTAGTATGTTTATTCTTGATAATCAGTAGATAAAAAATATTTATCTTAAAAATTTGTATAGTCAAAAATTGTATTTACCTTTGCAAAAAGAATAATTATAAATATTTAAAACTTATTTTGCAAACATATAACTTTTGCCTTCCAATGCAGTTGCAGCACGCGTTTTTATACCGACTAAGAAGCCTTTCTCTAATTATATCAATCAGGATAGAGGTATTAACTGGACACTAACTACATTAGAAGATAATTCTTTAGCAATATCCGTTGCTTATTATACATTGGCTGTTAAGTATAGTATAAGTAGTCAATATGTGGGAAAAGTAATACTTTTTGATGAAGAAGTACCTTATCGAATATATTATCAGTGATAAGATATTAATTGCAAGCAAATATTATGTTATGAGAGAATTAACATTATTTTTGATGTTTTTTATTTTTGGTACACTTTTTCTTTACTCGCAAGAGGTTTTCGTGAAAAATGGACTTACTTTATCAAGGATGTGTTCATCGTTGCCGATAATGGACAAAAATATAACGAACTACACCATATTTATGGGAGGCGAGTATTTTGTCCGCAAACACTATGAGGTATCGTCGGAGATAGGATATATAGTAAAAGGAGGAAGAGACGAAATACATAGTGCACAGGGATACGAAAATATATCGAAAGAAATCCCTTGTGTACAGCTAAGCACCATTTTTAGAGCCAAACTATCGAATAAAGATAATGCTCTTTTTGTAGGAGTGGGTCCCAGGGTAGATATTTCTCTAATCAATAGCAATTCGGGAGCTCATTATATAGCGCTATACAAAAAGAATCGTTGTGTTGCCGGATTAAAAGCGGAAATAGGGGCTAAAACATATTTTAATAAAATAAGTTTCGGTTTTTCCTCACACTACTCGTTCGATATAAATCCGATGTTCTATTCGGATTATGTCTCATTAAGAAACTCTTCTTTATTTTTCACTTTAAGTGTGGGTTATCGATTAAAATAAGTTTTGCTTCCTGTTTAATTTACAAGCTGTTTAACGACTGTGCAAGCATATCGGCTATTTTGTCGATACCTTCATTTAACTTGTTGCTTACGATATGTTTTAGGAAAAACGGAATATCGGCATCGAGTTGCAACATCATATCGGTTTGCGATGTGGCTTTTTCGTTGATTACTATTGCTATATCTGCCTTAAAGGGAATATCCTCGATAGAGAGTTTCACTCTATTAGCTTCACGCTCAACTACTCTTAGCGTGGCATTGCCAATCTGGGGTATTTTGAACTTTAGATAGTCGGTATCACATCGAAAATCGTCAGAGTACTCTTCAGGCAACTTTTCGCGAAACTGCTCTAAATTTTTTAAATCGGATATTTTGGTGTAAACCTCTGTTTGTGGGCGATTTATGGTAGTGGTTTTGCTTTGATATGTTGTCATTTTTATTTAATAAATCGGCTGTTTCTTTTTGGGGGTAAAAAATTACTTATAAATCTCGCCTTTGAGTATAACGGTATCCACTATCGGCTCCGTATATGAATATGGGATATATTCTACCGAAGGTATCTCTTTGGTAATAAAAAGATTAGCGACCTTACCTGCTGTAATGGAGCCGTGCGAATGGCTAAGCCCCAGAGCATAAGCTCCGTTGATAGTAGCAGCATTTATGGCTTGTGCGGGGGTAAGTCTCATCTTGATACAAGCGAGCGAAAGTACCATTTTCATATTGCCCGAAGGAGTAGAGCCGGGGTTGTAATCGGTTGCCAAAGCTACGGATAAACCGCTGTTTATCATTTTTTTGAGTGGAGCATAAGGGAGGTTTAAGAAAAACGAACAGCCAGGCAATCCGGTTGGCATTGTCTCCGAATTTTTGAGAGCCTCTATTTCGTTTTCGCCTGATGCTTCGAGATGATCGACCGAAAGGGCGTTGTAACGTACACCGACCTGTACCCCTCCCGAAAAATCGAGTTCATTGGCGTGTATTTTTCCACGAATGCCATATTTTTGAGCAGCCTCCAAAATACGCGCTGTCTGATCAACGGTAAAAAATCCTTTGTCGCAGAATACATCGACAAAATCGGCGAGTCCTTCGGCTGCCACTTTTGGCAACATCTCGTTGCAAACCAAATCGACGTACTCATCTTCTCTGCCGTTTTTGTACTCCTGTGGAAAAGCATGAGCCCCAAGGAATGTGGCTTTAATAGTGGCAGATGTAGTTTGCGAAAGACGACGTATAACGCGTAGCATCTTCAATTCGTCTTCGGTGCTTAGTCCGTAACCGCTTTTTATCTCCAAAGCACCTGTACCGAAGCCTATTACCATTTTTAGGCGACGGAGTGCTTGGGCATAAAGCTCATCTTCGGAGGTTTCGTGTAGTTTGCGAGCCGAATTGAGAATACCGCCGCCGCGTTTGGCTATTTCTTCATACGATAAACCGTTGATTTTATCGAGAAACTCACCCTCGCGGCTGCCTGCAAATACGATGTGCGTATGAGAGTCGCAAAACGAAGGGAAAACCATTTTGCCCATGGCATTGATAGTTTCACCCTTGTAGTCTGGGCATTGAGCCATCTGTCCAAACTCCTTTATAAGTCCGTTTTCGAGTAAAATGTAGGCATTTTCGATGGTATTAAGTCTATTCATATCCTCACCCGATAGTCGTGTAACACCCTGTGGGAGTATGCCTACAAGTAATTTTATATTTTTGATTAACATTGTATAATTGAATTTTAATTTTTTGCACAAAGTTAATTTTTTTACTCCAAACCAACAAAAAAATATTAATTTTACAGCAAACATTTTTTTGCAAGGATATGAAGTTTGGTTTGATAGGGCGAAGATTGTCGCACTCGTTCTCTAAGCAGTTTTTTGCTCAATATTTTGAAAAACACAATATTAAGGCTCAATACGATAATATCGAGTTGAACGAGGTTGACGATTTTAAATGTATAATACAATGTGGTGGATATAGCGGATTTAGCGTTACTAATCCGTATAAAGAGTTGATAATGATGTATTTAGACGAAATAGATAAAATAGCAAAAGCCGTTGGAGCGGTCAATTGCATAAAGGTTGAGGATGGTAGATTAATCGGCTACAATACAGATATTTATGGCTTTTGTACTTCGATAGAGCCTTATTTAAAGCCATTTCACAAACGTGCATTGATACTTGGCAGCGGAGGTGCCTCCAAAGCGGTGCAGGCGGCTTTTCGTGAACTTGGTATTGATTATCACATTGTTTCTCGTAACGTGCAGGACAACACTATTTTATACAATGAGGTAGATAAATCGCTTATTGAGACTCATCAGATTGTGGTCAATGCCACTCCTTTGGGGATGTTTCCCAATATCGAAGAGTACCCGGATATTCCTTATCAGCATTTTGGCAATCGACATATAATGTTCGACCTAATATACAATCCCGAAAAGACGGTTTTTCTAAAAAAAGGTGAGCAACAAAAAGCCGTTATAATCAATGGACTGAAGATGTTGCATCTGCAAGCACTCAAAGCAATAGAGATATTTGGTTTAACAAAATAAAATATTTAAATACAAATGAATAACATAGAAGCATTAAAACAACTTTCAAACATTATATTTTTCGACATAGAGACAGTGCCTCTTACCGAGCATCTTGACCAACTGCCCGAAGCTCTGCAATCGCTCTGGCTATCGAAGTTCGAGACTATAAGACAACGCAGAGGAGATAGCTTCGACTGTACCATTTCGGACGACCAAAATTATTTTGACCACGCTGGCATATATTCGGAATTTGGACGTGTAATCTGCATCTCTGTAGGTATATTTGTCCTCGAAGGCGACCGCTTGACATTTAGGCTCAAATCGATTGCCGACGACGACGAAAGACTTATACTCACAGAATTTGCCGATATTCTCAATAACTGTTCGCGTCGAACAACGGTACAACTTTGCGGACACAACATCAAGGAGTTCGATGTGCCATTTGTCTGTCGTCGTATGTTAATAAACGACGTGGCTATACCGACTGTTATCAACGTAGCAGGCAAAAAACCATGGGAAGTGCCGTTTATCGATACCCTTGAGCAATGGCGGTTTGGCGACTACAAGAGCTATACTTCGCTCAAACTGCTTGCCACAATACTCGGCATACCCACTCCAAAAGACGATATAGACGGTTCGCAGGTGGCAACAGTTTATTATCGTGAGCAAAACCTTGCCCGAATATCCCAATATTGCCAAAAAGATGTGCTTGCAACCGCTCGTTTGCTCCAAAAATTCAATCGTCTGCCTTTGGTAGCCGATGATGATGTAGTGTTTGTCAATTGAAATCTATTTTATCCAAACCCAAAATTAATAAGGCATTAATAAACTTTCAACCCGAAGGCAGTCTAAAAAATATTTGCAATGTTGTTTGCGAAAGTTAAAAATCTTTGTAAAAAACGATTAGTATCGAAAAAATATGAATAAAATAACTTATATATGTCTTTTCGTTATACTTTTTGCCGGCTGTGTACAGCCTCCGGACAAAGGCAATAACGATATAGAACATATAATCGAACAAGGGCAGCTAAGGGCTGTAACCTTGGAGAGTGCAACAAGCTACTATATGGTAGGCGAAGATGAGGTGGGGTTTGATTTTGCCTTGGCTCAAAATCTTGCTGACCATTTGGGAGTAGAGCTAAAGGTAGTAATAGCATCGTCAGAGCAGCAACTCAAAGATATGCTAAAAAAGGGAGAAGCCGATTTTGCGGCGTATAAAATATCTACAACAAAAGCAGTTAGACGAGATTTTATTATTACCGATGTAGAGTCGATGTCTAATGTGGTGTTGGTTCAGGCAAAAAACTGCAAACCGTTGAAAAATATTATGCAACTCATTGATAAAGATGTTTATGTGCAGCGTCATACCAAATACCACATTCGTCTCAAACATCTCAATGAGGAGATAGGTGGAGGTATAAACATTAAATATCTGTCTGATACACTTAGGATAGAGGAAATAATTTATAGGGTTTCGCAAAACAAAATTCCTTATACTGTGGCAGACGACGATATAGCCGAGCTTAGTCAGAAGTATTTCAAAAACCTTGATATTGGGCTGTCCATATCCCTTTCATTACCCAAAGCATGGATAGTTCGTAAAGATGCACCAAAGCTTGATAGTGTTATCAACGATTGGTATGCAGGCATCGAGAAGTCGAAGTATCTAAAACGTATGAAAGAACGCTATCTTAGCAGAAGTCGCTATTTCGACAATTTCGATATAACGGTTGCAAAAGGGAGTGTCTCTCCGTACGATTCGATTTTCAAGGCAAATGCCCGGATAGCCGGTTGGGATTGGCGATTGTTGGCTGCTATGGCTTATCACGAGAGCAGGTTTAACCCTAATACAATATCGCCCAATGGCGCTATGGGAGTGATGCAATTGATGCGACGAACAGGTCTAAAATACGGACTCAACGACTCTACATTTTTTGAGCCGGCAGATAATATTGCAGCCGGAGCCAAACTTATAGCATCGCTTAATAAAATGTTCTTCTTTGTCAGAGACGAAAATGAACGTATCAAATTTGTTTTGGCATCATACAATTCGGGGCAAGGACACGTATTGGATGCTGTGAACCTGACCAAGAAATATGGTGGCAATCATCAAGTTTGGGCAGGCAATATAGAAAAGTATTTGATGCTTAAATCTAATGAAAAGTATTATAATGACGAGGTTACAAAACTGGGATATTTCAAAGCCAATCATACTGTAAAGTTTGTAAAAGACGTGTTGGCTACTTACGACAAATATATGGGTGTAAAAGCCCCTTAATAACTTATTTATCGCTAAATGACAATTAAAAAACAAACCATAAGACGATAATTCATATCTCGTAATTCGTAATTGAATATTATCTTTGTATAATTTTTTGCACAATAAGAGACAGATGAAAATAGGTGTGTTCGATTCGGGTTATGGTGGGCTTACTATCCTCAAAGCGATATGTAGGCTTTTGCCTCAATATAGTTATGTCTATCTGGGCGATAATGCCAGAACTCCCTATGGTACACGTAGCTATGAGGTGGTTTATAACTATACCTTGCAATGTGTCAGACAGCTTTTTGAACTCGATTGTCGCTTGGTGATAATAGCTTGTAATACTGCATCGGCAAAGGCTCTTCGTACCATTCAGCAAAACGATCTGCCCCGTATAGCACCCGAACGGCGAGTACTCGGAGTGGTTCGTCCCACAGCCGAAATCATTGGAGAGCTTACAAAGAGTGGTACTGTGGGCATTCTTGGCACGGTAGGCACTATACAGTCAAACTCTTACGATATTGAAATAAAAAAACTATTCCCCGACGTGGATGTAGTATCGCAAGCCTGCCCAATGTGGGTGCCTTTGATTGAGAACAACGAACACAAGAGTGAAGGAGCAAGCTATTTTATCAAAAAAGATATAGATAAACTTTTGGATAAAAACAGCTCAATCGACACTATAATACTCGGATGTACGCACTATCCGCTTGTAGAGGAGCAGGTGCGAAGGTTCGTGCCGAACGGTATTAATATGGTAACGCAGGGTAAAATAATAGCTGATAGCCTAAAAGATTACCTTGCTCGACACCCCGAACAGGAGCAATATTGCTCCAAAGGTGGCAGTGTTGAGTTTTATACTACCGAGTCGGAACAGAAATTTTCGGAATATGCCTCAATATTTTGGCAAGAACCTATAGAGGCAAAAACTGTTTTTCTAAATTAAGTAATAAAGAGAATGAAACAAGCAGATAAACGGAGAGTTATAATACTTGGTATAGAGTCGTCCTGCGACGATACTTCGGCAGCTGTCTTAGCTGATAATATGCTGTTATCCAATATTATAGCCTCGCAGGCAATACACCAAGACTATGGTGGAGTGGTTCCTGAACTCGCCTCGCGTGCACACCAGCAAAATATTATCCCCGTAGTAGATACGGCTATACGCAAGGCGAATATCGACAAGTCGGAGATTGATGCCGTTGCTTTTACCTTGGGACCGGGATTGCTCGGCTCGCTGCTTGTGGGGACATCATTTGCCAAAAGTTTTGCCTCTGCACTCAATATCCCTTTTATCGATGTTAATCATCTACAGGCACATGTGCTTTCGCACTTTATAGCCGAAGATGGCGAGCCTCAAGCCTTGCCCGAATTTCCTTTTCTCTGTTTGCTTGTGTCGGGGGGCAACTCGCAGATAGTCTTAGTACGCGACTATTTCGATATGCAGATAGTGGGGCAGACCATCGATGATGCCGCTGGAGAGGCGTTCGACAAGTGTGCCAAAGTAATGGGGCTGCCTTATCCCGGAGGTCCTCACATCGACCGCTTGGCTCGTGAGGGCGACCCTATGGCATTTCGCTTTGCTATGCCAAATATTGCGGGGTTCGACTACTCTTTTAGCGGACTGAAAACATCGTTTTTATACACACTCCGCGATGCGGTCAAGCTCAATCCCAACTTTGTAGAGGAGTACCGAGCCGATATCGCGGCATCGTTGCAAAAAACTATTATCGACATCTTGATGAAAAAACTGATGGCTGCTGCCAAAGAGTTTAAAATATCCAATATAACGGTAGCAGGCGGTGTCTCGGCAAATTTGGGGTTACGCAATGCTATAACCGAGATTGGCAGACGGTACGGTTGGCAAGTGTTTATCCCTAAACCGGCTTTCACTACCGACAATGCCGCAATGGTAGCTGTGGCGGGCTATTTCAAATACCTAAAAGGCGAATTTTGCCCTATCGACCGACCGCCTTTTGCCAGAACAGAGATATAAAGCATTATGACCAACGATATTGTAAAACAGAAAATAAAAAATTTTATTACCTACAACAAAGGCGTGCTACTCTTTTTTGCTGCAATGTTTGGAGCAAATATAGTGTGGAAGCTCCTGATAAGCGGAGGCGAGGAGGCAAACGCAATATTCTTGCTTGGGCGGTACGACCTATCGCATATATTCGACTCAATATCCGAACAGGTGGCGGGGATTACTTACTTTTTTACACGACTATTTGATAGCTCCGTGATGCTTACCAAAGGTAATGTTTTGGGTATCTCAGGTGGCAAAGCGGTACAAGTGGTGTGGAGTTGCAGTGGAATCAAGCAGATGTTTGTCTTTTTGGTAATTATGATTTTTGCTTCGGGAAGTTGGAAAAATAAACTTTGGTTTATACCTATCGGTCTCATTGCCTGTTATTTTATCAATATATTCCGTACTACGGCTCTCACTTTGCTTATTAATCACAACTACGAGTTGTTTCAATTCATGCACCATTATATATTGAAATACCTCTATTACGCTTTAATATTTCTTTTGTGGGTAGTGTGGGAAGAGTGTCTAAAAAATATAAAACTAAACAACAAAAAAAATGTCTAATAATATAAAAATAGAGATAGATTCAAAATCGGGTTTTTGTAACGGTGTAATACGAGCCATACGAAAAGCCGAACAAGAGCTTGCAGACTCAGGTAGCTTGTACTGTCTGGGCGATATTGTACACAACTCTGAGGAGGTGTCGAGGCTAAACAAGACAGGGCTTCAAACAATCAATCAAGAACAGTTTAAACAACTGAAAAACACTAAGGTATTGTTTCGGGCGCACGGCGAACCACCTGAGATATACAAGATTGCAAAAGAGAACAACATAACCGTTATAGATGCCTCATGTGGTGTAGTATTGGGCTTACAGCAAAAAATCAAGGAGGCTCATGAAGAGTTCCCGGAGGCTCAGATAGTGATTTTGGGCAAAAAAGGGCATGCTGAGGTAGTAGGCTTAGAGGGACAGATAAGCTATTCAGCAATAATTGTGGAGAACGAGAGCGATTTAACTAAAATAGATTTTGGAAGACACATAATACTTTTCTCTCAAACGACTAAATCTATCGAGGAGTTTGAGAATATAGTACGCAAAATAAAAGAGCAGCTAAAAGCAGGTACCGATTTTCAGTATTTTGACACAATATGTCGACAAGTGTCCAATCGGATACCCGAACTCAAAGAGTTTGCCAAGCAGTATGAGCTAATAATTTTTGTCAGTGGTAAAAAATCGTCTAACGGTAAAGTCCTTTTTGAAGTTTGTAAAAGTATTAACCCCAATACAATGTTTGTGTCTTCTTTGCAAGACCTCGACTTTTCGATAATAAACCGATTTACATCCATAGGAATATGTGGCGCTACTTCAACTCCTATTTGGCTTATGCAAGCCATAAAGCAAAAAATAGAAAGTTATTTTGATTTACACCCAAAAGTTTAATAAAAAAATATAACTTTGTATCACAATATCGAAACAATTTGTATTGGAGTAAAAACGCTATTAATCATATCTTTATCTAAAATAAAATGTCGCAAACACACCCTTTTAAAATTTTTTCGGGAGAAAAATCCGAATACATTGCAAAGCAAATATGCCGGTCTCTCGACTGTGAGTTAGGTAAAAAGACCAAGACAACTTTTTCGGATGGCGAATTTGTCGTTTGTTACGACGAAACCGTGCGTGGTTGCATCGTATTTATAGTGCAATCGACCTTTCCAAATTCCGATAACCTAATGGAGCTTCTTCTTATGATAGACGCTGCCAAACGTGCTTCGGCGTATAAGATTGTTGCGGTGATGCCCTACTATGGTTGGGCTCGTCAGGACCGCAAAGATAAGCCTCGTGTGTCGATTGCAGCCAAACTCTCTGCCGACCTACTCGCAGCTGCCGGTGTCGATAGAATTATCACAATGGACTTGCATGCCGACCAGATACAAGGTTTTTTTGACATTCCGGTCGATCATCTATATGCCTCAACTGTGTTTATCCCATATCTGAAAAATCTAAAACTCGCAGATTTGGTTATCGCTTCGCCCGATGTGGGCGGGTCGAAACGTGCCAACTCCTATGCTCAGCATTTGGGTGTACCGCTCGTACTTTGCCATAAAACAAGGCTCAAAGCCAACGAGGTAGCCTCTATGAGTATAATAGGCGAAGTAAAAGACAAAAATGTGGTAATAATAGACGATATGGCAGATACCGCAGGTACTTTGGCAAAGGCTGCCAACTTAATGGTAGAGAATGGGGCCAAGAGCGTAAGGGCAATGGTAACACATGCCATTATGTCGGGCAATGCGGTAAAAAACATAACCGAGTCGCAATTGACCGAACTGATATGTACCGACTCGATACCTTTCGATACTACTCGTTGTCCGAAAGTGAAGATATTGTCGGTCGCCGAAATGTTTGGCAACACCATTTCGAGCGTTTTCTACAACAAATCTATAAGCGAACAATATCTATTTTAAAAAAATGTTGATGATAAAAAAGTACCTTTGACTCTTATAATAAAGGGTTCTTTTTGCTTTTTTCCGTATTATGCAATAGAATAAAATTGAAAATACGCACAGCGATTAACGCCTATTAGAGAATGACAAGGGAGCAAAAGTGAGGAAGACAGACTAAAAAAACAAAACTTTAATAATACAAAAATTAAAGTTTTGTTTTTTTAGATAAGTTCTAACTAATAGAACCCGTTATTCATAGCAATTATCTGATTGCTTTTATCAAATCGGCTCTGTTAGCTGTTTCTTTGACCTTCAGACCTAGATATGCAGGAGCGCCTTGTTTAGGTGTCATATCACCTGTATAAGTAAGCTTTAGAGTACTTCCAAAATGAGATGTTACATTAAACTCTATTTTATTGTCTGTAACTGCAGCAGTACCATTATCAAAGAAATAAGCCTGTGTTACATATTGATTTTCTATTTTAGCATAGAAAGAAGGATCTAATTTACCTTCGTTATCTACACCAGTAGACTTATATATTGTGTTCTTTTGCATATTGTCAGTTACATTATAAATTCCCGGTGTCAATTTAGTATCGTCTTTACCTACAAAAAATGCTACTAGCATTAACCAAGAGTCTTTAATCTCTGACTGGAAAAAAATCACTTTCGAATCTTTAATAACTTTTCCCATTGTAACACTTCCTTTGTCATATGACATATTTATTGTAGTTTTCTCTTTAGGTTCAAGATCAAAAGGAGTTCTACGTCCATCCTTTACTTTATAACTACCTTCAAAAACAATATCATACTTAGTGCCATTATCATCTTCTCCCTTGAAAGCAATTTTATTAGCTTCTATTACAAGGTCACCGGATACAAAAAGAGTTTTTTGACCTACCCACTTATTATCCTCAATATCTCTTACAAAAGCACCAGCTTCACCACTATTTATCCAAGTCATTACATCAGCATTTTCTGATGCTTTGTATGTACCATATCCGGATTTAGGCGTAAAATCGGTATCTGAAGTAGGTTCATTAGAAGATATTAAAAATGAATAACCTTTACCATTTTTTACAATTTTTCCATCTTTTAACATACCTTGATCCACTAATAGCAATTGATACAAATGTTTGCTATCTTGAGTTTTTCCTACATACACAAAAAAGAATAGATCACATTTTCCTTTTACTGGAGGAGTATTGCTCTCGGTTACTGTTACTTTACAAGTAGCAGGTTTTTTACCATCTTCGGTAGTAACTGTGATGTCGGCAGTACCTACAGCTATTGCTTTTACATTACCTGAAGCATCTACTGTAGCTACCTTAGTATTAGAAGATGCCCATGTTACTTTTTTGTTAGTAGCGTTGTTAGGCGCTACGGTAGCAGTAATCTTCGATGTAGCTCCCACTTTTAGTTGAAGAGTAGTCGGGCTAACAGTAACGCCTGTTACTCCTACATTTTTTGGTTCGTTAGGTTTACAAGAAGCAAAACCAATCATTACCAATGCTGCCATAAGCAGACTCAAATTAAATACTTTTTTCATAAAAACTCTTTTTTTTTAATTAGTTATTAAATATTTATTAAATTGTACTTTGAATATAATATCAATATATAGGATTTCAGATGTTTTTTTGCAAAGATAGTTTTTTTATAAGAACTACAAAATATTTTCTTTTTTATTTTTAAAAAAGAAAAATTCACTATTATATAAAAGTATTTCCTATATGAAAACTGTGTGCATTTATCATTTTTATGTCTTTCTTACTTATATTATACACCTCAAAAGTTTTATCCGAATGTATCGGGTGTATAATATTCGAATTGGGATTTAATCTAATATAGTATTTCCTAGTGTATATATCTTGTAGCAATTCAGGAGTATAAATGACATCTTCTATTGGGGCAGTGAATGCAAATATACCTGAATTATAAATTAGTCTTGACCCTTTAATCGCTCCTTGTATTGAAGAACTAGCATTTTTATATTCGACCGGTTGTTTTACACATATCAACCTATCATTGATTTGAAGATATGCTTTTGAATAAGACAAATTAACGACCCCATTCGAAAGCCAAGCTTCTCCATTAAGGATGTAGTCTCTGTCTTTTTTCAACTTATATATATATCGGAAAATATAGTCTTTAACCTCATTCCTTTTTTTAGAGTCGGGGATTAGTTTATATAAAGGGATTAACCCATCCTTTTCGATACTTATTAATTGTGCATTTTGAAGAGTTACCGAACTTTGCCAAGGAGCTGTATTTATTACAGGAGA
>JRAN01000063.1 GCA_000768855.1 Porphyromonadaceae bacterium COT-184 OH4590 | reverse complement strand
TTTATTTGATAAATTACGCTCGTCGGTCAGATAGGATAAAGATATATCAATCAGCCTATCCACCAAATCCTTTCTTTCAACATAAAGAGCATATTCAAATTCGCCTTTTAAATGGTCTATCCACTCATCGTTGCTATGTCCATAAGTCCAAAAAACGGCTGTCCTCTCAAAATATTTCCAACACTCATTATTTCCTTGAAACAACAGATTTTTTGCTTTTATATGATTACAGTAAGGATTGCCCGATAACATACAATAGACTGTATGACTCCAATTTTTTAGAGTATCTTTGTCTGTAAAGTTTTTGTAACTTCTTTTAAAATCATCATCACATACAGCGACAGAAATATCATTTCCGTATTCATAAAACTTAATTGCCTTTTCTATCTTCTTTTTCATCACTTACATTGTAATCTTATTGAACGTTTATCAATGTTTATTTGAAGTAATTCGGAACACAAACATATCCATACAGTGTAGGATTACCTCCCGCCAGCCCTATCGGGTCTTGGCTTATGTATATGCCTACTTCCGAATTATACCACTTATATCTGTTATAGTAAAGTCGCTCTAATTCACTATCTCTAATACATTACTTTTATCTGATTAACCATTTTATACCCTTGGTTAATTCTATTATTTGAATTGCAACGTTTTTTTTCTCTGCCATAGTAAGATTTATATTTTTATTGATGTTTACTATATCCTCAACATATATTACCATATCGTAATCTTTTGATGCAAGCATTTCCGTATTGACTTTAAATATATTTCCACTTTCGTCAGTATAGAGAAGCCCTGCACGCCCAGTAAACTGTATTGTGCTTTTATTTTTATTCACTTTTTATCATCCTTATGATTTGCACTTGACTCTATGATACTTGATTGGAACTCCATTTTCTTTTAAAATTTTCATTTCCAGGCTATTCCAAATACTTTTTTTCTTCTGATATTTAGAACTATCTATAAAAACATCTACGTGTGTTATTTTACCTAATTTATAATCCTTTACCGCATTATAAGCAAAATCACTTGATGCTTGTTTCCAAACGGGTTTTCCTTTTGTTTCCCAATTCGCATTTGTCCACTCTCCAGATGAGAATTTTTCATTAGTCAAATCTTCCAATAAATATCCCCTGGGAGTCATTTCTAATGTAGTTCGTCCATGATTATTTTTGGCAAACTGTTCTGCTGCAATTTTAGCATTATTACCACCAGACCAAAATACATTTAAGCCAAAAACGTCCACCCAACTATTACTATCGTGAACGTAGGCATATAGTGTCGGGTTATTTCCTGCCAGTCCTATCGGGTCTTGACTTATGTATGAGCCTGTACTTGGGTCGTAGTATCTGTACCGGTTGTAATACAATCCTGTTTCACTATCCTCATACTGTCCCTGATAGCGGAACGGGATAATTACCTCAAAGAACGCATATTGCGAAATTACAATTTTTTCTCTAAAAAAGTTGTTTTTAGTTCCAAAAACAGCAAAAGGAAAGGAATATATCCCTGCCTTTACACTTATGATTTAAGATTGTTTTTTTGATAATCAGATGATTATTTCGAAAACTCCCAATTCAGGGTATTACCCCGAAAAAGAGAATAAAAAAACGGACAAAAACAGGCAAAAAAGCCCCCGAAAAGAGAAACTTTCTTGCCGAAAAAGTCATTTTTTAGTGGCGAAGCCACAAAAAAGCACCTGCCGATGTTCCGCCAAAGGCGGAAGAAAGAACGCAGAAAAAACATTTTTATAGAGGCGAAGGTTCTAAATTGACTTTAAGAATCTAAATTAGTCAATATTTAAAATATCTCGTAATCGTTGCTCTAACTGTTGTGGAGCATAAATAATATATGGCTCCACATCTTTAAAATCCTCTTTTGAGGCAGGATATGTTTTCCCCCCAATCCAAATTTGAGATAAATGAGGAAAATCATCAGAATATTTACCCAATTTTATTTGACTAAATTTTGCATCTTCCCTGTTATAGTTTGGGTCGGATTTTATGACACGCCAACGTCCAGAGTATAAGCCCCCTGCTGTACTTACAGGATTAAATAATCTACCACTTTTTAAAAATATATCAGTATTATTTTCCATTTCCCCAAAGTATCTGAAAAATTCTACTATCTGATTTTTAGAGGGAAGAATAGCTATTATTCTTCCAAAAGCGTATGGTGGTAGAAATTTTTTTATGTTTTCTTCAGATTTATTGAGAGACACAGCAAAAAAATCGCCTTCTTTATATTTTAATTTTTCCATAAACTTAACATTTACAACCTTTTAATTGTTTGTTTGCATTACTATATTCTTTTTCAAATGCTTTTGCTCTATAATCGTCAGGATTAAGGATTCTATTATGGTCAAAAGAAGCTTTCATATTTTCAGGAAAAATTCCTGTCTTTGTGCCATAATGTTCCATTAATGCCTGTTCCCATCCTCTTGCTGGAGCATAATCTAACTGTCCATTGTTTTTTATAAAATCAATCGGTCTCATTTCGTGGGCATTAGGGTTAAATCTAGGAATGTCTTTACCCTCTAAAATCCTTTGATGTTCTAACATTCTCCTATCAAAATCATTGGTAATTCCGACATAGAAAGGTTTGCTTTTGCCTATTTCAAATATGCCATAAACAGTTTGGTCGGCAGAACCGTATAGAGGAGTTGGGGATAATCCTAAAGGGTCTGCATATTGATTTATATCAGAAACATAGTTGTAAAAATTATACTCTCCGCNCAGTTTGGTCGGCAGAACCGTATAGAGGAGTTGGGGATAATCCTAAAGGGTCTGCATATTGATTTATATCAGAAACATAGTTGTAAAAATTATACTCTCCGCTTGCCAGCCCTATCGGGTCTTGGCTTATGTATGTGCCTGTTTCAGGTGAGTAGTATCTAAACCGGTTGTAATACAATCCTGTTTCACTGTCTTCATACTGCCCTTGGTAGCGGAACGGGATAAAATCAGGTACTCCTGTTTCTTTCCTTTTCTTTCCGTAAATATCTAACTCGCATTCCCATATCCTTTTACCTTCGCTGTTCACCGCCATTACGGGCGTGCCCAAATGGTCTGCAAAGATACTGAATCTTTCGCCATTTTGCAACTTGGCTATCGGCACAAAGCCGTCTTCCTCAAATATCCACGTGGTGAGGTCTTCCGTTGGTTCGGGGGTTACGTAACTTAAATATCCGTTTGAGTCCGAAACCAATTCCGGTCTTTCTGATAACGGATATTCCCACTCGTGCAACGGAACGTTGCCATCCCAAAGGAAGCGTTTTATCTTTTGGGTTTGATGATTGATTTTGGCCGTACGTCTGCCCAGTGCGTCATACTCAAACGAGAGGTACACGCCTTTGTTGTTGCTGGCGCTCCGCAAACTGCCATTGGCATTCCAGGCGTAAGTCCACGTTAAAAATCCGACCTCGTCCACGAGCAAACTGAAACGACCCACCGATTGCGTTTTAGAGATTTTCTGCACCAGATTCCCCTCGGCATCGTACCGGTAGCTCCACGCTTTGTCCTCCATAAGCCGGCTGCCCTTGTCGTAGCGCGTCTCTCGGCGTTCGTTCGGATGGTTCTTGAAATCGAACCCGACTTTCAGACACGTATGTATCAGCCGGGTCTGCTTTTCGGGCGTATGTCGGTAAAGGTCGCTTCTACCCGAAGTCTCGGTTTGTGCCACCAACGACAACCCGAATAGAAACAAGAGAAAGCATGCAAAACTTTTTTTCATGTTACAAAGGTAGTAAAATAGTAGATACGTGATGAAAAAGGTGTTGGGCGTTAGGGTAGATACACAATGACTTTTGCGAGTAAGCGAGGGCAAAGCCGAATTTATTCGGGCTATGCCGAGCGTGAGCAAATTGTTAGGATAAAATTGCACCTCTACGGGATTTATGAAAAAAGGATTACCTTTGTTTTTTGGGAAAACAGAAAGTGAAACAACGATGAGATTCGATACACACCATACAGGCAATACAAAAATTGCAGAAATTCATTCGGACGGTTTAATAATCGGCAATATCGAGGATGCATTAAACGTATTGGGCGATGCCTATTATCAGGGATACGATGGGATAATACTCTACGAAAGAAATATAACTCCCGATTTTTTCGACCTCAAAACAAGGATAGCGGGCGAGATTCTTCAAAAATTCTCGAATTACCGGATGCGGCTTGTCATTATCGGTGATTTTTCAAAGTACAAAAGCCAAAGCTTAACAAACTTCATTTCTGAAAGTAACAAAGGTAAACAAGTAAACTTTGTAGCTTCTTTATCGGAAGCTTTAGGTCGATTAAGGTATTAATGTATCCAATGTAAAAGCATTATGTGCAAGGATTAGAGACGTATAGCAATTTCTTGTAGTAAAAGGACGGAAACCGCAAATTTTGCTATGGAAAAAAGATTACCTTTGTTTTATGGAAATAAAAAATAAAGAAAACATCAAACGTTGCGATTGGGCAACAAGGCATCCGGCAGAACAAGCCTACCACGACAAACAATGGGGAATTCCTGTTTACGACGACAGAGAGTTGTTCAAGATGTTGATATTGGAAGGTATGCAGGCGGGGCTAAGCTGGGTAACCGTGCTAAACAAAATGGAGGCGTTTTGCGAAGCCTTCGACGATTTTCGTCCTGAGATTGTCGTCAATTATGACGAGCAAAAAGAAACTGAACTGATGCAAAACGAAGGAATTATTCGCAATCGCTTAAAAATAAAATCAGTTTCGGTCAATGCAAAGGCATACTTCAGGGTCTGTGAGGAGTTCGGTTCGTTCGGCAATTATCTGTGGGGATTTGTCAATCACCGCCCCATTGTCAATTCGTGGAAGAAAATAGATGAAGTGCCGGCAAAAACGGAGCTTTCGGACAAGATAAGCAAGGATTTGAAGAAAAGAGGCTTTAAGTTTGTAGGTTCGACCATTGTATATGCCTTTATGCAAGCCGTCGGAATGGTCAACGACCATCTGGTCGACTGTGATTTTCGCAATGTATAAAAAGGGAAAATAAACAGATTCTATGAAACTCGATGAGATAATAAAATACTGTCAGGACAATTTAGAAGGAATAATTGTTGTGGACAGTTGGGGAGAAAGAGGGATATTCTATAACCCCGACAATAAACTTAAACGAGGTATCTATGTGCTGACAATCAAAGAAAAAGATGGCGATAATGATGCCAGTTCTAATTTGAATAGAGAAGGTGTTTTTCGTCTAAACATTGGTCTTAGAAGAAGTACTTTTATCCATTTATTTGGCAAAGTACCCAAGCGTCCGGCCAAAGGCTGTACAGTAACAATGGAATATGACTTTGCCGAAATTGATAAAATCATACCTCATCCCATTTATGCGTGGATGTCTTGGATATGTTGTCTAAACCCGGGCGCAAAAACCTTTGAACAATTAAAACCATTTATACAAGAAGCATACGAGTACGCAAAAGAAAAATATGCCAAAAAGAAGGTATGAGATTAATAAAAGCATTTTGCTTTCCTTACTGAAACACACAACAAAACAACGATATATGAGCATAATATGAGGAGCATAAATAAAGCAGATACGTAATTCATTGTGTATATACTCGATCTATGTGAAAAAGATTACCTTTGTTTTATGGAAAATAAAATGCAAAAGTTTATCGATCACATACAATCAACCGTTCCCAACCGCCGGATAGAGAAATCGGATTTAGAGGAGTTTTGCATATCTAAATCTCTGAAAAAAGGCGATGTACTGCTGTCAATGGGAACTGTTTGCAGACATTATTATTATGTAAATCGCGGTGTGTTAAAAGTTTATTATTTCAATGAAGCGGCTGAAGAACGCACCGGTTGGATAGCATTTGAGGACTATTTTTTTAGCGAATTGGAGAGCTTTACGCGTGGGACGCCTTCGCGATATGAGATTGTCGCCACCGAAGCCACCGAAATTCTGCAAATCCATAAAAATCATATAGATTTACTGATTGAAAGACACGATTGGTTTTCTAAATTCCTGTTCTATAATCAACAAGAAACGATTCTTAATTTGACGAAAGTAATAGAACTGTTCCAGAAACACTCCGTCAAAGACCGCTACGAAGAACTTTTCAAATACCCCGATTTCATCAAGAAAGTAAAGCAAAAAGACCTTGCTTCGATGCTCGGAATGAGTAAATATTCGATTAGTAGAGTGAAGAAATTGGAGTGAGAGTATAAATCAGTAAGTTTTTTCTACTTTTGTAAATCAAATAGATTGAAGAGTTTTTATAGATGATTCAAGTATAAACATTTTATTGTTAAAGCAATTTTATTTATAAGTCTATAATTATTTAGCACTCTCTCATAAATATTGTAATCTTGTGGGTTGAAACAAAATAGTTGAATTAAATGACAGGAAGTAAAAATACAAAGCCTTTTCTAAAATGGGCTGGAGGCAAGACCCAACTCATTGTCGAGATTGAAAAATCCTTGCCTAATATTGGACATTCTCATTTTACCTATATCGAACCGTTTGTAGGAAGTGGAGCGGTTTTATTTTGGATGTTGAACAATTTTCCGAATTTGAAAAAGGCAGTTATCAATGATATTAACCAAGACCTTATCAATACCTACAAAACAATAGCTTCGAATCCGAACGAGTTGATTTCTATTCTCGAAATTTTGCAAAGTGAGTACCACCATTTAGACGGAAACGACGACAAGAAAAAACAATATTATTATGACAAAAGAGCCTTGTACAATACTCGAAAGGAAGAAATAACAAGCCAATCGGCGTTGTTTATTTTCTTAAACCGAACTTGTTTCAATGGCTTGTATCGGGTGAACCGTAAAAATGAATTTAATGTACCGATGGGAAGCTACAAAAAGCCAACCATTTGTGATACAGAAAATATTTTGGTGGTCAGTGAGGCGTTGCGGAAAGTAGAAATTTTATGTGGCGATTTTGAGCAAACACTATCTTATGCAGATGAAAAGTCGTTGTTTTATTTCGATCCTCCCTATAAACCGCTTAGTGAAACTTCGAGTTTCAATTCGTATGCAAAAGACGAATTTAATGATGATGAACAAATTCGTTTGAGAGATTTTTGCAATAGATTAGATGCTTTAAACCATACTTGGATTTTGAGCAATTCGGATGTAAAAGGAAAAAATGCAGAAGATAATTTTTTTGATGACCTTTATGCTGAATTTTCAATCCAAAGAGTAAATGCCAAACGAAGCATCAACGCCAATCCTAAAAAAAGAGGAAAGCTAACAGAATTATTAATTACTAATCAAGTAAATATCTAAAAATATGTCGGAGCAATTTAAAAAATTCTTATCTCAACTTTCGGAAACAAATGCTACACTGGATTATTTTACCGATTTTGAGAAAATAAAAGGTAATGTGAATAAAATAGCCATTAAGCTTAATCAACTCAATTACTTGATTGGTAAAGAAAATTTGAAAGAAGCGATAAATGAACTTTATGAAGAAAATCCCAAGGTCTTTGAGGTTTTGGATATTCTGATAGCAATCCGTAAAAACAAAAACGCTAAAACCTTTAATAACAAGGGCGAAATAGTTTTGATTAACACTTATTTTGCATCTCCAGAGTTGATTTTAGAATACATTGAAGAAACAGGATTGGCAGAAATTTTTAGAAATAAAGAAGTAACCAATTTAGTAGATTATGTTTTTGGTATTGAAGTGGGGTTAGACACCAATGCACGAAAAAACAGAGGAGGCGATAATATGTCAAAAGCAGTTTCTTTGATTTTTGATAAGGCAGGGATTTCATACAGAACGGAAGTTAACCATACGGCATTTACAGAAATTATGAGTTTGGGAGCCGATGTAAAACGCTTTGATTTTGTAATTAAAACTCCCGCAAAAACTTATTTAATCGAAACTAATTTTTATAATACAGGCGGTTCAAAACTCAATGAAGTGGCAAGGGCTTACTCCGATGTTGCTATGAAAATCAATCAGTATCCACAATACGAATTTGTTTGGATTACAGACGGACAAGGTTGGCTTTCTGCAAAAAATAAGTTGGAAGAAGCCTATAATCTCATCCCAAGTGTGTATAATTTGACTACGCTTGTTGAGTTTGTCGAGAAAGTGAAAAATAAAAATGTAACTCAAATTTAAATAATTATAATTATGGCTTGTAAAAAAGATCATTCAAAAATTCAAAATCAAATGAGAAACTTACCTTACGATCAAGGAGGAAAAGGACGACACAAATGTGCTGCCTGTGCATATGAACAAGGATTTGAAGATGGCAGAAATTTAAAAGAAAATGTTGATTTAGATCAAATATTAGATTCCCTTGACGAAAGCCAAGCAAAAGCACAAAGACATAAAAGTCCTCACGCTGCTTATGCACAAGGGTATTATGATGGTGTTGTAGACTATTATAACAATAAAAGTTGATAATGCCCGTCCCCTACTACATATCAAACAATAAAGACTTTTATCTTCTGCACGGAGATACAATGGAACTTTTGCCTCAAATTAATCATCAGTTTGATATGATATTTGCCGACCCGCCTTATTTTTTGTCTAATGATGGGCTTTCTGTCCAAAACGGACAAATTGTAAGCGTAAATAAAGGTAAGTGGGACAAATCACAAGGCTTTGCATTTATCAATGATTTCAATTGTAGGTGGCTTTCTCTCATTCGCGATAAAATGAAAGACGATGCCACGATTTGGATTAGCGGAACGATGCACAATATTTTTTCGGTAGGGTAAATCCTCACGGAATTGGGTTTTAAAATCCTCAATATCATTACTTGGGAAAAAACCAATCCGCCACCTAACTTTTCGTGTAGGTATTTTACCCATTCTACGGAGCAAATCATTTGGGCGAGGAAACACGAGAAAATTCCGCATTATTTCAATTACGAACTAATGAAACAACTCAACAACGACAAACAGATGAAAGATGTTTGGCGACTACCTGCCATTACCTCTTGGGAAAAATCGTGTGGTAAACATCCTACACAAAAACCTCTTTCGGTTTTAACACGGTTGATTTTAGCGTCTACCCACTGCGATGCGTGGATTCTCGACCCATTTACGGGAAGTTCTACCACAGGCATTGCTGCAAATCTTTTCGGAAGAAATTTTGTAGGCATCGATAAAGAGAAGGACTTTTTAGAGTTAAGTAGAAAAAGAAGGATAGAAATAGAAAATCCACAAATTACAACTATATATAGAAAAAAAATAAACACAATGATGGATTCTATCTTAATAAAAGAATGTAGAAAGTAATATAGATAGACCTTTTTCACAAATAAACTTGCCGTTTCGCAACTTTTTTATTATTAGAAACTTTTACTTTTGCATTCTAATTTTAAAGTGAATATATGGAAAGCAAAAGTATTTATTATGAGGGTTACAGCCTCTCGCCTTTGGATGTCTTCGAATGGATAAAAAACGGGGCGTTTGAATATATAAAAGCTAAAAACGAACTGGGAGAAACTCTCTTTGAAGAGTGTAGAGTGATTTTCGAGAAGCGGTTTGCCGTTAATTTCCCCAAAGTAGAATCACTCATAAAGAATGATTTGGATCGTGGACATGTTTCGTTTGTACTTTTGGTCGCTTCGCTCTATGAAGCCTTTTTAGAAATCGGATTTTCCGACAAAACCGCACTGCTGTGGACAGAAGAGAGCATCAACGCTCCCACCTATTCTTTCGTGGCTAAGGGAACGGAACAAATGCTCGACACTGCCTCGAATCCCTTCGAAGCATTGGTAGCATCTTCAAAAATGAGGGAACAAAGCTACTTTGGCGACAGTTTTGACTTTGAACGCCCCATTGATGATGATTTCGGCTATGTTTTACACATCAAAAAGTGCCTTTTTCATGAAACCTTAAAACATCTCAACAAAACGGAACTTCAGCCCCTCATTTGCCGAATCGATTTGGGCTGGATCAACGGCATAAAACCCCAAAAGCATGGCTTACGATTTGTTCGCCCCGTTACCTTCGCTTCCGGAACTACCTGCCAAATGTGGTTTGTGAAAGAAGAAGAAAACCTACATATCGAATAAAAATTTATTGTGCAGAAACACGCTACAAAACAATAAATTGTAGTAACTTTGCATATAAAATTCATCAGGGAAGGCTTGGTATTTATCGCCGTATCGGGCTACAGATATAAGAACCGCAAAAGCTGTTTTCTTACTGCCCGGAAACGTACGATTTTATGGAACGCCCCCTGTTATTTATTGGAATTATTAAAAAAAAAATTAATCAACATGGCAAATTATGTAATTCATCGAGCCGATACGCGCGGCAAAGTTGACTGGGGATGGCTCCAGTCCTGTCATACATTCAGTTTTGGCAATTATTACAATCCCGAACGCATGCATTTTGGCGTTCTTCGGGTAATCAACGACGACACAGTGGCAGCAGGACGAGGATTCGACAAACATCCTCACGATAATATGGAAATTATCAG
Source organism: Porphyromonadaceae bacterium COT-184 OH4590 (assembly GCA_000768855.1). Taxonomy (GTDB): domain Bacteria; phylum Bacteroidota; class Bacteroidia; order Bacteroidales; family Paludibacteraceae; genus F0058. The sequence continues at coordinate 7,915 of JRAN01000063.1, read as the reverse complement.
CATCCCTCTTGAGGGCGATCTTGAACACAGAGACACACTTGGGAATGTTGCAGTTATCAGGCAGGGCGACATTCAGGTTATGAGTGCCGGCACAGGGATTGAGCATAGCGAATACAACAGGAATACAGACCGTTTGACTAAATTTCTGCAGATATGGATATTCCCTAACCGCAGGAATGTAGAACCACGATATGATCAGATGACAATGAATATTGAGGGCATGGCAAACCGTTTCCAGCAAATTCTTTCGCCCAATGCGGATGATGATGGTGTGTGGATACATCAGAATGCATGGTTTAATCTTGGCAAGTTCGATCGGGAAGCCGTATCGGAGTACAAAATCAAAGCCAAAGGAAATGGGGTATATGCTTTCATCATCAGTGGTAAAGCTAACATATCGGGGCACTTGCTCGATACCCGCGACGGATTGGGTATCTGGGAGGTGGAGAGTCTGTCAATCGTATCGGAAAGCCCCGACACACAAATTCTTTTAATGGAAGTACCCATGACCCTCTGAACCAGGAGAAACAGACAACAACATCAGATTAAAAGAAAGTAGATTATGGAGAAAAACAGAGACTTAGGGCTTTTGATAATGCGTCTCTCGACAGGTATAATGATGCTTCTGCATGGGATTGCAAAACTGCTTGGAGGTATAGCCCCCATTCAGAGTATGGTAGCAGACAAAGGATTGCCGGTATTTATTTCTTATGCTGTATTTGTGGGAGAGATTATAGCACCGATTTTGCTCATTATCGGATATAGAACCAGACTGTCGGCTCTTGTATTTGCACTCAACTGCCTTGCTATTATGTGGTTCGGAGGCTATTCCATATTCAGCCTCGACCGGTTTGGAGGATGGGCAGCCGAATTACCCGGACTCTACCTCTTTGCAGCTATAACGTTGTTCTTTACAGGTGCAGGCAAATACGCCCTGTCGAACAACAACAGGTGGGACTAACCGTTGGCAGGCGTAAATAGAGAGATGGGGAGGTGTGTCGGAAACGATTTTTTTCGACTCTCCTCCCCTTCCTTTTCATTAAGCACCCGAAAAACATAAAAACAATAACGCAACACGCCCCGGTTCCTTTGCGGTTTCCGTTATTTTCAACCTCAAAGGAAGCCAATAATCGAACCCCAACAAATCTTTGCGGTTTGAAGCCCAAAATCTCTTTCGATAAAAATACGGACATAGCCCAAAATGTTGATAAATAATTTCTAATTCGTTTTTTTTTATTATCTTTGCCGTCAAACCTTTAAAAAAATACTTGATAAAATGACTCGCACACAAAAGAGAATGTTTAGACGACACCCAGGTACAAAGTCGGAAACGACCCTTTTTGTCAATCTTTTGTTGTGTCACTCTTATACAGAACACCCTTCGTCCCACGTAAAAAATTGTTTCCCCCACATGGGAAATTGTTTCCCCCATGTGGAAAATGCTTCCCCCCGCATGGAAAGAGTTTCGTACGAAATCGAAATGCTTTTAAGCACACTATAATTAACCTCATTTATTCACTAAAAACAAAAAAATCATGCCAAAGAAATCTTATTCAGAACAGATCTCCCAATCGAAGTTATTGGTAGAGGCAATGAAGAACAATGCATCGAGCCTGCCCTCGAAGCTCACCGGCGATTTTATCGAAAAGATGAACAGCAAGTTGCAAGAGGCAATCGAAACAAACACCGTGCAGGAGCGCCTCAAAGCCGACCTGAAAACGCAAACCGCCAAGCTTGACGAACTGACAAAAGAAATCAACAAAGCCTACGCCGAGGCGAAAAAACGCATCAAACTCGACTTCCCCCAAGAGCGATGGAAAGAGTTCGGATTCGAAGACAAAAAGTAGATATTAAGAGATATTAAGTGTTGAGTAAAACATACAATATCTAATACCCCAAAATTATTTATTAGACATTATATACAATAAGATTTGGGGGTATATTATTATCAATGAGTTATGATTCATATTTCCCGAACATCTTATAATCAATTGATATTCACATAAAATAATCATTTATTAAATATAAATTCTATTCATTATTAAAAAATGTAATGTAACTATGAAAAGAACAAATTTAAAAACAATGGCGATGTGTATCATTGCAGTGGCAGGTCTCTTTGCCTGCAAGCCGAACAACGTAACTGAAGAGCCCAAGTACGAATACGACGTCTATGTGGCCGGAAACGAGTACAAGGAAAATAATGCCGTAGCCAAGGTATGGAAAAACGGTGAAGTCATCGAGCTTACCGATGGCTCGCAGCATACTGTCGCCAATTCCCTAATTGTCGTGGGCAGCGACCTCTATGTCGCCGGAGAAGAGAAAAACGAAAGCAGCAGTATAGCCAAACTTTGGAAAAACGGCAAAGAGACAAAACTTACCAACGGCACTAATGAAGCTTATGCCCTCTCCGTATTTGTCTACGGCAGCGATGTATATGTAGCCGGATGGGAAGGCAATAAAGCTATCCTCTGGAAAAATAGCGAAGCTACCAAACTGACAGTTGACAATAATGATTCCGGAGCCACCTCCGTATATGTCTCCGGTAACGATGTATATGTAGTCGGATATGAGGAGCAAGAGAACAAAACGGTAGCCATGCTTTGGAAAAACGGTCAAGCTACCAAATTGAGCGATGGCAATGAGAATGCCGAAGCCGAATCCATATTTGTCTCCGGCAGCGATGTATATGTAGTCGGATATGAAGAGAAAGATGACAAGCGGGTAGCCATGCTTTGGAAAAATGGTAAAGCTACTGCCCTTACAGACGGCAAGGAGGATGCTTACGCCCGATCCGTATATGTAGCAGGTAGCGATGTATATGTAGCAGGAAACGAGTATAAGGGAGACAACGCCTTAGCTATGCTCTGGAAGAACGGCGAAGCCATCAAACTTACCGACGGTAAGGAGTATGCCAGAGCCTACTCCGTATTTGTTGCCGGCAACGATGTATATGTAGCCGGATATGAAAAGAAAGAAAATGTATTTGTAGCTATGCTCTGGAAGAACGGCGAAGCAACCAAACTGACAGATGGCAAGAAGTCTGCCGGTGCCTACTCCGTCTATGTAGTAAAGCGAGAAGTTGGTAAGTAACCGGTAAGGTATTGGGTACATTGGGGCGAACCCTTGTGGTCGCCCAACACCCAACACCTGATTTATTCGTAAAAAAACATAATGTAATCATGACAAAAACAAATTTAAAAACGATGGCGATGTGTATCATCGCAGTGGCAGGTCTCTTTGCCTGCAAGCCGAACAATGTACCTGAGGAGCCAAAGTACGAATACGATGTCTATGTGGCTGGCGGAGAAGGGGAATTCGGCAAAAGGATAGCCATCCTTTGGAAAAACGGTGAAGCTACCAAACTGAGCGATGGCAAGGAGAATGCCGAAGCCTGGTGTGTATATGTCTTAGGCAGCGATGTATATGTGTCCGGATGGGAAGGTAAGAAAGCCAAGCTTTGGAAAAACGGCGAAGCAACCGAGTTTACCGATGGCAAGAATGATGCCGCAGCCTACTCAGTATTTGTCTCCGGAAGCGATGTATATGTAGCCGGTTGGGAAGGCAATAAAGCTATCCTCTGGAAGAATGGCGAAGCTACCGCCCTGACAAACGGCAATAATAATGCCAGAGCCTACTCCGTATATGTCTTAGGCAGCGATGTATATACAGCAGGATATGAGAAAAAGGAAGGCAAAAATGTAGCCATGCTGTGGAAAAACGGTGAAGCTACTACCCTGACAGACGGCAAAGAGAATGCCAGAGCCTACTCCGTATATGTCTCAGGCAGCGACGTATATGCCGCCGGATATGAAGCGAAAGCAGGTAACTACGTAGCCAAGTTGTGGAAAAACGGTAAAGCTACCGAACTTACCGATGGCAAGAATGATGCTGCAGCCTACTCCGTATTTGTCTCCGAAAGCGATGTATATGTAACCGGATATGAGTATAACGGGAGTAACAACGTAGCCAAGACATGGAAAAACGGTGAAGCTACCAAGATAGGCGATGGTAAGGAGCATGCCAGAGCCTACTCTGTATATGTAGCCGGCAGCGATTTATATACAGCAGGATATGAGAATAACGGAAGTAAGGAAGTAGCCAAGATATGGAAAAACGGTAAAGCTACCGAACTTACGAATGGCAAGGAGCATGCCACAGCTTCCTCCGTGTATGTGGTACGTCGCGAGGCGGGCAAGTAGCCGGTTAGGTATCGAGTGTAAGGCATAATGATAAAATAACCCAAGACCTAATACCTTAATTAATAAAAAAACCGTAATTTAATCATGAAAAAAACAAATTTAAAAACGAAGGCGATGTGTATCATCGCAGTGGCAAGTCTCTTTGCATGCAAGCCGAACAACGTCCCTCAGGAACCGAAGTACGAATATGACGTATATGTGGCTGGCGGAGAAGGGGAATTCGGTAAAAGGGTAGCCATGCTTTGGAAGAACGGTAAAGCTACCAAGCTGACAGAAGGTAAGAATGATGCCTTAGCTCTATCCGTATTTGTGGATAAAGGAGATGTATATGTAGCCGGACGTGAAGACAAGAAAGCCATACTTTGGAAAAATGGCAAAACTACTGCCTTGACAGATGGAGGCGAATTATCAGGCACAACCAACTCTATATTTGTATCCAATGGCAAAACTTATGTAGCCGGAAAAAAAGGCAGGAAAGCCATACTTTGGAAGGATATGAACCCTACTGAGTTGACAGATGGTAATAAGAATGCCGAAGCCTACTCCGTATATGTAACCGGCAACGATGTATATATAGCCGGACGAGAAGGCAAGGTAGCCATGCTATGGCATAACGACAAAGCTATTATTCTGACCAACGACGTATCGAAGAATTCAGAAGCTTTATCCGTATATATAGCCGGAAGCGATGTGTATGTAGCAGGATGGGAGTATAATGGAGCTACACTCGTAGCCATGCTTTGGAAGAATGGCGAAGCTACCAAACTGACAGATGGCAAGAATGATACCAGAGCCTCCTCCGTATATGTCTCTGGTAGTGACGTATATGTAGCCGGATATAAGGAGAAAGGTAACAACAAAACAGTAGCTATGCTTTGGAAGAATGGTGAAGCTACCGAGCTGACAGATGGCAATAATAATGCCGAAGCCGAATACATATTTGTCTCCGGCAGCGATGTATATGTAGCCGGATACGAAGAGAAAGAGAACAAAATGGTAGCCATGCTTTGGAAAAACGGTGAGGCTACTGCCCTAACAGACGGCAAAGAACATGCTATAGCCTACTCCATATATGTAGTAAAGCGAGAAGTTGGTAAGTAGCTTATTTTGGGTGTTAGGTGTTGTTTTTGCCCAATCTAATACCCCAATAAATAAATCATACACGACATAACGAAGGAGGGTGCAGCAAAACGTAATGTTTCGATGCACCCTCCTGTTTTATTTAGATATATGCAAGCGTGTGCGTATTACTTCACAATGAGCGTTTCGGAAACAGGCAGTTTCTCTTTGCCTGCAACTTCTGCCACAGGTGCACCAAAAGGCATCTGGGCTGTCAATACCCATGAAGCGTCCACACCTGCCAATGCTTTAATATCGGCATCTACCATACCGATATAGTGCTGAAGACTTGCTCCGAAGCCAAGCATATCAAGCCCCATCCATACTGCATGTTGATGAGAACCCTGTACTTGCTGTGCCCAAATAGGAAAGTTTGCCGCATACGTAGGGAATGATGCCTGTAGTCCCTCCGTAACGGAAGGTACGTCAAAAAACAGGACAGTGGCAATTCCACTTGCAAAAGCCTGCCGAATCTTAGGGGCGGTGTTAGCTTCATAAGCCTCTTGTCCCATCAGTGAAATCAGGGCATTCTCTACAAGCTTCCAGTGCGAAGCGTGGGCATCTCCGGTGAGAAGTACCATACGTACAGGTTGAGAGTTGAAAGCCGAAGGCACTGTCTGCAAGACATCACCAAGTAGTTCTTCCACAGTTTGACGTGGGGCAACCCATTCGGGTCGAAGCCCATAATGCGAGTGACGATGTTCAAGGGCTCCTTTGAAAATTTCTAATTGAGTAGTCATAATCTATTCTATCTTATTTTTGGTTTGTAAATAAAAGTCCGGTAAAAAAACAACCGGTGCTTAGTGGGCAAAGGTAGCGTTTTTTCAGCAAATTACAAACAAATGTCAGGCAAAATTTAACATTTTGTGCAGCTTCAACGAAGCAAAATAATGGCTTACCAAAAGATAAAAAGCAGCTGCTCAAATCTTATTTTCCGCTACTGTAGACCTTATTGTTTTGGACGGATTTGCCGGCAAACAATTCGTCGAGCGTTACGATGCGATAGCCTTTGGCTTTGAGGTTGCGGATAACTTGCGGGATGGCCTCGACAGTCGTTTTATGGATGTCATGCGCCAGAATAATGGCACTAGCCGATGCTTTCGACATTTCGGCTGCCACCTTTTCGGCATCGCGGTATTTCCAGTCGAGCGGGTCGATGTTCCAACCGATAATGGGACGATTGACGAGCATCAGTTTATCGTTCGTAAAGGCTCCGTATGGGAAGCGGAAATAGGTCGGCTTGCTGCCCGTAATCTCCTGAGTGATGTCGTCGGTGAGCGTTATTTGGCGGCGGGCTTCGTCGAGCGATATTTTGGCAAAATTCTTATGGTCGTAGGAATGGTTGCCGATGTTGTGCCCCTCTTCGGCTATACGCCGCAGGGTTTGTTTCTGTACGGCAGCCGACTTACCGAGTACGAAGAAGGTCGCTTTTACGTTCTCTTCCCTAAGGATGTCGAGTAGGCGGGAAGTATAGACCGACGGACCGTCGTCGAAGGTAAGGGCTACATAGGGAGCCTGCGAGTCTTGCACCGCAGGGCTGGATTGCGGACGTGAAGGAGCTGCCGGAGCAACTGGAGCAAGGACTTCATCCACCTGTTTCGATTGAGCAAAGAGCGCCGCAAACTTCCGATTCAGGTATTTACCGATGACCGATTGCGGTATCTTTATGGTAAATGAGCCCATCGCACCGCTGGCAATCTGATATTTGTCGAAGATAACGTACCACTCTTTGTACTCGTCGAAAAAGAGAGCGTCGTAATTCTCTTCGTTTGCTGCTGTGCCTTCGTCAATGCCGGGCAGCATCTCCATCCACACCGTTTCACGCTCCTGCTGATTGGCAAAATCATCGCTTTCGTTCAGCTTTTGGCGAACGGCTTTTGCTGCCATCTCCCGCATATCCGTGGCAAAAGCCTCGAAAGATTCCGGACTCTCAAAAAGTTCGGTAGCCGATATGCGTTTCCCGTTTTTGAGGTCGAACATAGAGGCAATAAAGCTATCTTCGTAATTATTTCCCAGCGACTTGCTGCGGGTGTAAAGGAAGACTACCAGCTCGTCCGAACGATGTTTCACCTCAAAATGCTGATTGAAATCCGCCGCCGAAGTGGCATCGCTGCCGAAATTAGCAGCTTCGCTCTTGAACTCGTCGATAAAACGCTGCGAGAAATCACGCTCGTATTCATTGATAAAGGTGTATTTCGTAACCGGAAACGATGCGGTGAGGTGGCTTCTCTCAGGGTCGTTGCCGATTTTCAGCGTAAAGACCTGAATGTCTTCGTCAGAGTCGTTCAAGGTGAGTTCTTCGGTGAGGTCCGCCAACTGGGTAACTTCTGCGGTGTCTGCCATAGCGTTGTTGTCTACGGCAGCCTCTTTCGTCTGTCGCCCTCCGCATCCCATCAGAAAGATGGAAGCTACTGCTCCCAGGAGTAAAATTTTATTATTCTTCATAAGTTCAAATATTTTTTAGGGCAAAGGTAATAAAATAAAATAACAGTTAGCTATTTAGTTGTCCCTTAAAAACCATCGATCATCTGATATTCAGTAAATTAATCTGCAAAACCCTTTGGTAAATCTGCAAGTTTTCTTACCTTTGTAAT
>JRAN01000062.1 GCA_000768855.1 Porphyromonadaceae bacterium COT-184 OH4590 | reverse complement strand
TGCTATTCAAAAAAGATGGAGATGCTAAAATTATCCATACTTTTGCTAATGCATCATCGCAACGGAAGTCTATATATACTTAGTTAGCAATTCCGAATTTTATAGTTTGTTCAATTATCTCGAAAAAAATTGGAAAGTGAGGCTTAAAGCAAATGTTTTTTTGATTTTTATCGGACAGCAATATTTTCTAAAAGTTTCGGATATTTTTATAAGGATATGTTGTTTTTTATTGAATATTAATGTATTTATTTCATTTTAATTTTGTATCTTTGTCGAGATATTTAATCACATTAAAATAAATAAAAAAGTAAGAAAATTATGTCAAAAGTAACTGTTGTAGGTGCGGGTAATGTAGGTGCTACCTGCGCAAATGTATTGGCAGTAAATGAAGTTGCCAGCGAAATTGTATTAATAGATATCAAAGAAGGGTTGTCCGAAGGTAAAGCTATGGATATTATGCAGACTGCTCAGTTGATGGGTTTTGATTCTGTGGTAAGAGGCGTTACCAACGATTATGCAGCTACAGCCAATTCTGATGTAGTGATTATTACATCGGGTATTCCACGTAAGCCGGGTATGACACGCGAAGAGCTTATCGGAGTGAATGCCGGTATTGTAAAAAGCGTAGCCGAAAACATATTGAAACACTCTCCAAATGCTATTTTGATAATAGTATCTAACCCAATGGATACAATGGCTTATCTTTCATACAAAGTGCTTGGCTTACCTCGCGAAAGAGTAATAGGTATGGGTGGAGCATTAGACTCTTCGAGATTCAAATATTTCTTGTCGCAAGCCTTAGGCTGTAATGCCAATGAAGTAGAGGGTATAGTTATTGGTGGTCATGGCGACACTACAATGATACCTTTGGCTCGTTTGGCTACATACAAGGGAATACCCGTCTCTACCCTTTTGAGTGCCGAAAAGCTCGAAGAGGTGGTTAAAAACACTATGGTAGGCGGTGCCACACTTACAGGATTGCTTGGTACTTCTGCTTGGATGGCTCCAGGTGCTGCGGCATCATTTGTTGCCGAGAGCATCATAAAAGACCAGAAAAAGGTAATAACCTCTTCTATCTATCTCAACGGCGAATATGGAATGAAAGACATCAATATCGGTGTGCCTGTAATAATTGGTCGTAAAGGTATAGAGAAAGTAATCGAGCTCGACCTTACCCAAGATGAGAGAGCTAAGTTTGAAGCCTCGGCGGAAGCAGTACGTAAGACAAACTATGTATTGGCAGAGATGAAGTTGATATAATCGTTGTAAATATATTATGATAATGAAAAAAGAGACATCCGAGTCTCTTTTTTTTATCTCAATTGATATTGTCAGCCGAGGGGAGCAACTAATCATTGAAAGATTTATATATTGAATGATAAAAAAATAGTAATTTTGTGTTTCAAAATTTTATTCATTAAACAATAATATCACATGAAAGCTTATGTTTTTCCCGGACAGGGAGCCCAATTTGTAGGAATGGGACAAGACCTATACAACACATCACAAGAGGCAAAAGATTATTTTGACAAAGCCAATCAGATACTTGGCTTTAATATAACAGACATTATGTTTGCAGGCACAGACGATGAACTCAAACAAACAAAGGTAACACAGCCGGCGGTGTTTCTCCACTCGGTTATTTCGGCTTTTGTGCTCGGCACGGAGTTTAAGCCCGATATGGTAGCAGGACACTCTCTGGGCGAATTTTCTGCATTGGTAGCCTCTAAGGCACTCTCTTTCGAAGATGGTCTCAAACTTGTATCGGCTCGTGCTTTTGCCATGCAGAAGGCTTGTGAGCTAAATCCCTCCACAATGGCTGCCGTACTCGGACTCGACGACCATAAGGTAGAAGAAGTTTGCTCACAAATATCAGGAGTAGTGGTACCTGCTAATTATAACTGTCCGGGGCAACTTGTAATTTCGGGTAGTTTTGAGGCTGTAGCCGAAGCTTGCGAAAAGCTGAAAGAAGCAGGAGCCAAAAGAGCATTACAGTTACAGGTCGGAGGAGGTTTTCACTCGCCTTGTATGCAGCCTGCCAAAGAGGAACTGGAGCAAGCTATCAGAAACACACAGTTTGCAACTCCTGTATGCCCCATATATCAGAATGTAAATGCAAAACCCTATAAGGATACAGAAACTATTAAAAACAACCTTATAGCACAGCTTACATCGCCCGTTCGTTGGACACAAACGGTACAGAATATGTCTGCAGACGGAGCTGTCGAATTTGTTGAGCTTGGTCCCGGCACAGTGCTTCAGGGATTAATCAAAAAAATACTTGTTTAAGTTTCTAACCTGTAAAAAAAATTAAAAAGCCACATAATATAGTGGCTTTTACTTTTTTTGTCATTAGTTGTCAAACACTACTCTACTCTATTAGTTCAACTTTGAAACTTCCGACTCTGAAATTTACTTTTATAAGCACAGGTTTTCGTTTGTAATCGTCTGTAAAATATATAGATACGCCCTCTTTACCAAACATTTTTATACCTGTGAAAACAGGCACAAATTTACGGCAATTGTAATATTTGCCATTTAATTTTACTTTCTCCTTACCTTTGTAAACAATCCTTGTATTGGTTATCTGTTCATCGAAATATATCGGGAATATCAAAACATCATTTAAATTCATTTTATCCCAGTTGTACGACCGTAGAGCAAATATACCCGAAACCACATCGTAAAAACGCTCTGAGGTCTCAAAACGCCCTTTTACCGAACTCTCCACATAGGTATCGTAGTAGTTGACTTCCTCGTACTGCTTATAACTGCCCTCATTGGCATCTCGGATAAACTTGTAAGGTTTTAGTGTCTGTGCCGAAAAAATAGACCTGAATATATCGTGAAACTTGAATAAATCGTCAACAATACCAACAGAGTACATATCTATTTTTACATCATAGCAGTCAATATTATTGTGTTGGATTTTTTTGGAGCTGATTATAACCTCTCCACCTTTGATAAATCCATACTTCGCATTATATCTAAGATACTCATTGTCAAAGTTAAATGCCTGTTGAGCATTGGTATATAATGCAAATATTAAAAATATAGATAATACTTTAGTTTTCATACTGCATATATTGGGTTAATTAAAAAATTATTTTGATACTGTGTTGCAAAATAATTATCGAAGGTCGTTTACAGATATGTTTGGATATTTTTTTGTATTAAAACTGAATGTGTCTGTCCCTGAGGATATGGTTTTATAACTACCGATATTCAAAGTTATTCTTTGTCCGTTTCTGTAAGCAGATTCTATTTTTGATATTTCGTTTGTGGATTTGTTTATGAATATTCTAACTCTAAACACATCTTCGCTTTTGTCGTTGGGTATCAAAGCAATAGCGTGCTGCTTAGGAGTATTCAGTTCTTGTTCGAAAATTACTTTATATCTATTCTTGTAGTTTTTGACGATTGCCATTGGCGAAATCTCTTGCAGTTCTTTGGTTGTTGGATTGGTAATGGTAACCTCGTTTAATTCGGGGAAATAGACCCACTGTGTAGTTCCATTAAAGAAAATTTCCATATCCTTCGATTTGATATAAAACTTATTGCCGGCGAGTCTCAAATCCATATTTTGCTCCGTTATTTTGTTGTTTTCGGGCTCTTTTACAGACATTTTTATACTCGTGTAGTAGGTTGCTTTATTTATTTTGCTCGAAGCGTTGTCGATAACAGCGATAGCTTGCGGGTCTGATTTTAGTTGAGCCGATAGGATTGTTGCTACAAATAGGGAAATCAAAGTTAGTGTGTGTCTCTTCATATCTTAGAAATTTTACGACAAAGTTAATCATATTATTGTTTGGTTTGACTAAACATTGCCATAAAAGTAAAATAAAAAAGAGTTTTTCAACAAAACTCTTTTTTATCCTAATCGTTAACTTCTGCAACAACTCCTATTTTCCGTATTACGAGTAATATCCTTTTTATCTGTTGATTTTACCTCGTATCCCATTTTTTCAAGTGCTTTTTGCAACTTTTCGGGAGTTGTTTTTTGTGATTGATAAACAATTTTCAATTTTTGTTCTTTGAGATCGAAAATCAAATCTTTAACACCTTTCTCAAACGGAATCTCTTTTTCTATTATCTTTTTACAATGGTCGCCATGCATATTAGGTATAAAAAACACAACTTCCGAATGTTTCGACTTTCCGCTCTCTTTTTTAGTTTGGGCATTAATAGATGTTAGTCCGACTAATAGTGCTATTACAATAAATAATTTATTTTTCATTAATTAAAAACTTATATTCAAAAACTATCCTTTTGAGTGGTTTTCGAACAAAAGGTTTAAAACAGTTTAAATAAATTTTTTGCCGTCAGGCATAATCTCCACATCTGCAACAAATTGACGAATCTTATATTCTTCATCTTTTTTACATATCAACAACACATTGTTGTGCTGAGCAATAAGGTATCCTTGCAAACCATCAATAACAGCAAGGTTGCCTTCGGGCATAACTATCAGATTGTTACTTGCGTCATAAATCTTTTTAAGGCATTTGTACGAAACATTATTTTTTTCATCTTTATATCCTATGTCGTACAGACTTTGCCATGTACCGAGGTCAGACCAGCCAAAATCGGCCATCATAACATAGACATTATTCGATTTTTCCATTATACCATAGTCAATAGAGATATTTTTGCACGTTGGGTATATGTGGTCGATATACTCTTGCTCTTTTGGGGTGTTATAGAAATCTTTGCCCCCTTCGAATGCTGAGGCTATTTCGGGCAAATGTGTCTCAAATGCCTTTGTGATGGCATTTATATGCCACAGAAACATCCCGGAATTCCAATAGAATTCGCCCGAATTGAGAAATATCTCAGCCATCTCTCTATTTGGCTTTTCGATAAAAGTCTTCACTTTTCGCAAAGAGGTGTCTCCGTCGGTTATCTGTATATATCCATAACCTGTTTCGGGGCGAGTCGGCTTCATACCGAGAGTAAGCAACGAATTGTGGTTTTGTTTGATAAAATTTAGACCCTCTTTCAATACTCTTATGTATTCGGTTTCGTTAGTGATAAGATGGTCGGAAGGAACCACTATTATATTGGCATTGTTGCACTTGGCTTTTATTTTATATACCGCATAAGCTATACATGGAGCAGTGTTTCTCCTCATTGGTTCAAGCAATATCTGCTCAGAATTCAACTTAGGTAACTGCTCTATAATTAGATCTTTGTATGTGGTGTTGGAAACGATATATATGTTTTCGGTTGGGACAATATCTTTGAATCTGTCGAAAGTAATCTGCAACAGTGAGCGTCCGGTTCCAAAAAAATCGATAAATTGTTTTGGATAGTCAGATTTGCTAAAGGGCCAGAAACGGCTTCCAACACCTCCTGCCATTATGATACAATAGTTATTTTGCATATGGTTGTTATTAATTGATTTGTTATAAAATAGAAATTTAAAAATTGGCGTAAAATTATTATTTTTTTTCGAGAAAACAAAACAAAAGCATGCTGTTTATAATTAATGCTTTATGTGCCTGTGTGTAGTATGCCGACAAAATTGAAACTTTTCTAGTACAATATCAATAGCATATATTGATTGAAAATGAATGACTTGTAACTTCTTATCTTCCATTATAATGCCTTGCTTTTTACATTATTAAATCGAGAATATATTATTTTACAGATAAGTTTTATAACTCATAGCAATTGTTGCAAATTTGCAATAACCAATCTGCTAATATCTTGTTTATTAACAATAATTTACTAATATTCGGCATAGCTTACATATCCCAAAATGTGACTTTGCCTAACATTAACATAATTGCATAATTCACAACTATTACAAAATCTTTTTGACCTCTTTGTAAATGTTTTCCGCTGTAAAACCAAACTTTTCGTCCAGCACAGTGTATGGTGCGGAGTAACCAAAATGATTGAGTCCGAATACTTTGCCGTTGGCACCTACGAGACCTTCGAGATTTACGGGAAGCCCTGCGGTAAGTCCGAAACGTTTGATCCCTTCGGGCAAAACGCTATCTTGATACTCCTGCGGTTGTTCTCTGAAAACACCTTCGGAAGGTACGGATACAAGGCTGAGACGTATTCCGTCGCCACGAAGAAGAGCAGCAGCCTCGTTCAAGGTCGATACCTCAGAGCCGCTTGCAAGTAGTATTACATCAGGGTTTTCATCGGCATGCACTACATAAGCACCACGACTTACATCGCGTTTGTTGGTGGGCAGGTCGTTGATATTCTGACGTGAGAAGATGAGCGAAGTAGGCGTTTCGGTATTTTCCATAGCCATACGCCAACAGAGTGTAGCCTCCTCTACATCGGCAGGACGAAGCACAAGCATAGAGTTGCGTCCACTGTGGTTTTTGAGTTTCTCCAAAAGCCTTATTTGTGCCTCTTGCTCCACAGGTTCGTGGGTAGGACCGTCTTCGCCCACACGGAAAGCGTCGTGCGAAAATATAAACTTAACAGGCACCTCCATCAGCCCTGCCATTCGCATTGCAGGCTTCATATAATCGGAGAATACAAAGAATGTGGCACAAGCTGCTATAACACCACCATGTAGAGCAATACCTATAGCCAGACAAGCCATTGTAAGTTCCGATACGCCGGCTTGGAGGAATGCTCCGCCAAAGTCGTTTTGGGCTAAGGATTTAGTCTGTTTTAGAAATCCGTCGGTTTTGTCCGAGTTTGACAGGTCGGCACTGCTGACAATCATATTTTCTACTTGTTTGGCAAGCTCGCCAAGTACTGTTGCCGATGCTGCACGGGTAGCCTGATTAGGCTTCTGAACCACTTTTGTCCAGTCTATTTTTGGCGATTTGTTGTTGAAAAACTCATTGAATTTTACGGCTAAGGCGGGATTTTGGGCTTTCCACGCCTCTACCTCGCTGTTTTTCTTTTTGGTAATATCCATAAGAGCCTCACGACGAGCCGAGTATAGCTTTTGCGTTTCGGGGAATATCACAAAAGGATTATCCACGTTGCCACCAAGATTTTTAATGGTATTTTTGTAGGCATCGCCACCGAGCGGAGCTCCGTGCGTATCGCAACAGTTTTCGTACGAAGTGTTATCTGCACGACGTGCACCTTTGCCCATAACGGTAGAGCCTATGATAAGAGTTGGTTTGCGTGTTTCGGCTTTTGCCTCCTTCAATGCTTTGCGGATTTGTTCTGCATTGTTGCCGTCAATCTCTATTACTCGCCAGCCCCACGCCTCATATTTTTGTTTTACATTTTCCGATGTAACCTCCGATACTTTTGTGGATAATTGAATACTGTTTGCGTCATAGAACATTATGAGGTTGTTTAATCCTAAATGTCCTGCTATTCTGCCGGCTCCTTGCGAAATCTCTTCTTGAATGCCACCATCGGAAATATAGGCATATATGGTGTGATTGATAATATTCCCGAAACGTGCTTGCAAAAATTTCTCTGCAATGGCTGCCCCCACAGCATAAGTGTGTCCCTGTCCGAGAGGTCCCGAAGTATTTTCTATACCGTGTTGCAGGTCGAGTTCGGGGTGTCCGGGTGTGGGGCTACCCCACTGACGGAAGTTTTGTAGGTCGCCCAAAGTAAACTTATCGGCACAAGCCAATACAGCGTATAACATTGGCGACATGTGTCCGGGGTCGAGGAAAAATCTGTCGCGAAACTCCCATGTTGGGTTTTGTGGGTCGTACTCCAAAAACTCGGAGTATAGAACATTGATGAAATCGGCTCCGCCCATTGCTCCGCCCGGATGTCCCGATTTTGCTTTCTCTACCATAGCTGCAGCAAGTATGCGAATGTTGTCGGCTGCTCTGTTTAAATCCTGTAACTGGTTCATATATAAATATTTTCTTTGATAATTTTACTCTATTAGTGCCCAAAAATATTTGGGCGTATTATGCCAAAAATTATCCGACAAAGTTAATGATAAATTTTGAAATGGGGTGAGACATCTAAAACCAATTTCAATACTATCATATTGCTACAATTTAGATTTATCAGTACTTAAAGTTGCTACCTCCCAAAAATTCTCGCAAAAGCGATGTAAAAGGGATACCTACCTCGTTGATAGGTTTGAAATACTGTAAGAATCTGAGCAATCGGTGAGCCTCGGCATATTCGTCGCTATCTTGCGGCACAGTTTCAAGCACAGGTACAGCATGTTTTGCCAGTACATCAAACTCAAATATCAGCGACGAGTTAAACATAACATCGGCTTCCTCTTGGAATGGGAATATCCATTTATCTTCACCTCTACGGACACTCTGCCACATACTAATGGTATGCTGAGCCGAATATGAGCGGAATTTGGCATCGCGTATTATGCGCCTTAACAGACGATTGTCGGTAGTTGATATCCAATTGTGGTTGTCGAGCGAAATTGTGGTAAGTGCCGATACATATACTTTGTAGAGTTTGGTGGGGTCGACACCTTTTGTTATTTCGGGGTTTAGGGCATGAATGCCTTCTATTATTAGTATACTTTTGCCGTTTAGTTTTAGATAGTCGCCACGATACTGGCGTGTGCCCGTCTCAAAGTCGAATATGGGTATTTCTACTGTTTCGCCGTTGAGCAGTTGGTTTAGTTGCTTTTTGAAAAGCTCTAGGTCGAGAGCATAGAGCGACTCGAAGTCGTACTTCCCATATTCATCGAGCGGAGTATCCTCACGGTTTACAAAGTAATTGTCCATTGACAGAGTAATAGGCTTAATACCCGATGTCATAAGTTGTATAGTGAGACGTTTTGAAAAGGTAGTTTTGCCCGATGAAGAAGGACCTGATATAAGCACTATCTTTTTGTTGTTATCTACCACTTTATCGGCTATTTGGGCGATTTTTTTTTCGTGTAGGGCTTCGGCTACTTTTATAAGGTCGGTCAATATTTCGGAGTTGCTTACGCGATTGAAGTCGCCTGTGTTTTCGATGCCAAGCAGAGTATTCCAGCGAGCGAACTCATCAAATATTTTAAACAATTTTGGTTGAGGTTCAAACTCGGCTATATGGTCGGGTTTATTTCTGTCGGGTACTCGCAATAGCATACCGTTGCCGTAATCGACAAGGTCGAACATATCGAGATAGCCTGTTGAAGGAGCTAACACCGAAAGGTAGTAATCGGAGTAATGTTCCAGAGAGTAGTAGGTTATGAAAGGCTTGCCCAGACGGTCGATGAGATATACTGTATCCATATCGCCTTGATGTTCGAATATCTTGATAGCTTCGGCTCGAGGTACTTCGTGCGAATGGATAGGGATATCGGCTTTTATTATTTGGCGGACACGCTCTTTGATTATCGCTATTTTGTCGGCAGGTATCTTATCATCGCGACCGTTGATATTGCAGTAGTAGCCGTGCGAAATGGGGTGTTCGACACGCAACGAGTCGTCGGGATACAACTCGCGAATGGCTTTTGCCAATACAAGGATAAGTGTACGCACATAAGAACGGTATCCTGCGGGCGACCCCACATCATGGAACTCTATTATTTTGGGACGGAAAACCTGAAAGTCGAGACTTTCGGCTTTTCTATTGACATAAGCCAACATTACCTTATACGGCAGATTTATATTTAACGAGTCGTAAATCTCTTTGAGTGTTGTTCCTTTGGGAAACTCAAACTCTCTATTATTCAAGTTTTTGCAAATTATTTTTACTGTTTTTGACATAAAAAATTCCTTTAATTTTTAAGTAAAACAAAGATAGTAAATAGTTTTAAGATTTGAGGATTTACATTTAACCTTTCATATTTAAATTAGATGGAACTTTAATCATATTTCAGGAAAATATACTAACTTTGCATTCGTAGATAAATCATTTATTCTAAATCGAAAAATATGTCTAAGAATCCCGAAAAGGCAAAAAGAGATTCATTTTTTAACCTGTATTTTACCTCGACAATAAGTATTGCGGTTTCGCTGTTTATGGTGGGACTGGTAGCAATGCTGTTGCTTTGGGGTAGCAGTGCCACGAGGTATACAAAGGAGAATCTTGTAGTATCTCTTGTGCTTAACGACAGTACTGCAAATGATGATATTAAGCGTATAGAAAGTTACTTGAAAAGTGCTGATTTTATAAGACAATACCATTATATTAGTAAAGAGGAGGCTCTTCGGGAGCATATTGCCGATATAGGCGATAATCCTGTAGAACTTATTGGTTTTAATCCTATTAAAGCTTCTTTTGAGGTAAATCTAAAAGCAGATTTTATTAACGACGATTTTTTGAAAAATTTCGAACACAAATTAGAAAACTATCAATTCATTGATAATGTGGCATACCAGAAAGTTATGATTTCGGATTTTAACAACAATATCCGTAAGATTTCCATATTGCTGCTGCTTATCTCATCGATATTGCTACTCATCACTGTGGTGTTGATTAACAACACTATAAGGATTTCGATATATTCCAAACGCTTTATTATCAACACTATGAAGCTTGTAGGAGCAAAGGCATGGTTTATACGCCGTCCATTTTTATGGCGATTTGTGAAGAATGGTCTAATTGCCTCTTTTATAGCTTGTGTAGGACTTTTTGGAGTGGGTTACTACCTGCAACGCATCGATATGTCGTTGCCGTTGTACGACTATCGTTTCTATCTGCCGATAATAGTAGTGGTGTTTGTGGTGGGCTTTGTAGTAAGTTTTTTCGCTGCACTATTCGGTATCAACCGCTATATACGTATGAAATCCGACGACCTCTATTTTATTTAAAGAAAAATTGTTTTTAGAACCAATATAAAAAAATTATCCTATTATGAGTAAGATAAATTATATCCTGATAGCTATTGCAGTAGCGTTGATTACTTTGGGTTTTGTGCTGATGACAGGCAGCCCTTCGACTATGGAGTTTAACCCCGATATATTCTCGTTTCGCAGAATAACACTTGCACCAATTGTATGTTTTATCGGTTTTTTGATGGTAATAGCGGGTATAATGTACAAACCCAAGCAGAAATAAAAGTTTACCTCTTATATGACTTGGTACGAAGCTATTATTATAGCCATTGTCGAAGGACTTACGGAGTTTTTGCCCATCTCCTCCACAGGGCATATGATTATTACCGAACATCTGCTTGGTGTGCAGACAAACGAATTTGTAAAGGCGTTTATGGTGATAATACAGTTTGGAGCAATACTCTCCGTAATAGTGCTTTACTACAAAAAGTTTGTGCAGATAAAGCCTATCAAGGTTTTTGACTTGCCTAAGGGTGAGGCTCTCGGCTTGTGGGACAGGATAAAACATATTGCTCTTCGTCTGACAGACAAGTTCGACTTCTATTGGAAGTTGTTTATTGCCTTTATACCTGCTGCTGTGCTTGGGTTTATATTCTCCGACGCTATCGACGAATTACTCGAAAGCGTACAGGTGGTAGCCATAATGCTCATACTCGGCGGTGTGTTGATGCTTTTTGTCGATAAGATATTTGCCAAAACGTGCGAAAATCAAGATATAACAAATCGTAAGGCTCTGATAATAGGCTTTTGTCAATGTGTGGCGATGATACCGGGAGTTAGTCGGTCTATGGCAACAATTGTGGGCGGTATGTCTCAACGGCTGACACGAAAGAGTGCTGCAGAATTTTCATTTTTCCTTGCTGTGCCTACTATGTTTGCGGCTTCAGCTTGGAAACTATACCAACTGATATCCAACCCTGTCGAACGTCAAATCCTGATAGATAATGTCGATATACTGATAGTTGGTAATATAATAGCATTTGTGGTGGCAATGTTGGCAATAAAATTTTTTATCAACTTCCTGACCAAACATGGATTTAAAGCCTTTGGTTACTATCGAATAATATTGGGTGTGCTGCTGCTTGCTATGCTGTGGATGAATCTTTATTGATAAGGTAGAAAAATATGCATAGCCGGATAACCTAGTATCACAAGCAGAAAAAGTAAATTTAAAAGATAGAAAATAAGTGGGCAGAGGCATTAAAACCGCCTCCTAAAAGGGAACTGTTGATATCGAAATAGATTATGCCGGTTCATCCGCGAGACCAACAAGTTTCAATGTGAATTATACTATTGACGGCGAACCTTTTTCTCAAATAATAACACAATAACTATATAAAAAATTAAGTGATTATGAACAACAGCTTTGATAATGACTTTCAGAAACTTCTCACAGAAATGGTAGAGCTTGCCTATGAATTTGTGGATAATAATGCAGATGAAGTTGATACTGTATATGTTATCGGATTAATAGAGAAAGGGTATTTCTTTAAATCCTTTTATAAAATAAACGGACAATTGGTAAAATCTCATAAAGTAAATACTGTATCTAAAAAACAGTACGATATTTCAAACGAGAGAGCATTTAATCTATTGAAACTTGGGAACGAAACACTGATGAAAATTGAAAAACTATTTGCCGATGATAATAGGGATATTCCTACTATACTAAGACTCGTCTATTTTCCAAAATCAGGGAAGTTCGAAAGCAATTTTGGTTACGAAAAAAACTACTCAAACTCTGCGACCAAAACAGCCCAAGATGTTTATGAAGAATGGTATGACAATCAAGGACTTTTATAGAAGCCCGATGTGTAAATTAAAATAATTTAACCCTAAAAAACAAGAAGAAGTAATCCCCGCGCGTTGGACAACGTAGCGGGCGAGGTGTTGGAGACGGCGGCAGAGGTTGCCTTGACGGCAGGAGCAGCCGCCGTAAGGGCGAGTGCCAAAGGTGTGCAGGAGGTTGCCGAAGCAGGCCTCAAGAAAGCGACGAAAGAGCTTGTCGAAGAAGGAGCTGAAAAAAGTATTTCTAAAAAAATTGCAGTAGTACAAACAAAATTATCTCTTAATGAATCAATAAAGTTATCCAGAGAAGCCTTTGAAAGAGCAATGAATGCTTGGAAGAAATTGCCACCAAGTAAACAAACTAAGACAATAGCTTCAGATGGATTTAAAACTGTCAGTGGATATGCCCCAAACAGGATTTCGAACAAAACCCGAGACGCTATTGGTAGCATTAGAGATATAGACCCGGAAGATGTGATAGAGAATTCAAAAAAATATGGGTATAAACCAAAATCAAATTCCAGTTTGGATCATAGTGTCCCGGGAAGGGAAAAGGCAAGTCATGCAGAAAAGCAATTAATGAGTGAAACGGATGACCCCGTAGGAGTATCAAGAGAAATGTGTAAGGATTGTAAAGAATATGGGTATTGTTAAACAACTATAGACAACATGTCGTTTCGTTTTAAAAAGAGTAATTTCAATGAATATTCTATCATTTTTTGAGATTTGGAATAGCATTTT
>JRAN01000061.1 GCA_000768855.1 Porphyromonadaceae bacterium COT-184 OH4590 | reverse complement strand
CATATCGGAATAATGGAGAAAAGGTCCCTTATTATGTTTATGACAAGGAAGTTAGAGTAGATATAGGTGTATCGTTGGATAGAAATGAAAAAACAGTTGCCACTTATATTCAATGGAACTCTAAGGATGTGGATACTATTGTAGCTACTACTGGACTTTTTGGTGGTTTTTATACTTACGATAAGGTCTATTATAATGGCAGTTTAGTAATAAGTTCTTATAAACAGGTAGTATATTCGTCCGAACCTGGCTATAACGGTGGTATAATAACGATAGTCAAATAATCTCGATTTTTTACAAAAGGCTACTTGCTGTTTATATTTAGGGTAGCCTTTTGTTTTATAAAATAATGTATTTATAATATTCACCCTAAATAAACATATAAAATTATGAAACAGATTAAGTATTTATTTGTAATGGTGATTGCTACATTTATATTTGTAGCATGTCAAAAACCNCATATAAAATTATGAAACAGATTAAGTATTTATTTGTAATGGTGATTGCTACATTTATATTTGTAGCATGTCAAAAACCCCATTGTGCTCCTATTCCTATATCGGACTTATATTTAAAAGTAGTAGTTGCTGAGGGTAACAATTTGGTGGGTACTCCATTGTACGGAGATTCCATAAAAGCATATCGGAATAATGGCGAAAAAGTGCCTTTTAGTGTTTATGACAAGGAAGTTGAAGTAGATATAGGTGTATCGTTGGATAGAAATGAAAAAACAGTTACCACTTATATTCAATGGAACTCTAAGGATGTGGATACTATTGTAGCTACTAC
>JRAN01000060.1 GCA_000768855.1 Porphyromonadaceae bacterium COT-184 OH4590 | reverse complement strand
ATTACAAAGGTAAGAAAACTTGCAGATTTACCAAAGGGTTTTGCAGATTAATTTACTGAATATCAGATGATCGATGGTTTTTAAGGGACAACTAAATAATTAATAGCTTATCATGTATTTGAGAGCAAAGTTAGTAATTATTGCAAAAATAAGCAATATATCGGGTGATTATTTTATTTGCTCTGTAACTTTACACCATGAAAGACTCGAACGTGTCCGGGACTTGTTTTTACTCTCTCCCCACCCCGAAGAAGAACAGCCTTTCCCATACCGTAAGAAAAAGGAAAAAAGGAAAAACGGAAGTATGGGAGGCAGGTGTGAGGGGCTTTCACATGAGGTAATGTATAAAACTTGGATTAGGGGTGGAAAGTTTTTGAGTTATAAATCTTGATTTTTATTCTAAGATTATTCGATATTAAATATTTCTACTACAGACTCTAAGATTTATCTTTTTCGAAACTTATATCTTCAAGTAACATAACATACATATTACTCAGAATCACAAGTAAAAAAACCACAAATTGCATAATAAAATAATAGATAGCACCATTCAAGATGTATTTTCCAGCCAGTTTAGCATACATCCAAACGACGCATTCAAATTGAGGGAACTGAGGATAAAAATAAACAATTGAAAGTAATAGTATAAGCCGGATTGACAAAATAATAATGAATGAAACTTGGCTGATTAAAAATATAGAAAAATTTTTGTATCGCTTTAAATAATTACGGACTTCGTCATCATCTTGCTTGATCAATTCATTAAGTTTATCTTTCTTTGCATTGTATTTATCTGTAATGATAAACAATAAACTGAAAAACAAACCCGCAAAAATACTAATGCTTGTTATAAAATAGCTCGCAATTTCCTTTTCAATAAATAACCCAAGAAATAGCAATATAAGTGAGAATAAAATAGGCAACAAATACAAATATAGCCAATAGGTTTTCGTTTTAGAGCTTGCATTGAAATCTTTGAATTTCAATGACTCTTTAGCTTGTTTTCGTATTTCACTCAATTTGATATTATCCCACATCAATTGCTTCATAGCCGATTTCCTGTTTTACTTTGGTTAAAATCGAATTAGTATGAGTGTGAATTTTGGTGTAATTAGGATATTCTTTACCGGGCTCTTTCAGAGTTGAATCCAAAATAATAGTAGGCATTATATCAAGTTTTTTAGACAAACGTGCCTGTGACTGTTTCCCTGAAAGATCTTTGTACGTAGCTATTATGTCATAATTTTCCTTTTTATTCATTTCAAAATCAGCCAAATCAATATCTAATGGATTCTCATTATCAACTTGTTTCCAAAATTCATCTATGCTCACATTAAAACCTGAAATTTTGATTTCGACTTTTAATCCTTCAAAGTTCGTAAACATCTGATTTAATGCACAACGTGCTTCTGAACTCAAATGTGTTTTTGTCAAAATGAGTTTATCTACGATACTTCGTTTTTTAAATCGTTCTTTGTATTCTTTATCTACAAATGGATTAGAGCCTACAGAAAAACCATAACTTTTAAAGAAATGCTTGATTTTGTCTAAGGCTAGAGAGACAACGCCTGTTTCTGTATAGCTTTGCACCATAACTACACCCACACTGCTGTCGTATGGCATCCATATTTTAAAATAATATGGTAACGCTGTTACTTCGTCTTTGGCTATTGTATCTTGTTTTTCATCTGAACTTGATGTATTGTAAACATCTTGCTCGATTCCCGTTAATCCGCCAATCATCATACCATCAATGATATTCTTCGTAGGTATGGTGCTAATTTCTTTAATTGCAATTCCCTTTGTTTTGTTATAATTCAAAACAAATTTATCACTAAACGATTTGAGAAATTTCTCTTTAACTAAACTAAACATATCTGTTTTTGACATATCATCACGTCCTGCAATTACCCTGTGTAGTGAATGAAATGTTGCATCCTTCCTCTCGCCATCCTTGAGAGCAATTGTGTAAATATTTAATTTAAGAGTATATCCTTTCATAATCATTATGTTTTTAGAATTTGCATGCTTTGAATTTATTATTTATTTTCATATTTAATCTTCTACATCTGCCCCTCTATTGCTAATTATTGTTTATATGTCTATTTAAATCAACATATACCCTCTCAATAAATCTCAAATACAAAGTTACAATAATATTTCAGAATAGGACATCAATATGTTATTTTTGAGCAACTGTCCTCTCCCTTCCAAACCAACGTCACACACTGCCAACTCGTTTTAAAACGACAACTCAATCAAACCTTCTCTCTAATTTTGCCCTTCAAACCAACACAATCTTACCATTATGCAACAAGAAGACGATTTGAGAGTACTTACCAAAGTGATGGAGTTTATGCGGGCGATAAGCATTTTGTTCGTGGTGATAAATATCTATTGGTTCTGCTACTACGCCCTGAAAGAATGGAATATTGGCATTACTGTCGTGGATAAAATACTGCTAAACTTTAACCGTACAGCCGGATTGTTCGGCAACATTCTTTATACAAAGCTGTTTGCTGTTGTCTTCCTTGCCCTTTCCTGCTTAGGTACAAAGGGCGTTAAAGAGGAAATGGTTACGTGGCCGAAAAGGTCTTTTTCGTTGACGTGAGCAAATGCATGGCTATAAACCGGTAGCGAAAAATGTAAATTTCGATTTGTACATAATAGTACCATTCTTAAGCGTGATGCCCATTTTTACAGTGTTTACACTCGTATCGTTCCTTATCCTTTTCGCAGTAATGAGAACTCCCGCCACATTTGGGACAAACCACGCCAACCAGGTTGTGACAGGTCTTAAACTTTTGCTTGCAACTTTCCTCGCCCGGAAGGTGAGTTAGAAAATCGATTAGCGTCATTGCTTTATTTTTCTGCGAAAAATAATCATCTTATATAAATATGAGGGGATTTGTAATGTTTTTTTGCTTGACAATTCTTTATTGTGAATTTTATTATACCTTTGTTGTGTAATAGATAAATCAGGTTAAAACATAGACTTCTTATTTCAATCAAAAGTAGTAATGATAAAATAACCTATTTTGAAAAGACCAAACTGTTACTTTATTATTAATGTGTATGACTATAAAAAATAAAATAACAATAGAAGAAGGGTTTTGTTACCCTTATTTTCCTATTTACGACAATGGAGATGTTTTGGTATGTCTAAGATTTACAGAATCTCATTTGCGTGAGCACACCTGCAAATATTCACAAATAAGATGTATAAATACCGAAACAACAACTGTCAAATGGAGTTTTTCATTAAAAGACGAAGGTGATTATGTTACTTCCAGACCCATTCTACAAAAAGACAAATATTTGTTTACAACAAATAATTATATTATCGCTCTTAATAGAAAGGATGGAAGTGTTTTATGGCAGATAAAACACAAGTTGTGGACAACCAATATAAGTGTGATGGACAATTTGATTTATTTGTCCAATGACAACGAATTAATAGTATTGAACAGTGAAAATGGTAAAACAATAAAATCAAAAAAATACAGAGTTGAATGGTTAGACAGCGAAGTTATAAAGCATAATAACAGACTTTTCATATCTACTTCAAATTCAAAAATTATTGAAATAAACTTTGACTCGCTTAAAATAGAAAATGAATTCAAATATCCCGGTGTTTGGGCAATTGGCTGTACGCCCTGTTTTATAAATAATTTAATGCTTTCAAATTCTTATGCCTCTTATGTGAGTTGTTTTGATTTATCAACAAATGAAATATTATGGCGCTCGAAAAAACAAGTCGGAACAGAGCCTCAACAACTTTTAGATGAAGAAAATCAACTGTTTTTTATTGTCGAGCGTGTACAAGTGTATAGATTATCGGCAATCACAATAAAAAATGGGAAAAAGCTGTGGACACAAAATTACCACATACACGACCTAAAAAATCTAAATAATAACAGTATTGCAGGAATTTTGAAAAATCAAAACGGACAATATTTTATTGGAACTATAAATAAAAGAAATGGGATACTTGAGACTGAAATTTGTTTATCAAATTATAGTTTTGATGAAAGATTTCAGTATGGACTTTGGGAAGGTGCCGAAATTTTTGTTGATAAAGAACTGATTATAATAACATATAGTCCCAATGAGATTTACATAATGAACAAAAAATAATGGCTTTCCAAACCACGACTCATTTACCAATCACACGAATCGTTTTTTTTTAGTTATTAGGAGGTATAAAATGGCACGATATGAAATAGGGGCAATTTACGAAATAGAGGCAGGCAAGAGAACATATTATGCAAGCCTGCTGAATCATGATTTATACGGAGTGTTCGAACCTATCTCCGGCAAATTATCGGAAGAAGTGTTCGACAACACACCATATCGCTTATACTTTTCTACAGGTAGTTATGCCGTGAAGAGAGGCTTTTGGAAAAAGATTATTCCCTCTCCCGATAAAACGGATACGGAACGTTGGAGTCGTCCGGAGCATTTGGTTGTGTTCACGCCTTGGGATATTGAGGGAGCTCTCAGTCGCCTGGAAGCATTTGACCGATATGGTAATACGGAAGTACTTGACAAAAAAACATATATTCAATGTCTTAAACATGGCTTTATTTCAATCATTCAACCCATGTACGAAAGAATCCCGCAGTTCCTAAACAATTACTATGATGATTGGCCGGAAAGTGAAATTTACAGCCATGTTATAATCGGAGGCGGAACTGCGGAACACCAGCAAAGTCAGTTTAATGCTTTGAAAAGCATAGGTTATAATGCAGAACAATATCTTCAGAAAACTAAAGAATGAAAACAGCTTAATTACCCAATTCTTCACACATAAACAAATAGAAGAATAATGGGCAACAAAAACAAGCTCATATCTTAACTTTAATGGTAGCTGCCAAAAGGCGTTTAACTTCTATAAAAAGCCTTTGGTGCGATTTTAGCTCGTTTTGCCCGCCGATATAGGAGGAAAGTCTTTGGTGAAACTTGCCGGTGAAGGCGAGGTCGTTTACGTCGATAACCATACGGTGCGGGTGAACTATTCCAAGCCTTTCGCTTTCGTCCGGGACTATTTCGAATGCTGCGGACTAAGTTTAAGATAAAAAAGTGGCAACCATTGGTTGAAGCAATGAAAAAACTCAATGATTTTCAATAACTCTAAAGATTAAAAAAATTAAAAAAATACAGCCTCCCCAAACAACAATATTCTCCCACTGTATAGATGCAGTTAATTGTGTCTATATGGGCGTTTTTTATAAAAGAGCATGTAGTTATCCAACCTTCACCCTCCAAAACAATATTTCTTAATTTATAATTTATTTTTTCTGTTTTTTTTATAACAAATATTTTGTATCGGCTAAAAATTTTTACTACTTTTGCTTGTGGATATTCGAGAAATTAAAAGATATGACACACAAACAAAGAGATTGTTTATACTACCACAGAGACCCAAAGGTAGGGAATGTCTTTTTTTATACTTTCACTTTTGGTAGTTCGTCCGACATAGGGGCAAAAAAAATGTTACAGGCTATTATTAGTTATTTATCAACAATTCTTAACCCTTCGGATGCACATAACTTTACCCCTCGACCTGAGCCCCAAAATTTCCGCATGTCAAGAGCAAATTTTCTTGACATCAATAAATTTATTTCCACACGTCAGGAAATTTCGCTGCAGACGTCAGAATTTTTTTTCGATAAGCCTCAAAAATCATATTTTATTCACAATTTAATACATTAAATCGGATGAAAAATTTATTCCCAAAAACAATGATGACCATTGCCCTGATAGTGGCAATTACAGCAGGACAACTCACGGCACAGACCGTAGATGAGACCAAGAAAATCATTCTTACCGTAAAGCAAGGGGAAGATATTCGCCTTAGATTACAAGCCACAGCCGAAAATACCAAAGTAAAGATAGTAAGCGGCAGCAATATGACTACTATCACAGTAGGTAAGGACTGGACAGGATACACAAACTACCGAGCCGGAGGCACTACCATGACCATCACCGGAGCGGTTACGGGTTTTAATTGTAATAGAAACGGAGAGAAAATTACAGCCATGGAAGTAAGTGGCAACACCGCTCTGACCGAGTTGTATTGTGGTGACAATAAATTAAACTCGTTAGACATAAGCAAAAACATAGCTCTGACCGGATTGTATTGCTTCAGTACTCAATTAAGCTCATTAGATGTAAGTAAAAACACATCTCTGGTTTTGTTAGACTGCGGCTACACTCAATTAAGTTCGTTGGATGTAAGCCACAACACTGCTCTTAAATACTTGTCTTTCCACGACAACAACTTTACGACACAGAGCTTCAACGACCTGATGTGCTCGCTACCAATACGAGAGGCAAGCGACAATGCGGAGTTTTACCCCTTGTATGATGCTTCTGACTCGAAAGCCTCTGCCTTCCAAGCTACCAACTCCACTATTGCCAAAAACAAAAACTGGAAGGTATTTTATTACTCCGACGATACAGACATCCCCTCTACTACCGGCAGCTATGTTTGTCCTTCTACTTCGTTTACCGAAGCCTCCACTACCACTATCTCCCTCTACCCCAATCCGGTAGAGGATGTGCTGTACATCAGCACAGAAGAAGAAGTCCGCAGCATACATATATATAATGTATATGGTACCGAAGTAGCTTCCGATACAGACGTCGCTTCGATATCCCTTCGCCACCTCCCTGCAGGTGTCTATCTCGTACATGTAAAAACCGACAAAGGCGTCGATACACAACGAATGGTTAAAAGATAGGTATTGGGTACGTAGGGGCTAACCCTTGTGGTTGACCTGAAAACGCCCCAACACCCAAATATTATTACAAAATAAAAATCATATTTTATTCACAATTTAATACATTAAATAGTATGAAAAATTTATTTCAAAAAACAATGATGACAATCGCCCTGATAGTGGCGATGATGACCACAGCAGGAAATCTCACGGCACAGACCGTAGATGAGACCAAGAAAATCGTCCTCACCGTAAAGCAAGGGGAAGATATTATCCTTGATTTCCAAGCCTCATCCGAAAATACCAAAGTAAGGATAGCAAGTGGCAGCAATACGCAAGAAATCACAACAAGTATAAACTGGACAGGAGCCGCAAACTACCAAGCCGGAGGCACTACCATGACCATCATCGGTGCGGTTACGGGTTTTAATTGTAATAGAAACGGAGAGAAAATTACAGCCATAGATGTAAGTGGTAACACCGCTCTGACTAAGTTGTATTGCTACCGCAATGAATTAAACTCGTTAGATATAAGCAAAAATATAGCTCTCAAAGAGTTGTCCTGCTTCGGAAATAAATTAAGCTCGTTAGATATAAGCCATAACACTGCTCTGACCAGGTTGTATTGTCACCTCAATCAATTAAACTCGTTGGATGTAAGCCACAATACTGCTCTGGAAGAGTTGGATTGCTCAAAGAATCAGTTAGGCTCGTTGGATGTAAGTGGTAATATAGCTCTCAAATATTTGTCTTGCAGCGAAAATCAATTAAACTCGTTGGATGTAAGCCACAACACTGCTCTGGAAGAGTTGGATTGCTCCAAGAATCAATTAGGCTTGTTGGATGTAAGTAGCAATAATGCTCTGACCAAGTTGTATTGCAACAGCAACAACTTCACAACACAGGCATTCAACGACCTGATGTGCTCACTGCCGACACACCAGGCAAGCGACGCTGCAACATTTTATCCCTTGTTGGAAACTTCCGACACAAAAGCTTCCACATTCCAAGCTACCAACTCCACTATTGCCAAAGACAAAAACTGGAAGGTGCGTTATTTGAATGGCGGTGCAGACATTCCTGCCACTACCGGCAGCTATGTCTGTCCGATGGTCGATGAGAGCAAGAAAATCGTCCTCACCGTAAAGCAAGGGCAAGCTATTCGCCTTAAATTACAAGCCGCAGCCGAAAATACCAAAGTAAAGATAGTAAGCGGCGATACGCAACATGAAATCACAGCAGGTACAGAATGGACAGACTACCAAAGCTACCAAGCCGAAGGCACTACCATGACCATTAGCGGAGAAGTTACGGGTTTTGATTGTATTGGAAACAGGGATAAAATTACAGGAATAGATATAAGTGGTAATAATGCTCTGACCGTACTGTCTTGCTTCAGCAATAAATTAAGCTCATTAGATGTTAGCAAAAATATAGCTTTGACGGTATTGTCTTGTTCCAGCAATCAATTAAGCTCGTTAGATGTTAGCAACAACATAGCTCTAAAAGAGTTGTCTTGCGGCGACAATAAGTTAAGTTCGTTAGATGTTAGCAAAAACACCGCTCTGACCATGTTGTATTGCCACAAAAATCAATTAAGTTCGTTAGATATAAGCAGCAATACAGCTCTAACCAAGTTAAGCTGCTATGAAAATCAATTAAACTCGTTGGATGTAAGCAAAAATACAGCTCTCAAAGAGTTGTCTTGCTATGGCAACAACTTTACTACACAGGCATTCGACGACCTGATGTGCTCACTACCGATAAGAGAGGTAAGCGACGATGCTAAGTTTTATCCCTTGAGAAGTGCTTCCGACTCAAAAGCCACTATCTTCCAGGCTGCCAACTCCACTATTGCCAAAGACAAAAACTGGAAGGTGATTTATCGTACTAACGGTGCAGACATTCCTGCCACTACCGGCACCTATGTCTGTCCTTCGACTTTGTTCACCGAAGCCTCCACTGCCACCCTCTCTCTCTACCCAAACCCCGTGGAGGACGTGCTACAAATAGAGACGGGAGACGCTGTCCGCAGCATACGTATATATAACGTATACGGTACGGAGGTCGCCACCGCCACCAATGCAACAGCGATAAGCCTTGCCCACCTGCCTGCAGGCGTCTATGCAGTGCGGGTAGTGACAGATAAAGGCATCGCTACACTAAGCATGATTAAGAAATAAAGGGGAAAACAATTTGAT
Source organism: Porphyromonadaceae bacterium COT-184 OH4590 (assembly GCA_000768855.1). GTDB lineage: Bacteria > Bacteroidota > Bacteroidia > Bacteroidales > Paludibacteraceae > F0058. The sequence goes on along the minus strand of JRAN01000060.1, from coordinate 39,731 downwards.
TATTAAAAAAAGGGAGCTCGCTTAAAAATAAAGAGAGCCCCCTTTTTTATTAATGTTGAGTGTGGGTATCACACACCCTTAAAAAATCTCACCGATTAATTACTAACCTCACGCTTTACAATATATACAGAGTGGGCTTCGCCATTTTTTGAGCCGTCGTTTAAGTCAATAACTTGACCATTCTTCCATAATTTGGATATATCATTTTCGCTTCCGGCTACATATACATCGCCATCTATAGCAAATACGGAATAGGCTATACAACTCTTGTTAGGATCACCAAGAGTGTTCGCGAGCTCTCCATTCTTCCAAAGTTTGGCTTCGAAATGATCTTCTTTAACCTCAAATCCGGCAGCATATACATCGTTACCGTCGAGAGATACGGAGTGAGCTGTGGCATTCCTCGGGGCACTGGTCAAGTTGGTAGCTTCACCGTTTTTCCATAATTTAGCTATGTAACTTTCATTATTAAGCTCGTATCCTACTGCATACGCATCATTGCCGGAGACAAATACAGAGAAAACTTGGGCATACTCTGTTTCGTTGGTAAGAGTGATAGCAGTACCATTTTTCCAAATGGTGGCTACTCTTTTTTTATTGTTATTAAACTCGTATCCTCCTACATATACATCGTTGCCGGATACAAATACAGAATAAGCCTGAGCATCCTTTTCTCCATTAGTCAAGGCAGTAGCTGTACCATTTTTCCAGAGCATGGCTTTCTTGCCATCCCACCCGGCTACATACACATCATTGCCGGCGACAGATACAGAAAAGGCTATAGCATCTTCATTACCGTTAGTTAGGCGGGTAGCTGTGCCATTCTTCCATAGTGTGGCTACTTGCTTGTCTCCATCTTTCTGATATCCGGCTACATATACATCGTTGCCGGAGACAAATACAGAGACAGCTTCAGCCTGTTTTGAACCAACATTCAAAGGAGTAGCTTCGCCGTTTTTCCAGAGCATAGCTACTTTTTGCTCTTGACTAATTACCTCATATCCGGCTACATATACATCATAGGTGTATTGTTTGTATGGCTCCGGTATATCCGTTTTGCAGGCAAACAGAGTTGCTGCTGCGGCTATCAATATCGCCGCTGTTTTTAAACTTGTTCTTTTCATGTTACATTAATTTTTTTTTAGGATGAATAAATCTAATTTATTTTTATTGTTTTTATCTATTTTTATTGCTTGATTTTATAAACCGTGCTTATTGTATTACACTAAAAAATAGGTACAAAAATTTCTCTATACTCTTGTGTCTGTGTGGTCTAAACATTCTCTTTTGTATGAGTGCCATTATATCGGGTACTTTTATAATTTTAATAGCAAAGATATAAAAAAACACATATAAATAACAAATTTCTAAAATATATACACAATTATTAAAATAAAAATCCATATATGCAATACAATCAAATCCTTATTGAATATATAGCGTTTTAGCGGTTCGCTTTTTTATTTAGGGTTATTTATTATATTCCTCTGTACAGCAATATATTGCCAATTATATCGGTATTACCCTCAAAAAGCCAGCCGACTCAGAAAAAGACTTTTGTATAGGGGAACAGGGTAAATTTGCTTCCTAACAACAGATTAGCGAGGCAGGGAAATAACTCAGCAAAGTTATTTCCTTTTTAAATTTGAAAAGATTATTCTATATTTGTCTTTATTTTATCAAAAAAAACAATGGAAGAAAACCTATTAAAAATCTACGAATTGATGCGTGATAACGACATCAGTAGAGAAAATATTTATAGCAGATTTGGTGCGTGGCTGGGTGATGTCAATTTTATGTATCTGCCTTTTGCATCCGCACCTGATGATGTGCCTGATGATTATGATTATAAAGAGGAAATCAGGCATCTTAATCACATTTTTAGTATTTTCGGATTTGGCGAAGTTGATGCACAAGACATAGAAGCCATTGGGCGTGGCGAGGGATTTATGCTGTTGCATTTTCTGTTTAAAGTGCGTAAAAATATGGGATTAGCAAAGACCTACTATGTTTCATTTTCGTTGATGCAAATCGGAGACGATTTTGTATATATCCATTGCGATGATGTAGATGCACACCGTATGACTTACCGCGAAATGATGTTGAACAGCCATTATTTCGACCCTGAAACCGCCAATGAAACCGAAAAATATCACTTTGACGAATTGCTAAAATTCAGCGAAGTAGCGTATGAAACCCTGCAAAAGAAAATACAGCAAACCGACCCTATTTCGGATGAAGAGGTATTTGATGAATTGCTAAGCCTACTAAACCACGATAACTATCTTTCCGAAAAAGATATTGCCGAACTGAAAACCGATTGGAAAAACATCCTCGAAAATCGTGAAGCCTTTGCCCAAAGGCTCATCGATGAGGGCATTTGGTTTGAGGAAGATTTGGAATACCTTGATGATTATCAGACCGATTATTTACTTTACTGGGCTTTTGTTGAGAAGTTAGATGTATTTAAAGACGATTGGAAGTTTGGCGTTAAGGAGTTGTGTCGGTTCATTTCGGAGAAAATCGGTCAGCCTTTTAAAATGACCTTCAAGGAAGTAGGCAACGACTGGGAAATAGTCCGCGACAGATTAGAAAACTTAACCGATTACACCTTGCTCGACCTTAGCAGTGGCAACGACGATTGTAATTTCATCATCGTACCCAAAGCCCACAAAGAAAGAATCATTTACCTTGCCGACAGGCTTTCTTTGGAGGTAAATTAATTATCAATTATAATGGTTAATGGTAGAGATGCAATACATTGTATCTCTATTTTTTTTTGATGTATCTACTTTAGCAATGAAGCATTTTTTATTTTCGACAAATTTTCAAAGAAAAAAATCAATAACAGATGGTGTCCAATTGATTTTTTTTGTAATTTTGAAGCACAACAATTCGTTCTTTGAGAAGCAGGTAAACCTGTTTTATATTAAGGAAACACTCCTTGACCTTAAGGAAACACTCCTTGACCTTAAGGAAGCAATCCTTGACTTTAAGGAAGCAATCCTTGACCTTAAGGAAACACTCCTTGACCTTAAGGAAGCAATCCTTGACCTTAAGGAAACACTCCTTGACTTTAAGGAAACATTCCTTGACTTTAAGGAAACATTCCTTGACTTTAAGGAAACACTCCTTGACCTTAAGGAAACAATCCTTGATTTTGAGGAAATGCTCCTGCATAAACAAAAGAACGTTTTACAACTTGTTTTATTTATTTTTATTGTTCAATTTTTAAAATTTTACAAACTATGGGCAACACAAAACCAACAAAAAGCTATGCGGAAACCATTTCCCAAGCACAAGTAATGGCAACAGGACTTAACAATCAGTCCGCAGAGGTTGCCAAAAGAGGAATTGACGCCGATTTTATCAAAAAATTGGAGAAAACACGCACCGATGCCATCACTCTAAACGATGAACAAGAACGCCTCAAAGCCGAGCTAAAATCCAAGACCGAAACTCTTGACACCAAAATGAAAGAACTTGGAGCAATGCTCAGCGAGGCGAAGAAAATCGTAAAAATCGCCATTCCACAATCCGGCTGGCGAGAATTTGGTATCGAAGACAAAAGGTAATCAAACAAATAGGCTGCCCTTTTCGGACAGCCTATTTGTTTTTAGAAGTTACTTTTCGGCTTGCACTTTCCAGAAAGCATCCTCCTCCTCGATTCTTTCGGAAAAAAGCCAGACCTCTTTGATAAGTCCGTCCTCCAAACGAAGCAAATCCACGCCTCTCATCGCCATAGAAACTCCATTTTTATCCAAAGCAAAACGGATAGAAGCCACCACCATAGCCCCATTGTCGGCAAGGTAATCTACTTTAATACCCAAATCGCCACCGCTCCATTCGGCAAATTTCCGCAAGTGGGCAAAGACGGCTTGCTTCCCCGTGAAAGTACCCGACTGAACGCCCTTGCCCGGCTGATGCCAAACCAAATCATCGGCAAAAAGCGACGCCACTTTTGCCATATCGCCATTTTCCAACGCAGAAAAATACTGCTGTACAATTTCTAAATTTGTCATTTTTAAATCTTTATTTTTAGATGAATTCTTGTTTTCACCGAATTGACAAGATGCAAATCCCATCAAAACAACTGCTAATAAAACTATCTTTCTCATTACCGATTGATTTTTATTTGAAAAGTTGAGTTTTTGATGGCAAAATTATATCTTTGCTCTCTATTTGTCAAGTACCTACAATATTGTATGATACTTACCATATTGTTAGATTTATTGATAATCAATAATAAAAAATTGCTATGGAGAGAAAAAATTCAGACAATGAATGCCCAGTACGAAAGTCGATGCAGATTTTTGCAGGTAAATGGACTTTACTCATTATTTATCAAATCAACAGCAGAACAGTCCGCTACGGAGAGCTCAAGCGTGCCATTCCGGGTATAAGCGAAAAGATGCTTATAAACGAACTGAAATTCCTCTGCGATAAGGGATTGATTGCAAAAAAACAATACCCGGAAGTGCCTCCACGTGTAGAGTACTCGCTTACACCATTGGGCGAGAAAGTGCTGCCGATTATCGATGAAATTGCCCGATTCGGAATGGAAAATCTGTGAATCATATTCTAATGGCACTCTCTGCTATATGCACGCCATGCGGAAACAGGTCATTTACCTTCGTCAAGTACTTCTCTTAATGCATTCATCCCGTTGATGGCGGATGGGAAACCCGAATAAACAGTCATCAAAAGCATAATTTCCTTGATGCTTTCTTCCGAAAGTCCGACATTCAAGCCTGCTTCGATATGAAACTTCAACTGGGGGCGGGCATTGCCCAAGGCTGTTAACGCTGCAATGGTGGCTATTTGACGATATTTTCTGTCCAAATTTTCTCTTGAGAAAATATCTCCATATCCGTATTCGAGTATGAATTGTGTCAATTCAGGAGCAAAACCATCGTAAGTGCTTTGCAGCTTTTCCACCATTCCCGGAGCTATCGCCGACAATTGCTGTTTTCCTAACTGCAATCGGTCTTGGGCGTTTTTTCTTTCTTCAAAACCCTCATTGTCAGAAACACCATGCTGTTTTCGTTCCTGCAAGACTTCTTTTAATGCATTCATCCCGTTAATGGCAGAAGGGAATCCGGCATAAACAGACATTTGTAAAACGACCTCTTTCAGCTCATCGACAGAGCTTCCTGTATTGAGCGCTCCGTTGAGATGAACCTTCAGTTGCGGTCGGGCATTGCCCAAGGCGGTAAGTGCAGAAACTACCGCAATTTCTTTCGATTTCAAATCCAAGCCGTCACGAGAATAAATATCTCCAAACGAATACTCTATAATGAATCTTCCCAAGTCGGGAGAAATCTCTTTGAGACTTTCAATTACTTTCTTGCCAGCCTCACCATCAATTTCTTTAAGCTTTTGCCAGCCTCTATTAAAACGTTCTGACTCCATATTTCTTTCTTTTATTTGTGCTGTTGCACACGCTGAAATAAATAAAAACAAAATACCAATTATCGGTTTCATCTTTTTTGGTTACAAAGATAATTCGGCAAGAATGCGTTTGGATAGGATTTTTCTCCTTTATTTGGGTGCTTTTACGACCTTCTTGGATATTTCTATTTTTCATTATCTTTGCAAAATAATAATTATAAAAAAGAAAATTGCGAATATACTTTAATATTATTAGCATAAAGGGTGTAATATTGGGATTTTATTTGTCGAATTTTATGGGGCTATTTTATGGCCAATTGGTTTTGGGGGATATTGTTTTTTTGTGTAATTATTTTTTATGTCTTCGAAAAATTTGTTAGTGTTCGAGATGAAAAGGAAAGTCATAAATATGTCTTTGCAAAAATTAGCACAGCTTTGTTTTCCCTGTTGTTTTTGTCTTTGGCTTTTTATTGATTTCTAATATGTTTATTAGCCGACGAACTGCAAGACTATATAGAAGCGATGCAGAATGAAGAAGCCAAAGCAAGAGCTGCTATTAATGTGATAACAGAAAACTATTAATATTATGAAACCTGTACATTTTGCTCGTATTCTTATTGTTCTGTTTTATTCTATCTTATTCTATTATTCATATCAATATTATAACGATGTGGAATTAGTGGAAATTCCTCCCAAACAGTGCGAAATAGGATACTTAGGAGGAGGATTTAGACATCCTACAGAAAATTATACTATTTATTATCAAGGAAAAATATATGATAGAGAATACAAAACTTTAGGTTTTTCAAACTGGTTATGGGATTATAATGATTTGATGGATAACCAAATGGTACAAAAAGACCCCATCTATTTTTACCGTCTTAAATCGGAGAAAGATTTACAAAAGACCAGTCGCTATTTTTTACCTTCGGCAAAGAAGCCNGACCCCATCTATTTTTACCGTCTTAAATCGGAGAAAGATTTACAAAAGACCAGTCGCTATTTTTTACCTTCGGCAAAGAAGCCGATTACCAATAAAATTATCTTGGCACTTGATATTTGGGGCTATTTTATGACCAATTGGTTTTGGAGAATATTCTTTTTTATCTTAGCTATAGCAGGAATAATGCAATACTTTAAAATAAATGAAGGGGTCGAGCGGAATGTTTTTTTAAGAATAAACACTCTTTCCTTTTTCTTTCTTATTTTTTGTTTGGCTTTCTATTGATTTCTAATATGTTTATTAAAGACGAATTGCAAGACTATATAGAAGCAATGCAGAATGAAGAAGCCAAAGCCAGGGCAGGTATTAATGTGATAACAGAAAACTATTAAGATGAAAAATCCATTAGCTATAATAACATTTTTATTGTTTTCTGTCTTAGTCTATTATTCATATCGATATTATAATGATGTGGAATTAGTGGAAATCCCTCCCAAACAGTGCGAAATAGGATACTTAGGAGGAGGATTTAGACATCCTACAGAAAATTATACTATTAATTATCAAGGAAAAATATATGATAGAGAATATAAAACTTTAGGTTTTTCAAACTGGTTATGGGACTATAATGATTTGATGGATAATCAAATGGTACAAAAAGACCCCATCTATTTTTACCGTCTTAAATCGGAGAAAGATTTACAAAAGACCAGTCGCTATTTTTTACCTTCGGCAAAGAAGCCGAAAGACCCCATCTATTTTTACCGTCTTAAATCGGAGAAAGATTTACAAAAGACCAGTCGCTATTTTTTACCTTCGGCAAAGAAGCCGATTACCAATAAAATCATCTTGGCACTTGATATTTGGGGCTATTTTATGACCAATTGGTTTTGGAGGATGTTGTTTAGTTTATGTAGTGTTGTCGCCATAGGAGAGTTATCGGAGAGTGAAAAATATATAAGTATAAGCAAAAGGCTAAAAAAGACAAAAAGCATAAGCAAAAAGCCCAAAAAGATAAAAAGCAATAATATCCTCCGTACAAACAGCTTATTGGACAAAATAGATACATTCCTTTTTAAGATATTAGCCATTATATATATAGTGTTGTTCCTGTCTTTATTCTTTTATTAAAATCTTATTGCCAATGAGTTTGCTGCCCTATTTATATAAATTGATTATAAACCCGCTGATAGCAGACGAACTGCAAGACTAAATAGAAGCAATGCAGAATGAAGAAGCCCAAGCAAGAGCTGCTATTAATGTGATAACAGAAAACTATTAATATTATGAAACCTGTACATTTTGCTCGTATTCTTATTGTTCTGTTTTATTCTGTCTTATTCTATTATTCATATCGATATTATAACGATGTGGAATTAGTGGAAATCTCGGTAGGAGAAGAATATAAATTAGACCGTATAAGAGGAACTGCGCTCTCTAATTTAAATTATATTATTTATTATCAGGGTAAAGTTTATGACAGAGAATATAAAGCTTTAGGCCTTTCGAATCTATTATGGAGTGATGATGATTTTTATGATAATAAACGTCATCCTAAAGACCCTATCTACTTTTACCGTCTTAAATCGGAGAAAGATTTACAAAAGACCAGTCGCTATTTTTTACCTTCGGCAAAGAAACCAATTACCAATAAAATTATCTTGGCACTTGATATTTGGGGCTATTTTATGACCAATTGGTTTTGGAGGATGTTCTTTTTTATTTTAGCTATAGCAGGAATAATGCAATACTTTAAAATAAATGAAGGGGTCGAGCGGAATGTTTTTTTAAGAATAAACACTCTTTCTTTTTTCTTTCTTGTTTTTTGTTTGTTTTTTTATTGATTTCTAATATGTTTATTAAAGACGAACTGCAGGACTATATAGAAGCGATGCAGAATGAAGAGGCCCAAGCAAGAGCTGCTATTAATGTGATAACAGAAAACTATTAGTTTATGAAAAAGGTTCTTGTTTTTGTTCACTTAAGTATTTCTATATTTCTTTTGGAAAGCAGTTGGAGAGAAAGATGTTTTCTGTCGGAATATTTTTGCAAAATAAGAGTTGTCTTCGAATCCTAATTTAAAAGCGATTTCATTGATGTTCAGAGAGGTGTATAACAATAATCTTTTGGCTTCGGTTATTTTCATATCCAACTGCAACTGCTTGGCTGAAAGCCCCGTTTGCACTTTGCATAGTTCACTTAGTGTCTCAGGAGTTGTTTTCAATCGTTCGGAATAGGCTGTTATGGGTAGATTCGTATGGATATTTTCCATAAGTAGTTTTTTGTACTTAAAAATCAAGGTATCCTGACTCCTATAAATAGCACTCCCTTTCTTAAGCAAAGAAATAAAATAGGAAATGGCTATCTCCTGCTTTTGCTTATCCTCTTCCGCAAGCATTTTCTTCAAAACAGCCTCCATAAAAGAGATTTCCTCTTTGTCAATATCCCGGTAGGGAGTGGAAAAATCAATATTATACTGTTGAGCAAAAGACGTTTCCATCAAGATGAAATAACCCTGTGTCTCAGCAGAATATTCCCAGTTATGGATTTGTCGAGGATTTGTGGTAAAAATTCGCTGAGGGCAAATTTCGTATTCTTCAAAGTCAATAACATTAAGCCCTTTTCCTTGAGTAAACCAGACGATTGAATAAAAATTGTGTCTGTGAGGCCATTCAATATCTGCGTCCGGCGTCTCTTCAAAAATGCCGATATAATGCTGTACCGGCTCGGTATTGTCTAATATGTCGCTAATTTTATAGATTTTCACTTGAAAGTGTTTTTCTTGCAAAATTACAATATATACCAACAAATACCCAACATATCAAATTCCATTCTTCCGATAACATTGATTCCCATTAGGGGATAAATAAAAATCAAAAGTTTCCTCAACGGTCGACTAAGATAAAACACATAGAAAAAGCCCTTCAAATTCAGTGAACTTGAAAGGCTTGTCTTTCTTTTGTTGCCTTTTGTCTTAGGCTCTTTGCGGTATGGACGGGACTCGAACCCGCGACCCCCTGCGTGACAGGCAGGTATTCTAACCAGCTGAACTACCACACCGTTTCTGGTCTTTTTTGAGATTGCAAAGGTAATACTTTTTTTTTCAATTACAAAATATTTTTTCTACTTTTTTACTTCAAAAGTCTTTTTGCAAGTTTATCCAACATGTCAACCGTCATTTTTTCTAAATCATATTTCGGACTAAAGCCCCATTCTGCTCTCGCACAAGAATCATCCATATAATTGGGCCAAGCGTCTGCTATCTTTTGTTTCAACTCGTCAGGTTTATATGTCATTACGAAATTAGGTTTATGCTTACGTATCTCGGCATAGATAGCCTCAGGGTCAAAGTGCATTGCTGTTACATTAAATGAGTTGCGATGAATTAATTTCGAAGCGTCTGCTTCCATAAGATTTATCGCCGCATCAATAGCATCGGGCATATACATCATATCAAGTAATGTCCCTTTTTTGAGCGGACATTCAAAATCTTCACCTTTTACGGCAGCATAATATATATCCACTGCATAATCGGTAGTACCGCCTCCCGGAGGGCAAACATTCGATATAAGTCCGGGAAAGCGAAGCGAACGTGTGTCCACTCCGAAACGTTCGTAATAGTAGTCGGAGAGCAATTCGCCGGCAACTTTGGTTACACCATATATCGTTTTGGGTCGCTGAATAGTATCCTGTGGAGTATTGTCAAGCGGAGTATCAGGACCAAAAGCTCCTATAGACGATGGCGTAAATAATGCAGCTTTATATTCGCGAGCAACTTCCAAACAATTCAACAAAGCACCCATACCTATATTCCATCCCAACATAGGATTTTTTTCGGCAGTAGCCGAAAGTATTGCAACCAGATTGTAGATGCTGTCTATCTTATAATCCGATACTATTTTTGCTATCTGGTTCGCATCCGTAGCGTCGCAAGGCAAACATACTCCACTCTCTTGTATCTCTTGAGTAAGGCGTTCCGGCACCAAATCGGTAGCTACCACATTGCCATTACCATAAACTTCTCGCAACTTCATTGTAAGCTCAGAGCCAATCTGCCCTCCCGCTCCCAAAACCAATATTTTCTTCATTGTTTATAAATAAGATAATTTTTTTGAGTGCAAAATTAATACAATTTAAATTATTTACAGTATATTTTTTGATTACTTTTGCAAAATAAAAATAAATGCTGATTTTTAAAATCATCACATTAATACAAAGCAATGTCTCCTTCGACCGTAATATTAGTGATATTAGCCTATTTTGGTATTTTAATGCTTTTTTCGGCATTTACATCTCGCAATAGCAGTAGCAACAGCGACTTTTTTGTTGCATCGCGTAGGTCTAAATGGTATATTGTTGCATTTGGTATGATTGGCTCATCGGTATCGGGCATCTCACTTGTAGCTGTACCTGCTATGGTTCAGGATTCGGGCTTTACATATTTGCAGATGTGCTTGGGGTTTGTGGTTGGTTATGTGGTGGTTGCAGTAGTACTGTTACCTATTTTCTATCACAACAATCTAACCTCTATCTATGGTTATCTGCAAAACCGTTTTGGTCGATATACTCATAAGACCGGAGCGTGGTTTTTTATTATATCAAAAATAATAACATCATCGTCAAAGCTATATGTGGCTGTTTTGGTATTGCAGAAATTTATCTTTTCGGCGTGGGATATTCCTGTCGGCTTATCAACAACTATATGTGTAGCAATGATATGGCTATATACATTTAGGGGCGGTATCAAAACAATAGTATTTACCGATGCTCTTCAGTCGTTGGTACTCTTTGTTACTATTGTGCTTATGTTGGTCGGGATAGTGGGCTTACTCGGGTTTTCGGCTTCAGAAGCAGTACTGTCTGTGTGGGATAGTCCGCTAAGTCGTACTTTTGTGCTGACAGATTTTGTGAGTGACAAAAATTTCTTTAAGCAGTTTTTTAGCGGAGTGTTTGTGGTCATAGTAATGACAGGACTTTCGCAAGATATGATGCAGACTACATTGTCGTGTCGCAATCTGCGAGAGGCACAAAAAAATATGATTGCTTACGGTAGTTGCTTTGTTCCATTCAACCTGCTACTGCTAACTCTTGGCGCTCTGATGTCCATTTATAGCACAAACAATGGTATTACCCTACCCGATAATCTCAACTCTATTGTACCAATGTTTGCTGCCGACTACTTTACACCCATTGTTGCAGTTATGTTTATGATAGGTATCATTGCTGCTACATTCAACTCTGCAGACTCTGCTATGACAAGTATTGCTACCATATTTTTTGTCGATATACTACAATATAATGACAACACATCTAAATCGGTCAAAATAAGGCAAATAATATATTTTGCTACCTGTGTAGTATTTGTTGCCGTGATAATGATGTTTGATAGTATCAAAAATCAAAACCTGCTCGACACTATTTACACTATCGTCGGCTATGCCTACGGACCGCTTTTGGGACTGTTTGCTTTCGGGTTGTTTACCAAATGGCAAATTCGCGACCACTTGTTACCAATCGTAGCTATACTTTCGCCAATATTCACATATCTTATCTCTATCGGTTTCCGTTATTGGTTCAACTACAAATTCGGTTACGAACTTCTTTTAATAAACGGACTGCTGATGTTTATGATGTTGATTGCGATAAAAAAACAAAAACATGCATATTGAAAAAACATTGTAATTTTGTAATACTATTATATTAAAATATTTTTTTTTATGAAAAACCAGCAATATACTCTCGACAGCACAGTAAGGCTTGTAATAAGGGTTTTGGTAATAATAGGCGTTTTTTTTATTATAAAAAATCTCTCCGGTGTACTACTGCCCTTTGTAATAGGGTGGTTTATAGCTTACCTAATATATCCTTTGGTATGTTTTATACAATATAAGTTGCGAGTAAAAAACCGTATACTCTCCATTGTATTGGCACTGTTATTTATATTTGGTATTATTATTGGGTCATGTGCTTTGATACTTCCTATGATATATCACGAAATGGCAAAAGTTATCCCTATGCTCATCAGCTACCTCGAAGACCTTGGCAACTATCCCTTTGTAAATGAGATAATCCTAAAAAACCTCCAACAATACTTCGAGGCGGTCAACTACGAGCAACTCATATCACTGGATACACTTAATGCTATTATGGGTATGCTTTTGCCGCAGTTTTGGGGGCTTATATCGAGTGTATGGCAGCTATTGCTTACGATAATATCAATATTCATAGTATTTCTATATTTAGTATTTATATTGAATGAATACGAAAAGCTAAGCAAAAATCTTATAAAAATGTTCCCCCTCAAATACCGCAGATTTGCCTCAGAATTACAGGGCGAACTCTCTTCGGCAATGAATCAGTACTTTCGCGGACAGGCTCTTATATGCCTTATTGTAGGAGTTTTATACTGTATAGGTTTTTCTATCATAGGGCTTCCAATGGCAATAATTATGGGCATTCTGATAGGTGTGCTAAGCATAGTACCTTATCTGCATTCTTTTGGGTTTATTCCTGTGATATTCTTTGCTTTTTTGAATAGCGTAGAGACCAACAGTAGCCTATTCGTAATGCTTTTGGGTGTTTTGATAGTCTTTATCATTATCCAAGTATCTACAGATATGTTTTTGGTGCCCAAGATTATGGGGAAAAATATGGGTCTTAGTCCCGCTATCATATTGCTTTCGCTATCAATATTTGGAGTATTGTTTGGCTTTTTGGGGCTTATAATAGCTCTGCCTTTCACTACTATTGCTCTGTCTTATTACAAACGTTTTGTCATTGGCAACGAGCAGGTTATGGACAATGCTTAGTTTTGTGTATAAATGCTATTGGCTTTGGATGTGCTATTTGATTATCGTTTTTTAGCGAAAAATCTTTTAAGTATTTCCGAACACTCTTTCTCCATTACTCCGCTAACAACCAGCGTCTTGGGATGTATCGACTGAGGGGCAAATCGACGGAATCCTCCTTTTTCGTCTTTGGCGCCAAATACTATTCGCCCAATTTGAGCCCAACCCAATGCCCCGGCACACATCACACAGGGTTCGAGGGTAACGTATAGAGTGCAGTTGTTAAGATATTTGCCTCCAAGATAACTTGCCGCAGATGTTATCGCCTGCATTTCGGCGTGAGCCGTAACATCGGTAAGACTCTCGGTAAGGTTATGAGCACGGGCAACGATAGTGTCTTCGCATACAATAACAGCACCTACAGGTATTTCGCCCTTCTCAAAAGCATAACAAGCCTCCTTAAAGGCTTGTTGCATAAAATATTGGTCGGTCATTTTGCTATCACACAGAAGTAGTTTTTCTTGCCCTTTTGAAACAACATATACCTATCCTTTATCAAATTGGCTGTGGTTAGTAGAGTTTCTATGTCGGTAAACTTCTCTTTGTTGAGACTGAGACCATTGGCTTGTATCATTTTGCGGGCTTCGCCTTTGGAAGGAAATATCTTTGTGAGTTCGACAAGAAGTGTCAGCGGAGCAACACCTTGGTTAAGAATGCTTTTATCGATTGTAAACTGTGGTACGCCCTCAAATATAGATAGCAAAGTCTGTTCGTCTGTATTGAGCAACAACTCTTTGGTAGCATTGCCAAAAAGTATCTCCGATGCCTCTATTGCCGACTGTAACGCCTCTTTGGAATGCACCATAACGGTTACCTCTTCGGCTAAGCGACGTTGTAATTTGCGTTCGTGTGGTGCTTGGCGATGAGCCTTGATAAGGCTGTGAATTTCGTTTTGTCCCAATTCCGTAAATATTTTGATGTATCTTTCGGCATCTTCGTCGGCTGTGTTGAGCCAAAACTGGTAGAATTTGTAGGGCGAAGTATATTCGGGCGACAACCATATATTACCAGATTCGGTTTTGCCGAACTTAGAGCCATCGGATTTTGTTATAAGCGGACAGGTAAGCCCGAAAGCTTCTCCTTGTTCGATACGACGAATAAGTTCTGTGCCTGTGGTTATATTACCCCATTGGTCGGAGCCTCCCATTTGGAGTTTACAGTTTTTTTCACGATACAGATGCAAAAAGTCGAAACCCTGCAAAAGTTGATAGGTAAATTCCGTAAAACTCATTCCTGCCGACGACTCGCCACTAAAACGTTTTTTTACAGAATCTTTGCCCATCATATAATTGACTGTTATGTGTTTGCCGATATTGCGAGCAAATTCGAGGAAAGTTATATCCTTTGTCCAGTCGTAATTGTTTACCATTTCGGCAGAGTTTGCCTCATTCTGCTCAAAGTTAAGAAATTTTTTAAGTTGATTTTTGATAGATTCCTGATTGTGTCTAAGAGTTTTTTCATCGAGAAGATTGCGTTCTTCGGATTTACCCGAAGGGTCGCCGATCATACCGGTGGCACCACCGACTAACACTATCGGTTTATGTCCGCAACGCTGAAAATGTTTCAACATCATAACTCCGCACAAGTGTCCGATATGCAACGAATCGGCAGTAGGGTCTATTCCTACATATGCTGTGGTTTTCTCTCTCTTCAATAATTCTTCGGTGCCGGGCATAATATCATGAATCATTCCACGCCATTTGAGTTCTTCTACAAAATTCATATTCTTATCTTTATACTGTTATTCTATTTTTTGTGCAAAGGTACAAAAAAACAGAGACTAAAATAAAAGATTTTTTGCTTAAAAATTTTGTATAAATAAAAAATAAGTTGTACCTTTGCATTCTATTTGCGGAAATAGCTCAGTTGGTAGAGCACGACCTTGCCAAGGTCGGGGTCGCGGGTTCGAGTCCCGTTTTCCGCTCTTTTTTTGGACAATTAAGCCCAAATGGCGGAATTGGTAGACGCGTTAGTTTCAGGGACTAGTAATCGCAAGGTTGTGCAGGTTCGAGTCCTGTTTTGGGCACAAAAGCAAAAATAGGCGCAGGTGGTGAAATTGGTATACACGCTACTTTGAGGGGGTAGTGCCGGTTACGGCGTGTGAGTTCGAGTCTCATCCTGCGCACAACATCCGATAAAGAGGCACTTCTGACACGATTATTAGAAAATAGCCGTGTCAGTTTTGTATTAAATCTTTTACGCTTCCAATTCTCGAATGGATAGGAGGTGTAAAAAATGCCTAATTTTCAGAAATCCGCAGAGTATATCAGTCCGATTGCTAATTTTCTCCTGCCGAACCGAAGAAAACTAAATCAAAAGGCTGGCAGATAGCCTATTATGTACTAAACCCACAAACCGAAAAGCCGAAGCATGTACGAGTAAAACTCAATAGAGCCATATCAAGGTACCGTACCAAACGTTAGAGGCTATGAAGTATGCCATCGAGGTAGTAAACTCTTTAAACCTTAAACTGTCTGTAGCAGTTGGTCACCTTCTTTGAGAGCGAAAAGCATGTCTATATGAGAAAATCGACAGCATTGTGCAATATTTCCTTGACGAAAAAGCAAGGGAACTACGCATAGTTACAACTCTTTTGTTCGTCAGTTCCTCAAATGTATGGATAAGCACACTCCAAGCTCTTACTCATCTGTTATCGGATATATCACAGTAGTGCGGTTTATGGTCGATTTCTACAAACGCAAGGTAAACCCATACGGTTATAACAATATCGTCATAACAGGACGTGTCTTTTTCAATTGGTGTGTTGAAAAAGGGGGCGTAATGTCCAAAAGCGAACAGTCTTATCAACATTGATATAGCATCTGTATTATCCCTGATAGGTTGCTCCCCAGCACAGCCTATTTCCGTTCATACAGATGTGGCAAAGATACTACTTCTTTTATCTATCTCCAAATGTTGGAGATAAAAAAAACAGCAACCTTTTTTGTCTATTATACCATATTTTTCAACTGAATGAGATTCTATATTGATAAAAAAATTTTTTATATTGCAACTTATATAAATATTTTGTAAATTTGCATTGTTATTTTATACTTATAATTAAATATTTACTCTAAAAAAATAAGTTTTATGAAAAGAAAAAATTTTATCTTGGCTTTTGTGTTTATTACTTTGTTCAATACTTTATCTGCACAAACTACCTATAAATTATATGTTGCAGGGATACAGATAACATCTGATATAGCATCTGATATAGCGTCTGCTAGTAATGACATTACAGGAGGAGTAAGTTATGATGATGCCACTAATACATTGACTTTAAATAATGCTACTATCAATGCTCATAATAGAAAAGAGGCTATTCACAATGAAGGTATAGATAATTTGATTATTAACTTGATAGGTATCAATAATATTACCTCTCTTGAGAAGGAAGGAATTGTAGTTGGTTCTAATACTATTATTAAAGGTTCGGGCTCAGTCGTTATTAATGGTAGAATAAGTGGTGTTTATATTTCTCCTTATAATAGTCTTATTATCAAAGACCAATGTGTTGTAGAGGTAAATGGTAAGATAGGTATAGATGGAGATACGGGTAATAAAGAAGAGGTATTAGAAATAGATAATGCTACATTAAAAGTTACTGGTAATACCTATGGCTCTATTATATATATATCAGAACTTAGACTAAAAAATTGTTTAATCACAAAGCCTGCTGGTGCAATATTTAATGAAGATAAGCATCGTGTAGAGACAAATGATAGTATATTGATTAAAGAACAAGTTGTAATAGAGCCTAAAACATCATCTAAAGATGTATATTCTATTATTTCTGATAAAGGTTTTTATATTTGGAATAATAATGGCGTATTGATGATAGATTTTACCAAACCAATTTTCGAGGCTTTACCGATATTAATATATACGATAGATGGCAGATTTGTCAACTCTATTAAAGCTAAGCAGCGGACAGCTGTTCCATTACCTGTCGGGATGTATATTATAAAAATAGGAGATAAGACCGAAAAGGTTATAGTTCAGTGATTTTTGATAGTAAAAAAGAGATTTTTTTTTTAATCCTTTTTAAACTAACATGATTTCTATGTAAACAAAGGGGCGAAGAAGTTGGAGTATAAAGGGAATGTTAGTAACTTCATAGTGCTTAAACATATAGTAATACTAAAAACAAATCCATTATGATTCCGGAGCATAAAATCACATAAATTTATTTCATTATTGATGGGTTTAACAAAGAATTTGAAAAATTAATCAAAGATCACTCCCTTGAAAAGAGAAAAAAGCGGAAATGAAAACATAAGTTTATTCCCGCTGCTCTTTGTGTTTCTTCTGAATTGATACATTTTTGCAATCGCATTGGGGAAAGGTAATAGAACTCATTTTCAGGAAAGCATCAGTGTTAATAACGAAGATGATGATGAGCACCATCATCATACTGCTTTTATCAATTATTCAGCAAGCAAACAGGCATAGAACCCACCATTGGACACTTGAAATTAAATTATCGTTTTTAAGCCTGAACTTTTGAAAAGGATTGGCAGGAGATGCTGTGAATATACTTTCGGCAGCGGCTGCTTACAACTTCAAAAAAGCCATGAAAGCTCTTTTAGATCTGATTAAAATAATAAGAGATAGTCCATTGCCCAATGTTTTCTCGCTTGAAGAGGCTTTTTAAAGGATGACTATTTAAAGAGGCATCGGTGTTTTCCTTGCAAAGGTAAGGTATTTTGTCTAACATCTAACATTTGCTTAAAAAACAATAGCCTATTCACATAAAAACGTGAGACCGTTCGGAATAAACAGTCTCACGTTTTTTATTGTTGATAAAATATTTTAAGCCTTTACTCTGCCTACATAAGAACCATCTCTTGTGTCTATTTCGATAGTCTCTCCCTCATTGATAAACAAAGGCACACGAACGGTAGCTCCGGATTCCACTGTTGCCGGTTTCAGGGTATTGGTGGCGGTATCGCCTTTTAGTCCGGGTTCGGTGTATGTAACCTTCATTTGAACCTTGGTCGGCATATCGGCAAACAATACTGTTTCGGTAGATGAGTCGATTACCACTTCCAAAGTCATACCTTCAAGCAAAAAGTTTACACCGTTTATCAAATCGTGTGCTATAGGATGTTGGTCGAAAGTCTCTTGATTCATAAATATATAGTTGTCTCCCTCTTTGTATAGATATTGGTATGGGCGTCTTTCTACTCTTACATCTTCGAGTTTTTCGCCAATATTAAATCTGCGTTCGAGCACTCTACCGTCCACAACATCTTTTAGTGTGGTTCGCATAAAAGTATTACCTTTTCCCGGTTTTACATGAAGAAACTCGATTACAAAGTACAAGCGACCATCCATTCTTATGCAAGTACCGTTTTTAATGTCTTGTGCATTCATCATAATTGTATCTGTGTTTTTTACTTAAAATTCTCAATGGAATGCAAAAGTAATATTTTTTTTGATTTCGGATGTCAAAAAAATATAATCTACTGATATTGAGAAACAATAATTTATACTTAATCTTTTAATAACAAATTAATACTACAAAGCGACAATATTGTCAATAATGCGGCTTGCCACCTCATCTTTCGGGAGCAAAGGCAGTTCGAGTTTTTCTCCGTTTTTGGTTATAATTGTTACTTTATTGGTATCGTATCCAAATCCTGCTCCATTGTCGTTCAGCGAGTTTAATACTATCATATCGAGATTTTTACGCTGCATCTTATTTAATGCGTTTACTTGTTCGTCGTTGGTCTCAAGGGCGAATCCGACTACAAGTTGGTGCTCTCTCTTGATACTTCCGGCAGCGGCAGCTATATCTTTAGTTGGCTTTAGTTTTATGACCAAATCGTCGGTTTTTCGTTTTATTTTTTGGTCATGTCTTTTTTCCGGAGTAAAATCTGCAACAGCAGCGCAGAATATAGCCACTTCACATGATTCAAAACACTGCATAACTGCATCATACATCTCCGCAGCACTCTCCACATCAATACGTTTTATATTCGAATGGCTCGTCTGTAGTTTTACAGGACCGGCTATAAGAATCACGTCAAAACCTCTGTCTGCACAATTTTCGGCTAAAGCAAACCCCATTTTACCGGTACTGTAATTTCCTATAAATCGCACAGGGTCGATACGTTCGTATGTTGGGCCTGCCGTTATTAATACTTTCATAGTTTGGTTAGTTGATTATTAGGTGTCTTTAATTTCCGTCGAAATATTCTTTGAGAAAACTCACAATATTTTCCGGTTCTTCCATACGCCCTTTTCCTAAGGTATTGCATGCAAGTTCTCCATATACAGGTTCTATAAACTGCACATTAAAAGCTTGCAATTGGCGCATATTGCGTTGTACCACAGGATGTTCGTACATACGGGTATTCATAGCCGGAGCTATAAAAACAGGTTTGTCAAAAGCCAAATAGAGTGTCGATAAAGCATCGTCTGCAATACCACACGCAAATTTGCCTATTATATTGGCTGTGGCTGGTGCTACCAGTAACATATCACCCCAGTCGGCGTGCGATATGTGTTCGGGATTGAAGTTCCCAATAGGCTCAAACACTTCGAAATATACTCTGTTGCGAGAAACCGTCTGTAGCGATACAGGTGTTACAAACTCCAAAGCATTTTTGGTAGCTACCACTTTTACCTCTGCTCCTTCGGCAATGAGTTGCCTTATCAATTCGGGGCTCTTGTATGCCGCTATACCTCCCGAAATACCTAGTAATATTTTTTTACCTTTTAGCATATATCTGTGTTTTTAGTTGTTGCTGACAATGAATTTCTTTTTCGCAATACTATTTGTACCGTCTCGTACAAACAACATGTAGATACCGGGCATCAATCCGTTGATATTTACTGTATTTGACGAATTGCCATTTAGCGACTGTTCTATACATTTAGCCCCCGATATATCATAGATATTTACAATAATATTATCGCCTTCTATATTGGAGAGGTCTATTGTAATGGTCTCTTTTGCCGGATTAGGATATACCAATAAAGTATCGTCGGTATCTATGGATTCATTCTCTTTTTTAGTAGAAAAATTATTTGCCGCAAACCAATATCTGTAATACGCCCCAAAGTCGGTGTTTAATGCAAAAATACGTTTGCGTTGATTGTTGGAGTCGATATAGTAGAAAGTAGAGTTACCTGCTCCGACTTGACTTCGGTTTGCCCACCAGCCAAGTCCGTCTTCGGCTGTATCATAATATGTAATACAATATGTGCCATCGGGTAGATTGATGTCGGTACCGAAAGCTTTCGAAGCTGTCAAGCTATCGGTAGAGATAGCTGCTACCACATTGCCGTTTATATCGGTTATTCGCCAATATGTCTCTTTGGGACGTTTGTTGGTAGTCATCAACACATAAAAGTTGTTGGAGTTTATCACCGTTGGCTTTTGGCATACTGACGACAGACGGTTGTTGTAAGGTGTTGGGTCGGATTTTCCGTTGGGCAATGTTATCTCAAAATAGAATTTTGCGGTATTACTGTCAATGGCATTCCAATCGGGTATTTTGCTCAATGTCACGGTATCTTGTTGTAGAAAAGCCAGATTGCCTTTCCATTGGTGTTTGAGAGGCTCTTTACCCTCAAAACCATAAGTGATAGTGGCTGATGAAAGATTGTTTTTGCCCATATTTTTGATTACCACTATAGGTGAGAAAGCCGATGGATTGTGTCGACGTTGCTGTGGGTCGATTGTGGGCGAGATTATAAGGCTTGCCTCCACATCGTCTGTTTGGTTTATATCGCCATATGTAACGATATAACTTGTGATACGATACACACCGTATTTGTCAGTTTCTACATCGTAATCGAATGTTACCTTTCCATTGGTTACGTATTGTGTGAGGTCAAACTCATTGGTTTTGCCCTCTGTACCCGGACACCAGCCGGCACGATCTAAAAGCCAAGTACCTCCCTGAGGATACATAGCGTTGTCGGCACATTGCTGTATTATGTCCCAACTTCGTATAGTATTGCCGTTTACCGATACGTTGTGAATATTTTTGCAAAACTCGGCACAGTTTTTGCCCTGTCCAAAGAAGTGACCCGTTACGGTGGTGCGTAGTTTTACCTGCTTTTCGTTAGCGGCTATAGCAAATGTGGTATCGTGTACTATGCTGTCGAATTTACTTAGCGGATAGCCTTCCCAATGTGTAGGGTAAACCACCCCTATACTGTTCCAAACCTGCTTTATATTGATTATATCGCGAGCCGGAGTGCCCTCTATGAATGCAAATTTAATATCGACAAGCTCCTGTCCGTTGTTGTCACGGAGTATGACATCGCCTTTAAGCAGAGGCAAAAAATCGGTAACATCGAAAACGTATGTCCAACCGTTTGTGTTGAGTATATCTTTCATATACGGGTCTTTGTCGATATTGATGCCGTATGGAGTAATATATGTCCAAATACGATTAACCTTATATCTTGGACTGCCGTCGTCGTTGACTCCGATAGGTTGGAGTATGTCGGTAAACACATCGTAATCCCACTCTCCGCACGGGTAGTCGATTCCGTTGTTTTGAACGTAGTCTCCCTTTGGGTCGCACTTAATTGTGTAATACATCAATACCTTAGAGTATTTCTTTGTACCATCGGGAAATCGGAATGTGTCGATTTTGGTTTTTCTGCCCAAACTAAAATCAAATGTTTGTATAAACGTGGTGTCGCCTGGAGCAGCAGATAAAAATAAAGAAAAAGCAATTAGTAGTGTTAGTGTAGATGTTATTTTTTTCATAATGGTGTTAATTTATTTTATTTATAAAAAACAAATGCAAAGTTATATGATTTTCTCGAATAATACAATATTTGTAATCACGTTGTACATTTTTGCTTATTTATATGTATCAAAAGAGTTACCTTTGCAGATATTTTCTATCCTTTTTATTTATGACTAATATCAATTTGCTAAAAAACAAAAATATAAAAGCTGTATTTTTCGATATGGACGGCATACTATTCGACTCTATGCCCTATCATGCTGAGGCATGGCACAAAGCAATGGCTGATGTGGGTCTGGACTTTCCTTTATATGAAGCCTATCTTCACGAGGGGCGAACGGGAGATAGCACCATAGATGAGACTTTCATAAAACACTATGGAGTAAAAGCAGACAGAACCACAAAAGATAAGATATATGGCATTAAAGTTAAATATTTCGAACAATACCCGCCTGCCAAACAAATATCTGGCGTATCGGATGTTTTGACTTTTTTGAAATCAAAAAAAATACAAATATTAGTGGTTACGGGTTCGGCACAGATTACACAACTCGAAAGGATACAAACAGCATTCCCGAATATAGTAGATAAAAATAAAATAATATCTGCTTTTGATGTTGAGCATGGTAAGCCGCATCCGGAACCCTACCTGAAGGCTCTCGATATAGCCGAAATAAGTGCCGATGAGGCAATAGTAATAGAGAATGCTCCTTTGGGTGTTCGTTCGGCAGTGGCAGCAGGTATATTCACTATTGCAGTAAATACCGGGATACTCAACAAAAATGTGTTAGTAGAAGAAGGAGCCCATATAGTATTGGATAATATGAAGGAGCTACAGGAGATATTTAGCGAACTTGATTTATAAAACTTAAAAGCCATATATTCAACCAACTACCATTTCATGTCTATTGTTATAGATAATATCAATATACTTATGCGTGTATAAAAAAAGTTAAAATGCAATAATAAATTTGTTTGTTAAAGTTTTTATTATACCTTTGCTATCAAATTTAATAAATAATAAGTAAAACAAATTAATAAAGGAGAATTAAAAATGAAAATATTAAAATTTTTTTTAGTAGCATCTTTTATGATAAGTACAGTGATTATGGTAGGATGTGAAAGTGACAAAACTGTAACATTTGATAAATTGCCAAAGGTAAGTAAAAATTTTATTTCAACGCATTTTAAAGATATTACGGTAAATCGTGTCGTAAAAGATAAAGAGGGTGTCAGCTACAATTGGGATGTGTATCTTTCCAATGGTTGGGAGTTGGAATTTGATAAAAATGGCGAATGGGACCATATTGATTGCAAAACATCGGCTGTTCCAAGCTCTATTTTGACACTATTACCTTCTGGTATAGTTAGTTATTGCAAAACAAACTATCCTAATACCTCTATAGTTGAAATCGACAAAGAGCGTTATGGCTACCAAATCGAATTGGCTAATGACATTACTTTAGAATTTGACAAACAAGGTAAGTTCCTGAGAATAGACGACTAAAAATTGTATTCGAAACAATTGTAAATTTTACCCAATATATTAGTTTAAAAAATATATTGGGTTTATTTTATAAAAAAATGTACCTTTGCAAAAAATCAAAAAAACAACCTAACTAATATGTCTAAGACTCTTTTTATAACAGGTGGAGCAGGATTTATCGGTTCACACGTGGTACGTCTATTTGTAAATAAATATCCCGATTATTGTATAGTAAATCTGGATGCTCTGACTTATGCCGGCAATTTGGCAAACTTAGAAGATATTGCCTCCAAACCAAACTATAAATTTGAAAAGGTCGATATTACCGACTTTGAGGCTCTAAAGGAGCTTTTTGCTTTCTATAAACCGGATGGAGTAGTGCATTTGGCAGCCGAAAGCCATGTGGATAGAAGTATCACCGATCCATTTGTGTTTATCCGCACCAATGTATTGGGTACTTGCAACTTATTGCATTGTGCCAAAGAACTTTGGAAAGACAATTATACTGATAAACGATTTTATCACGTATCTACCGATGAGGTGTACGGGGCATTGGAATTTGACGGCACATTTTTTACGGAAGAGACCAAATATGACCCGCATTCGCCATATTCGGCATCAAAAGCATCGTCAGACCATTTCGTAAGAGCGTTTCACGACACATACGGCTTGCCCGTAGTAGTCTCCAACTGCTCCAACAACTACGGTTCGCACCACTTCCCCGAAAAGCTAATACCTTTGGCTATCAACAACATAAAAAACAATAAACCAATACCTATTTATGGTAAGGGCGAGAATGTAAGAGACTGGCTTTTTGTCGAAGACCACGCTGCTGCCATTGATATCATATTTCACAAAGGGAAAGATGGGCAGACATACAATATCGGAGGCAATAATGAGTGGCGAAACATAGATTTGATAAGACTTTTGTGTAATATTATGGACAAAAAACTCGGGCGGACAGAGGGCGAAAGCCAACAACTGATAACATTTGTTACAGATAGAGCCGGACACGACCTTAGATATGCCATAGACTCCTCAAAGCTACAAAATGAACTTGGCTGGACTCCATCTTTGCAGTTCGAAGAGGGGCTCGAAAAAACCGTCGATTGGTATCTGGCAAACGAAGAGTGGGTGCGTAATGTTACTTCAGGAGAGTATCAGAAGTATTACGAACTACAGTACAGCAAATAGTTGTTTGATTGTTAATTACTTATAAAGAGCAGGGTTAATGAAGCTTTTCAAGAAAATAAATAGAAGTATTGTACTAAAAAAGGTCAAGAAAAACAGTATCAAAAACTCAAACAGAGCTTTTTTGAACTATTCCGAAATCAACAGTTGCCTTTTGGTGTGCAGTGTCAATAGAGACGAAGAGTTTGGCGAGATTATCGAACTTGAAAATATGCTCAAGGCGGATAACAAAAGTGTAGTTTCTTGTTGTTACGTACATAGTAAAGATACCTCTTTGGTATCGACCCTCAATCGAATTATCATCAAAAAAAGCGACCTCTCTTTTATAGGTAAACCCTCAAGTATAATAATAGATGATATAAAAAATCGCAAGTTTGATGTAGTTTTCGATGTCAATCAAAAAAGTTTTGTGCCTCTACTTTATATGCTAATAAATGCCGATGCAACATTGTTTTGTGGCACCGATAAAAACAGCGACTTTAACTTCAATTTCCTAATAGAGACAACAAATCATCAGTATATCAGTCGTAGATTTATTTTAGAGCAATTTTTGTTCTATCTAAAAAAAATAAATGTTAGAGGCTAAAAAATAAAAACCGTATTTTATATATGCTTCAAAATAAATTGATTGGAATGGGGGTTGCATTGGTAACACCTTTTAAAGATGATGGTAATGTGGATTTTGATGCCCTGCAAAATCTTATTGAATACCAAATAGACAGCGACACAAACTATTTGGTGGTGTGCGGCACTACTGCCGAAACCCCAACTCTTACAACAGACGAAAAAGATAAAATCACACGTTTCGTAGTAGAGAAATCCAATGGGCGTATTCCTATTGTATTGGGCATAGGAGGTAATAATACTGCTGGAGTGGTAGAACAGATAAAGAGAACCGACTTTGAAGGTATTTCGGCTATACTATCGGTAACCCCATACTACAACAAACCTTCGCAAGAGGGTCTTTACCAGCATTATAAAGCCATTGCTAAATCTACCGATATGCCTATAATTCTTTACAATGTACCTGGCAGAACTTCGGTAAACATTACCTCACAAACCACTTTGCGACTGGCTAAAGAATTTCACAATATTGTGGCTATCAAAGAGGCTTCGGGCAATTTTCATCAGATAGACGAGATTATCAAAAACAAGCCCAAAAACTTTATGGTAATATCCGGAGATGACGGCATTACGTTTCCACTGATAACACTTGGAGCAGAGGGAGTTATATCTGTTATAGGCAATGCTTTACCAAAAGAATTTGGTTCGATGGTAAGATTTGCCCTTAGAGGCGACCTTATAGGAGCTCGCCAGATACACTACCGATTTACCGAACTTATGGACTTGCTATTTATAGACGGTAACCCGGCTGGTGTCAAATCAATGCTCTCCTTAATGGGATTGATAAAAAACAATTTGCGTTTGCCTCTGGTGCCAACTACTATTAACACTATGGAGAAAATCAAAAAGGTACTTGCCGAAATAAACAAACTCGAAGATAAAATACTATTTTAGTGCCTTTTGCATCCATTTTTTAGTCATAATTAATTGAAAAAAATTTGATATTGCTCAGAGACTTTGCTGAAATTGCTTTGCAATCTCAGTCTAAATTTCTCAATTATTTTTCCTATCTTTGTAGGCTATAAATAATTTGAATTAAGCATTTGCAAATAAAAACTTAATCAGAAAGATGAATATATCATTATCTTGGTTGAAAGATTATATCAAAACAGACCTAACGGCACAGGAGATAGCCAAAATATTAACCTCAATCGGTTTAGAGGTAGGGCACGTGTCTGAATACGAGAGTGTTAAAGGAGGACTTGCGGGGCTTGTAATAGGCGAAGTCAAAACCTGTATAGCCCACGAAAATTCCGACCACCTGCACGTTACCACAGTCGATATAGGAGCCGATGAAACTCTACAAATAGTGTGCGGTGCTCCCAATGTAGCCCAAGGGCAAAAGGTGGTGGTTGCAACCATTGGAACTAAACTTTACAGTGGCGATGAGGCGTTTGTAATCAAGCGTTCGAAGATACGAGGTGTAGAGAGTTTTGGTATGATTTGCTCCGAAACTGAGATAGGCGTGGGTAACTCTTCCGACGGTATCATTGTACTGCCTTCGGATGCTGTGGTAGGCACATTGGCAAAAGACTATTACCAAGTGGAGACCGATAGTGTTATAGAGGTAGATATTACCCCAAACCGCTCCGATGCCATATCGCACTACGGTGT
This sequence comes from Porphyromonadaceae bacterium COT-184 OH4590, assembly GCA_000768855.1. Lineage (GTDB taxonomy): Bacteria > Bacteroidota > Bacteroidia > Bacteroidales > Paludibacteraceae > F0058. Next base: position 12,917 of record JRAN01000060.1, on the reverse strand, counting down.
GGCTCGCGACCTGCACGCATATTGCAATACGCACGGGATAAGCTCCATGCTGGTTCGTCCCCAAGAGGCAGAGTTGCCACCAAGCAACGGGGCGATAAAGATAAATGTTAAAGTCAAAAACAGCGCTGCTTGTCCTCGTTATGCAGGTATTTCGCTTACGGGTGTTACTGTGGCTCAATCACCGGAATGGCTACAAAACCGCTTAAAGTCGATTGGACTAAGCCCTATCAATAATGTGGTGGATATTACCAACTACCTGCTACACTCCTTTGGGCAGCCTCTGCACGCTTTCGATGCCGATGCTATCGAGGGCAAAACCATAGTGGTTCGCAATGCTCTCAATAGAGAGTCATTCGTTACTCTTGACAATGTACAACGCACTCTTACCGATACCGATCTGATGATATGCGATGCCCAAAAACCAATATGTATGGCAGGTATATTCGGCGGACTACAATCCGGTGTGAGCAAAACGACTAAATCAATTTTTATTGAAAGTGCTTATTTCAATCCTGTCAGCACACGCAAATCGGCTCGACATCACGGACTTAACACCGATTCGAGTTTTAGATTCGAGCGTGGTATCAATCCGCACGATACTATCTATGTGCTTCGTTTAGCCGCTTCTATGGTGGTTCAGATTGCCGGAGGCTCTATTGCAAGTGATATTATCGACATATATCCCAAACAGATAGAGGATTTTATGGTAGATGTAAGCCTAAAAAAAATCTATTCACTTATTGGTCAAAATATTGACACACAAACAATTGAAAACATTCTAAAAGGGCTCGAAATAGATATATTGGCAAAAAACAGCGACAACTCTGTCAAAGATACTGTTTATAGGCTCAAAGTACCTGCCTATCGCACCGATGTACAGCGAGATATAGATGTGATAGAGGAGATTCTCAGAATTTACGGATATGATAAAATCGAGATTTCACAAAGTGTAAAAACATCGCTCTCATATAGTCGGAAACCAGACAGACATTCTTCGCAAAATATTATTAGCGAACAGCTTACCGCCAACGGTTTTTATGAAATAATGAACAATTCGTTCTCTAAAAGCCAATATTATGACAATCTTACCACATACCCAGCCAAGCACAATGTGTCGGTAATGAATGCCCTTAGCAACGACCTAAATGTGATGCGTCAGACACTACTTTTTGGTGGTCTCGAGAGTATGGCTTACAATATCAATCGTCAGAATGGCAACCTCAAATTCTACGAGTTCGGCAACTGCTATCGCTACTCTACCGATTCAAAGAGTGAGGGTAACGACCCTCTCGACGCCTACACACAGAGCGAACATCTCGGTTTATGGATTACCGGTAAAAAACTTGTACAGAGTTGGTTACACAAAGAAGAGAAGACCTCCTTTTATGACCTCAAAGCATATATGCAAAATATTTTTCTGCGTTTGGGTATAAAAAAACTATCGGTAAAGGAGATAGAAAATAATATTTTCGTTCAAGCCCTCGAATATAGCACCGCATCGGGCAAGAGGCTTGCTGTAGCAGGTATTGTTTCGAAAGATATTCTTAAAATATTTGATATCAAAGATGAGGTATTTTATGCAGATATTCTTTGGGATGAGGCTTTAGCTCTAAGTGCCGATAGAAGTATTAAGTTCGATGAAATATCTAAATTCCCCGAAGTATCGCGTGATTTGGCTCTGCTTGTGGATAAAAATATCTCTTTCGGACAGATAGAGAGTATAGCTTTTGCTACCGAAAAACGCCTGTTGAGGCGAGTTACGCTATTTGATGTGTATGAGGGTAAAAATCTGGAAGAGGGCAAAAAGTCGTATGCGGTGAATTTTATTTTGCAGGATAACAACAAAACACTTACTGACAGCCAGATAGACAGCATAATGTGTAAACTGCAAAAGAATTTTGAGCAGCAGCTCGATGCAAAAATCCGATAAACACTTACCTCCGACGGCATAGATGTTTTTCCTCATCACATTGATAAGAAACCTATTATACGACCTTAAAATATTGAGGTCGCACCGTTTCGACTTGCCGATAATAACGGTGGGCAATATCACTGTCGGAGGCACAGGCAAAACACCTCATATAGAATACTTTATACGCAATTATCTGGAACAGGGCAAACATGTGGCAATACTTAGCAGAGGTTACAAGCGTAAAACCAAAGGAATGGTAGTTGCCGATAGCACAGCCACAGCCGATAGCATAGGCGATGAACCATATCAGATTTTTAGAAAATTTCCCGGTATTACCCTTGTGGTCAATAAAGACCGTATTAACTCTATCAAATACCTGTTGTCACAGTCTTCTAAGCCCGATGTGATACTGCTCGACGACGGTTTCCAATATAGGCGTTTGGTGGCAGGGCATCAGATAGTGCTGATCGACTTCAATCGCCCCATATTCTCCGACCACATAATGCCATACGGATCGCTTAGAGAGAGCCGCAGAGGCATAAAGCGAGCCAACGAGGTAATAGTAACCAAATGTCCGCCCAATTTGAACGGGACAGACAAACGGTGGTGGGCAGAGCAACTGAGGTTGCGACAAGGGACAAAGCTTAGGTTTTCGACCTTTGAGTTTTTCCCACCTCAAAATATATTTAGCTCCGCGCCTTTAGACATTAGCCAAAAGCACGATATACACGTTGTTACAGGGGTGGTTAATGCCGATACTCTTTACAGTTATATTAGCCCATTTTGCCGCACGATGGCTAAAACCATCTACCCCGACCACCACCATTTTACCGAAAGCGACATTGATAAAATTAACCGCTTAGCCGACCATGACACTATTATAATTGTTACCGAAAAAGACGCTGCAAGACTACTCTCAGCCCCTACACTTACCTCAAAAGCAAAAACCTCAATATATTCGGTAGAGGTAAGAGTGAAGTTTCTGTAAATAAAACAATGCCTCAAACACCTGTTGATTGGTTCTCTGTAACTGTTGATATCTAACTATTAATACGCTTCTAAGTCATCAACTTTGGCAATAACCTTTCCATCGGCAGCTACATCCGTTATCTCTATATTTTCAAGCAATGGCAATGGCTTTTTATTTTTCTTTTACATCAGGTTTATTTGATTGTGTTCTCACTAATAATTTGTTTATAACAAAATTAACTGAGACTTAATTCGACACAAAATTACTAAAATTATTCGTAAAGCGAACAGGAAACATTTATAAAGTACATTATACTAAACAATTTACTAAATATAAACAAACATATTACAAAAAAAGATTCAAAATTGGTTAAGTAAAGATTTTTATCATTTAGCTAATTTTTTACTATCTTTGCGTATATCTATCGTAATTAACCCCTATAACAAACTGTATGAATATCATTCGGAAATCGTCCATTACAATTCAAGGACTCAAAATCGTTTATTATACGGTGAATGGTCAAGGTAATCCTATCATATTTTTACATGGAGGAGGGGTGGATTCCGCTATGCTTTCATGGAAAGAGATATTAGAATGCTGGCAAAGTAACAATAGATTGATAGCCATTGACCTTCCTGGGTACGGACAGTCGGATAAACCGGACTCTATCGAATATTCTACCAAATTCTATGGAACAATTGTAAATGAGTTTATCGAACAATTAGGATTGACCAACATCTGCCTTTGCGGTTTATCAATGGGTGGAGGCATCACGCTTTACATGGCATTGCATTATCCGCAATTGTTGTCGAAAATAGTGTTGGTAGCTCCTTGGGGTATCATCAAACAACTACCTTGTCAAAGATTTACAGCATATATGGTACGTAGTACTTGGTATCAGAAGCTGACTTTCTTATACAAAAGTCATTGGATAACACAAAAAACATTGGAACAGACACTTTTTGGCGACAAAAAGAAAATTTCAACCGAACTGGTTGATACCATCAGTAGGCTCTATACAGCTCCCAAAGCAATGATACCGTTTGCATCGTTTCAACGAAGTGAGATACATCCTACCTACATAACAAGCAATTTTACATCACGGCTACACGAAATACGAATGCCCGTACTTTTTGTCTCAGGCGAAAAAGATCCGGGAGTACCGATAAAAGCAGTCATTGAAGCGGCAAAACTTTTGCCTGATGCCCGCATCGAAATATTTGAAAAGCATAAGCATTGGCCACAAAAAGAAAACCCCGAACGATTTGTGAAAGTGGTAAATAAGTTTATTAACTAATACAACCACCGCAAATAAAAACAATACGGCGAAGTATAAAACACCGTCTTAATAATCTCCATATAAACAACAAATTAAATTGTAGATATAATATGCAACATTAGACTATATCTAAAGACGATTGTGGTAAAATAATAAATGGATATATAAGAATTTATACACGATTTCAGTTAATATTTTCTTGTAAAATATTACAAACAGTTGTTTTTTCACTCGTTTAATACGGTTAGCTTAAAAAGGTTGTCCGAATATTAGGGTAGCTTTTTGTTTTTGAAAATAGTATATCAATTTATTTTTGTACTTTTGTCAAGAATAAACCAATAAAATGATTTTTTATTAATTAAAACTCAACGACCACAAACAACACAATGTCATCGTTTATAATAGAGGGTGGAAACAAACTAAGAGGCGAAATAGTGCCACAAGGAGCTAAAAATGAAGCTCTTCAAGTAATATGTGCAACAGTGCTTACCACCGAAGAGGTAATTATCGAAAATATCCCCGAAATACTTGATATTAAAAACCTTATACTATTGTTGCAAGATATTGGCGTAACGGTAGTTCGGTTAGAAAAAGGTAAATATAGCTTCAAAGCTTCAAAGCTAAACGAAGAGTTTTTATACAGCGAGCTGTTTTTGGATAAATGTGCTCGTCTACGTGGTTCGGTAATGTTAATAGCTCCACTTTTGGTAAGGATGAAAAAGCTCCGTTTCGCCAAACCTGGTGGCGATAAGATAGGACGCCGTCGACTCGATACTCACTTCATAGGTTTGCAAAAACTCGGTGCTGACATTGAATACAATGCTCCAAAGCGTGCTTTCGAAATGAGTGTAAATAGACTCAAAGGGGCATTTATGCTGCTCGACGAAGCTTCAGTTACAGGTACAGCCAATATAGTAATGGCAGCAGTGGTAGCAGCAGGGAAAACCACCATATACAATGCAGCTTGTGAGCCGTATTTGCAACAACTCTGCGATATGCTCAACCGAATGGGTGCCAAAATTACAGGCATAGCTTCTAACTTGCTTACAATTGAGGGCGTCGAATTTCTGGGCGGTACTACACACCGTATTCTACCCGATATGATAGAGGTTGGCTCGTTCATCGGTATGGCAGCAATGACACAGAGTTCGCTAACCATAAGAGATGTAGCCTACGATAAGCTTGGCATTATCCCTGATAGCTTTAGGCGTTTGGGCATTGACGTTCAGCGACAGGGCGACTCTATCTTTATACCCGAACAAGACAGTTACCGAATAGAATCGTTTATGGACGGCTCTAATATGACCATAGCCGACGCTCCGTGGCCAGGACTTACGCCAGACCTGCTAAGCGTTATGTTAGTGGTAGCAACACAAGCAAAAGGCAGTGTGCTTATTCATCAAAAGATGTTCGAAAGTCGCCTATTTTTCGTCGATAAGTTGATAGATATGGGTGCTCAGATAATACTGTGCGACCCTCACAGGGCTGTTGTCATCGGACACGATCGCAAATTTCGCCTTAAGGCAAACAATATGACTTCGCCCGATATTCGTGCCGGTATAGCCTTGCTAATAGCAGCCCTCAGTGCCGAGGGCACAAGCACTATCGACAATATCGACCAAATAGACCGTGGTTACGAAGATATAGAACATCGTCTCACACAACTTGGAGCTAATATAAAACGTGTAAAGTAATTTTGTATTAAAAAAGGGATTTCTATTTATAAGAAATCCCTTTTTAACTCAATTACCCAACAGAAAATTTAATCTTCCAAAGCAACTTCCTCTATCACCTCTTCGTCTTCTTCTAATTTGGAGTTGACATATTGATATTTTTTATTGTTTATCGAAAAATCTATTTGTTTGCTGTCTGCAAGCTCTTCGAGTTGTTCCAATAGTCCTCTGTTGATATCAACTTTATATGCACTTTTAAGGTTAATCTTCTGATTGTATACTTCGTCATAAATATCGAAAGAGAGTTCTACTTCTCCGCGATTGTTCTGAATAACAGACACCAAATTGTTGACCATAAGTTTTTTTATATTATCCAATCGAGTTTCTATCACAAGATTTTTTAGTATCGAATTAGAGTTTTTATCAAGTGCCTCTATCTGTTTGACACTTATATCTACCTTGCGATATATTTTTTCGGGATTTACTTTATCTGCTTTTATTTCTGGTTTTATAGTGCCACGAACTATAATAAAGTTGTCTTTTTTAAGAAATTTTACATGTGTAGAAAACAACTTTTCCTCGTATCTAAAGCCATCAAACAGACGTAGCTCTATCTGGTCGGTATAGTCCTCTAGAACAAATATTCCATACTGATTACCCTTTTGTGAAGTTTGTGTCGATGTATTTACAATTATGCCTCCAATACAGAAATCTATCTGTTTTGACTTTATTTTTGCCGATAATATCTGATTGTTCGGGATAACATCCATCTCCTGTTTGAGCTGACTTTCAATAGCTTTCACCTCTGCAATCGAGTGTGAACAACCATACTGTATAGAACTTCTATAGTCGTCAAGCGGGTGAGCCGACAGATAGATACCTATCAACTCTTTTTCGAGATTCAACCGTTTCAGATCGCTCCACTCCTCCGCCTTAGGAAACTTAGGTGGTGTGTTTTCGAAATCCTCTTCACCGAAGAGTGAATTTTGCAACGAAAGTTTTGCTATCTGCGATTTTCTTCCCCAATCAAGCAGGTTGTTGATAGTTTCCGGTGAATGGAAGTAGTCTTCTCTTTTCATATCTGTAAAAGAGTCTAACGTGCCGGATAGAGCGAAACTCTCTATCGCTTTTTTATTGCACGATTTGAGGTTCACTCTTTCGAGAAAATCAAAAAGAGATTTATAGTTACCATTGTTTCTCCGTTCTTCGATGATACTATCCACTGTGGCTTCGCCTACATTTTTTATGCCCCCAAGTCCAAAACGAATTTCTCCTTTTTTGTTTACAGTAAAAAGCATTTCCGACTCATTTATATCGGGCAACAATACGGGAATTTTCAACATCTTACACTCCTCCATAAATTTATTTACTTCCGTAATTTTCCCTTTGTTTAGCGTGAGGTTGGCAGCCATAAATTCGGCAGGGTAATGTGCCTTCAAATACGCCGTTTGATAGGCAAGTATAGCGTAACAGGTTGAATGCGACTTGTTGAAGGCGTAAGAGGCAAATTTCTCCCAATCTTCCCAAATTTTTTCCAATATCTGCTTGTCATGTCCGTTTTGTTCACCTCCGTTTAGAAATTTAGGTTTCAGTTCGGCAAGCAATCCTTTGATTTTCTTACCCATAGCCTTACGCAATTGGTCTGACTCGCCTCGTGTAAAGCCGGCTAACTCACGAGAAAGTAACATCACTTGTTCTTGATAGACAGTGATACCATAGGTGTCTTTCAGATATTTCTCCATAACGGGGATATCGTAACTTATTGGCATTCGTCCGTGCTTTCGGTCGATAAAATCCGGAATGTAATCCATTGGCCCCGGACGATATAGTGCATTCATCGCTATAAGGTCTTCTATAGAGGTAGGTTGCAACTCTTTAAGATATTTTCGCATACCGACACTTTCGAACTGAAACACCCCAACGGTATTACCCTGTGAAAATAGGTCGAATGTAGTCTTGTCGCTCCAATCTATATTATCAATATCTATATCGATGCCTTTCGATTTTTTGACATTGGCAACAGCCTCTTTGAGTATCGACAATGTTTTTAGTGCCAAGAAATCCATTTTTATCAGACCTATTTGCTCTATAACGTGCCCATCGTATTGGGTAACAAGCACTTCGGCGTTCTCTTTAGTCTTATCCTTGGCTGTTGATAGAGGTACAAAGTTGGTCAAATCCTCAGGTGCGATGATGATACCACAGGCATGTACCCCTGTTTGACGTACAGTACCTTCGAGTTGTTCGGCATATTTCATCATTTCGTTCAACTCGGGACTCTCTTTACAGGCACGTTGAACATCTTTATCATACTTTAAAATATTCTTAATGTTGAGCTTAGGTGCTTTACCTGTTTTTTCGTCTTTGTAATTGTCAAGATTATCGGGAATAATTTTTTTGAATTTGTTTACTTCATTCAAAGGCACCTCTTGAATACGACCTACATCGGTGATAGCCAGCTTAGTAGCCATTGTCCCGTAATTAATAATGTGTGCCACACACTCTTTACCGTATTTGTCGGTAACCCAATCGAGTACCTGCGAAAGACCGTCGTTGTCGAAATCAATATCAATATCGGGCAACGAAATACGGTCGGGATTGAGGAAACGCTCAAACAGGAGGTCATACTTGAACGGGTCTATATTGGTAATTTTCAAGCAATAAGCCACTACAGAGCCGGCAGCCGAACCGCGTCCCGGTCCTACCCATACACCCATATTACGAGCCGCAGCCACAAAATCTTGTACAATAAGAAAATATCCCGGAAAACCCATTGATTTTATGGTATTCAACTCAAAATCTATTCGCTCTCTAATATCAGGCGTAATCTCCAAATAACGTTGGGAGGCTCCGTCATAGGTCAGTTTTGCCAGATAGTCGGCTTCGAGTTTTATTCGATGTAGTTTTTCGAGACCTCCAAGCTCCGCTATTCGCTTCTTTGCTTTATCTTCATTTAGGGTATTGCCTTCGGCAGTTTTGGAGAATTCTTTTATAATGTCTTCGTCGGAGAATTGCTCTTTGTAGCCTTCCAGAGTGCCAAACTCGGCAGGTATATCAAATTTGGGCATAATAGGGTTTGAGTCGAGCGAAAACAGTGTTATCTTATCGGCTACTTCGAGTGTATTTGCGATGGTCTCAGGATGCTCCTTAAAAATCTCAATCATTTGAGCAGGGGTCTTTAGATACTCCTCTTTGGTGTATTCCATTCTGCCTGTATCGCTAATTTTTTTACCTGTACTAAGACACACCAAACGCTCGTGTGCATCCGCATGCTCTGCCTCCACGAAGTGAACATCGTTGGTGGCTATCACCTTAGTATTGGTCTTACGAGCAAGTTCGAATATTACCTCATTAACTTTTTGCTGACTATGATATGTATCGTGGCTTATTTCGGGGCGTGTCGGTTTGTGTAACTGTACTTCGAGATAAAAATCGTCTCCAAATACGCGTTTGAACCAAAAAATGGTCTCTTCGGCGCGTTCTATTTCGCCGTTTAGAATCAGCTGCGGTATCTCGCCCCCAAGGCAGGCAGAACTTACGATTAGACCTTCGCTATACTTTTCCAATACATTTTTATCGATACGAGGCTTCGAGTAAAAACCATCAATCCACGACACAGATACAAGTTTGCACAGATTTTGATATCCTTTTTTGTTTTTTGCCAAAAGTATCAAATGAAACCCACTCATATCCACTATTATATCTTTATTTTTGCGTTCGAGGAAAATCTTCTTGTTTTTATCCTTGTCGTATAGTGTACGCGACGCACAATAAGCCTCTACACCTACTATGGGCTTAAAATCCTGTATCCTTTGGCACTCCTCTTCGGTAATCCTATCTGATGCTAACTGTGTTTTTGCCTCCTCTTTTACCTTTTTGGCATAGTCGAGAAACTCTTTTATGCCATACATCGAACCGTGGTCGGTAAGAGCAATAGCAGGCATTTCGTATTTTATTGCATTGTCTATAAGGTCTTTTATACGACTCATTCCGTCGAGAACCGAGAAACTACTGTGAACGTGCAAATGAACAAAACTCATTTTATATATTATTGATAATTAGGATTATATTTATTAGCTTTTCGATACGCAAGTTACGAAAAAAAATGATAAATAAATATATTTACCACAAAATTTATTAACAATATTAATAATCAGCGATATATAATCCGTATTTGAAGTAACGAAAGTAATTTTAAACAAAAGAAAGATACACTACTGGGATGTATCTTTCTTTTGTTCATGAGTGTATAAGTTTTTTTAATCTCTCAACACCAATTTACTTTCAGTATATGTATCAAGTACATCTACCAAAGTATTATCTTTTAGACGACGTACTTTATATGACACAGGAACACTTGTTTTAGTTAATGTTTCGGCAGTAGGCATTTGTACAAACTTAATAAAGCCTTTGTAACTCGTTACTTTATTGCCTAATTCTACAGGACCTCCATAAATTTTTATCTTTACTTTGTTTTCGCTAAATAATTTTTGCAGTTTTTTAGAGTATTCCATATCTGCTCCACCTTTTACATATCCAGTAGCCACAGATATAGAAGCCTGTATCATTTGCGATGTCTCAGATGCCGATTGTTTAGTCTGTACCAGTATATATCCTGTACGTCCGTATTCTACACTGCTTATATACAGAGGCTCATACTCTCCCAGATCTTTTACGCTGATATTACCATTTATCCATTGCGTGTAATGTTTAGGATCGATAGCAGCATTATACAAAACCTGACGGAAAGCTACCATTATATATTTTTCTTCGGAATTGCTATTTTTACTCTGTTCATAACCAAAATCTGCCTTGGCAATACCGCTTGTAAGAGCTACTGAAGCATGTATCTTTAATGCTTGCTTCATACTCTCTTTAGTAGTTATTTCATGACTCTCAAAACTCCAAACAGTCGGTACATACGTATAGTCTATATTTGCTTTTTGTTTAGCCAATAGATCATTCATTGCACTCCTAATTTGACTCAATTTTGGTTTCACTTCAGAGTATACATTTATATTTCCTCTTAAGCTCATAGAAAGAGTTACAGGATTAAATTCATTCTCCAGTACAACTGGATCATACTGCCCTTTTATAAAGGAACCTCCTCTGAGTATACTACCAGGATATATTACATCTCCATCTGTATCCTTCACTACCGACATCGGCTTTATCAGATATTGTTTTTCTATGGTAACCAGATACTCATTTTTGTATTTTCCCCCGTCTGTAGGATCAGGAAATACATTCCCTGTTTTCTCGGCAGAAATCTCCTTGTCTGCCTCTTGATTATACACTACCGGCTTTAGATCTTCAATAGAAGATATACCTTTTTGTGGCTTAGTACATGCCACCCCCATTACTACTGCTGTAAGCAGAATAAATAATTTTTTTATTTCAACTTTCATAATAATTGATTAAATTAAAGTTATTATTTTTAATACCATCTTATGTCTTTATATTCCAATTCATTTACAGTTCCATCATCTAAATGCTGATAGATAGTAATATTAACATGCTTAGGGAAATGATGTGGTTCCGGTTCTGTCCCCTGCCATTCTACCTCATCTCTAAATACGAGTTCTGTATTTTCTTTGAATGAACCTCTTTTCGTTTGTCCATCGAATATGGCTTCATAATCATAACTGACGGCTTTGCCTGTAACTTGCAGGAAGTCGTCATATTGTCTATGTCCGTCGAAAGCTATAAATCTAAAGTTGCGTTTCCATTTCTTATATTTATTAAATAAATGGTTTTTAGATAGCCATTTGTCAGATCTAAACCGAAATTCCACAACACTAAATAATATTTTTTTTGTTACGGGGTTGCCGATAGCTTTTTTTGTTTTGGCGTCATATTTTTGCACCTCAAATTCCAACTGAAAAGTCCCCGAACTTTTAGGCATTATACCGAATTTAATGGGATACTTAATATCATTTATATCTGATATTTCTTGTAAAAACCACCACTTATGATTACTTGTTTTATATTGATAAAAATCGAAATCTTTACCAATAATTTGATGGAATTCAGCATTTTTCCCTTTGGGGCGTAGTGTATACGACACTCCGTTGGTAAACTTCGTATCTTTAATTATTAAAGATACTTCTATCATTCGTGTGTCAAATGTTCTATCATCCTGTTCCGTAATGAAAGCCCCTGTCGCTCCTTTGGTTATTTCCAATTCGAAGCTAAACTCTCCTTTTTCTTCTTCTTTTGTATCTTGGTCTTTGCCTGTTTCGATAGGTGTTTTTTTACAAGACCACAACATTGCGAATACTGCCAAAGCAGTTAAAATTATTGTTTTCTTTAAATTCATAATTATTTAATAAAAATGTTAATATCATTAAGATTTATTGTCATTTACTCTTTTAAAGTATTATACTCTACCAAATTACATTTCGATGGAGTTCTCATTAGCTTCCGTTCTATTATATTATCTTTATATCGTAATGCATATTTAATAGTAACACTATTTTATGTAAGGTTTTCATAGCTAATAAAACTATATCCGGATGACGAAAACTCTAATTTGCCTGATTTACTGGATGTTTTCACTATACGTATAGGAAAATGATATTTCTCATTATTTTCATAATATACATAATCATCTCTTTTTAACTTATATCTTTTGTGTAAGTAAGCATTATAAAATCCTATTATAAGATATCCCTGTTTAGTGTAGGAAATATCAAACAATTCTTCATAATCTGTTGCTATCCATTGCCCTTCAAGTGTTAATTTGTTGTTTTTACAGCCAGTAAAAGCTACCGATACCAATATTGCGACCAATAGTGTTGCTTTAAAAATCTTTCTTTTCATTTTAAAAAATTTTATTTTAATTATAAATTATTTTTGAACATACTTATATATTAAGACGCTAAATTTTCAAAAATGTTGCAACATAACTCGTTTTTTTTTGTTTTTTCTCAATTTATTTTATAAAGCACTGTTGCTTAGTGTATTATTTTTACAATTATTTTACTTAGTCATCCCTTAAAAACTCTCTTTAAGTGAGATTCGATTTTCAAATGGGCTCTCGCTTATTGTTTTGATAAGCAGCCAAAGAGCTCTCATGGCTCT
>JRAN01000006.1 GCA_000768855.1 Porphyromonadaceae bacterium COT-184 OH4590 | reverse complement strand
TTAAAGGAAAGAGTATCATTATTGAATGCTATAAATGATACAAGTGTTATTGGTAAACTTTATTTCGAATGCCTTAAAAAAGTATATCCTGTCTGGGCGAAGGATTTTCCGGACAATCCGATAATGACGGGTATTATTAATAAAGCAGACGCTTTTTTATACCGGCAGTCGTGTGACAGAAAAGAATTTGAAGCACTCTATAATGATAATACCAACTATTTTGAATCTATCACGGGAGATACGGGATTAGTCGGCATGACGGCTCTTTCTTTATGTGCCACCTTGGGCTATGATACCGAATTGGAGATAGAGGATTATCAGGGAGAAGATGACAATGCTTTCGATTGGCAGGACTGGACACCCGATTTTTACGCTTCAATGGCTTATTCGGGAGGTAATCCTTTTGTGGGAGAGGGCAATGTTGTTCGCAGAAAAGAGTTTTGGGATTGGTATTTAGATATGGTTTTGGAATTATATAGATTACCGGATAATCCTCTGCTCTTATCACCTTCATTACAAATCGAATCGGAGAAGTTAACTAAAAATATTGACAGAACTCAAACTTATAAAACTGATGCCATACTTAATAAACTCAATGAAGTGATAAATAAAACCATTGATTCGTGTTGTAGAGATTATCAGGACAGTTGGAGTAAAATACATATAAAAGCATATTGTATGAAAACCGGGCTTCGTGTAAATTCTTATTTTACTAAAAATGGGGAAGTTTGTAAAATTAGAGGAAAAGTAGAATCTTTTGATTTAATGAACGAAATAAAATATATGATGTATGAACAAAATAAATGTGAAGGAGCTTGGTTTACTTCCAAAATAGAAATTAACGAAGACAAAACCTATTCGATAGAGTTTAATTATGATAATATAGAAGAACTTCCGAATAATTGGCAGCAACCTGATCATTTCGTGAGTGAATTTGAAAAATTTCCCCGCAGTAAGGAATTTACCCCTCAATGGTGGCAGGATATCTTAGGGAAAAAAGCCAAATATCTTAAATAGATTATTTCGCAATTAGGAGTTGGAAATACTTAATCATGAATTAAACAATAAGGAGAAAAAAATATGAATAACTTAAAAATAGGGAGTAACTTATGGAAAGAATAAAATCACTTATTAAAAGCCTGCACAAAATAGTAAAGAATAGCAAATCGGGTCATTTGCCTTTAAAGGAAAGAGTATCATTATTGAATGCTATAAATGATACAAGTGTTATTGGTAAACTTTATTTCGAATGCCTTAAAAAAGTATATCCTGTCTGGGCNTTAAAGGAAAGAGTATCATTATTGAATGCTATAAATGATACAAGTGTTATTGGTAAACTTTATTTCGAATGCCTTAAAAAAGTATATCCTGTCTGGGCAAAGGATTTTCCGAACAATCCGATAATGAGGGCTATTATTAATAAAGCAGACGCCTTTTTATACCGGCAGTCGTGTGACAGAAAAGAATTTGAAGCACTCTATAATGATAATACCAACTATTTTGAATCTATCACGGGCGATACGGGATTAGTCGGCATGACGGCTCATTCTTTATGTGCCACCTTGGGCTATGGTACCGAATTGGAGATAGAGGACTATCAGGGAGAAGATGATGATGCTTTCGATTGGCAGGACTGGACACCTGATTTTTACGCTTCGATGGCTTATTCGGGAGGTAATCCTTTTGTCGGAGAGGGCAATGTTGTTCGCAGAAAAGAGTTTTGGGATTGGTATTTAGAAACGGCCTTACAATTATACACTTCCCCCGATACAGCTGTACTTGTTCTAAATATTNTCTGAATTCAGACGAAACCAGTCTTACACATCAGATGCTATCAGAGAAAAACTTGAACATATTGTAGATATGACAATTGAGGATTTGTATAATCAGGAGAATGACATGAGTTTTGACAGAATAGAATATAATTCTATTTGTTTGGAATTATCTGGCACAACTACAGAGATTCTCTTTTATATTAAAGGGAATGCAATCAAGTTAAAGGAAATGAGAATGTGGCCTGACGAAAATCAAAGTGATGTAATAGATGATGTTAAACAGGAAATGTATAATCAAAGTCCCGAAGAAGGAGCATGGCTCGAAAGCCATATGGTTATTATCCCCGCAGTAAGGAATTTACCCCTCAATGGTGGCAGGATATTTTAGGAAAAAAAGCCAAATATCTTAAATAGATTATTTCGCAATTAGGAGTTGGAAATGCTTAATTATAAATTAAACAAAAAGAGTATAAAAATATGGAAGATAAACTAACATTCTTAAAGCGATACTCTCCGAATATAGAAATTTTAGGAGTATCAAGCTTTGATAAATCGCAACTTGATATGCTGCCGCTATATTGGCAGGAGGCTTTTGAGGCTCATTCTTCGGAGGAAAAACTTGACATCATTCTCTCCGAATGGGCGAACTATGACTATCAGTTTCAAGCAGTGTACTCTTACCTCGAAGATAACTTAATAGATGTGGATCTTATCAGGCAAAATAACGAAATATCTTTGTTGTACTCACTTCGTAATGCAGCCGGAAATATATGCTATTATGAGGGGAAAAATCCCAAGACAAAGAATACACCCGAAAATATCCGCAAGAGATGGAACGAAATCCCCGAGAGCTTTCGGGATATTTATGATGAACTTCATAATGGTTGGGTCTATTTTGCCTCTCAGTCCAATGGGCTGTCTGCAGTCGAAAATTTATTCTTTTTAGATGAAATGGATTGGGGTATTCTGGAAGAAATAGATGTGCATTCATTGCCCTTCGTTCTTAGCGACAGTATCCCATTTTTCTCTAATGGAATGGGAGCTTATGCCTGTTTTGATTTAAAGTCGAAGGATAATCAGAGCGGTTTTATTTGGTATCATGATAAAGCACCGCGATTAGATATCGAGCTATGGGCTGTAATTGACGAATGGACGAAAATAGGGATAGAAAGATGAGCTTTCACAATTTTTAAAATTTAGCAAGAATATTCATTATGGATAATAATATATGAATCGATTAATAGTATACGGAAGTTTTGCAGTTGTTATTCTTCTCTTGTATGCCATAAAAAAACTGTTCTTGGATAAGATAAAGAATCAGGTACTAAGGTATATATTAGCAATGGCGGTATCTTATGCTGTACTTATAGTTTTTGTTATAATAGGCATAGAAAACGAGGTTATAGGATTAGCTTTTCAAAAAACGCTATTTTATTTTCGTAGCGGAGGCGTAGGTATACCACCCATAATGATAATGGTTGTAGTTCCTGCATTATACTCCATATTCTTTATAGGGTATTTTAAAAAAGACTTATCCCCCGAAGAAAGATGGAAAGTATCGAAAAGGGTAATGCTTTCGGTTTTTGTCAATGGTATATTATCTTTTGTGCTGTTAATGTTGTTTTATCGTTCGTATTATTTTGGGTATAGTTTATCGAAACAGTGGTCTCTTATTAAAGCAAGCTGCGAATACATAGATTGGCGGTTTCTTCCTCCATTCGTAGGACTGATGGCTTTATTTGTGTATATAATGAAGCGGGAACATTTTAAGCAATACAAAAAAGACAAAAAATAAAAAAAAGGAAAAAAGCATGGCGACAGATGAACTTGCACAACATATCACCCAAATAGTGCATAATAACTTGGGCGATATTGATATTCCAATAGTATTTGATAAACCGAAGAGTGCAAATCTCGAAGGAACTTATGTTTTTTCGGACAATGAGATGTATCATTATGTATTTATCGAAAGAGGTAAGGTCGGTTTCTATAATCGGTATACAAAGCTTGTTGATATATATTATGCAGTAATTAAGGATTTGATTGCTCCCATAGCAAAAGATTATGAATTTAAGAACAGAAATAGAGGGCAGGATTTTAGGTGTATATGGTTTTCAAAAGAGTTAGAGTTGTGGGCTTTATTCGGTGAAGAACTTTACAACAAAGCGAAACGGGAAATTGATGCAATTATATTAAATCATCCGTATGTCGATGAATAAGGGCTGATGTATTATAAGAAGCACCGGAGGAGGGATGATTATTTATAGAACAGAAAATTTAGGAACGGCGATGAATAATGTACAAGATATAATTGTGAAATGCAGTGAAATAATTAGATGCGATTCGATACATCATTTAAGATTACCGTACAGGAATTTGATTTTTGAGCAGCTATCACCATTGAAAAGAGGTATCTTGGTATTGAAGACAATCGAAAATATTTTATATCTGTGTGACGAAGCTTATCCGAACGACGGGTACTGCAAAGAATTGTATAATGATTGCATTTCGTTTTTAGGGGGCGATATGTGCCATTCCGAATTTGGAGATGCTCTAAAGTGTAATAAAACAAAATTTGACAATACCCTTGAGACAGGAATATTTGCAGCCTCTTATGTTGGATTTGCCCTGTATCAGGCGGGCTATGAAATACTGAATGATAATTTTATAAGAGAAGAATCTTCAGACGAATTTTCGGAAGCCCCCGAACTGTGGAGCTCATTGTTTTTTGCAAGTTTGGCATACAATGGCGGAGCTGATGATTTCGACAATATTTCCGCAGAAAGAAATAAGGTCTTTTGGAATGATTTTTTGAAAAATTTTGAACAGACAGCCGACAATAAGTTTGTCCCCAACATGGCAAAATATATTATTACGGCTGATGAAGATGTCGAAGTATGCAAGAGAAAACAGGAGATAATGGCAGAGAGCCCCGACAGTAGTGTAAATCTTTATTTAAGGGATTTATCCGGTTTGTATTTTAAAAAATACTTTAGCCATGACACGGAAAAAATTATTCTCAGGTTTTATTTTGTGGATAATAAAATTACAGTTACCGGATATACTGAAAATATTGATGGAGACACATCATTAATTGGTAATAGTGATATTGCGATATACAGTATGGGTTTTAATTTTTCCGAAAAACTGTCGGATATAAAAAGGACGATGTACTCTTATAAACCTGAGGAGGGAGCTTGGTTGATGTTTGATTTGACTGTTGAATCGGACGGAGGTTTTAAGGTGGAATTTAACTACGACAATGACGATTCTTTTTTCAGAACGAATATTACATGCGAAAACTTTAGAAATGAAATGAAAAAATTTCCGCGTCAATCACGGTTTGTGCCGTATTGGTTGGCACAGATACTATCGGCATAAAGAGTAATATAAATTTAAATGAAGGCTTAAATATTAAGTCAATTATCTGATAGTTGCCGTCATTCGCTTTAACCATGCACACTCTTGGTCATTGAGCTGTGGCGAAAGTCTTCTGTAGCACATTTCGTGATATTCGTTGAGCCAGTCGATTTCGTCTTCGGTCATAAGCGAACGTTCCAAGCCTCGTCGGTCGAATGGGAATAATGTAAGTGTCTCGAATTTGTAAAACAGTCCGAAAGCATTACTCTTTTTGTGTCTCTTTACGGCTATAAGATTTTCGTGGCGTATGCCGTATTTACCTTGCATGTAAACAGCCGGCTCGTTGCTTGTAACCATGCCTTCTATGAGAGGTTGCGGATTTTCTTGCATTCGTATGCTTTGCGGTCCTTCGTGTACGCATAGGTGATGCCCGACACCGTGTCCGGTACCATGTCCGAAGTTTTTGTAGTACTGCCAAAGGTATTGGCGGGCAAGGACATCGAGTTGTGTGCCGCGTGTGCCTTGCGGAAAGACAGCTCTCGACAGAGCTATTACCCCTTTGAGTACAAGTGTAAAGTCGCGTCGTTGCTCGTAAGAGAGTCTGCCAAGCGGTATTGTTCGGGTAATGTCGGTGGTACCGTCGGTGTATTGTCCGCCGGAGTCGAGCAGTAGCAATCCGTGCGGTTTAAGTTTTAGGTCGGTCTGTGGTGTAGGCGCATAGTGAACAATAGCACCATGTGCCTGATAGGCGGCTATAGTCTCGAAACTGTCGCTAACGAAGCCTGCCTGTTCACGGCGGCACTCGTGCAGCTTGTGCGATGCTTTCAGCTCTGTGGCAACACCATCTTTTACAGCCTGTTGTAGCCAGATACAAAAGCGAACCAAGGCAACACCGTCTTTTATCATGGCACGCCTGAAACCTGCAAGTTCCGCAGAGTTTTTTATCGCTTTTGCCTCTATTATGGGCGAAGTGAGATTTTTTAATTCGTTGCGTTGATGTAAAACCGAAAACACTTCGTAGTTGGCACGACTGAAGTCGATTGCTATTTTAATGTTGGCAACAGTAGCGAGAAAGTCGAAAAAACAGTCGTATGCGATTACCTCTATACCGTTTTGGGAGAAATAGAGACATGCCTTTGCATCACACTTGCAACTGTCGATAAAGAGGATAACCCTATCTGTTGCCACATAAGCGTACGCTACCGCTACGGGGTTGAACTCTATATCGTTACCTCTTATATTGAAAAGCCACGCTATTTCGTCGAGGGCGGTAATAACAAATGCCTCTGCTCCGATGTTTTGTATTGCTTTGCGTAGTGTATCTACCTTTTTTAAAAAACTTCTGCCTGCCTTCGAAAAGAGCCGTATAGGGTTTTGCGGCATCGAGGGGCGAGATATCCAAACCTCCGACACAAGGTCGATGTCGGTAGCGATAGTTACATTTTTTGAGGCAAACAGGCTCTGCCATCGTTCGAACTCACTTATGGAAAACAGTTTGGCATCTAAAGAAATAACATCGCCAGCCGATACTTCAGCCATAAGCCATTGTTCGATAGTAGGAGTGGCGGCTAAACCCTCTTTCATCAACTCTATACCTGTGTCGGCAAGTTGTTCGGCAGCTTGTATAAAGTAGCGTGAGTCTGTCCAGAGGGCTGCTTTGGATGTGGTTACCACCAATGTGCCCGCAGAGCCATCGAAACCCGAAAAGGCACGGCGAGCCTGCCAATGTGAGGCCACATATTCGCTGCCGTGCGGGTCGGTGCTTGGTATTATGGTGGCTGCAATGCGATGCCTAACCATTGATTGCTGTAATGAGATCAGTAGAGACATGGTTTTTTTTGAGGTTTTTGTTTCTTTTTAATTAAGATTTAAAAAAACTTGATGAGATGTTTTTCGAACATTTTTGAGCAAAATAAGATATAAATATTGATTTATGCCATTATATCCCGATTGCTTGTATAAATAAATTTGTCTTAAAAAAAACTTACAAAGATAATTCTTTTGTAAGATTATCTTGAGCCTGTTTCCTTACTCTTCGGGCATATCTTTTTTGTTTTTACTTCTTCGTTTTATGTCCGAATTAGTTGTGTCAATCACTTGTTCCACAGCGTTGGCAAGTGAACTATATTGCGTAGGGTTAGCAATTTTCATTGCGATAAGATACGGAATGAGTTTCACATTGATAGCTTCGAGCAGCGGTTTTTTGAGCGATGAGGCAGAAGATGAATTTTTCTGCTCCGAAAGGGTCTTTTCGTACTCGGCACGAAGCTCAGTAAAGGCATTTTGTTCGGTGCGAAGTTGCGAAATGATTTCTTTTATCCCTTGAAGTGCCTCAATAGCCTGCTGCATATCGGAGGTCGAAAAATCCTGCAACAACGACTCTATCAGAGACGACTCTACAGCATAACTCTCCCGCGTAATCTTTATCCCGTACTTTGAGAAAACACCATAAAGCTTCTCTGCACTCTCTTTCAGTGAAGGCACCGGCAGAGTGCGATAGCCAAGCAGTGCCGTATTCAGAGAACGTAACAGAGTGTCGCGTCTGAGGTCGGCATCTTCAAGTCTGGAAAATGAAACATCACGCTTAATGGCTTCCGTGATTTGAGCCGAAAGCGTTTCTATGTCGGCAAAAAGAGGCTTTAAGAAATCTTCCTCCTTCAAACCACTCTCTTTGCGGTAAAGCACCAATAAACGGTCGGAAACATTATCTATTTCGGTGGTGCGAATGGATGTGCTTAGTTTGTTCATATCAATAAAATTTTAGAGAATTAAAAATAGATTTTTATTAACACCGCTAAGATATAAAAAATATATTTCACTAAGCAACTATTCAGGTAAACTTTAACATTATTTAGCTTTTAGCCTTGCCTGTTTAGGCAAAATGAGAAAACAACTGTTCCAACCCTTTGCCTACTTAGGCGATACGCAAAAACAGCTGTTTTCTACCTTTACCTATTTAGGCGAAGGTCGCCTCCACGTGTTTTGGGACTTCGCCTATTTAGGCGAAACAAGAAAACAAGCGTTTTGAGGCTTTGCCTAAATGGGTAGAATAAGAAATCTTTTGTTTTTTTAGATTTGGGCATTCACCTGAAGCTTTAGAACGTTTATTTTCTTGCTATAAATTTGGAATAAATTTTTTTAAATGATTAATTATGGAATATTAAATATACGTTTTATTTCAGATAACAACCAATCACGTCTTTTTTGAATAGCTTCTTTTGTCCACTCGGGATAATCATCAATTATTCTTTTTGTTATTTCAAATGAGGTTTTTCCATCAAAACCTTTACCGTTATTACCTTTATAAATTTCAGTTTTATCAACAAAATTTCTATTACTTGCTCGAATATTTTTTACACCTGAAAGTAGAGTTAAATTTCCTAAACTATTCAATAAAAGATCAGCATCATCATTAGAAAAATTATCTTTCCAGTTTAAATCAATATGTTTCCACTCCTTTGGTAAAATATGCTCTGTATGTAAATCCTTTGAGAGAGGAATAAAATCCCTATTATCTTGTTGATAATATTCAATAGATAATAGTAAAGGCTTGTGCCATTTTTTCCAATAAATATTTTCATTAGATAGGAAGTTTACATAAGAATCGTATTTAGATAAATTTTTTACTATTAGATTCTTAATAACACTTATTTGTTCCTTATTCTTTACAGCTTTTAGAATATTAAACGAAGTTTGTTTTATTCTATTGGAAGTACCGTCTGCTATCCAACTCTGATAGTAATATCTAACAATTAAAGATTTTAGTTCCTTGTAATCCGGATAATTTACTTGTTTTGCTGTTGCTAAAATAGATTTCCAATAAACAGATTGAGGTAAATATTTCAGCATTGAAATATCTTTATCTTGATTATCTGAATTGATTTCAAAAATATGATTTGTAAATTTTTTTATATCAAGAATTATACTTTGTGGATGTTCGTTTTTAAAATATTCTTTCAATTCATCTTGTAAAGCTCTTTTAGGGTTCTCATTTTTTAAGTAATAAAGATATAAACTTAAAATTCCTTGTAAACTTTCTTCTGATAATTTGCAAATATTTTCTATTTCTTTCCAAACCTCTGTAACACTATTTCTCTGTATTTCACTATCGAGATTTTGTAATAAGTGAGCTTTAATAATATCTGCAGGAGTTAAATCAAGACCTCTGTCATTGAGAACAGTGAAAAGTTTTATGGCAAATCCTTCATCATAACAAACGATTCGTATGATTGTTGTTTTATTGAAAATATAATCAACAAAATCCCCAAAATTTTCTATAAAATCTTCACTTTCTTCACTTTGAGCTTTTGATATCAAATTCTTAAAATAAACGGCTGTTTGTAAAAATCGATTTTTAGTTAAATCTTCTCTTTTTATAGAGTTAAAATCAATACCTCTAATAATGGTTTGCTCAAAAGATGCTTGATTATTTAAGTGTGTAGTCAATTTTAGTCGTTCTTTACTTTCAACCAAATCTTTAATACTATTTGATATAATATTTTTTTGAGGCACGTCAAGATTTAAATCTCTAAGAACACAAAACAGAATCGTCAAAGTTGTTAATCTTTGTTGTCCATCAACAACTTCGTAACCATTTGCTTTTCTCACAAGAACAACAGAGCCAAGAAAATAATTCTGATCAACCGTCTTGTCCTCTAAATTATTCTTGTACGCTTCTAAAATATCATACCAAAGTTGTTCAACACGCTCTTTATCCCAAGAATAAGGGCGTTGATAAATTGGCATTTGATAAAAAGCATCACTATCTCCAAAAATTTGTTTAATGCTTTTGTTTTCTGGATTAAAAATTTCTTTTGTAGTATTCATTTTTTGTTATTTAGGAGTTTCATTTTAAATTTATTTCAAAAAAAGCAGAAAAAACCTTCCGCCCTTTCTTTTAACTTTATCCTTTATACTTTTTCCTATTACTTATCCTTTTAGGTTTTTAAGGCTTTGTTGAATGGTTTCTATTTTCGCCAGTGCGTCGGCTTGTTTTTTGCGTTCCATTTCCACCACTTTTTCAGGAGCGGAGCTGACAAATTTCTCGTTGGAAAGTTTTTTCTCCACCGAAGCCAAAAAGCCTTGCGTATATTTGAGTTCCTCTTCGAGTTTTTTGATTTCCTCCTCTACATTGATGTTGCCCTGCATCGGGATAAAATACTCGTTGGACTTCACTCGGAACGAAATCGCTCCCTCTACCTTTTGGCTAACATATTTCAGTTCGGACAAATTCCCTAACTTAGCGATAATCACATCAAAAGTCGTTGCCGTTTGTTCGTTGTTGAGTACCGAAAGAGGCATTTCTTCCTTAAACGGAATGTTTTTCTCTTTTCGCACGGTTCTGACGCCCGAAATTACTTCGGCAGCGGTCTCAAATTCGGCTAAAATCCGCTCATCAAATGAAGTTATTTCAGGATATTTTGCCACAACCAGAGCCTCCTGAGGTTTTCGTTCGGTGATATGTTGCCAGATTTCCTCCGTGATGAACGGCATAAACGGATGCAACAATTTGAGGTTATCTTCAAAAATGGCGATAATTTCTGCAAACGTTTTTTGGTCAATCGGCTGTCCGTAAGCAGGTTTTACCATCTCCAAGAGCCACGAACAGAAGTCGTCCCACACCAATTTGTAGATTTTCATCAAGGCATCGGAGATTCTGTATTTTGCAAAATCGTCTTCGGTTTCGGCAAGTACCTTTTGGAACTTATTTCTGTACCATTCTATGGCAATTCGGTTGTTTTCAGGCTGATTAGCTTCCGAAATTTCCCAACCTTTCACGAGTCGGAAGGCATTCCAAATCTTGTTGGCAAATCCGCTACCTTGCTGACAAAGTGCCTCATCGAAAAGTAAGTCATTTCCTGCTGCGGACGATAATAAAAGCCCCACACGAACGCCGTCCGCACCAAAGTCATCAATCAATTTCAACGCATCGGGCGAATTTCCTAATTGTTTGGACATTTTTCGTCCCTGTTTGTCGCGAACAATCCCCGTGAAATAGACATTGGTAAAAGGTTTTTTCCCTTTGAATTCGTACCCTGCCATAATCATTCTCGCCACCCAGAAGAAAATGATGTCAGGAGCTGTAACCAAGTCGCTCGTGGGGTAATAATAATTGTATTCTTCGTTTTCAGGGTCTAAAATTCCGCCAAAAACGCTCATTGGCCACAACCAAGAAGAGAACCACGTATCGAGAGCGTCTTCGTCCTGCTTTAAGTCATTAGTTGTTAGGGAATAGTTATTAGATTTTGCTTTTGCCAATTCTAAGGCTTTTTCTTTGGTTTCGGCAACTACGAAATCTTCTTTTCCGCTACCATAATAATACGCCGGAATTTGTTGTCCCCACCAAAGCTGACGCGAAATGTTCCAATCGCGGATATTTTCCATCCAATGGCGATAGGTATTTTCATATCTTTTTGGGAAGAAATTGATTTCTTCACTTTCCAAAACTCCGCTGATGGCAGGTTTTACCAAATCTTCCATCTTCAAAAACCATTGGTCGAGAGGGCGTTGTTCAATAACAGCCCCTGTACGCTCCGATGTACCGACTTTATTAAGATAATCTTCCGTTTTCAGCAATAAATCTTTTGCTTCGAGTTCTTTAACTATCTCTTTGCGAACCACAAATCGGTCTTTTCCTTCGTAATGCAATCCGTGATGATTCAGTTTGGCATCGTCGGTAAAGGCGTCAATGATTTCGAGTTTATGGCGTTCGCCGATTTCGTAGTCGTTTTTGTCGTGAGCCGGAGTGATTTTCAAAGCTCCTGTTCCAAACTCAATATCCACGTATTCGTCTTCGATAATCGGCACAACACGATTAACAATCGGCACGATTACTCTTTTGCCTTTCAGATGTTTGTAACGCTCATCGTTGGGGTTGATACAAACGGCAATATCTCCGAAAATTGTTTCAGGACGCGTGGTAGCTACCATCAAAAATTCCTCTGAACCTTCAATTTTGTATTTCAGATAGAAAAGTTTTCCGTTCTGTTCTTTATAAATAACCTCTTCATCCGAAAGTGTGGTTTTGGCTTCGGGGTCCCAATTGACCATTCGATATCCGCGATAGATGTATCCTTTATTGTATAAATCGACAAACACCTTTATCACTGAAGCATAAAGGTCATCATCGAGGGTGAATTTGGTTCTGTCCCAATCGCACGAACAGCCGAGTTTTTTGAGCTGCTCAAGGATAACACCACCATACTGATGTGTCCAATCCCAAGCGTGTTTGAGGAACTCCTCACGCGTGAGGTTAGCTTTGTCGATACCTTGTTCTTTGAGCTTTGCCACTACTTTGGCTTCGGTGGCAATAGAAGCGTGGTCGGTACCCGGCACCCAACAAGCATTGAAGCCTTTTAGCCTTGCACGGCGGATAAGTACATCTTGAATTGTGTTATTGAGCATATGCCCCATATGCAAAATTCCCGTAACGTTTGGCGGGGGAATTACAATGGTGTAAGGCGTTCTTTCATCGGGAGTTGAGTGGAAGAAATTGTGTTTCATCCAGTATTCGTACCATTTGGCTTCTGTTTCGGTGGGATTATATTTACTTGGCAATTCCATTATTATATGGGTTTTATCTTATTACAGTTGTATTAAATAAGGTGCAAAATTACTGATTTTTGGTAAAATAAAAAAACAATCGTTATAAAACCCGATTGAGCTATTGAGACTTAATGTACTCAAGTATTTTCGAGTCTTTAAATATTATAACAAACAAAAATTAATACAGTGTCATAGCAAATATAGTTGTGGTATACTTGCTATTCAAACATTTATTTTTTATTTAAAATCCTCTTTATAGATAAAACATATAGTGATTAGAGTAACTATTTATGTAAAGTTTAAAATAATATTTTAGTAGCTTCAATCAATTGTTGCAGCAAAATCATATTGTTATTTATAAATAAAATTCGGCAGTAAATCACTTACTACCGAATCAATTAATTATGAGTTAAAACAGTAATTTTTTATTGATTAAAGTTTTTCGAAACGCGCTTGGAAGAAGCGGAGAGCTTTTGGCTCATAAACCATCTTTAAGCCGCGTGCTTTGTTACGCTCTTTGTAGAGTTCTATAACACCATCTGCAACAATATCGAAGTGAGATTGAGTATAAACACGACGAGGAATAGTAAGACGGATTGTTTCGAGTTTTGGTTTGTGCTCGTGTCCTGTAACCTTATCGCGACCTGCAGAAACGATACCACGCTCCATCGAACGCACACCGCTCTGAACGTATAGGTCGGCAGCCAAAGCTTGTGCCACATATTGCTCTTGTGGTACATTTGGATAGAAAGCTTTAGCATCGATAAATACACCGTGTCCGCCTATAGGACGAACCACAGGAATACCTGCCTCAATAAGCTTGTTGCCGAGATATTCGCTTTGAGCAATACGATGACGCATAGTATCGTCATTGCATGCTTCGAGCATACCGCGAGCCATAGCCTCCATATCGCGTCCTGCCATACCTCCGTAGGTCTGCAAGCCTTCATAAACAACCACCAACGAACGCATATGAGTAGCAGCGTCGTCGTCGTTACAAGCAGCAAAACCACCGATGTTGGTGTGGAAGTCTTTTTTACCCGAACAAGTGGCTGCGTCGGTGTAAGAGCACATTTCACGCAAGATCTCTTTTACCGACTTGTCGGCATATCCGGGTTCACGCTTTTTGATGAAGTAGGCATTCTCCATAGCACGAGTAGCATCGAGCACTACTTTTATGCCATTTTCATGAGCCATTTTACCAACAGCACGAAGGTTTTCCATCGAAACAGGCTGACCGCCGGCCAGATTTACAGTAACACCAACAGTGATGTAAGCAATGTTTTGAGCTCCTTTTTCTTTGATAAGTTTTTCGAACTTGTTCAAGTCAACATTTCCTTTGAAAGGACTTTCGTCATTTGGATCGTGAGCCTCATCACAGATTACATCCACGAATATACCACCGGCAAGTTCTTGATGCTCTCTTGTGGTGGTGAAATACATATTACCTGGTACATATTGACCGGGTTTGATGAATGTTCTCGACACAAGTTGTTCTGCACCACGACCTTGGTGAGCAGGTATAAGGTGTTTGTAGCCAAAACATTCGTGCATGGCATCTTCGAGATGATAGTAGTTTTTTGAGCCGGCATAAGCCTCGTCGCCCAACATCATACCAGCCCATTGGTCTTCACTCATAGCGTTGGTGCCTGAGTCTGTCAAAAGATCGATATAAACATCTTCACTTCTAAGCAGGAATGTGTTGTAACCTGCTTCTTTCATTGCCTTTTCGCGAAATTCACGAGTAGTTACTTTTAGAGGCTCTACCATTTTGATTTTGTATGGCTCAGCCATCGGATACTTTTTAAAATCCATAATACCGTTGTTTTGTTTATTATTAATATTTAATTATTTTATAATTACAATCCAAATAAATCACAAAGTTATAATTTTTTATTGTATTTTAAATACCATTATTTGATGATTGAATATTTTTTTTATCCATAAAAAGCAATTTTTATAAACGGAAAAATATTTAAACCATTCATTGTCCGCAATTTTCTGACCCAAGTTTGCGAAAATAAGGCAGAGTGATGGTGAAAAAGAATGTCATAGCCACTATTTCGACTCCGGCAGCCACAAAAAATGTGCCTTTGTATCCTACCAATCGTATAAGCACGCCGAATAGAGCCATTCCCAAAGCCATTCCGCTATCGAAACAAGCAAGGTATGTCGAGTTTGCCGCACCGCGACGTTGTGGAGCAATGTATTTATTTGCCATTGCTTGAAATGTGGGCGAAAGTACGCCAAAACCTGCACCGAGTATGACGGCTGCCGAGTAGAATCCGACAGCAGAGGCAAAGTAACCAAGTACAATAAGCCCTACAAATATTGCCGAAATACCGCCTGTGATAACATTGCGAGGACCGAACTTGTCGTAGAGCCAACCGCATATCACACGTGTGGAGACAAAACCTGCTGCCATAAGTATAAAGAAGATACCAAAATTAGCATCGCTGACAGAACGGCTGTAGAGTGCAATGAAAGAGATAATGCCTCCATAAGGTATTTGGGTAATAGTGGCGTTGAGAGCAATAGGTAGAGTTTTTCGCTCTAAAAGGCTCGATAGCGATAGGCGTTGTAGCCGTCCTCTCTGTTTTGCTACCGAAAGAAATGTGATAAGTATAAATCCAACCGAACAGACAGCCACAGCCGTGTAGAAAACCCACATATAACCTGTTGCTTTGGCTATATTAAGGGCAATGATAGGCGATATAGCCATAGCCACATTCATAGACATACCAAAGATACCAAGCCCCAAGCCACGACGCTCAGCCGGTATAAAGTCGATAACCAGAGTGTAAGCAGATGTGTTGATAGAACCCCAAGTCATACCATGGAAAAACCTAAGTACTACCAACAAACCTATCGTTCCTACCAGAGGATAGCCCCAAAAGGAGACTATAAAGAGTATAAAAGAGACCAGATAGACCGTATGTCTGTTTAGTCCGTCGAGAAGGTATCCCGCGAATGGGCGTATCAATATAGCGGCAATAGTAAAGGCAAACATGGCTATGCCCACTTGTTGCTCGGTAGAGCCGAATGTGTCAGCCATATAGACCGACATTACAGGAGTCATAAAATAGAAAGCAATAGCCATAAATAAGTTGGCTATGGTAATCAAGATAAAATTCTTTGATGCCAATTTGTAATTTGACATAACCGATTAATTGTTAGGTGAATAATGTTAGGAACATGTGTTTGCAAAATTAAATATAAAAAGTTGGATAAAAAAATCTAAATCACTAAAAATAGTGATTTAGGATGTAAAAAATCACTATTTTTAGTGATTGTGTATATTGTCCGAATTATAGACCTTTGTCAGCTTTTTTAATACAAATTTTAATAAGTAAATAATAAAAGATTAAAACGTTAATAATCAGTTTTTATGAGAAAAATTTTTATTTTATTCATTGCACTAATATGTGCTAATAATCTGTTTGCTGTATCGAATAAAACAGATGCAATGCTTTTTGGAGACGTAAAAGACAAAAATACGGGAGAACATATCCCTTTTGCTACAATTACGGTAAAAGGTACAAAATTGGGTACACGTGCCGACATAACAGGACACTACAAGTTGGCTCATCTTCCTTTGGGAAAGCAAATAATTGTGGTAAGCTGTGAGGGTTACAAGACACAAGAGATAGAGATAACAATGGAACGCGGAAAATCTAACGAAATCTTCTTTGACCTCGAAAAAGACGCATTCAACCTCGAACAAGTGGTAGTAACGGGTACTCGAACCCCTCATCGTATCAAAAACGTACCTATACGCACCGAAGTGGTTACGGCACAGGCATTGAAAAACAAAAATGCTTGGAATGTTTTTGAGGCTCTCGAAGGAGTATCTGGCATACGTGTTGAAAATCAATGTCAATTCTGTAACTTTACTATGGTACGAATGCAGGGTTTGGGAGCCGAACACACTCAGGTTCTTATCAACGGACAGCCTATATATTCGGGGCTTGCAAGCGTATATGGTCTGGAGCAAATAGGTACAGGAGATATCGACCGTATTGAGGTTGTAAAAGGAGCGGGTTCGGCACTATACGGAAGTAGTGCTGTAGCCGGAGCTATCAATATTATAACCAAAGAGCCGTCTCTTGTCCCTTCTGTAGACGCCGATGTGCAATTTGGAAGCTATGGTACAAATGTATATAATCTTAATGGGTCGATTCGTAACGAGAAGGGCAATATTGGTCTAAACGTTTATGCTCAGAAAATAGACCACGGCATAATTGACCAGACAAGCGAAGGCAACAACTTGGACGAGGTCAAAAAAAGAGACGGAATATCTGACCGAGTGGCATCAAACTTACACAATTTTGGTTTTAGTCTGTATGCAGACAATCCTTTTTTCTCCGACGACCGCCTTATAATACGAGGTAAAGCTATCAACGAGAAGCGTGCAGGAGGTACTATTACAGACGATATTTACAAAAATCCGTTTACTGAGGGTACGGAAAATATTACGACCAATCGCTATGAAGCCGAACTCACATATATCAAATCATTGGGTGAAAAAACAGACCTAACTTTTACCACTGCCTATATAAATCATAATCGCGAAGCCACCAACGATTCGTATCTTGGCGACTATAAGTCTGTTCATAACGATTCTACTCCTGAAGTTCAAAGTATGCGTCCGTATATAGCAAAAGAAAATACATTGGTATCTACCCTTACATTAGGAACACAACTGGGCAGGCACAATCTCCTACTTGGAGTACAAAATTATATGACGCGACTACACGAAACGGGGCTTTATATAGTGATAGATGATACAAACCCCTATTATAAAACGTCTTATAAATCAACAGCATACAAGCACGCTCACGAGATAGGAGCTTTTGTGCAAGATGAATGGAATATCAATTCAAAACTGACGGTTGTACCTGGTGTACGTTT
This sequence comes from Porphyromonadaceae bacterium COT-184 OH4590, assembly GCA_000768855.1. Taxonomy (GTDB): domain Bacteria; phylum Bacteroidota; class Bacteroidia; order Bacteroidales; family Paludibacteraceae; genus F0058. The sequence goes on along the minus strand of JRAN01000006.1, from coordinate 21,339 downwards.
AGACTATCACTCGTCGGGCGAGGAGTACCTATCGGATAGTGTGGTATTCGACAAGGCTTTTCCAAAGACAAGTTTTAAACAGGCTACTGTGAATCCTCGTTTGGCTATACGTTATAACCTCAACAATCATATTGCGTTGCGAGTCAATGCCGGTACTGGTTTTCGTGCTCCTTACGGCTTTTCGGAAGACCTTCACCTATGTAGTGGCTCTCCGCGAGTATGGAAGTCGCCCAATTTGCGTCCCGAAAAATCGTATAGTGGTAACCTGTCGGCAGATTACTACGGACATCACTTTCAAGTAAGCGGTAACCTCTTTTATACTTATCTCAAAGATAAAATTGATTTTAACGATGCCTCTTCAGAAGCTCAAGCACTTGGTTACACATATCAGTGGAATAATATAGATGATGCCACAGTAGCAGGAGTAGAGTTTTCGGTTTTGGTAAATCCGGTAAGAGACCTCAATATCGGTGTGGATTTTACTTTTAATGATGGCAGATATCGCAATGTAAGAGCGGGTTGGGATACTACTTCATACAGAGAAATAAGCCGCTATATACCACGCTTTGCTCAGACTACCGGCGGGCTGAAAGTGGAGTATTCGCCAAAGTCGTGGTTTTTCTCTGTTAATGCCGATTATCAGGGAAAAATGTACATCGATTACAACAGCGAGGAGACCCCAGAAGCATCTAAAATAAAACAGACCAAACCATATATTTTGGTAAATGCAAAGGTGGCTAAAAATTTAGGACAGATATTCAATCTGTATATTGGTTGTAAAAACATATTCAGTTATATCCAAGATGAAAAACATCTAGATGATGCAGCCTTTGTATATGCACCCCTCTATGGGGCTATGTTTTACGGGGGGCTTTCGATAAAGATAAATCCTTAGTTATTTTTAGCTTATTATGCAAATATAAGAGCGGCTTTCTTTTAGCGGCTCTTTTTTTGTAAAAATATAATATAAAAGAATTTTTTTATTCATTTTGTCAAAAAAAAAAATTATCTTTGCCGATGTTAGATGAAGCAATTAATTACAAACATTATATAATATTAAAACTTAAAAAATCAAAGTAAATTTATGAAAAGAAACGTAATCATTATTGGTGCCGCAGGCAGAGATTTTCACAATTTCAATACCTTTTTTCGCGGCAACAAAGAGTACAATGTAGTGGCTTTTACAGCAGCTCAAATCCCTGACATTGATGGTAGAAAATACCCTACTGAACTTGCAGGTAAAGATTATCCCAAAGGAATACCTATCTATGCCGAAGAGGAGCTCCCCGAACTAATCAAAAAATTTAAAGTAGATGTATGCGTTTTCTCATACTCAGACGTGCCTTACAATCGTGTAATGGGCGTTAGTGCTATCGTAAACGCTGCCGGAGCCGACTTCTGGTTGCTTGGCACAAAAGATACTATGATTAAATCGACAAAACCTGTGATAGCTATCGGAGCCACTCGTACCGGTTGTGGTAAATCACAGACATCACGAAAAGTGATAGAGATACTTGTAGAAATGGGACTAAAACCTGTTGCCGTACGACACCCGATGCCTTATGGCGACTTGGTAAAACAACGCGTACAACGCTTTGCTACCGTTGCCGATCTCAAAAAACACAAATGTACTATTGAAGAGATGGAAGAGTATGAACCTCATGTGGTTACAAAACGTAATGTTATCTATGCCGGTGTCGATTACGAAGCTATCCTTCGTGAAGCCGAAAAAGACCCCGATGGTTGCGATGTAATAATCTGGGACGGAGGTAACAACGACTTCCCATTCTACACTCCAGACCTCACTATCGGTGTGGTTGACCCACTCCGTCCTAATGCTGAAGTATCATACTATCCGGGTGAAGTTGTGGCTCGTATTGCCGACGTTATCTGTATCAACAAAATCGACTCGGCTACACTCGAAGATATCAATACCGTTCGTGCCAACATAGCCAAGATCAATCCAAAAGCTATTGTGGTGGATGCAGCATCTTATTTGACAGTAGATAAACCGGAATTGATAAAAGGCAAAAAAGTATTGGTAGTAGAAGATGGTCCTACACTCACTCACGGAGAGATGAAGATAGGTGCAGGTACTGTGGCTGCTATGAAACACGGAGCCGGCGAATTGGTTGACCCACGTCCATACACTGTTGGTAAGCTCAAAGATACATTTACCAACTATCCCGAAATCGGAGTGTTGTTGCCTGCTATGGGCTATGGCGACCAACAAATTAAAGACTTGGAAAAGACTATTGCCAATACTCCTTGCGATGCCGTTGTAATAGGTACTCCAATCGACTTGGGTCGCATTGTACAGATAACACAACCAACTGTAAAAGTAGGTTATGAACTTCAAGAGATAGGCTATCCTAACCTTAAAGAGATTTTGACCGATTTCTGTAAAAAACATAAATTAAAAATTAAAAAATAAATTTTATTTCTAAAAAAGAAGATGAATATTCCAAGTAATTTAAAGTATTCTAAAGACCACGAGTGGGTACGCGTAGAGGGTGATATGGCATTTATCGGTATCACCGACTTTGCTCAAAGCGAATTGGGCGAAATAGTAATAGTTGATATTACTACCGAAGGTGAAACATTGGCAAGCGAAGAGGTTTTCGGTTCTATCGAGGCTGTAAAAACTGTTTCGGACCTGTTTATGCCTGTTGGAGGCGAGATTCTGGAGGTTAATCCGAAACTCGAAGACAATCCAGAACTTGTAAATACCGACCCTTATGGTGAGGGTTGGATGGTGAAGGTGAAATTGACCAACGCCGTTGAGGTAAACGATTTGCTTGATGCCGAAGCCTATAAAGCTCTTATAGCTTAAAATACTTTAATCTTTATGATAATAGAGACTATTCGTAAAAAAGGATAGTCTCTATTGTTCATATAACATAAACCTGCCGATAATTATGAAAAAAATCATAATTTTGCACATTCAAAAAACAATTAATTTTATCTGATAAAACAAAAAAATAAATAAGTATGGCAGATAATAACTTTTTACAACTCGAAGAGAGAATAGTGGCTGTATTGAAGACCGTTTATGACCCTGAAATACCGGTTGATATATACAACCTTGGATTGATATATGATGTTGATTGTCAGGAAAATGGGGTAGTGGTAATAACAATGACGCTTACTGCTCCCAATTGTCCGATGGCAGACTTTATTTTGGAAGATACTAAACAAAAAGTATCAGCGGTAGAGGGCGTCAATTCTGTAGAGATTCGGCTTGTCTTCGAACCCGAATGGGATAGAGATATGATGAGCGAAGAGGCAAAGCTCGAACTCGGATTGCTCTGATTATCACTATAACAGACAAAAACGGATGAACAACCAACCAACCATCTGTCGCAGTTCTAAAATACATAATGGGGCAATCTCTGTTGTGCCTGTATTGGTGTTTGTAATCTGCTTGATTCAGAGTTGCTCGAATAGTAAACCTGTAACCGAAGGTAAAGTCGAAAATCGAAACACAACACCTTCGCTGGTAGCACACGATATAAGTACCGTAATATCGGATTCTGGTATAACAAGGTATAGAATTACCTCTCCGGAGATGCTTATTTTTGACAAAGCAGAACGCAGCAACTGGCTATTCCCCAAAGGGTTGCATTTCGAACGATTTGACGAAACATACAAAGCAGATGCCCAAATAGATTGTAAATGGGCTATATATTACGATATAGAGAAACTTTGGATACTGAAAGATAGTGTAAGATGTACCAATATATCGGGCGAAACTTTCTCTACTGATGTATTAAACTGGGATGAAAACCAACAAAAGATATACTCCGATGCTCCTATATCTATTACAAAAAAAACAATGATTATAAACGGAATAGGTTTCGAATCCAATCAAATGTTGACCAAGTATCGAATAAATAAGGTTACAGGAGTATTACCTATAGACTCCGCAGAAGAAACCGACAGTATAAACAATCAACAATAAAATTAAAAACATTTTCAAAAAAAATGTAACTTTGCGGTTTGTAAATTTTATCAATTACCCATTTGGAAAATATGAAGCATTTCCCTGAACACAAAGGACTTAATCTTTCTGATATTAACAAAAATATTCTCAACTATTGGGAGGAAAACAACGTGTTTGACTGCTCGGTAACAGAGCGTAACGACCAACAATCGTTTGTATTTTATGAAGGACCTCCTTCGGCGAATGGTATGCCGGGAATACACCACGTTATGGCTCGTACCATAAAAGATGTTTTTTGCCGATTCAAAACAATGCAGGGCTATCAGGTAAAGCGTAAAGCAGGTTGGGATACACACGGTTTGCCTGTTGAGCTTGGGGTCGAAAAGCTTCTTGGCATTACTAAAGAGGATATTGGCAAAACTATTTCGGTAGAGGAGTACAATGCTGCTTGTCGTACCGAAGTGATGAAATATACTCGCGAATGGGAAGACCTCACCAAAAAGATGGGCTACTGGGTCGATATGGAAAATCCGTATATCACCTACGACAATCGCTATATTGAGACCCTTTGGTATCTGCTCAAACAGCTCTACAACAAGGGTATGCTATACAAGGGCTACACTATTCAGCCATACTCTCCGGCTGCCGGCACAGGGCTTAGTACTCACGAATTAAATCAGCCCGGAGCCTACCGCGATGTGAAAGACACCACTTGCATAGCCCAATTCAAGCTAAAACCCACTACCGACAAGGCTAAAAGTGTCATTGAGAGTGTCGGAGGCGAGCAAGTTTACTTTGTGGCTTGGACTACTACCCCTTGGACATTGCCTTCGAATACGGCTCTGGCTGTTGGTGCCAATATCGACTATCAGTTGATAAAAACACAAAATCAATATACAAAAGAGAGTGTGCTCATAATACTTGCCAAACCATTGATACATAGTGTTGTTGGCAAAAGCGAATATCAGGTGCTTGATGAATTCAAAGGCAAAGAACTCGAGGGTATTGAGTATGAACAGCTTTTCGGTTGGGTAAATCCTATACTCGAAGGAAATACAGCGCTTTCGGCATTCAAAGTTATATGTGGCGACTTTGTTACCACAGAAGACGGTACAGGTATTGTACACATAGCCCCAACATTCGGTGCTGACGACGATAAGGTAGCAAAGCAAAACTCTATCGCTCCTCTCTTTATGGTTGACAGCAAAGGCGATGCTCGTCCTATGGTTGATCTCACAGGTAAATATTTTAATATAAATGATTTGGATGCAGATTTTGTAAAAAACAATATAAATACAAACGAATACGGCAAGTGGGCAGGGCGTTTTGTAAAAAATGCATACGACCCCAAACTAACCGATGCTGATGCCACACTCGATATAGACCTCTGTGTAGAGCTTAAGCAACGCGGACAAGCCTTTAAGATAGAGAAACATACGCACAATTACCCACACTGTTGGCGTACAGATAAGCCAGTGTTGTACTATCCGCTCGATTCGTGGTTCATCCGCACCACATTGGTAAAAGAGCGTATGATAGCCCTCAACGAGACTATCAATTGGAAACCTCAATCGACAGGTACGGGGCGTTTTGGTAAATGGCTCGAAAATCTACAAGATTGGAATCTCTCGCGTAGCCGTTATTGGGGCACACCGCTCCCGATATGGCGTACCGAAGACGGACAGGAGGAGCTTTGCATTGGCTCTGTTGCCGAGCTTTACGACGAGATAGAGAAGGCTGTTGCTACAGGTGTAATGGCAGAAAATCCTTATAAAAATTTCCAAAAGGGCGTTTACACAGCCGAAAACTACAGCAACGAGAATATCGACCTGCATCGCCCTTATGTGGATAATATTGTGCTTGTATCGCCATTGGGCAAGCCTATGCATCGCGAAGCCGACCTTATTGACGTTTGGTTCGATAGCGGAGCTATGCCATATGCACAGGTGCATTATCCGTTTGAGTGTGAGTGATTTTGAATATAAACTTTGCATAAGTGGCCTAAAATAGCTACCTTTGCACTAAGTTTCTCCGAAAAAGCGGAACGAAATTGTTGCCCTTGTAGTTCAATGGATAGAACGAAAGTTTCCTAAACTTTAAATTTGGGTTCGATTCCCAGCGAGGGTACAAGACATTAAACTTATCTTTCCGAATCTTAGTCTTGTATCGGGGAGATAAGTTTTTTATTACAGTAAAAAGAAGCATTAATTATATAACAAAATACAATGTGATTTGTTGATAATGCCTCTCTCTGAGACAGTATCGAAAAAAAGAAAATAGACAAAAAGATAGTCGTATGAATTTCTCACACGACTATTCGATAATTATATGTTAATTTTTTTTAGCGAATCAGTTTTATCGTAGATTTTCCTATCCTGAGCAGATAACAGCCGTTGTCATTTAGAGTAAAACGAAGTATTCCGTTTGATAATATTGTACCCGATTTTATAATTTGTCCCAATATGTTCGATAATGTATAGTTTTGTCCGATAGCAAGTTTTTCTATTATAAATTCATTGCCGCAACGGGTAATGGTCAACTCTTTAGAGAATACATTATCAATAGAAGTACTTATTTTAAAATCGTATGTGAGCAATCCGCTTTGTTTCAATATATGATTGAATGTCTTATTTTCCGTATTTTCAGGAGATAAAGGGAGTTTGTCAAATTTTACAAAATCTACCTCATAACCTTGGTTTGGGCTCATCTTGATTGTAATATTTTTATTTTTTTCGATTGGAGTTCCAAACGCAATCATGGTATTATCTGTCCAAATAGAAGCAGTTCCAAACTCTGTATTGCCGTTGTCGAATATTTTTGCAGTGTTGCAGCCGGAGCCATCACCTTTTGTATCAACTTTCCATATAGATGTTGCTTGGTTTTTGCTAAGTAATGAATAGTCGTAAGTAGAGGCTCCTGTATTGTTTTTCACCTGTAATATACATCCTCCCGCAATATCATTTATATCTTCGGGATTTTCGCTGAGGAATGTCAAAATATCATTTATTCCGCAAGCATCGAAATTATTTTTACGAATATCTAAGTAATACAGATATTTGGCTATCCCTTTGCGAGATATTTGAAGTGAAGTCAGTTTATTGCCTGATGCTGCTACCCGTCTAAGATATTGGCTGTTGAGTTTTACCTCCGACAATTCGCAATTGGCAATATCCAAAGTACGAAGGTTGGTATTGTTAGATAAATCAAGAGGAGATTCCAATTTGTTGTCTGAAGGGACAAATATCTCCAATTCTTTGAGAGCGGAAACATCTAATGAAGTTAAATGATTGTTGTAGCAGTTTAGAACACTTAATTTTGTATTGTCTTTAACATTGAGCTGCGTAAGATTATTGTATCCGCAATACAATTCTTCCAATTTTGGACAAATACTTAGATTCAAATCCGATATTTTGTTGTCTGTAATCATCAACTCTTTAAGATTCGGCACCGCATTTAGATTTATACTTTCAATCTTGTTTTGAGAAAGTCTAAGCCTTTCCAGTTTTGTGGCATCACCCAATACTATGGCAGTTAGATATGCCTTGGAAGCATCTATTAAAGTAATTTCTCCGTAAAGTTTTATTTGTGCTCCCAAATCGACTGTTTCGGATATAGATACGGGTTCGGTGCTACCTATTGTATAATCTCGCGTTATGCCATCGCCCCAATCTATCATTATAGGAGTATTTGCCTTGGCTGCACCTAATTGCATCGTAATTGAGAGTTCATCTATTGGTTCGTCGTCTTCGTCTTTGCCCGGTGATAGCGAAGTGGTGGTAAGTATGGCTAATGGTTGAGGTCCTTGCAGAGTGATTTGTCTTGTAGTAAATCCCGAACTTTTGTAGTATTCAATATCGGGGTATCCTGCATTAAACAAATGGCATCTTACATTCAAATTTTCGTTACCGTTCAATAGGGAAGGGTCAAAAGCAAATACACCCTCTTCTTGAGTAATTTTGTCGGCAGGTATTTTTACCCATGTGTTGTTTTCTTTTGTTTGCCAATAGAAAACAGTATTTTGAAGTGTTGGGGCAATACCTTTGGCTGTGGCAAGGTGCGACATGTCTACTGTAAGTCCGTTAATACGATTTGGATTTATGGTAATAGGGAATTGTTTATTGCAAGTAAACTGTTCGAGAGGTGTTTCGTTGAGGTCGGGAAGCATATCATATCCAAAAGCACACATTTGTATGTTTACAAATTCAAGTTTCTTCATTGCCTTAGCCCCCAACAATGCCTTAGGATAAACCTTTGTGCTAAGTCCTGCTATTACCAGATGTTTGAGATTGGAACAGGCTCTAAGGTCTATAGTATCCAAAGCAACGCCTTTCAATCCCAATGTTTCGAGTTGTGTACACTTGGTAAGGTCTATAATTTTTAGGGCTTTTTGTGAAGCCAAAGACGGACTGCATTGAAATGTCTTTAGTTTCGGCTCTTTGGGTAAGTTTACTGCTATTACATCTGCGTCATTCAATGTTATCTCTTCTATGTTTGGGCATTTGGAGAAATCTATTGTTTCGCTTTCGGTAAGCTTTGTAAAATCACAATTGAATTTTAACAGAGAGGGCGAATTAAGAGAAATTATTCCGTTTATTGCAGTATTGGCAGCAAGTCGCAATACTACAATATTGTCTGCGGTAATAGTCATTGTTCGCGATTCGGAAGAAACGGATTGAAAAGAGTAATTTGAGGTCATTAATTCTCCCTCTTTGGTCTGCTCAAGCACCGATTGTTCGCCGTTGCCATAGTCTACAGTGGCTTTGTCGCCTGCTTTGGATAAGCGATAGACAATTTTTACGGATTTTGATCCGGCTTTGATATTAAATTTTAATTCAGGAACTTGAGCCTTTATCCATAAGCAAGATGCTGTAAAACAGAATAAAATAAGCAACAATTTTTTTGTCATACACTAATTTTTATAATTATTGATATTGATTAAAGAAATATGTTAGCGAATTGTAACTTTAAAAGATTTTTGGTCAATCTTTATAAGATAAAATCCTTTGTCCAGAGATATGAATCGCTCTGTTCCCGATGAAGTTGTGGAAATACATCTACCGGTAAAGTCGTATATATACGCTTTTTTATTATAGTATTCGTTATTGAATACCAAAACTAAACCTCCATCTACTGTATAATAATTAAAACCTGTGCCTACGGTAATATCTTCTATAAGAGTTGTATTACATCCGCTACCATCACCATTTTCGGCAGGTTTCCACCCTTTTTGTGTAGCCATATATGTTTTACTGGTTGCCGATTGGTTTAGTTTGTCGGTATATGTGCCTTTGTTGAATAAAGTCGTAATCAATTGGTCGTCATTAGAACCATTCCAAACCGGAAGAGACATATACATACTATCCAAAGCACAGGCACTCATACTATTGTCTCCACAGTCAATATATACCAAATTGTTCATATCTTTTGAAAATGTAAGATCGGATAAATTATTTTCGTTTAGATACACTTTGCGTAATTTGAGATTGTTTTTTAAATCAATTTCTGTAAGTCTATTGTTGCTTGCTGTCAATATTTCCAGATTATCCAAAACCTTAGTATTTATTACAGATAGCTTATTGCCCGACAGGCGAAGCTCTCGGAGTTTCTTGGTCTTCGTAAGGTCTATGTTTGTTATTTGGTTGTTTTGTAAATCAAGAGTTTCCAAAACATCCGAGTTGATAGAAATTGTTGTTAGGGAAAGATTTTTAGCGTCTATATTTATTAGTTTTGTGTTGGTGCTTAGGTCAATTTCTTTAATGGCATTATTATATAAGATAAGTGTTTCGAGCTCGGTGTTGTTTGCCAAAGAAAGATTTTTTATATTGTTGTAGGCTATGTTAAGAGTATTTAATTTACTATTTTCCGACAAATTCAATGTCTCCAATTCATTCATATACAAGTCTATATGTGCTATGTATGTATTCCCAGAAAAATCGGCACTTGTAAGGGCAAGTTCGGTTGCTATAATCTTATCCACTGCCCCTTTTATACGGATAGTATTGCCTTCTATTACTCCTTCTACAGCAGACGACAGTTCGGTTACATTGGTTACTTCATAGTTTTGCCATATCCCATTGCCCCAGTCGATTTGTACTTTTTCTGTAGAATTCGGAGTTTGACGCAAAAAAAGCTGTGCCGCCGTACCTTTGTTGAGGTTGGAGGTGAGGGTAATCATTGTATTGTTTACAGTTTTTAAGGTTGCTTTTACGGTAGTATTGTTTTCTATTACAAGTCCTGTCCCTATAAGAGGTAATTCTACATCTTGACCACTACCGTTTGGAGCAGTATAAGTAATAGTAGCCACTTCATATCCGGTATTTGGAGTAACATATAAACGCACTACCGAGCCGGCAGTAGCTACTTCGCCCGAATTAAAAGCATTGCCTAAAAGTGAAGCGCGTATAGAGCCGTTTTCGGGTTGTTCAAAAGTTACTGTGTATTGATTACAAACTGTATTATCTTTTGATAGAGTAGCGTCCACATCTGTTTTCCATTTTTTTGCAATTGCTTCCTGTATATTGACATTTAGCCAAGGGGTATCGGCAATAAGAAAATTGGTTACATAAGATGTTGCTGACCTCTCCGGAAGCAAAGATATTATATGTTTTAGAGCACATTCACTTATACGTGTTTTGCGAATATCCAGAAAATCGAGCGAATTGTTTTGCGATATATCAAGTCCTGCAATGGCAGTGCTATCAATATGTAATCTTTTAAGATAAATATTTTTAGATACGTCTATATCGGCAAGTTCTTCGTTGGAGCCGACCGACAATTCCGTTAATAGAGTCAGAAGAGTTATATCAAGTGTTTTAATCTTATTGCCATGCACATTTAGTCGTGTCAGTTGTTTGAGTCCCGGTAGTATTAGGGACCCAATAAGGTTGTTTTGTACAGATATCTCTACAAGATTGGGATTTTTGTCGAGAGCCAAACTTGTAAGGAAGTTGTGTCCCAGATATACTTTTTCCAATTCGTGTGCTTGAGATAAATCAATGGACGAAAGACCGTTTTTTTCCATCGAAAGTTTGCGTAATTTCGGCATTTTGGACAGGTCGATGCTTACAATTGAGTTGTTTATTAGAGAAAGCGAATTGATATTGGGTGTATTTTCGCAAGAAATGGAAGTAATATCGTTGTTGTCCGCAGTGATGCTTTTTAACATCTGACAGTCGGAAATATTAAGAGTAGTTAGCTTGTTGTTCGAAATAGTTAGGTGTTCAAGTTTGTTGTGTCCTCTTAGAGCGAAGGCACTGAAATTATTATTCCTTACATCCAGAGAGGTAAGAGAGGGAAATATAGATACATCAAAATAAGATAAGTCATTACCTTTTGCTTCAAATGTGTTCAATTTTTCTTGTCCTACTGCTTCTATGCGTTCGATAGCATTTGAAGTACTTGTATAACTTGCTACATCTATTTTTGAAAATGAACCGATTATTTTCACATAATTACCTTTAACTTCACCGCTTATTGATATATTGTTATTCCACGCATTGCCCTGTACCGTGATAATAGTGCCATCTCCCCAATCTACATCTACTTTTTTGGATGCATCGGCGGTCGTTACCGATAGCGAAAAAGAGGGTGATGCTTCGGCAGTACGATAAAATTTGATTGAAGGGGTTTGTTGTCCCCACAACGATAATGTAATGGTGAATATAACACCAAGAATTAGTAGAGTTCTTTTATTCATATTTTTATTAGTTTAATTTGTAATGATAAATAACGATGGTAACAGTATAAGTGCTATCTTATGGTTGAATATAAATAATTATAGGCTGCAACAAAACAAACCTAATACAATATGCTTATATAAAATTAGTAATCTTGCACCTATAATGTTAAAATCACATACTTTTGCAAAAGTAATATTTTTTTGTGATTAATACATTTTATAAAGTATAAAATAAAAAAGAGTGCAAAAACTTTTGTGTATGTACCCAAACAAAATTAATCTATTCTAAAATCACTTTATGATAATTGTCTCCAACATGTAGTATATAGGCTCAGCGAGGTAATGAAGAAACTGATTATACAGTAAAACAAGCATTAAATCATTGTGAAACAATCTATTCTAACAATGATTTTTTATAAGATAGTTTATTATAGGTTATTACAAAATATTTTGATAAGTACAAAAATTTAGAGATTAGTATAAATATTTTGCTTCCGGTATGCAAGTATCTAAAATACGAATGTTGGTAATGCTTTAGAAAGTAAGTTTACCGACTTACGATCATTATGTATTTTGCCTATTACGTCTGTTTTTTCAATACTTTTGTAATAACTTTCTTATAATTTATATCCTTAAATACAAAATGTTTATACATCAAAAAATTCCAGACAACACCTATTACAACGGCTACCAACAGTTTTACAAAAATAAAAATATCGTCGGAGTTGTACACCCCGAATATTTTGGCTGCTATTCTGGTGTTTTTCAGCCATTCGGTAATTATAAAAGTGAAAAAAGTATTCAAAAACAGGCTGCCCAACCAAATAAGTACGAATTTTATGATTACGTATTTCAGCTTCACATTCAAGTTTTTGAAAGCCCACTTGTAGTTGAGAATACACGAAACAGTACCACCGCATACTTGCCCTATTACTGTTGCCAAAACGTAAGAGTCTAAGCCTAAAGTGAACAGATATATAACTTTGATGCGAATAATATCCAAAAACTTCTTCAGAGAAAAAGCAAGTACATTGTCAACAATTGATGCTACCTGAGACGACAACTGCGATCTGAGAAATACAAAAAAGCCTCCTTGGGTCAGAAACTTATTAATTAAATCTATTGTTTTACTCATAAGTACGGATTAGTTTACAAAGGTACGTAAAAAAACAATGATTTTGAATGTTTATTGAAAATAAAAGAGTAATTTTGCAACTTTGAAAAAGATAGAGATGTTTAAAGGAAAGACAATTGTTTATACTTCGGGCACATTCGACCTGTTTCACTACAATCATCTTCGAATGATTAACTATGCTCGAGCATTGGGTGATATTTTGATAGTGGGCGTTTCTACCGACGAACTTGTAAGCTCTTATAAAGCAAAGCCGGCTATTCCTTTCGACGAAAGGATGCAGATAATAGAAGCCCTAAAAACCCCCGATTTAGTAATACCGCAACATACTTTAGACCATACCGAAACTGTCAAAAAGTTGAATATCGACGCTTTTGTCGTAGGCGATGACTGGTTCGGTAAATACGACTATCTAAAGAACCTTGGAGTTGAGGTGTTTTATTTCCCTTATGGAATGGGCGTCTCTACTTCAAACCTCAAAAAAAGCATTCACGACTCATATGCCGAAACGCTTTTGCACCAACAGAAAGCCAAACCGGATTTGAAGTAAAAAGATTTGATAAAATATATGTCTAAAACGGCCTTAATTACGGGTGGAACCAAAGGGATAGGAAGAGCCATTGCAGAAACGTTTGCCCAAAATGGCTATAATTTGATTTTAACATACTCCTCTGACAGTAAAGCTGCCCAAAACATCGTACAGGAGATAAAAAATACATACACAGTAGAGGTTGATGCAATAAAGGCAGACTCCACACAAAGTGCTTCTATATACCATATAAACACCTATTTGCAGGATAGAGATGTCTTTTTGGATGTGGTTGTTTTCAATGCAGCTATCACTTTGAGAAGCAGTTTTGAGGATACCATATTTGAGGATTGGGACAGAGTTTTTTACGCAAATATTCATTTCCCTGTTTTTCTTTTACAGAAAATAATAAACCGTATCAACAGAGGAGGCAGCATATTATTTACAGGCTCTCTGATGGGCATACAACCACACGGTACAAGTCTCTCTTACGGAGTTACCAAAAGTGCTACACATGCTTTGGTCAAAAATCTTGTGAAATATCTGACCCCATACGATATTAGAGTAAACGGAGTGGCACCAGGCTTTATAGATACCGATTGGCAACTGACCAAACCTGCCGAAATACGTCGCAATATTGAAAACAAAATTGCTTTGGGACGTTTTGGCTTACCGCAAGAGATAGCAGATGTGTTTCTTATGCTTGTTGATAATCAATATTTTAATGGAGAGATTGTTAAAATAGACGGAGGCTATTCTTATAAATAATTTAAAAATAGGGAGAGATGGAACAAACAAAAAAAACGTTTGAAGATTCATTAAAATCAATCGAAACAGAAAATTTTTTGGATAGAGTGTTTTATCGTCCGATAGGTTACAGAATTGCTCTTGTGCTCTCTCGTACATCTGTTACTCCCAATGTTATAACCATTATATCTGTTTTTATAGGTGTATTTGCCGGTATACTGTTTTATCCACAAAATATCTGGATAAATATACTCGGATTTATTTTGTTGGTGTTTGCAAATATTTTGGACTGTGTAGATGGTCAGTTGGCTCGTCTTACAGGGATAAAGTCGGATGTGGGTAGAATCTTAGACGGACTTGCAGGCGATTTTTGGTTTATCTCCATTTATCTGAGTATAGCTCTTAGGGTTTCGGGTCAAATAGGCGAAAGTTGGGTTATATGGTTAGCTGTTTCATTAGCCGGAATGTCTAACCTTATTCAAGCCAATATATCCGATTACTACAAAACGGCTCATCTCTATTTTATATCACAAAAAAAAGGGGCAGAGTTCGACACCATAGAGCGTATAAAAGCCAAACATGCAGCTATGCCGAAAGGTATCAAAAGGTTTCTGTACAGGCTTTATCTTTATTACACCGTTGTTCAAACTTTATTTACTCCTCAGCTGCAGAAGATGCTAAAGCGTATCACTGCAAAATATGGCGAGGATTTTCCCGAAGAAATACGTTTGTTGCTTCGAAAAACAAGCCTCAAAGTGATGCCTTATCTCAATATAGCGACATTCAATGGTCGCTCAATAGCTCTATTTGCTGCTGTTTTACTGCAAAATTTTTGGGTTTATTTGCTATTCGAAATAATAGTCCTTAATCTATTGCTCTTTGTGGCAATTAATAAATACGAAGGATACTGTAAGAAAATAGAGATTTGACAATTGTTTGCTCTTGCCGTAGCTTGTGCAAAAATCGAATAGTAAAAGATTTGCTCAAAATTTTAGAAAGTATCCTCTAAGGTTATCTCGAACCTTTTATCGTTAAGAAAAGTGGATTTTAAAAAAATCGGTTGCAAATCATATCTTTTTCGACAATAAGCCAAAAGTAAAGTCTCTTTGCCTTTACTCGATAAGTATCACTGTATAAAAGATATAAAATCCCACATATAGGCTTCAAACTGCCTGATATCCAATATCTCGTCTGTAAAACAGATTTTTGCACTCTATTTTCGATATTTGAGTTATAGCGTGTTTCCGTGCATCGCTTAGGGTATCGGCTAATGCTGTAACAAACAGTACTCTGCCTCCGTTGGTAAGTAGTCTGTTGCCATCGCTTTTTGTACCCATATGATAGACCTCAACGCCTTGCAGACTATCGAGTCCCTTTATCTCTATACCCTTGTCGTAGCTTTCGGGGTAACCTTTCGAGGCGAGTACAAAACCGATAGCTGCACGAGTGTCCCACTCCAAAACAGGTGTACGTCCATCGATTACATCGTTGAATACTTCGAAAATATCACTCTTTAGAAGTGGTAGTACAACCTCTGTCTCTGGGTCGCCAAAACGTGCGTTAAACTCTATAACCTTGATGCCTCCGGCAGTCTTCATCAACCCACCATAAAGCACTCCATAGAAAGGGCAACCCTCCGCAACCAATGCCTTAGCCGTTTTTTTCATTATACCCTCCAAAGCAAAGGCTCTATCCTCGTAGGTAATAAATGGCAGAGGTGAATATGCTCCCATACCGCCTGTATTTGGACCTTGGTCGTTGTCGAAAGCACGCTTATGGTCTTGTGCCAAAGCCATAGGATAGACGTTCTCGCCTCCTACAAAGCACATAAACGAAAATTCCGGTCCCTGCATAAACTCCTCCATTATTACCTTGGCATCACCATATTTATGGTCTAAAAGCATGTCTTTGAGAGCATTGCGAGCCTCATTGTCGGTCATAGCCACCACTACGCCTTTGCCTGCTGCAAGTCCGTCGTATTTTATTACAATGGGTGCCTGGTGGCGTTCTAAATAGGCTATAGCCTCGTTGTAGTCCGCAAAAATTGCGTATTTGGCTGTCGGTATATCGTATTTCCGCATCAAGTTCTTGGCAAACTCCTTGCTTGACTCTATCTGAGTAGCTCGGCGTGATGCTCCAAATATCTTCAGTCCCTCATCCTCAAACCTATCGACAATCCCTGCCGCCAAGCTTGCCTCGGGACCTACCACAGTAAGGTCTATTGTTCTACTTTTGGCAAAGGCTGCCAACGCCTCAATATCGGTGTCGCCTATGGACACACATTCTGCTATAGAGGCTATGCCTGCATTGCCCGATGCACAATATATTTTATCTACCTTTTTCGATTTTTTGAGTGCGGCACAAATGGCATGCTCCCTGCCTCCGCCACCTATTACAAGTACTTTCATTGTTTGTAGTGTATGATTTTTTTGCAAAGTTAAAAAAAATGCAGGACTAAGAATCCTGCATCTTAAAAATAGTTTTATAAATATTGTTTCATCAATTGATTTTGAAACAATGATATAATAAAAAACGTTAAGCCTTATTTTTTAGGTTGATTTACCGAGTCTTGCCCGCTTGGTTTGCCGATAGAATCTCGCATAGCAGTGTCTGCCTCAATGTTTTTCATTCGATAATAATCCATTATGCCCAAATTACCCTCACGGAATGCCTCCGCCATTGCCAAAGGTACCTGTGCCTCAGCCTCTATAACTTTGGCTTTTGCCTCTTGAGCTTTAGCTTTCATCTCTTGTTCGAGGGCTATAGCCATAGCACGACGCTCTTCGGCACGAGCCTGAGCGATATTTTTGTCGGCTTCGGCTTGGTCCATCTGGAGGTTGGCTCCGATATTTTTACCTACATCTACATCGGCAATATCGATAGAGAGTATTTCGAATGCCGTACCCGCGTCGAGCCCTTTGCTCAACACGAGTTTAGAGATAGAGTCGGGATTTTCGAGTACCAGTTTGTGTGACATAGCCGAACCGATAGATGACACAATACCTTCGCCTACACGCGCAAGAATAGTCTCTTCGCCTGCACCGCCCACAAGTTGGCGAATGTTGGCACGAACTGTTACACGAGCCTTTGCCAAAAGCTGAATACCATCTTTGGCCACAGAGGTAACGATAGGTGTGTCAATCACTTTGGGGTTTACCGACATTTGTACGGCATCCAATACGTTACGCCCTGCAAGGTCGATGGCTGTTGCCATTTTGAACGACAGGTCTATATTGGCTTTCGATGCCGATACCAAGGCATGAACCACCTTTTCGACATGTCCGCCTGCGAGGTAATGAGCCTCAAGATCGTCCCTTTTTATGTCCAAAAGACCTGCTTTGTGTGCCTCAATCATAGCATTAACTATCACAGGAGCAGGCACTTTTCTCAATCTCATAAGAAAAAGCTGCAAAAGCGAAATGTTTACTCCTGCTGCTTTTGCGTTGATCCACAACAATATAGGCACAAAATAGAAGAATATAATGAGCAATACCAATACCAGAATCGCTCCTCCTACAACTAATAAATCCATAAATACTTTAATTTTTATTTTTTTAATTATTAATACTATTTTTCTTTTAAAAGAATGTTTTTATCATTTAATTTTATACAATTGTACGTATCAAAATCTCTTGACTGTCGGCTGAGATTATCTCAATCTGAGTACCAACATCAACAAAACCGTTAATTGACTTAACCTCAACTACAACCCCATTTATTTCAGCATTGCCTATAGGAGCCAAACGCGAAATAGCCACGCCTATATCACCTACCTTTACCATATCATTTTTTGCCTCTACCTTAGAGTCTATCTCGGCTTTAAGAGAGACTCTATCCATTACTCCGAGCTTTATAAACAGTACAATTGACAGTGTCAGCACAATTGCTATGCCTGCAATAGTGTACCAACCAATGTGACTCCCAAACGATGCAAACGCTACCCAAATAGAAGCAAGTATAAAAAGCCCACCCGCTATACCTGCGATAGTAGTACCGGGCAAAAAGAATATTTCCAATACCAAAAGAGCTATTCCCAAAAGGGCAAATGTAATGATTAGTGCTACTGTCATATAAGGTTAATAAAACATTGATATCCCATTTTGCAAAGATAGTAATTTATCGCATATTACACAATATAAAAGCGAATGTCTCGACAGATACATCAATCTGCTGATTGTCTTCAATTTTTATGTTTCTCATCATTCTCATATGTGTGGGAATCACGTTTTTTACTGTGTAGGATACTTGAAAACTTTTATATTACAAGCTTTACAAATACAAACAACGCAGATAGATTTATTATCGATTTTTATTTATAATCATTCTAAATTAGAGCTCGTTGTTTTTTAATAATGAATCTATTATACAGCCAAATACATAATTTTATACATTTATCTGTAGCAATGTTATCTTTTTATTTGTAGTATTATAAATTTTTTACTAACTTTACGCCGTGATTAATTTTATTGTTTTTGTTTATCAAAAAATAGATAATTTCTATATATGCATAGTAGCAATACTGCCACATTACCAAAGTAAAAAAAGAATTACTAATTAAATTAATTATAAAACTCGGTAGAGAAATCTACCCCAAAATTAAATTAAAATTTTTTATATGAGAAAAAAAATCTTACTGTTTTTGGTCGCTCTTACAGCGACAATGTGGAGTGCTGCAAAAGCACAAAGTGCAGGTACTGTGGATACCTCTTGGGGTACTAACGGGGTAGTTCAAACAGCTATTGGATCCGGCGATTGGATTGCCGATATAATCCAAGAAATAGCAACATATCCTAATGGTAAAATCATTGCTGTAGGTTCTACTAAATTCAGCACTATTACAAGAGTTGCATTAGTTCGTTATAACGCGGACGGCTCTCTCGACAACACTTTCGGTAAATCAGGTTCGGGACAATTGGTGCTTGAAGACGAGACCGATGATGATAGCTATTTTCAAACAGCAGCAGATGTAAAAATATTGGAAGATGGCAAAATATTGGTGTGTGGACGTCTATTTGATGGAAAAAAAACCAAGGTATTACTTTTAAAATTTAATGACAATGGCTCTTTAGATACCTCTTTTGGCGATAAAGGTATTGTGAAAGATGAGTTCCCTAATGGAGGTATGGCTCTCGAAAAAATGGCTTTGCAAAGTGATGGTAAAATTGTTGTTGGTGGTTATCACCAAGATAATTTAGCTGCTGTAAGATATAACGCAGACGGTTCAAGAGATAATACTTATGGTAATCAAGGAATGTGTGTGTTAATAGTTCCAAACAGCACCAATTTCTCTTTTGCAAAATCTATGGACATTCAGGCAGATAATAAAGTTATACTTGGTGGATTCTACAACGAAAGTAGTATTTGGAAATGGGTTATTGCCCGCATCAACACAGATGGTACTATAGACATGTCTTTTGGTGACAGTGGTATAAAGAAGATGAGTATAGGTTCCGGCAACGATTATATTACTGCTGTAAAGGTTATGCCAAATGGTAAAATACTTATCGGGGGACACTCTTGGGATAAAAACCCTCCTGATATGGAATATAGCATTGCTTTTGTTCGACTTAACGAAGATGGTACATTGGACAATTCATTTGCTACAGAAGGAAAAGGTATTATAAGAAAAAAACTTATAGATAAGTACGAAAATTATCTTACCGATATAGTTGTTAACCAAGATGGTAAAATATATGGAAGTGTTAATGTAAGACAAGCATCCACAGATAAAAACGATATTGGTATAATTAGCTTAACAAAAGACGGTAAGCTAAATAATGATTTTGGCTCCAACGGTATGGTAATAACAGATGTAATAAAGAACTCTAGTGACGAATCAAAATCAATAGCTCTACAATCCGATGGTAAAATAATAGTAGGAACCCTTGCCTTTTATGGTGGCAAAGGCAGTCCGTTTACTCTTGTCAGATATCATTCAGACTCTAATGTAGGTACAGATACCGAAGAAGTAACATCAGACATTAAAACCATAACTGTATATCCTAACCCAACAAAAGAGATATTGAATATTGCTATCAACGAAACACTAAACAGCTACAAAGTACAAATATTCGATATGGCAGGAAGTATTGTGATGACAACTGCTAATACAAAAACAATCGATGTATCTAAGTTAGACAGTGGCAATTACATTGTAAAAGTTATCTGTGCCGACAAACAGGTATTTGTAAGCAGATTTACAAAAAAATAAGGTTAAAGTTTTTTTATTAATAATTGAATAGATTGCCAATTTTGCTTTGGCAGTCTATTTTTTATTCATATATTACGGAGAAAAAAATGGCTTTCAAAGCAATGTTTTTGTCTCAAATGGCTTTGTTTTATTCGACCATTAACATATTGCAGTTTTTCGATAACCTAAAGTATAATAAACGGATTTTTGGGCAAAAAATATTTCAAAAATACACTACATAGTTGTCCCTTAAAAACCATCGATCATCTGATATTCAGTAAATTAATCTGCAAAACCCTTTGATAAATCTGCAAGTTTTCTTACCTTTGTAATAGGAAATCTGATATTCAGTAAATTAATCTGCAAAACCCTTTGATAAATCTGCAAGTTTTCTTACCTTTGTAATAGGAAACTTGCAGATTTTATGATTAAAAAGCCCCATAATAGCCCTTCATTATTCAGCAGTCTGTCAGAGATGCTGAATTCATCGCACCCACTCTACCAATTGACCGACAAAATAGATTGGGAAAAATTCGATACGGCTTTCGAGCCTTTGTATTGCCGGAACNTCAGAGATGCTGAATTCATCGCACCCACTCTACCAATTGACCGACAAAATAGATTGGGAAAAATTCGATACGGCTTTCGAGCCTTTGTATTGCCGGAACAATGGTCGCCCCGGCAAGCCGATTCGTCTGATGTGTGGGTTGTTGATTCTCAAGCATCTTCGCAATCTCTCAGACGAATCCGTGGTGGATCAATGGAGCGAGAATGCTTATTATCAGTACTTTTGTGGCATGCAAGAGTTTACACCCGGTGCTCCTTGTGCTTCTTCCGAATTGGTGCATTTTCGCAANAAATTAGAACTACCTCTTCGCCAAAGCTATACCTTTGTTTTGAAACGCATTTATCGCGACCAACGTTTCCGCACTCATCCGAAGAATCGCAAGAAGGCGCTGAAGGCAGACAGGAAATTGCGGACTATAGCCGGGAGATTAGTTCGAGAACTCAAGCGTAATCTTGGAGCGGATTCTCGTTACACCGGATTAATTGAGAGATTTGAAGCCATTCTTTCACAAAGACGTAACAGCCGGAAAAAGATTTATTCCATTCATGAACC
>JRAN01000059.1 GCA_000768855.1 Porphyromonadaceae bacterium COT-184 OH4590 | reverse complement strand
TCCTATTACAAAGGTAAGAAAACTTGCAGATTTATCAAAGGGTTTTGCAGATTAATTTACTGAATATCAGATGATCGATGGTTTTTAAGGGACAACTACATAAGGTCAAACGTTTTAGCAGTAATATCTTTCATTTTTATAGACCAAGCCAATAGTCAATCTCCCAATAATTATTTTCCGTATTCATTGTAAATAAAAAACTATTTTGTACTTTTGCAAGACAAACCTCAAAACAAAAACGTAAATAATTATGAATAAACTACAAGAAAAGAAATACAGAATATTGCGTTGGATATATGCTACTTTCTGTTTGGGTTCGGTTGTATTTATCTTTCAAGCTTGTTATGGTATGCCCAAAGATTTTGGGAAAGATGTGAAGGTAACCGGTATAGTAAAATCAAAATCTACCAATCAACCAATTAAAGGAATTAAAGTCATAGACAAACACAGTTCTGCTTATCAAAAGACAGATAGTAATGGTAATTTTTCGATGTATGTATCGAGTAGAAATTCGGGTGTTAGTATTTCGTTTATGGATGTTGACTCTACGGAGAATGGTAGTTTTTTAAGAAAAGACACTATTGTTATTGATAATAAGGGATTTATAGCGCTTGATATACAGTTGGAAGATGCTAAATAGGCGACTCTCTCAGTATTGGCATAATAAGTTCAGAAAAAATGAGATATTATTACATGAACTTAGTTATCTGTTTTGGGAATGTACTTGGAGATGCAATCTTAAATGCAGGCATTGTGGCTCTGATTGTGTGGCTGATTCGAGGGTAAAAGATATGCCTTTTGAGGATTTTCTAAAAGCAATATTGCCTTTGAAAGCAAAATACAAAGCAAACTCTATAAATATTGTAATAACAGGAGGAGAACCTTTATTACGTTCCGATTTGGTACAGTGTGGCAAAACTTTACGCGAAAACGGATTTCGTTGGGGTATTGTAACTAATGGATTTGCTTATAATGCCAAAATACATTCCGAATTACTATTGGCAGGAATGGGAGCTATAACTCTTAGTTTAGATGGATTTGAAGAATCTCATAATTGGCTGAGGAATAATCCAAAAAGTTTTTGTAATGCAGTGAATGCTCTCGAACTTATCACTTCGAGCAATAGGCTTTATTACGATGTGGTTACTTGTGTGAATGCTAAAAATATTGTAGAGTTGCCAAGATTAAAGGAGTTCTTGATTTCAAAAAATGTCAAGGCATGGCGTTTATTCACAATAGCACCTATTGGTAGAGCTACTAATGATGATGATTTGAGACTCAGTGGCGAACAGTTAAAGTATTTAATGGATTTCATAACCGAAGGACGAAATGAAAAACATATTGATATAAAATTTAGTTGTGAAGCATATGTTGGTAGTTACGAAAGTAGGGTTCGCGATTCATATTTTTTCTGTCGTGCCGGCATAAATATTGCTTCTGTTTTGATAGATGGCTCTATTTCGGCTTGTCCTAATATAAACAGAAGTTTTGCTCAAGGCAATATCTACTGTGATAATTTTGTTGATGTGTGGGATAATAGATTTAATATTATGAGAGACCGTAGTTGGACGCAAAAAGGTATTTGTAAAAACTGTAAAGATTATAAAAATTGTAACGGAGGAGCCATGCATCTGTGGAATGAGAAAAAAGATGAGATAATGACCTGTATTAATAGAAGATTAGAGAGTGTGTTATAATTGCTTGATACACATGTAAATATTGTGTGTTTTACTCGGAATAATAAAAATAAAAGCAAATCAATACCTTGAAAACTGCCAATATAATACTCCCTTTTCCACTTCACGATAGCTATACCTATTTTGTCCCTAACAATATGTCGCACGATATACGCATAGGGCAACGTGTAGTGGTTAGTTTTGGGGCGAGGCGTTTTTTTACGGGTATAGTATATTCTCTTGGTGAGTCTGACAATGTCGAAGGACTAAAGCCAGTATCCGAAATACTTGATGTAGAGCCTATTGTAACCGAAAAACAACTCAACTATTGGCAGAAACTTGCACAATATTATATCTGTTCATTGGGTGACATACTCCGTATTGGGCTGCCTTCAGCTTTACGATTACAGAGCAATACAGTCGTAAATATAAATGGGGAGGCTAAAGACATCGCTCTATCGGACAAAGAACTTTGGGTGTGGTCGCTTTTGCAACAAAAAAAATCACTAAATATAAATGATTTGGCTAAACAATGCGACTTCCGCCCTCTGCCTGTGCTCAAAAATATATTCGAGAAAAATCTTATAACATTTGATGAAGAGGTTACCGAAAAATATAGAGAAAAGAGCATCGACATAGTTGTTCCTACGTTTGATGTGGAAGATACACAAATGATTGATAATCACCTAAAAATAATAGGTAGAGCAAAAAAACAGGTGTTGCTTCTGAAACGTATAATAGCCCTTGCAATCGATTATCAGAAGAGATATACAGAGGGAATACGCAAATCGGAATTGATAAAAGATAAATTGTATTCAGCATCAGCTTTTAAATCGCTTGTTGATAAGGGTTTGGTCAGAGTTGAGCAGAGGGTTATCTCCCGTGTTCTGTTTGAGCAAAGTACCGAAAAGCCCAAAACATTGACCTCTAAACAAAGGCTTGCCACAGAGCAGATTAATCGGGTCTTTGAACAAAAACGCACTGCTCTACTATTTGGTGTTACCTCATCAGGCAAGACTGAAATTTACATAGATTTAATAATGAAAGAGTTGTCTAAAGGCAAAGATGTGCTTTTTCTTGTACCCGAAATAGGGCTTACCACCCAACTTGTTAGTCGTCTCAAAGATATTTTGGGGCAAAGTCTGCTTGTGTATCATTCACGAATGAGTGATGCTCAGAGGGTTGAAGTATGGGGCGAACTCGCTAAAAATCAGCCTCATGTGGTAATAGGGGCCAGGTCGGCTCTCTTTTTGCCTTTTAGAAATCTGGGCTTGATTATCATCGACGAGGAGCATGATAGCTCTTTTCGTCAGACCGATACTATGCCACACTATACGGCTAAGTCGGTAGCAGCTTTTTTGGCACAAGAGTTTGATGCCAAGATACTTATGGGTTCTGCCACGCCGAGTATCGAGAGTTTTGCTATGGCAGACAGCGGCAGAATCGGTCTGGTGGAGCTGTTTGAGCGTTATGGCGAGGTGCAGATGCCCGATATTGAGGTAATCGACCTTACGGAGATGTACCATAAAAAACGCATGCGTGGACACTTTTCGCTTGAACTTATTGAGGCTGTCAAAAGCACATTGAGTGCAGGGGAGCAGGTGATACTTTTTCAGAATCGCCGGGGTTATTCGCTTACACTGGAATGCAGAGACTGCGGTTTTGTGGCTAAATGCAAGCATTGCGATGTATCATTGACCTATCATAAACATATTAATACTATGAAGTGTCATTATTGCGGATTTTCGGTATATAATAGAGCAAATACTTGTAACAGATGTGGTTCAGCTTCAGTAAGTTATGCGGGTTTTGGCACCGAACAGGTAGAGGCAGAGGCACGCACACTTTTCCCAACGGCACGTGTGGGCAGGCTCGACCTCGATACAACTCGACGAAAACAGTCATTTGAGCAGATTATCAGGTGTTTTGAGTTGCAAAATCTTGATATTATGGTTGGTACTCAGATGATTTCAAAAGGATTAGACTTCTCTAACGTAGGGCTTGTGGCTGTAATGAATGCCGATAATCTAATGAATTTCACCGACTTTAGAGCCAACGAAACAGCCTTTCAGACACTTGTCCAGATTAGTGGCAGAGCAGGTCGGAAGCAGAAAGGTAGGGTAGTGATACAGACATATTCTCCTGATAGTAGTCTGATACAGTGCGTTGTGGCGAATGACTACAAGCGGTTTTTCAATCTACAAATGCAGGAGCGACACCTGTTTCGATATCCGCCATATTGCCGTCTTACTACTATCACGCTCAAACATCGCGACCAAAGCCTATTGCAGAGAGCTTCGCACTATTTAGCCGAGTGTCTTCGGTCGAATGCAATATTCGAGGTACTTGGAGCTGAAGCACCACCTGTATCTAAGGTCAATAATGTATTTATACGCATTATTTTAGTTAAAAACGACACAAAATATCCGTTTACACAAATTAACCCTATTTTTGAACAATATATGGCAGATTTTAAACAAAATAAAGATTTTAAGTCGGTTGGTGTTTTCGTTTCAGTAGAATAGACTAATTTTTTATGAAAAAGATAATAAATGTTGAATATCAGTGTTATAACTCTCCTTGTGGAGATATGCTTATTGGTACATTTGAGGATAAACTTGTTTTATGC
The DNA here is from genome assembly GCA_000768855.1 of Porphyromonadaceae bacterium COT-184 OH4590. Classification (GTDB taxonomy): domain Bacteria; phylum Bacteroidota; class Bacteroidia; order Bacteroidales; family Paludibacteraceae; genus F0058. The sequence goes on along the minus strand of JRAN01000059.1, from coordinate 76,670 downwards.
GATTGGGTCGATAAAAATTCCAAAAAGAGAGTTGATAGCCGTTTGATTGAACGGTTAAATGCTACATTAAGTGAGGTTTCTAATGCGGTAATCGAGGAGACAATGACTCAACTCGACCAATATTTTCAGGGAGATCGTACGGAGTTTGACCTGCCTCTGTCGCTTATTGGTACTACATTTCAGCAACGTGTATGGGAAGAACTGCATAAAATACCTTATGGACAAACCATATCGTACCTGCGTTTGGCAGGACGTATGGGCATACCTAAGGCTGTGCGTGCTGTTGCCAATGCCAATGGAGCCAATCCGGTGTCGATAATTGTGCCTTGTCATCGAGTGGTTGGTAGCAATGGCAAATTGGGCGGATATGGTGGTGGTTTGGAAACAAAGGTATTTCTGTTAAACATCGAACAGCCATCTATTTTTGATATTTACAAAAACAATTTATAAAATAATGAAATATACCAATGAGAAGGTAAGACGACAAGACCGATTGCTCGAAGAGACAAACGCACGTCTCTTGTTGCAATCGTGCGAATATGGAGTGTTGTCGATGTGTAACGAAGAGGGCGGAGCATACGGTTTGCCTCTAAGTTTCGTTTGGGACGGCGGTAGCACCATATATATACACTGTGCCCCTGTTGGTCGCAAACTGAGATGTATAGAGTTATCACCACGAGTGTCGTTCTGTGTGGTGGGCAAAACCAATGTGTTGCCAAACAAATTTACCACCGAGTACGAAAGTGTTGTAGCCACCTGTAACGCTTCCACAGGGCTATCTGATGACGAAAAGATGAAAGCTCTAAGGCTTATACTCCAAAAATATTCGCCCAACGACCAAATAGTAGGGCAACAATATGCAGAAAAGTCGTTTCATAGGACAGAGATAATAAAGCTTGATATAGTTGAGTTTAGTGGTAAGTGCAAAAGAGTGAATTGAGGAACAAAAAAAGAGACTTTTAAAAGCCTATTTTTAGTTTATCCCAAATTTCTCATTAGAAAAAATACGGACTGTCGCAATGTTGCAACATTTCATTGTGGCATACAGCCACGTACTAAATTTAAAGAAAACGTGATTGGAGCTTTGGGACACTTGATGATTGACGGTATTAAAAAAATCTAATCAATAAAAAAAACATTTCTATTGCGTAATCAGAGTTGGAAGTGTAGTCGGAATAGAAAAATACGGCTTTTTCTCTGAATACATAATATTTATAGAGATAAAGCCGTATTTATTAAACTATTTTAGCCTATTGGTTTGGGGCAACGAATTTTTATTTGACAACTACTTTGATGTTTTTTACTCTATTCGATGCTTTCATTAAAACCATATAAACACCTGCTTGCAGATTGACAGGTATTTGGCTAAATCCTATATTCATATTGCTGTAAGCCACAGCTCTTCCCGATATGTCCAATATTGTGATAGAGCCTGCCGAAGATGTCATGTTGTTTACTATCAAGGTTTTGTTGTTATACGACATATATGCGTCAAGTAATTCTACATTAGGATTGTTTTCTATATCTGTTGTGGTATCGAATGTATCTACTATCATAAAGCGTTTTTCTACTTTATCGGCATTATTGGCAGTGAATTGATATACAGTAGTATCGTTTGTTAGAGGTACAGCATTTTTAGTAGCCAAATCCAACAAATACAAATTAGCATAACGCTCTAATCCCGATTTAACAATGTCCAAAGAATAGATGCCTTCTTCGTCGGAGCGGAAACTAAATACATCGCCCACTATTGACCGACTACTGCTTATCTGCAAAGGCTTGCCGTCAACATCAGTAAATATCGAAGCGGATGAAACCATAGAAACCAATTTGTGTCCATCGTATCCGTTGTCGAATCTGTCGGTGGCCAGAGGTGTCTCTACCAGCCACATAACATCTTTAGGCTGTTCGCCCGATAAGGTAATTTGTAAATATCCCAGATAGTTGGCTGTTGTATCCATATCAGCTACTTTTTGCAGTTGAGTATTCGGTAATACACCTTCCGTAGCATATTTTAGAGTAACAGTGGCATCAGGTCTGTTAAACACAGTCTCTTCGTCTTTAAATTTGAGTAAGAAGCCTTGCATGGAAGGAATACGGTTATTCCAGATAATAGAAGCTAAATTTTGAGGAATTGCCAAATATGTACCGGGTATATGATGAATGTTTGTTGTAGTCGTATTATTACCCGTATTTGCCCAATCGGCAAAGCTACCTGTATTGTAAATATATACGGTTGACTCTACCTCAGACGGGAATTCCATTTTGTTTATGTTAATAGATGCAGTATAAGAGTTGCCAAAGATATTTTGCCCTAATCCCCAGTGATTAATCTTGTTGTCCGGATTGGTCGCTCCTGTTACCAATGGAGCTTTTCTGGTCATAGTGAGTTGTTTGTCGCCAAACATAAATTTACCTCTAATAAAATAATAATTAGGACTTTGTCTTGTAATCTCGTACCCTTTGAATGCGTAGAGAATAGTGCTATTGTGTACTTTGCGCCATTTATTGAAAAATGTTGTATTGTCGCCATTATATGTCTCGTCGTATTCACGAATAAAAGCTCCATAGAATGTAGTGTCGGCTAATATCGTTTCTACCGGAATACCAAAATGTTGCCAACGATAGCTTGATTTGAAAGTCTTACCGTTTGTCGGGCTTCCATTTATATTATCTGTCCATGTCCTTTCATTACCTTTGTATGCTCTTGAATACATCTGAACTATTCCGTAGACAGGCGTATCCGCAGGTTGCCCTGCAAGTATCAAAGCACCATTAGGTTTCTTGTCCGATGCCAATATCTGAATATTATTCACTTTTTCGGGTGTTTCGCTGCCCGATAGAGTACCATTTACAGTAAGAGACATACCTGCGGGAATAATCAGAGCCTTATCCGTACTATTCGCAAATTTACCCACATGTCTGTTATAATCCAATTTAAGATTATTTTGTGCGGCAACTCCATTATTATTTTCGACTGTTGCAAATTCTATATCGGCATCTACGGCTGACGGAGGTGTCTGATTGCCTAACCAGTTACCGGGATCACCCCAATTTGTAGAATTTGTTCCTATCCAAATATTATTAAGACCACCACATGCTGTTACATATCTGTCTCCATTTATTTCCCAACCTTTAAGATCTACAAGTTTATCACGGGCTTCCACGGCATCACGATTGTAGTGTCTGTCGTGAACTCCTATAGAAATGCTATCAGGTGTATTAACATTATTAGCCCAGCCTATAAGTGTAGCAGAGTAATTGGCACAATCCATGCCACTGTAAGAGAGCATGTTGCTAAATTTCTCCACGGATTTCAAATTCCAAGAACCAAGATACTGATTAAAAGCACTTGCATGATATAACATATTTTGCATATCAGCAACATTTTCGGTATTCCATCTACCTACATCTTGGTTGAAGCTGGAAGCCCTTATAAACATTTGGTTCATATTAGTTACATTACCAGTCTGCCAATTTTCGACACTACCATTGAAAGCAGTAGCTTCGTAAAACATACCATTCATATTCGTAANTTCATATTAGTTACATTACCAGTCTGCCAATTTTCGACACTACCATTGAAAGCAGTAGCTTCGTAAAACATACCATTCATATTCGTAACACTACTTGTGTCCCAATTGGTCAAATCCTGATTGAATACTTTGGCTCTAACAAACATCCAAGACATATCTTTGACACTTCTTGGCTCCCAATTACCGATATGTCTATTAAAATCAAAAGCATCCCAAAACATACCATTCATATTCGTAACACTCTCTACATTCCAGTTACCTATATCTCCATTAAAAGCATTAGCTTCATAAAACATTTTGGACATATCAGTAACTTTACTTGTATTCCAATTGTTCATATTCTGATTAAACGCTTTAGCTTTGAAAAACATTTGGTTCATATTAGTTACATTACCAGTCTGCCAATTTTCGACACTACCATTGAAAGCAGTAGCTTCGTAAAACATACCATTCATATTCGTANCTTGTATTCCAATTGGTCAAATCCTGATTGAATACTTTGGCTCTAACAAACATCCAAGACATATCTTTGACATTTCTTGGCACCCAATTACCGATAGGTTTATTAAAATCAAAAGCATCCCAAAACATACCATTCATTGTAGTAACACTCTCTACATTCCAGTTACCTATATCTCCGTTAAAAGCATTAGCTTCATAAAACATTTTGGACATATCAGTAACTTTACTTGTATTCCAATTGTTCATATTCTGATTAAACGCTTTAGCTTTAAAAAACATTTGGTTCATATTAGTTACATTACCAGTCTGCCAATTTTCGACACTACCATTGAAAGCAGTAGCTTCGTAAAACATACCATTCATATTCGTNCTTGTATTCCAATTGGTCAAATCCTGATTGAATACTTTGGCTCTAACAAACATCCAAGACATATCTTTGACATTTCTTGGCACCCAATTACCGATAGGTCTATTAAAAGCAAATGCATCCCAAAACATACCATTCATTGTAGTAACACTCTCTACATTCCAGTTACCTATATCTCCATTAAAAGCATTAGCTCCCAAAAACATTCTGGTCATATCTTTTACTTTACTTGTATTCCAAGAATTCAAATTTTGATTGAATGATTTGGCATTATAAAACATATGACTCATATTTTCTACCTTACCGGTCTGCCAATTATCTACACGTCCGTTGAAAGCTTCGGCTTGGTAAAACATATAACTCATATCTGTTACCTTACCGGNCATATTTTCTACCTTACCGGTCTGCCAATTATCTACACGTCCGTTGAAAGCTTCGGCTTGGTAAAACATATAACTCATATCTGTTACCTTACCGGTATTCCAGTTGATTAAGTCCTGATTAAATTTTTTTGCATTCACAAACATTTGGTACATGGTAGTTACATTCTGAGGATTCCAGTTGCCTATCGGTCGGTTAAATTCAGCCGCATTATAAAACATTTGTTGCATATTGGTTACATTACGTACATCCCAGTTGCCTATTTCGCCATTAAAAGCGGTCGCCTCTTTAAACATTCCTGTCATATTGGTAACGCTACCGGTATTCCATGAGTTCATATTCTGATTGAAGGCTTTGTTTCCATGAAACATATAACTCATATTTTCTACCTTACCGGTCTGCCAATTATCTACACGTCCGTTGAAAGCTTCGGCTTGGTAAAACATATAACTCATATCTGTTACCTTACCGGNCATATTTTCTACCTTACCGGTCTGCCAATTATCTACACGTCCGTTGAAAGCTTCGGCTTGGTAAAACATATAACTCATATCTGTTACCTTACCGGTATCCCAGTTTGTTAAGTCCTGATTAAATTTTTTGGCATTCATAAACATTTGGTGCATGGTAGTTACATTCTGAGGATTCCAGTTGCCTATCGGTCGATTAAATTCAGTCGCATTATAAAACATTTGTTGCATATTGGTTACATTACGTACATCCCAGTTGCTTATTTCGCCATTAAAAGCGGTCGCCTCTTTAAACATTCCTGTCATATTGGTAACGCTACCGGTATTCCAAGAGTTCATATTCTGATTGAAGGCTTTGTTTCCATGAAACATATAACTCATATTTTCTACCTTACCGGTATTCCAGCCATCTACCCTTCCATTAAAAACTTGACTATTATAAAACATTTGTTGCATGTTGGTTACATTATGCGTGTTCCAATTGTTTAAATCCTGATTGAAAACACGTGTTGACTGAAACATACCTACCATATTCTCTATAGTGGATACATCCCAAGTATTAATAGAGGAATTGTATTGTAACAAATAACAATCTCTAAACATATAACTAAGGTCTTTTACTCTACTCAAATTAGGAACGTCGGTAGCAGTTATATCCATATTCACGGCACCGGCAAAAGCATAATTTAAGTTTGTCCATTCGTTGTTACCCCATTGCTCTATACCGATAAGTCTATGCACATCGTATCCTACATGACCTATTGCTGTAAGCGAACCCGTACCTGCCATAACTTTTACACGATAGATACCGGGCGAAGCAACATTTAGCACATAAGGCGAACTTGTAGCTGTTGCTGAACCGCTGTTAGAGGGATTTGCCACCTCTTCCCACTCTATCGAAAAATTGGTACCGGATACATTAAGCGCAATTTGGGTATTAGAATTAGACCCCGGCTTATTGGTATCCCATACTGTTACAAAAGGGATTTGTTGTCCCTTAATTGTTGTAAATGTGAATGTTGTAATTAGTAATAATGTTGTTTGTAAGAGATTTTTCATATAAATTTTAATTTTTTAATAAAAATGCAAAGGTAATATAAATATGCAAATATATATAGGAGAATAATATGGGTTTTTTCTATACAGCCATAAAAAATAATGAACATAAAATTCGACAATAAAAAGCAGTGATTCGGACTATAATAAACTAATTGAATGTAATAAAAAAACAATTGTCAACAAACTTGCGATTGTATATAAATTTAAATTTTATAAAAACGTTAAATAAATATTTTAGTATAATTTATGTTAAAGTAGTATTGGGTTAAAGTGTTGATGTACATAAGTATAGTGTTGTGTTTAAGAAATTTTAACTTCGCATGTGCGGAATAGAGTGTGTAAATTTAAGAAAAATAATATACCTTTGTGCATCGAAAAATATTCTAAAAAATATAATAAAACAATCAGTCATCAAATATGGATTTAATGATATATTCCGAACAAGAAGCCAAAGAAGCTACTTCACAATATTTCTCAGGCGACGACCTTGCAACTCAAGTGTGGCTTAACAAATATGCTTTGAAAGACTCCGCCGGCAACCTCTACGAGAGGTCTCCCGAAGATATGCATCGCCGTATGGCAAAAGAGATAGCTCGTATAGAGAATAAGTATGAAAACCCTATGTCCGAACAGGAGCTCTTCAACCTATTCGACAGGTTTAAGTATATAGTGCCACAGGGTGGTCCTATGACAGGTATAGGCAATAGTTTTCAGGTGTCGTCTTTGTCCAACTGTTTTGTGATTGGTATAGATGGCGATTCTGATTCGTACGGAGCTATCATAAAGCTCGACGAAGAGCAGGTACAGCTTATGAAACGTCGTGGTGGAGTAGGGCACGACCTCTCGCAAATTCGCCCCGAAGGTTCGCCTGTAAACAACTCCGCACTTACGTCCACCGGTATAGTGCCATTTATGGAGCGTTACTCCAACTCTACACGAGAGGTGGCACAGGGTGGCAGACGTGGGGCTTTAATGTTATCCATATCAATAAAACACCCCGATTCCGAAAAGTTTATCGATGCCAAACTCGAACAAAACAAAATAACGGCAGCCAATATCTCGGTCAAAATAGACGATGAGTTTATGCATTGTGTCGAAAGTGGTAAGCCGTACATTCAGCAATACCCAATAGATTCGGCTATCCCAACATTTTCTATACAGGTCGATGCCAAAAAGCTTTGGAACAAAATCATTCATAATGCTTGGGCTTCTGCCGAACCCGGAGTATTGTTTTGGGGTACAATAATCAGAGAGTCGGTGCCCGATTGTTATGCCGACCTTGGATATAAGACCGTATCGACAAATCCGTGTGGTGAGATACCGCTATGCCCTTATGACAGTTGTCGCCTTTTGGCTATCAATCTGTATTCCTATGTGGAAAATCCGTTTACGGCTATGGCTAAATTTAACTTCGATCTGTTTCGCAAACATGTCCGTTATGCTCAGCGTATTATGGACGATATAATAGATTTGGAGATAGAAAAGATAGACCGTATTCTCGAAAAAATCAAAAGCGACCCCGAAGATGCAATCGTAAAACGTACAGAGTACGAACTTTGGGAGAAAATAAAAGATAAATGTATCAACGGACGTCGTACGGGAGTAGGTATTACTGCCGAAGGAGATATGATAGCAGCTATGGGAATGCGTTATGCATCTGATGAGGCTATAGATTTTGCAGAAGAAGTACAAAAGGTGCTTGCAGTAGAAGCATACCGCTCTTCGGTGATTTTGGCAAAAGAGCGTGGAGCTTTCAAGGTGTTTGATGCCAAAAGAGAAGAGCGAAACCCTTTTATAGCCAGACTAAAAGAGGCAGACCCTCAAATGTATGAGGATATGAAAAAATACGGTCGTCGCAATATAGCTTGTCTCACGGTAGCACCTACCGGTACCACAAGTATAATGACACAGACCACATCGGGCATAGAGCCTGTTTTCTTGTGCGTATATACTCGCAAACGTAAAGTGAACCCCAACGACAAGAGCGTTACTATAGATGAGGTCGATGCTCAGGGTGATAGTTGGGAAAAATTCACCGTATTCCACCACAAATTTGTAGAGTGGATGATAGTGAACGGATATGATGTTACCAAACGTTACAGCGAAAAAGAACTCAGCGAGTTGATAAAAAAATCGCCCTATTACGGTGCTACTTCGAATGATGTCGATTGGCTCAATAAGGTACGTCTTCAGGGCAGAATACAGAAATGGGTCGACCACTCTATTTCGGTAACGGTAAACCTACCCGAAACAGCCACCGAAGAACTTGTGGATAAACTTTATAAAGAGGCTTGGAAGGCCGGCTGTAAAGGTGTTACCATATATCGTGCCGGTTCTCGAGGCAATGTTTTGGAAGATGTACAAAAGAGCAATAAAAAAGCAGACAACAAGGGACAGCAAAATGATAAAGATTTCGTATGTTTTCCAATAAGTGAAATAGTTAAAAGACCTAAAGTGCTTGATTGTGAGATAGTACGTTTTCAGAACCAAAAAGAGAAATGGATCGCTTTTGTAGGGCTAAAAGATAACCGACCTTATGAGATTTTTACCGGATTAGCCGACGACGAAGATGGTATATTGCTCCCTAAATGGTTAGAAAAGGGTAAAATCATCAAAGAGGAGTTTGAAGACGGCACCAAACGTTACGACTTCCAGTTTATAAACCGTCACGGCTACAAAACTACTATCGAAGGACTTTCTTACAAGTTCAACAAAGAGTTTTGGAATTACGCAAAACTGCTTTCGGGAGTATTGCGTTATGGAATGCCCATCGATCAGGTTATAAAACTGGTAAATGGATTGCAATTCGACAGCGATACCATCAATACTTGGAAGGCGGGGGTTGAAAGGGCTTTACGCAAATATCTCGAAGGAGTGGTAGAGGGTATGAAGTGTCCAAACTGTGGCGAAAGTTCTATCGAAGCCTCAGATGGCTGCTACAAATGCACCTCGTGTGGATATAGTAAATGTAGTTAATATGAGATAATATTTTATCAGCGAAACCTCCATTTTAATGGAGGTTTTCTTGTAAAGAACTGTAAATTAATTAGAAAGAGAGATGTCTGTGTGTGCTGTAATTTTACAGATTATGAAAATTGTGCTATTCGTAACAAAGGGTATTGGAAGTTACACCTACAATACCCTTCTGAAATAAAGCAATTATTCATTTATATTAAAATCAATTCATCTTGGGTAGCTTGTTCCAATATTCTATATTTAATATACGCTCTATTGTTACTTTTCTATCGCCTTTCCTTACAACATCCGGCTCACTTGCCGACATTGCTACCGAACTCTTGCCCACACCTCTCGACTTGAGCATATCCACCGAAATACCTCTCTTTTCGAGTGCTTCCATTACTGCTTTTGCTCTATTGCTCGACAATGTTTTATTGTAGGCTTCACTACCACGAGCGTCGGTGTGTCCTGTTATAAGGAAGCGTTGCCCTTCTAAATGTTTTAATATTTCGGCAACCTTATCCAATATTATTTCCGATTCGGCTGTAAGAGTATATTTGTCAAATTCAAAGTTTATATTGTCGAACATATCGTATATATACGCAAATCTCTCTTTTTCTACAATCTTTTCGACTTCTATCGGTTTTTCTACGATTTTTTCGGTCTCTAATGGTATTTCTACAATTTTTTCGACCTCTACAATTTTTTCTATTGTTTCGTATTTAACAATAGGTTTGGGAAGTTTATCTTTGCCACCTATACGGTACATCATACGTAGTGTAAATTGAGCAAAACGCGGTAACCCTTTTTCTATCGGCATCATATACTCCCCTTGTAGTCCAACACCCCAATGATTGTTTAGCCAAGCATTCATTCCTATACCAATAGATAGATTACCAAAAGTATTTTTATCTTTTACTGTTCCATTAGGATTCCATATATCAAGGGCTTCCCAGGTAGATTTTCCCGTTGTGTCGTTTCTAAAAATACCGGAGGTAACCGACCGAAAGTTTTTGTGCAACATATTTAGCCCTAAGCACAAATACGGCTCTACATATTCCGATTTGAATAGTGGGTTTAATCGCCATTGTAACCCAAGTCCACCCTGATATAAACTGCTATATCTATAATCAGTTACTATTTCGTCGTTTTTGTCTAATCCGAAATTGCCTTGTAGATATAGGTAAAATGATTGATTAAGTTCTCTGGCTACATAAATATTAACTCCTCCCATCAGATGATTTACTCTAAGGTTGTACAACATCTGATTGCTTGATTGTTGTAAGCCTATAAAAGACACTCGGCTCCAATTGACTAGAGTGCTACCCAAACCAAATTCCCACACTTTTTTGTAGTTGATAGTTTGGTCTGATAAAGGCTCTACTGCCAACAATTGAGATGTTAACATTAATATGTAAACTGCTATCAGAAATATGCGTTTTTTCATTTTTTATATTCTGTTATTATTAAAGTAATTTTTATCTCTATCTCTATTTATGTAATATTGAGATTGGGTTGAGAATATAATATAAATTTTGGCGATACCTATTATATTTTAATTTTGGGGTACATTTATTATATTGCTGGGGTTAAATATCTGTTCTAACAAATAAGATGTAAAAGCTCCTATCCCTCTTTTTCTCAAAAAATATAGAGGCACTGTACGGTAAGCTGAATAGGCATAGACTGCTATTCTATGGTCCTCTACCTCTTGTGTTATTTTACCATATCTGTCACTAATCCACAAAGATGTGAATATAGCATTATCGGAGTATGCTGAACCAAGCTGGAAGTTCAAGCTTTCGGCGTCGGCACCCTTATATCTTTTATCGACATTTGTAGAACCCATCGAATTGTTTGGCTCTGCTTTTGTCATTGTTATTCTGAGGTTTACTTGTGATACGCTACTGTTGTCCTTAAAACGTTCGCCGAGTAGTTCGGAAGGCATTATTTTTGTTATTTCCCATTTGTTTTCGGGAGCTACTGGTTTAGTATAGCTAAGATATATCGGATTATTTTGTATTGATATTTTACCCCATAGTTCGCTGATACCTTCGGCAAGATGTATTTTTACATCTTTTATCTCGAAGTTCGGATATATTTCGGGTATATGTATTACTGCGTCCATAAGAGGTGTTTCGCCGTAAAAATTTTTGAAACCGTATGCCGAAAAATAGTTGGCACGTCCGTTCCACTCTATTGTTTTTAGTTCGGTCAAGTTGCTGTTGAGGTTCTGCCAATTGTTATCAACGGGGTTGCCTATTTTTTCCGCTGCTGTCAATACCACAGGGCGACGAATAAGTACTGCTTTACTTTTGGCGAATTCACCCTGTCCCATAGCTTGCCATTTATCTGCTACCATTGCCGAAGAGTCCACTTGGTCAAAGGTAAGAGGTTGAGATGGAGTTGTTATTTTTACAGGTTTGAGTTTGGGTGTAGGATAGTCTTCGGGATAATCTGTCCATACGTTGTCGATACACCGCTCGTATTTGTAGTGGACTACAACGAAATGGTTGTTTATATCGCTTTTTATCCAAGGTGCGTACGAATTCTGTCGAGGATAGACGAGATCGACTGTTATACGTGTCGTTACTCTGTTTGGTACTATAGTATTGGATGAAGATAGTTCGGTTTTATTATTTTGCCATATTATCTTAACTGCTCCTGTGCGGTTGGCAATAGGTTGATTTATCGGTAAATCGATTGCTTTAACACGAAATTCCCCGTATTGGTTGGTAATATACTCTTTGTTGGGGTCTATTCCCGGCATATGGCTTATTTTTACTCCGGCTCCTACAAGTATTCCGTCTCTGGTATATACTTGATAGCCAACACTACCATCTGACGGATCAACGTATTCGTTGTGAGTTACACTATATAGAATAGGTATAACAGTAGGTTTATTTTGTATTATAGTGTCGTTTTGGTCATTGTGTTTTGGCTGTGGAGCAGTTATCTTTAAATGCGTGCAAGAGATTGAGATTGTACTGCTTATAATTAATATCGACAATACCAACAGTTTGAAACATAAAATTCGGGTTTTCATTTTTTTGATTTATAAAATTTAACTATTTGTTTTAATTTTTGATAACTTAAAGAGAATTTTAAAAAAAGAAATTAAGAATCGAATTATGCTATATATTCGATTTTAAGTTTATACTTTTATCGGTTTTTACCTACAAATTCGGTAAAATGACTAATGCAGGTAACAGTTATAAGCGATGTGTTTTGTATAACTGTTTTAAGCAAAGTCTTATAAAACCTTTCTGTGTTTAAATATGTGAACTCACTATTTGAGAGTTGCGGGGGGGGGGGGGGGAAATACCTGATTTAAGGCTATTTTTAGCCTCCGCAGGAAACGAATGGGACTTTGGGATACAAAAAAGATGTATTTTTGCAAGATTGCCTAAAATGGCGTCAAAATGGCGTCTGTGGGGCATAGGTGTTTGTTTCGTTTTTTTGAAGATTTTTTTTTACTTTTCATTTGCAAAATTATAAAAAAAATATTAATAAGCCTCTTTTCTGATACATTTTGGTTAAAAAAGTGCAATGATTTGAATTTGGCGATTGATGTTGATAGTAATAGTTTGGATGTTAATTTATTACATGTTGGTTAAGATTAGTTAATTAAATATAAGCGTTGTTGTTGTGTCTGTAGAAAGCCGTGCAAAAGTATTTTATCGAACTGCAATCATTATTTCCTACCTACATGTTTGGTGTAATCATACCATTTGTAGATAAATACGTGCTTCATGACCAATGTTAAACAGCAAATCGAATATACTTAAATTTGGTGTAAAGCCATATTTGTACGAAAAGACCTGATGATACGGTTTTTGAATAATATTCGGAATCTCTAAAAAAGGCTTTTTGGCAGAGAACTCTTGACGCAAATCAAGATATTCTTTGTATGCATTTGATAGATATGTATGCGACAGTGATATGTTTAAGTTTTTGTAGTTGAGAAGTTTAATGATTCTTGCCTGCAAATCGAGATTGAAGTCCAATAAAAAATCGTATCGCCTTGAGTATGTTTCATAAATATCGTCGCTAAAATACTCAAAAAAGGGCGATGAACTGTATGCACTCGACATAGCTCTGTAATGTGTTGTTTGCCAGTTGGTTATATTGGATATTTTTATGTCTTTTATCAGAGTTTTACCTTTGTTTTTTTCGATCGGAATACTCAATGCTTCGACTCCGTTAGATGTGGCTATATAACAACGATTGGCGTATGTCTGTTTATGATAGGAAGCAAAAATCTCTATTTGACAAGGAAAATTGATAAGATAATAGTAGTATGCTATCGGGGCAGCATAGCAGATAGGCAATAGTATCATTTGTTTTCGGCTGTTTTGGCTCTTTCGGTTTTGGTGCGAAAGGTATATCCGATAGTGTAGTTGAAAGCAAATTGACTACCTGATGTAAAGCCATAACCCGGAGTCCACCACAGTTTAGCTTTATCTTTTGAATGAAAGGCCGTTTTTATTCGCACACTCCAACCCATAGTAAATCCTTTGTAAATATCCACTCTTATACCGCCTACTATTTCGAGCCAGCCGGCATATACGTTTTTCCCGTCAAAGTCATATACCGCACTTTGCGACCAATAATCGGAATTTAAAGGAATATTTGCCATTTTATAATTGAAAACCCCCATTCCATAACGCACACCCACAAACGGGTACGAGCGTATAAGTCTGGGAGTACCGTCTTTTTTAGCATTATTTAGCAGACTGTAGTTGAAACCTATACGCAGAAACGGAGATGACGATTCATAATACTGACCGTTTTTATTGGTAGTAGATACCTCTCCCATACCGGCTTCTATGGTCGGGAAAAATTTATCATAAATATTGGCATCTGCTTGCAACTCAAATGTTTTTATTTTATTGTTTAAAATTATTCCCATCACAGGCGAAAAAATATCAGCGTGTAGAGATAAAGCTCTGTAAACCTCGCCCGTATATATGTTTCGAATCTCACGAACAATAGGAGTAGTATCGTTTTGGGCTACAACAGAAAGAGAGATTATGGAGGATAAAAAAATAACAAGAAAAGTTTTATTAATCATTCTGATTTGAAATATATTTTTACTTGATTAGCTGTTTTATTATCTACAATCTTCCTATTGGCTACTTTTATCGAATCAATCCTATTATGTGTGTGTTGTACGTCAACTAAATCGTGAAGTATCATCACTCCGCATTCAAAAGATATAAATCGTTCCGTATTTTCGTGTAAGAATGTAATGGTGTCGGCTTTTAGTTTGTCTTTTTGTACGACAAATGCTGTCGTTTTGTCGAATGCTTTTAGTGGTAGTCTGATAGCAGTAATAGGCAAAGTGTCGTTTATAAGAGAGTCGTTGCCTATGCCTTGTATTCTTATAGTGTCTTTCAATGGTTGTGTTACAAGGCTTTGCTTGGTCTCATCCATAACCGAATGAAAAAAAGAGACTCCTACGCTTGTCCTTGTATCGTGTGTGCAATCTCCACCATTGTTTTGACACGAACTTGCTACAACAATCAGAGCAATAGTACAACCGATGATTAATATTTTTTTCATTGTAATACTATTTATATTCAATTAATTATACGTCCTATTTCGTTTTTTAGCAATACAATGGCATTTTTAGTTGGTGTTTGTGTAGGCTCATTGTATGTTTTTATGATAATCTGTGCCAGACTTATAGCTCTATCGTTGGCATTTACTTGAGTGGCACAGATATTTATCAACTGCAATATATTGTTTTTGGCATCAACCACCGCTTGCCACGCAGGCGGACTTACGTAAATCTGTTGCGAAACGTTGTGCTCAAATTCCTCACGAACTACCTTCAGAAGCCTCATTTGTAGTTCAAAACATGACATGTCTGCATCCATCTCGCGATTGAATATCTCATCGGGTGAGGTACGCTCCAAAAATAATACAAGTCGTTCATAGGCTCTTAGTTTGATAGGTGCTACCACCTCATAATTAGCCATCGAAGTCTCTGCGTCCAACTTTATTTTTTCTAATCTAATAGGACGATTGATAAGCCAATAGGCAATAAGTACTATCGTTACACAGGGGAAAAGAAATTTTGCTATCTCTATTACTATCATATTCCGAAATAAATTATTATAAAAAGATTGTACAAAAATAGAAAAAAAATGGCAGATTTTTGGTATTAGTTTACACGAAGTAAAAAAAAATGTTTAATTTTGAGAAAAATTTAATCTCGTTTATAACAAATTATTCACTTAACAAAATAATACACAAGATGGCTACAGAAAAAAAAATCACTCGTGTAGAGAGTACAAATAAAGGCGATACATCTACCAATACCAACCAAACTTGGGCTCCTACAGCCGAGAACAAAGGTAAGGCCACACAACTTCGTGTGATAGCAGTTGTTGCTTGGTTGCTGGCTATTGCCGCACAGCTTTTTGCTATATGGCACATATTGCACACCACACCAATCAAAATGTGGCTTGTAATAGTACTAATAGTGGTAGATTTGGCTTTTGCTATTGTAGGTTCTGTTTTATGGAAAAAATCGAACCGATTAGATCCCGCTTCCGAAAAGAACAAACTTATGTTTTTCTTACAATCTCAATTGGGTTTATTTACTGCTATCATTGCCTTTTTGCCTCTGGTAATAGTAATTTTTACAAGTAAAAATCTTGATGGTAAACAAAAAGGTATCTTAGGAGGTATAGCAGTAGTGGGCTTGCTTGTAGCGGGTTTTATGGGTATCGACTTTAATCCGCCTTCCATAGAGCAATATACACAAGAGTCGAAACATGTAGAGGAGCTTATGGGCAAAGATTATGTATATTGGACCAAATCGGGAAAGAAATATCACCTGTACAAAGACTGTCAGCATCTAAAAGGCGACAGAACAACCGAAATATTCGAAGGAGGCTCTGTGGCGGACGCTTATGCCAATAATTCGAAAATAAAGCCTAATGCCGAATCGCTTTGTAAAACCTGCGAAAACCGTGCCGTCAAAGAGAAAGGTAACTCGTCCGAACCCATAGAAGACACCACAGATAAGATAAAAGATGTGGCAGAAGGCATTGTCAATAAGTAAGGTAAAACCTATGAAAAAAAACATCCCTAATATAATCACTTTGTGCAACCTTTGTTCGGGTTGTTTGGCAGTAATGGCTGCGTTTGAGTCCGACTACAAATGGGCATTAATATTTGTAATCATATCTGCGGTATTCGACTTTTTAGACGGCTTTGCAGCACGATTGCTAAAAGCCTATTCGCTAATCGGCAAAGAACTCGACTCGCTGGCTGATCTCATCAGTTTCGGATTTGCTCCGGCAATGGTAGCCGTTTCGCTGCTTAACGAGTTAGGCTCATACTCGTTTATAGGGTTGTTGATAGTTGCTTTTTCGGCATTGAGATTGGCAAAATTCAATGTAGACGACCGCCAAACAGATTCATTCATAGGACTTCCCACCCCTGCCAATGCTATTCTTTGGGTTGGGATGGGATTTACCTACAATCAATTTTTCTCTGAAAATCCTCATATTACATTGGCGTTGGTAGCTCTTACAAGTTGCCTGCTAATATCCAATCTGCCGATGTTTTCTTTGAAGTCCAAAAATTTCGGCTTTAACCAAAACAAATGGCAATATATCTTGATTTTTACATCAATTATTTTGTTGATTGTTTTACAGCTAAATGCAACTATGTGGATAATAACCCTTTATATACTACTATCTGTGGCTAAATCATTATTTGATAGGGTTCGATAATATGATATTGTGATGTAAATATATTTTCGGCAGAATATCTAAATAATACCTATTTGTAGTATAAAAGGGTAAGTTTTCAATTAAAAAACATTAATTATTTTCGGAGTTTCCGGAAAAAATAGTATCTTTGTCCGTTTTAATAAAAAATGATTGTTATTCGGAAGAGATGCAAAGATTTGCTTTTTTTATCATCGTATTATTGTTGCTTGGATGTAGCTCAAAAAAACAGACTAAGTTGTCGGACAATGTGTTAGCTAAGGCTTTTGACAAAACTATTACGGAAAAAGATATAGCAAATATAGTAGAATTGTCGAGAGGGGCGTCTGATAGTATTGCCATTATCGAAAATTATCTGAAAAACTGGGCTATCAACGAGATTTTGTACGCTGAGGCCGACGATTATTACAAAAACGATGAGCAGATAAACAAACAGGTAGAGGCATATCGTCAGACACTTGTATTGAACAAATACAAACAGGTTTTGGCAGAAGACAAAAGCAAAAATCCTTCGGAAAAGGAGATACTGGATTTTTATAATAACAACAAGTCTGTATTCACCTTGTCGGAGCCTATATTAAAAGGTGCGTTTTTGAGTATTGCCAACGGCTCGCCCAATATCAAAAAGCTCAAAGAGGCTATGAGAAAATTAGACCAAAAATCAATAGACGAGATAGAGCAATTTAGTCTGAAACATCCTCTAAACTATAGCTTTTTTATTGACAATTGGGTTAAGTTGTCGGACATAAATTATCTCACTCCCAAGCAGATGATAACCAATTCAAGTAATCTTGCTCCCAACACAATGTATGAGTATAGAGACAGTATATTTGTATATATGTTTAAGGTTATTGAACTAAAACCTAAAAATACCGAAATGCCTTTTGAATTGGCTTACGACGAGATAAAATATCTTTTGAAGGAGAAGAATAGCAAAGCTACATTGGAGCAATATCTAAACGAAATGCTGGAGGCTCAAAAGAAAAAAGGAAATGTAATAATAAATTTAAAAAATAAACACACACAAGTTACAAAACAATAAGCACATAATGAGAAAATTAACCATAATTTTGGCACTATTCTGTTCGCTAATTGCAACAGCACAAAGACAAGCTATCGACGGTGTAGTATGGGTTGTAGGCGAAAATTCGATATTGAGGTCTGAAGTAGAGGAGCAGGCTTTGATGGCTCAATATAATGGGACTACCTTAGACGCCAATGCAAATTGCTTAATAGCAGAGCAGATAGCTATACAACATCTTTTCTTGCATCAGGCAACTCTCGACAGTATTGTGGCTAACGAAGGGCAGGTGTCGACAAGGGTAAATATGCAACTGAATCAGTATATTGCAGAGATTGGCTCGCAAGAGAAACTCGAAGAATACTTTAAAAAATCGCTCAACGAGATACGTGAGGAGTTGTTTGAAGTTATAAAAAAACAGATGATAGTACAGGAGGTTCAGCAAAAAATAATCGGTAACAACAAAACATCTCCATCAGAGGTTCGTAAATTTTACGAAAACCTCAAACAAGACAGCATACCTACTTTGCCGGCTACTGTTGAGGTTCAGGTAGTACGTCTTGACCCGCATATCACTGAGAGCGAAAAAGAGGCTGTAAAAAATCGCCTTCGTGAGTTAGCAGAGCGTGTAAATAAAGGTAATGCGGATTTCACTATGCTTGCTCGTCTCTACTCAGAAGACGAAGGCACTGCCAAACAAGGTGGTGAATTGGGGTTTTTCGGGCGTGGTATGATGGAACCCGAATTTTCGAATGTAGCATTCGACCTCCAAGAGCCGGGCAAGGTGTCGCGTGTGGTAGAAACTGTTTATGGTTATCATATCATACAACTTGTAGAGAAAAAAGGAGATAGAATCAACTGCCGTCATATACTTATGCGTCCTAAGATATCGACCGATGTCAAGAGTAGTACTCTTAATAGATTGGATAGCATTGCTTTTGTGATTAAAAATAATAATCTCACATTTGAGCAGGCAGCGGCACAATTTTCTACCGACAAAAATACAAGACTTAACGGCGGTCTAATGTCTAACCCCAATACGGCTTCGGCTCGTTTCGAATACCAAAATCTGCCTTCGGAGATAGCACGTGAGGTGTATAATATGAAGAAGGGTGAGGTATCAAAACCCTTTGCTATGATAGACTCTCAGCTCGGCAAAGAGGTCTATGTAATAGTAAAGGTAAAAGACAAACTCGATGCACACAAAGCAAATCTTACAGACGATTATCAGGTGATAAAACGCTATTTTGAGGGTATAAAAAGCGAAGAAATTATAGATAATTGGGTAAAAAACAAAATCAAGGAGACATACATCTATATATCTCCCGAATTGCGTGACTGTAAGTTCAAATACAGTGGTTGGATTAAGTAACCTCAACATAACCTCGATATCTAATGAATACTGAATGCTTTAGACACGCAATGTACTTCGGTCTTGTATTGGGAGCATTGTTTATCATACACTTTATGTTCTCCATATCTGATATTTGGGTAATATCAAGTTTGCAGTTTTTGATGAAGCTTGTTATCCCTGTAGTAGCAGTGTATTTTTGCATAGATTGTCGCAAACGTATCAATGACAATTTGTTTACATACTCTCAGGCATTTCGTTATTTTTTACAGCTTTTTGTGGCAGCCTCTCTAATATGTTCTGCTTTTATATTTATGTATGTAAAGTGGATTAATGTCGATTTCTTGTTGGAGTTGAAAGAGAAGACCTTTGACTCTATGGAGAAACTTAGCAGTATTTTAGGCTCTTTCAATATAACCGAATCGGAGATGGAGGAGGCTTTAAATAACGCTTATACTACCAATTCATTTGTAAGCAGCAATTTTTTGAGTAATATCGTTGTAGGTATTATAGTTGCCATAGTAGGCTCATTTATTGTAAGAAACAACAAAAATCAATCTTAATATTGCAGAAAATATGACACACAATAAGCTACTTGCACCCTCGTTGCTTAGTGCCGATTTTGGCAATCTGGCACACGATATAGAGATTATCAACAACAGTAAAGCTGATTGGCTTCATATTGATGTTATGGACGGCGTATTTGTACCCAATATTTCGTTTGGGTTTCCTGTACTCGAATATGTCAATAAGCTAAGCAAAAAGCCTTTGGATGTTCATTTGATGATAGTGGAGCCAACCAAATTCATAGACGAGTGCAAAAAAATAGGAGCAATGATGATGAATGTGCATTACGAGGCTTGCACACACCTGCACCGCTCTGTATCTGCTATACGCCAATCAGGTATGAGGGCAGGCGTTACCCTCAATCCGCATACGCCTGTAGAACTGCTCGAAGATATTATCACCGAAGTCGATTTGGTGCTGCTGATGTCGGTCAATCCGGGTTTTGGCGGGCAGAAGTTTATCGAAAACACATACTCTAAAATATCGAGACTTCGCTCTATGATCGACCGTAAGGGGTCAAAAGCCCTCATCGAAGTCGATGGCGGAGTAAACCTCGACAATGCTGCAAAAATCTACAATGCAGGAGCAGACGTGCTTGTAGCAGGTAACGCTGTGTTCAAAGCTGATGATATCGAAGAGGTTATCAATAGATTCAAAAATTTATAACAAACATCAACCATTGAATCGTTATGATTTTTATTGATCTACTAAAACATCAGATGCTAAAAGCCGTAAGAGCTCCGGGCTATTACAAGAATGTACTAATCAATATATTTCTCGGACTTGGGGTGCTATATTGGTTTGTGGTATTTTTGATACTCGGCTTTGCGCTTAGGACAATATTGCTCGAAGTCGATACGCCTTACACTCCTGTGGAATCGCTTATGGGAGGCTATATATACATTGTTATCTTTGGTATAGCAATGCGTTTTGTGATACAATCGCTCAATACCGTCAATTTACATTACTATCAGATATTGCCCATAAAGCGAAACACACTTGTAAACTATCTGCTGTTGAAACCTCTGTTCAATCCTGTCAATTACCTTATTGTGGTGATGATAACGCCCTTTGCCTTCCGTTCGGCTATTGCGGGTGATATTAGTCTGTTGCAAGCCTTTGTGCTGATTGCCTCATCGTTTATAATAGTGTGGTTCGATATATTGATGGTGGTATTCCTCAAACGTCGGTTTGGAGCCTCGCTTTGGGGATTTGTGGCTGTAATCGTTGTATTGTTTGGTTTGGTGGGGCTCGAATATTTTGACATCGTGTCGCTATTTGACCTCTCGGTAGATGTTTTCGGTTTTATAGCTCTCAGTCCGTTGGGGTTAATATTAATGCTATTGGGCGTGATTGGTACTTACTGGCTAAACAGATGGTTTTTTGCAAAATATTATTATGCCGAAAAATTTAACGAAAAAACGTCTTTTTCTACCGACTCTACCGCCGATTTCTCATTTATGAACCGCTTCGGAAGTATAGGCGAACTTATTGCCCTAAATCTCAAACTGATATTACGACACAAACGTACCAAGTCGATGTTTATTACCGCTGTGCTGTTTCTTGCGTATGGACTGTTGTTTTACACCTCAGACTTTTATGCACAGCGTTACGGTTGGCTCTTTTTTGCGGCTCTCTTTTCGGTAGGTTCGTTTATGCTCATTTTTGGGCAGATGGCAATAAACTGGAACGCCGAGCATTTCGACTATCTCATGACCCGAAAGCTCGACTCCTTTACTTACATATCGGCTAATTACTATATGCTAAATACATTCACTGTCATCACTTTTATATTGACAACTCCATATTTCTTTTTCGGCTCCGATATTGTATCTTTGCATTTTGCTGCTCTGCTTTACAATATGGGTGTCAATAGTGCGTTTTACCTTATCGCAGCACCGTTCAATACCAAGCGACTGCAGCTTTCAAAAGGGACTTCGATGAGTTTTCAGGGTACCACCTACAAGAGTTTTATAGTATTGATACCGATGATGATACTGCCTTTGGTGGTAATCAATATCTTTGCCGCCTTCGGTCAATGGCAGACAGGCGTATGGCTGCTTGCCCTGCTTGGAATTGTATGTCTCGTGTTGCATCGCCCTATTTTACGCCTTGCCAACAATATATTTCTGCAACGAAAATATGTTCTGTGCGAAGGTTTTAGAAAAAAAGAGGAGTAATACATTCATATAACACTGCTTTGAATATCATTTATAGCAGTTGTTTTTAGCTTTTATCCCGCACCTATTTCTATGTAGTACGGACTTTGTCCTATGTGGGACGGATTTTGTCATAGAAGAGATATACTTTGTCCTATGTGGGATATACTTTTTCCTATGTGGGATGGACGACTTTACACAAATAAAATTTCAATCGGCAATTAATGTGAAGAGTTTTTGGGGACAATAAAATTTTGACATAAATGTTGGGTACGATGGCTTACGGATTGCCTATTATGTTTGTTGAACAATTTTTTGAGATAGGAACAATGTTTGTGTAGATTTTGACCACTCCAAACAATTAAAAAACAATAATTGATGTAGTCTATTAACTATTATTGATTGTTTTAATTCATAATTTGAAGAAAAAAGGTAATTTCGTATTCTTTTTTAACTAATAACCAATTTATCGTTACAATATATTACTATGTCTAAAGTAACCAAAGAAGACGCCCTACTTTATCACTCCAAAGGGAGACCGGGCAAAATAGAGGTAGTTCCAACCAAACCCACAGGTACACAGCGTGACCTGTCGTTGGCTTATTCGCCCGGTGTGGCAGAGCCTTGTCTGGAGATAGAAAAAGATTCGTTCAAAGCTTATGAATATACTTCCAAAGGCAATCTTGTAGCTGTCATCTCCAATGGCACTGCCGTGCTTGGGCTTGGCGATATAGGTGCTGAGGCAAGCAAACCTGTGATGGAGGGTAAAGGGCTATTGTTCAAAATTTTTGCAGGTATTGATGTATTCGATATTGAGGTAAACGAAAAAGACCCCGCCAAATTTGTGGAGGTAGTAAAAGCCATCTCTCCAACTTTTGGTGGCATCAACTTAGAAGACATCAAGGCACCCGAATGTTTCGAAATAGAAGAGCGACTTAAAGCCGAGTTGAACATACCCATTATGCACGACGACCAGCACGGAACTGCCATTATCTCGGCTGCGGGACTTATTAATTCATTGGAAATAATAGGTAAAAAAATCGAAGATATTAAGATAGTGGTCAATGGTGCCGGCGCAGCTGCCAATTCGTGTGCGCAACTCTATATGTCGTTGGGAGCTAAGTTGGAAAATATCGTAATGGTTGATTCCAAAGGTGTTATAAACCAAAAACGAACCGATTTGAACGACCGTAAAAAGCTTTTTGCCACTGACCGTAATATTGATACTCTGGCAGAAGCTGTTGCAGGAAGCGATGTCTTTTTGGGGCTTTCAGTAGCCGATGTGCTTACGCCCGAAATGGTTCAATCAATGAACGAAAATCCTATAGTTTTTGCACTGGCAAACCCCAACCCCGAAATCTCTTACGAAAAGGCTATAGAGTCTCGCCCCGACATTATTTTTGCCACAGGTCGTTCCGACCATCCAAACCAGATTAACAACGTGCTTGGTTTTCCCTATATTTTTCGGGGTGCTCTCGACGTACGTGCAAGTTGCATCAACGAAGATATGAAAGTCGCTGCTGTTCGTGCCATTGCCGAACTTACCCAAAAGACCGTACCTGACGTGGTTAATTCGGCTTATAGTATGAAAAAATTAAGTTTCGGACGCGACTATATCGTACCCAAACCACTCGACCCGCGTCTACTTACCATCGTGGCACCGGCAGTAGCCAAAGCAGCCATTAAGTCGGGTGTGGCAGGGAAAGTGATTGAAGATTGGGAAGAGTACGACGACTATCTTCGTAGTCTAATGGGGTACGACAACAAGATGCTCCGTCATTTTTACGATACTGCACGTCAACATCCCAAGCGTGTGGTCTTTTCCGAATCGTTGCATCTGAATATGCTAAGAGCTGCAGAGGTGGCACTCGCCGAAGGTATTTGTCAGCCCGTTTTGTTGGGCAACAAAGAAAAATTAGCCAATTTAGCCGCCGACAATGGTATAAACCTCAAAGGAATAGAGATAGTAAATCTTCGTCAAGACCACGAAGAGGAACGGCGTACTCGCTATGCTCGACTACTGTCGCAAAAACGTAGTCGCGAAGGTATGACCTTTGAGGAGGCTTATGAAAAAATGTATGAGCGAAACTATTTTGGTATGATGATGGTAGAGACAGGAGAAGCCGATGCCCTTATCACAGGCGTTATTACAAAATATGAAGACTCCGTACGTGCTGCCAAAACCGTGATAGGTATGCGTGAGGGACTCAATAACATAGGGGCTATGCATATTATGAGCACTAAAAAAGGGACATTCTTCTTAGCAGATACCTTATTTAATCGCTATCCATCACCCGAAACTCTTTTTGATGTGGCAAAACTGACTTATGACACAGTAAAATCATTTGCTCACGAACCTGTAATGGCTCTTTTATCCTATTCCAATTTTGGTGCGGATAAAGAGGGAAGTCCTGCAAAGATGCATTCGGTAGTAAAAAGACTACACGAGCAATATCCCGATATGGTCATAGATGGCGAAATGCAGATAAACTTCGCACTCAACCGTGAATTGCGTGATAAGAAATTCCCTTTCACAAAACTGAACGGCAAAAATGTGAACACGCTGATATTTCCCAACCTAAACTCTGCAAATATAACTCAGAAAATGATGCTGGAAATGGGTGTGGCGGAGGTAATAGGTCCCATACAGATGGGACTTAATAAGCCTGTGCATATCTTGGATGTGGAAAGCTCCGTACGAAGTATTGTAAATATGGTGGCTGTAGCAGTGTTGGACGCTATGTAAAAAGATTACAAAAAAAGGCACTGCTATTTGTTGAGAAAAATTCCTGAAAGACAGGATTTGAGTGTTTGAAGAACCTTTGTAATCTGCCGTCTATAAAGATGCCTTTTTCAGGTGCAGCCCGCCATTAGCGCTTCAACCTACTCGGTTTAGTGTATTTATTGTAGAATTTTCCAATCTCAAGCAGTGCCGGATGTTTATATAATTTAGTTTATATTCTTATCTTAATTAATAATATTTATTTGTTCTTAACGTTCATCAAAAGTTAAATCCGAAAATCCGTCGGGGTCAAACTCATCTTCGTTGTACAGATTGTCGCCGTATAAATCGTCGTCGAATATATTTAAGTTATTCCCTTTTTTTTCCACATCATCTAATATTTCATCAAACTGTATCGACTGCACAGGCGGATTACCTTTTGCTACCACACATTTGGGTGTATCAAGGCTTTTGCCCACAATTACCTCTTTGAGTTCTATAAAAAACGCCCTGTCGGTAAGCATATCGAATACAAACATAAGTCGCTGTCCTTCGTCTTCTAAGAAATCGTCGAGTTTGGTATTATCCATAAGGTACGTATCCACCGACGAATCACTATCCATCTCTATAAACAAAATCTCTTGCTCTCGCTCCCAATCGTACGAACAAATATAGAAAGATGTCAATTCGGTATCGCTGTATCCGACCGATTTTAGAATAGCCTCGCGAAACTCCAAAAAAGTAGCTTCAGAATCTATTTCTATTATTCTTTCAAAATTTTCTATCTCATCTGACAATAATAAAAACCTATAAATCATAATTTTATATTTTTGCCCTATCTCTTCTTATTATACTTCAATTTTAAAGCAAAAATATACAAAATAATTTACTTTTGCAAGAAAAATATTATTTTATTCTTGCTTCCAACATCTGAATGTCATTTTTCAAAAGTTTGTCTTGTTTGATAAGGCTTTCGATAAGCTTGCAAGAGTGTATCACTGTGGCGTGGGTACGATTGCCTATTGTATTGGCAATTGTATCGAGCGAATACGATGTGTGCTTACGGGCAAGGTACATAGCTACCTGACGAGGCTGAGCCACTATTGCTTTGCGACTTTTGGAGCATAGGTCGTCTTGCGAAACAGAGTAATGTTCGCACACCAAATCACATATATATTCTATATTGATTTTCTTTTTTTCCTTTGGGGTTAGGTTAATTATCTTTTTTGCCAACTCTACGCTTATCTCTTCGTTGTTTATGGTAGAATGTGCTAAGAGCGAAATCAATACACCTTCCAAATCTCTTATGTTTTCCGTAACATTGTCGGCAATGAAACTGATAACATCTTCGGATATGAGTAGATTGTTATTCTTTATTTTATATCTTAATATGTTATTTCTAAGTTCTATATCCGGTTTTGTTATTTCGGCAGTAAGCCCCCAGCGAAAGCGAGTAAGCAGACGCTCTTCCATACCTTTCAACTCCAACGGTTGTCTATCGCAGGTCAATATTATTTGCTTGCCGAGGCGATGTAAGTGGTTGAATATATTGAAAAACGTGTTTTGAGTGCCGGGTTTTGACATAAACTCGTGTATGTCGTCGATTATCAACATATCAAGACTTTGATAGAAGTTCAAAAAATCGTTCTGATTGTTTGTCCTGACGGCATCCGTATATTGAATTTGAAAAAGATTTGCCGATACATAAAGTATACGTTTGTGAGGGTTTTGTTTCTTGGTTTCTATGCCTATAGCATTGGATATGTGTGTTTTGCCCACTCCCGAATTGCCAAAGATAAAAAGAGGATTAAATACGGTTTTCCCTGGATTTTGAGCTATATTCAAACCTGCACTACGCACAAGTTTGTTGCTGTTGCCTTCGACAAAGCTATCGAAAGTGTAAGTTTCGTTTAGTTGTGAATCGAAATTTACATTAACTGTATTTTCAAAAGGCGAGAATACTTTCTGTTGTCGAGCAGGCAGTTGAGGTTTATGCGATATGGCAGGTACGTCGCTGTGTGGAGTGTTAATATCTCTATCCATAAGCACACGGTAAAGCAATACGGTATCCTCTCCGGTTACAGTATTTAATGCGGCTCTAATCAGGTCTGAATATTTTTCTTCGATATACTCATAGAAAAACATAGTGGGTACTTGTAGTATAATCTCTTTTTTATCGTAATTCAAAGGAATAATCGGTTTGAACCAAGTTACAAATACACTCTCCGATATACGATTTTTAATTATACTAAGGCACTCATTCCATAAGTCTATCACACTACACATACTCTTCTCAATCATTTATCTAATCGTTTGTTTATTTGAAATTTATATAGTTTGCATCTCTATATAATTTCGTAATGCAAAATTGAAAAAAAAAAAAATATCCACAAAACGGACATTTTTTTTGAGTATTTTTTAACAAAATTAAATTGTTGCGAATCAGTATTTTGCAACTGTTATTTTATAATCAAATATTTATATTTAGTATGAAAAGTAATATTTTAAAAACTAATGTCTTATAGATTGTTTGAAAAAAATCGTTTTTCTCGCAAAATACACTTATGTAAGGTAAAGTAATTTTTTACAACATTTTTCTTATTTATAATCATTCTAAATAAGAGCATCGAATTTTTAACTATTTCTTACTTCCAAACACAGAAATATTAACATATCTCTTAGGATTTGCTTTTAGGTCAACCATCAGATTATTAGCGTTTTGTATGGTTAGGTTGAGATTATCGTATAATTCTCTGTCGTTTAGCAAAAGTCCCAAAGAGGATTGTTGATTGTTAAGTTTTTGCGTAAATTTTTCCACGTTAGACAAAGTTGTATTCAGTTGTGCCATAAGAGCTTTTATATCGAGCTGGTTTACCTTTGTATCAAGGTTGGTAGCGATACTGTTCAGTTTGTTCATAGTAGAAGGCAATGAGGCAGTGCTTACCCTGAGCTGGTTTAGAGTTTGATTAAGGTTGTTCATTACAGAACCAAACGAGCTTATGCCCTGTACAAGATTTTTGTCCGTAATCAATATATTTAGATTGTGACTTACAGCCTCCAGATTGTTGATAAGATTCGATACGTGTGGCAAATACTCACCTATTTGAGTAACGAGAGTATTCTCGACATCTGTAGCCACAGTATCTCCCGAATTAATATATGAACTGCCACTACCAAGTTGTATATCAATTAATTTGCCGCCAATAAGCCCATCGTCTCCAAGTAAGAAAACAGTACCTTGAGGCAACTTAATATCCTTATTAATAGCTAATTCTACTATAAATGGTTGTTCGCTGTTAAAATTGTATTTTATCTTTTTTACCTGTCCTACTTTATATCCTTTGATATTAACCGAATTGGAGACCACCAAGCCGTCGACATCTTTATAAACGGCAAAATATGTTTTGGTGGAAGTCAGTATATTGATACCCTTCAGGAAATTTAAGCCAAAAAACAATATAATTATGGCAACAATGAAGGTTAATCCTATTTTAAACTCTCTTGAAAATTTTTTATTTATCATAAAACTAAAAACAATTATAAATTGAATTGATTTAATAAACTACAAAATTACATCTTTTTTGGCAAAAAATGTGATTAACTTTTTGTAATTTTGTAACCGATAAAATAATAATTTTATACTAAAACATGGGTATTACCTTCCAGATAAAAGATGCAATAGACATAATACTTGTAGCTATTCTAATGTATATGTGTTATGTGTGGACTCGCGGTACGGGTGTGAAAAACATATTTATAGGCTTAATCGTATTGGTCTTAATATGGTTTTTGGTAACACGGGTCTTCAAAATGGAACTTCTCGGAGCTATTTTCGATGGCATATTTAATGTTGGAGCGATAGCGATAATAGTGATTTTCCAGACCGAAATACGACAGTTTTTTTCTCGTATAGGTTCACGACACAATTGGAGGTACTTTGTCAAATTTTTGGAAAAAATACATTTGCGGAAAAAAAGCCCTTCGTTGTCGTTGTCGCTTGCTCCGATAGCCGATGCCTGTCGCGATATGGCAAAGGGAAAGGTAGGAGCTTTGATAGTGATAGCACAATCAAGCAACCTCCAAGAGTATATAGATACGGGAGAGGTAATAAATGCAAAAATAAATACTCGGCTGATAGAAAATATTTTTTTCAAAAACTCGCCTCTTCACGACGGAGCAGTTATTATCGACAAAAACAAGATAGTATCAGCCGGCTCCATATTGCCTCTATCGCGTAATCTCGAGATACCAAAACATCTTGGTCTAAGACATAGAGCGGCAATAGGTATAAGCGAGCGTACCGATGCTATAGTAATAGTGCTTTCGGAAGAGACAGGCAGTATATCGCTTGTGTCAAGGGGTAATATCTCTCAAAGAATACCACCAAGCGAGTTAGAAAAAGCCATAGAAGAGAGACTAATAATATAGTATGGTATTATGAATCTGTTATTCTTATGCGACAAACCCAATCCACCCGGATACATTCCTCGTGTGAGATATTTGTGCAAATATTTGGCTGACAGAGGTAACCAAATAACATTAATTACAGAGAAATCCGATTGTAAACAGCTATTTTCTCCAAAGGTAAATATTATAACATTTGATTATATCAAAGCCAAAACTCCTCTGGGATATAAGATAGAATGGTTGTCGAAAACCGTATTGAATCTCATATACGACCACAAAGGAAGGATTTTTTTTAAACATATTTCGAAAAAGATAAAAAAACTCTCTTTTGATGCCGTTTTTTGCTCATCTACGTTTCACTCTTTTCCGCTTACAACAGCTTATATGATTGCTCAACAATGGCAATTGCCTCTTTATGTCGATTTACGCGATATTGTCGAACAAACTCCCCGAAATAGCAATAATATATTTATTCATCGTCTGCCGGGAGCAATGGGGAGTTGGCTGACAAAAAGATTTAAATATATTAATATAAAAAGAAGAAATGAAGCTGTAAGAATGGCAAAAGCTGTTTTTACGGTATCTAAATGGCATACCGATTTTCTGAAAAGCTACAATCCCAATACTTATACAGTGTACAATGGTTTTGACGAAAATATGTTTGCATCTCAAAAAATAGTAAGTGATACCTTCGATATATCCTATTTTGGCGAACTTACCGATAACAATCTAAGATACCCTATTATACTATTTAATGCTCTAAAAAATATAGTTGATGGGAATAAAGCAGATTTAAACAACATAAAAGTCAGATGGTTTACCGACGTAAATTCGGCAAAAAACATCAAAAAAACAGCTAAGGAATTTGGCATAGAAGATATTATGACGTATGAAAAATTTGTATTAGAATATGATTTGGTAAAAAAGATGAATGAGAGTTCGATACTCTTGATTTTTAGCCATAATCCCGATATAGTTGGCTACAACGGAGTTATGACTACCAAGTTTTTTGAGTACATCGGCGCCGGACGTCCTATACTAATTACCCCAAACAACCAAGATGAGCTATCGGCAACTGCTAAAAATATCAAATGCGGGTTGGTTAGTTCTGATATAGATGAGATAGAATCTTTTATACTACAAAAGTATAACGAGTGGCAAATAGACCATTATGTAAAAAATACAATGGAGGCAGAGCAAAGAGAATGTTTTTCGCGAAAAAAAGCTGCCTATAAAGTAATTGAGATACTTAATAGCCGATAGGCTGCTGCTCACAGCAATAGACACCATAGTCATTTTTACCGAGGCATTGTCTGTCAACGAAAAAATATTATCTTTGTTAAAAAAAGTATTTATTATAAGTGATTTATAGCTCTGGGGCAAGATTTTCGCTTATCTCATTATAGTTAGTTTATTAGCTAAGCCGGCAGTTATATTGAATGTGTTTATTTTTTCTATTATCAAAAGTTTATACACCGATTTTCAAGTTGTGAATAGCTTTCAATTTTTTGTATCTTTGTAGTCTGAAACAACAAAACGAAAAGTACAAGAATTTAAAACGAAGTTGTGAATTGGTTTCAAAAATTTGTATCTTTGTAGTCTGAAACAACAAGAAGCGTCAGGAGCGTGCTACAAGGAAGAAAAAAATTGCTTTGGCAGAATTAAAGGAGCAGGCAGAAAAAGGCAATCAGGAAGCTATCAGAGAGCTAGAGGAGCGTAGGGCTATTGCTAGGGAGCGTTCTAGGAAATCAGCAGAAAAGCGTAAGCAGAGAGCAGAAAATGACCCTGAATATGCGAAATATTTAGAAGAGAAAAATGCGGAATACAACAGACGGCATACTGCAAGGAGAAAGGAGCAGTTAGATGCTTTGAAGGCTAGGGCAGAAGCCGGAGATCAGGAAGCACAGAGCCAGCTTGCAGAGCGTAAACAGTATCAGGTAAGAGCTACAGTAAAGAGTTACCGGAAAATGCGTGACGATGCATTAAGCGGAGATCCTATTGCAAAAGTAAGATATGAAAAAACACTGGCTATGAGACGTGAAGCGTATCACGCAAAGAAAAGTGAACAGACAGCCTAAGAGTAAGCATAATATCACAATATAATAGTTGCAGAATTGATGAGAATAAGCGGGAGCGATGCAATTATTGTAATGGACAATGAAGTATGGTATTGTATAGATGGTTTACCAAATCGTTGTTTGGCGATTTGGTAAATCCCAATAAATTAATTTTATAGGGAACAGAAAATTTGAATATTCGTGAGAGAAATGGAAACTAAAAATGAATGGAATAATTGATAGTAAACTATTTAACATGCTTTTATTGATAACAATAATTGGCGAGTTTTTACTTCCATGGATATTGAAGCATTTTTATAAAGGATATAATAGCAAGACAATGGTAATGAGTGTTTTGGGAAGCCCTGAAAGTCCGGTAAGAAAGATTTATAATATTTGGCTTGTGTGGTTAGGTGTTTTTTTGTTGGGAGCTTCATTTTTGTTTTACAAAGATGTAAATGCTGTTTCAAGTGTATTAGCAGTATTTACATTTATCTCGATTGCTACTTTTGCAGTAGGAGCAGGAGTTTTGTCTGGTTTGTTTAGCGTTAATGAATCAAAAGATAAAGTGACTTTTGCATCAAAAATTCATGGTGCGGGTTCTGCATTTGGCTTTATGGCATTGATGTTTTTTCCTTTATTACAGGGGATAAGTGCTTTTAAAGGAAGTGATGTTATAAAGGGTATTTTCTGTATTCTTGCGTTTGTGTTAGCAGTAATGTTCTTTTCCTTTTTTATCATGGGTGATAAGGAGAAATTTCAAGGAACAATTTTTACTTATGAAGGTCTTTGGGAAAGATTAAGTTTGTTATTTATGTATATGCCGTTTCTATATTGTGCGATTGGAAATATTATTGGTTAACGTATAATATTTTTTATTGTTTTATATATGAAGTTAGTGGAGGTTTTGTGGTTTGAAGATTTTGGAATTTGGTGATACCAGGTTGTGAATTGGTTTCAAAAATTTGTATCTTTGTATTCTGAAACAACAAATTGAACAACCTACCGATAATCAAATAGTTGTGAATAGCTTTCAATTTTTTGTATCTTTGTATTCTGAAACAACCCATGATAGTTGTCCCACGATGCCACATTAGTTGTGAATAGCTTTCAATTTTTTGTATCTTTGTATTCTGAAACAACTTAACAACCAATGTGCTATTGTCGGACATAGTTGTGAATAGCTTTCAATTTTTTGTATCTTTGTATTCTGAAACAACACAAAGGGCCGTGCAGTGCGGAGTATTATCGTTGTGAATAGCTTTCAATTTTTTGTATCTTTGTATTCTGAAACAACTCTCACCGAACGGGGAGCGGATGGGTCAGTGTTGTGAATAGCTTTCAATTTTTTGTATCTTTGTATTCTGAAACAACGCAAGGTATGCACTAAGCCATATCGGTTCCGTTGTGAATAGCTTTCAATTTTTTGTATCTTTGTATTCTGAAACAACCGACGTTTGCACTCCTCTCCGCTCCTTATAGTTGTGAATAGCTTTCAATTTTTTGTATCTTTGTATTCTGAAACAACAAAGAACCATTTGAATTAAATTTCCTTCTCGTTGTGAATAGCTTTCAATTTTTTGTATCTTTGTATTCTGAAACAACCAAAGATGTAAAAGCAGCAAAAGTAGATGGGTTGTGAATAGCTTTCAATTTTTTGTATCTTTGTATTCTGAAACAACACACCACTACACGCCTGGTAGCACTTATTAGTT
This sequence comes from Porphyromonadaceae bacterium COT-184 OH4590, assembly GCA_000768855.1. GTDB lineage: Bacteria > Bacteroidota > Bacteroidia > Bacteroidales > Paludibacteraceae > F0058. The sequence continues at coordinate 43,690 of JRAN01000059.1, read as the reverse complement.
GTGAATAGCTTTCAATTTTTTGTATCTTTGTATTCTGAAACAACGGATGATGTTTGTTCACTTATACGTTTACCGTTGTGAATAGCTTTCAATTTTTTGTATCTTTGTATTCTGAAACAACACATTACTTCAAGTTGTAGGCAGCAAGATAGTTGTGAATAGCTTTCAATTTTTTGTATCTTTGTATTCTGAAACAACTTGAATTAGTTCTATAGTAGCGTGCCCCATGTTGTGAATAGCTTTCAATTTTTTGTATCTTTGTATTCTGAAACAACAAAGTTACTTTTTCCTATCACACGACATACGTTGTGAATAGCTTTCAATTTTTTGTATCTTTGTATTCTGAAACAACTTATTTAACTTTAATAAATATAACATAATGTTGTGAATAGCTTTCAATTTTTTGTATCTTTGTATTCTGAAACAACTGAATCTTCTAAGCATATTCAGCTATTCCAGTTGTGAATAGCTTTCAATTTTTTGTATCTTTGTATTCTGAAACAACAATAGTACTCAGACAACCTTTCAGGGATTGTTGTGAATAGCTTTCAATTTTTTGTATCTTTGTATTCTGAAACAACTGTCGCCAAATACTTTTCTATGTAACTCTTGTTGTGAATAGCTTTCAATTTTTTGTATCTTTGTATTCTGAAACAACAAGTGTTGTCGGCTTTCTCATACTTATCCGGTTGTGAATAGCTTTCAATTTTTTGTATCTTTGTATTCTGAAACAACCGCCGATATTTTCGTATAAAAACAATTCCTGTTGTGAATAGCTTTCAATTTTTTGTATCTTTGTATTCTGAAACAACAACAATATATTTCAGTATCTTTTTTATCATGTTGTGAATAGCTTTCAATTTTTTGTATCTTTGTATTCTGAAACAACAGCTCCATTTGTAGCCTTATCAATCCTTTGGTTGTGAATAGCTTTCAATTTTTTGTATCTTTGTATTCTGAAACAACAAAACCTTTGTGTATTCTGAAACAACTATTGATGTTTGGGTAGAAGAAACTATTTCGTTGTGAATAGCTTTCAATTTTTTGTATCTTTGTATTCTGAAACAACAGAAGATGTAAAGACGCATATTAGAGATGTGTTGTGAATAGCTTTCAATTTTTTGTATCTTTGTATTCTGAAACAACTCTGAAAGATTTGATACCAACGAATACTGAGTTGTGAATAGCTTTCAATTTTTTGTATCTTTGTATTCTGAAACAACTGAAATATCCTGTATTATTCAAGAATACGAGTTGTGAATAGCTTTCAATTTTTTGTATCTTTGTATTCTGAAACAACTGGATGCGTGTAATCAAATTGTAATCAGGTTTTTATAGTATAAATTACAATTAAAAAAAATAGTTGTTTCAATATAAATCCTGCTCTATTAGTAGGGTTTATATTTTTTTAGAATAGTTCGAGTTGTTGGCAGGGCGGTTTTACAGGCTCCTCCTTTGGCCCATAAAATAGCTCTATGTCCCCAAACTGTTTGTCTGTAATGCATAGAATGCCAACATGTCCGTTGGGAGGAAGATTGTTCTTAACTCGTTTGATATGCACATTGGCATTCTCGCGACTCGGACAATGACGAAGATATATCGAAAACTGAAACATTGTAAAGCCATCGGATATGAGTTTGTCACGGAAAATGGCATAATTCTTACGATCTTTCTTGGTCTCGGTCGGCAAATCGAAAAATACAAGTACCCACATAACTCTATATTCGCTAAATCGTTGCATGTTTTTTCATTTGGAATGAATAATTATTTAATTTTGTTTTGCTTACTTTATTGTTAAGGTAGGTGATTTTATCAACTCTTTGTAATTATTTTCAGGCAGATTGTAGAGCAATAAATATATTTTAAGATAAATCTTTTTTACTTTATCAGGAGTCTACTTCTTATACATTTGCTCCAAGAGGTACTACTATACATAATTTGCTATTATAAAAACATATTATCTTTTTTCAATTGTCCGGAATTGCTACAATATTACAATTATGAGTGTAAATAAAATACTATTATCTTTTAAGATATTCTTTCTCATTTTTACTATTATACATTATTCTTTAAATATCGGGTATTTTATTTTTCGACTCTCGCCCGAAAAGCATTTGTATAGCGAAGCTGTGGTTTGTCCAACGGCAATCATTAAAGGGCTACGTTGTCCACCAATAACGACATCAAGTACAGGTATGCCAAGCAGTTTTGTCTTAATCATCTGTGTGAGTTCATTGTATGGCTCACCACTTGCCACAATATCGCATACAACTCTATCGACAAATGGACGGTATGGCTCCATAATGTCGTCTGCAAGGCAGTAAGCATTGTATTTGCTACGGTGGTGTATGCCAAGTGTGGGTAGTAATCCGCTGATAACCAGTGCTCTGGCTATTACTGCTCGCAAAATTGCATAGCCGTAGTTGAGCAAGTTGTTGGGCGGAATACCGTCACGATTACGATTAAAATATTGAATATCGGGGAATAGGTTAGCCCAATAATAGACAGCGGCACGAGCTTCGTAGTTGTCGGGGTCGCCACTCTTTACATCGTTTGCCCATGCCTTCATATTATTGATGATACTATCGGTTTTCTCAGCAAGAACGTAAGCCTGATTGATTATTTTTGCCTGAACTGTCTGTTGCCATAGTTGCTTTTTGAGTGGTAGCGAGGCATTTATTTGGTCACGAAAACGTTCGGTCTGTGTAGTGTTGCCGTCAAGGGGTAGCATAAGTCCTACAGGCATACAGTTACTATTGCAAGTGATTAAGGCACAATTGTTTTCGATTATCGCTTCCATTACGCCATGTGTTAGTGTGATCTGTTTGTTGTCAAGGACAACTATACCAATATCCTCTATTGGAACAGTCTTGACCGACTTATCCTTAAAACTTTCGGGTAGAGTGTCATTTTTGACCACTTCGGGGAGTTGTATTACTAACTGCCCTTTTTTCAATGATAGATAAGCAGGATTACCAAAATATAAGGTGCGTTTAATCATATTTGCTTTAAATTAATATTCTCCTACACTAACAATATCTCCTAAATGATTGATTCTAACCTTTATGATACCATATAATTTCTGGGGAGTTTGTATGAAATTATATAAAATTCCTGACAATTCTTTTTTATTTTTCAACATATCTCCATCAATTGATTTTGTTTCTAAATGATGTGTAAACATATAATTTTTAGTAGCCAACTTCTGTACCTTAAATAAATTCGGGCTTATTATTCTCTTGTTTTTAGGGTCTAATAAATCAATATCGTTAGGATTAAATCCTGTTGATTCATTCGGGAAGACAAACATTTCATTCTGTTTCATTGAGAACAAAAATTCCCAACCCAAATGCTGATTGTATGTTTTTTCTATAATGGGTAATCCTTGATTAGCTCTTACTACGGCTTCGAAAACCGATAATACTTTTTCTTGTAAATTTCCCTTCTCATCACGGTAAACCGCCACATGATGATTGTTCCCCGTACTGATAAAATCCACAGGAATAGGCTTACCTTCTTTATCCAAAATTTCTTTGCCTAAATGGTCTTTTTTGGTATGCAAAGGCTCGGCATTTGCTACACCGCTTATGGTTACACGCTTTATCGCAATTCCTTTCTCTTTATTGAGCCATATCGGATTTTTCTCTAAATCGGAAAAGGCTTTTTTAGCATCGTTTCCAAAAGATTGTAGTCGTTCTTTCAAAATTCTTTTCACCCCTTCGTCTAATATTTTGTCGATTAACTTTTCATCTTTAAAGTTTTCAGGAGTAATGTCTTTTCGGATGGAAAAACTATTTTCTAACCATACCAATTTCACTTTTTCAGGCAGTTGTTCTGTTTGGGTATCATCTAAATAAATAGGATTTTTCGCCAATGAATTTTTACCTGTAAAAGCCTTTTTCGGATCGCCTCCATTTTCTTCTAATCTCTTTTTCAACAAGGATTGATACAACGGATTGGCTACTTTTTCGATGGTTTCCGAATCAAACTTAGCTCCGATTTTTTCCTCTTTTTGCACATAATACTGATATTTTCCATAAACCGTTTCTTTATGCAATTGTCCGCGAGGAGTTAAAACTTCCTGAACTTTGTTACTTCCGGAAATTTTATTCTTGTTTTTGGTAACTACCTTATTTTTAGCCTTATGAGAAATTAAAACATTTTCTAAAAAGGTTTTAGCTACCTGACGGAAATTAGGCATTGGAGCTTTAAAAATTCGTTTTTCATTACCATTTTCATCGGTTACTTTTATGGTTTCCAATTGTTGTATCGCCATAATGTTGTTATGCTCCTTATGTTTTTCATTTTTACGAGCATTTAGATAATTAAGGTATTGAATATGATTGTGCTTGGTAAAAGCAACCGTAAGAGCATCCATTGCGTGATGGCGGAGGTCATTTCGTTTAGTCCAATCGGTGATAACTTCCACTTGCTGACCATATTTGCGGTCTTCCATTTTGGTAAGTCCCAAAGCTCTGTATTTCGGCAAGTTGAGTTCTTTCATCACATTGACCAAACCCCAATCTTTTCTCAATCTGTCTGTAATACCTCCTGAGGTAGAAAGCACATTGTGAGTGATTTGCAAAAGTATTTCTTTGGCTTTTTTAGCAATATATTGAGTTTCTCTCAAATCTCTTTCAACAAAACCATCACCAATTTCACTTTCTTTTTTCAATAATTTTTGGTATTTTGCTTTGGAAATAATCTTTTTTTGATACAAATCTTTCACACGAGTCATATACTCCTTCAATTTCTCCGCACCAAATTTACTTTCGATATAATCATAAGCTGTTTGCTCTCCTTTATCTAAATTATCCGTTCTATACACGATGGTTTTATTTGAAAAACTATCATCAAACACTCTTGACTTAGGTATGATGTGTTCTATATCAATCTCTTTGCTAAATAGCTTTTCGCTTGAAATGTATCTGTTTGTGTATAAATCCTTGTACCCATTCGCTTTTAATTCCTCGTACAAGCGGTAACGAATAATATCATTTCGGGTTGGATTTGGTAAACCAAACTCACTCTTCAAAATTTTATCAATTTTCTCGTGTTCGGTTTTAGCTTTGTTTATGTTTGCCGTCATATTGGCTCTTTCTTCCGCATTTTTTTTCAGTTCACGAGCCAATTCTATACGAATTTCATCGAATTTAAAGTTAGGATTTTCTGTTCGATATTTTTTTAAAAGAGCATTGACCAAGTTAATCATCTGATTTAAAATTTTTTCTACTACCGGCTGACGCAAACTATTCTTTTTCAACACTTCCAAACCATCTTTCAGCACACGCTTTTCATTTTCTTCTTTGGTCAATGAATGTTTAGAATGACGATAACCTGCTAATTCACAGGCGGTACTGAATTTATTCTCCTTAATATATGGATGAATTTTTCGCATCGCTTTGGTAGAAAGATTGCCATAATCATCTGACAATGAAATATTTGCTAAAATTTGAGCATACTCTTTTTTAAGACCGAATTTTGTTTCTAACAATTTATAAAGTAATTCGTTACCACTTTTAGAATCATCGCCTTCATAAGAATACAGCAAATGCCACAATTTATAACTTCCTTGATTTTCAAAATCTTTACCGTCTAATTCAGCATCGAAATGCAGAATATCCGTGTTGATACCTGCTTCTTTAAAAATTGCTTGAACCATTTCCTTGATTTCCGATGCAGGAACTTTCAAATCATCAAGCTCGACCTCATCTTTATTAGATTTTACTTTGAGGTAATTTTTTGCATCATATCCCTCTAAATCAGTAATTTTCAAATATGCTTCGTATAATGCTTTATTTGTTCTATTGCCCTCCAAAACAGAATAATTCATCTCCCATTCTTTGGAAGAATAGCCTAAAATTTCCAAGCAATAATCCGCTTTGAGATTTCCTTTGAGATTTAACTCATTAAATAATGCTTGTTTTGCCTCCAAATCCAATTCGGAAATTGTTTTTTCTTCTTCAAAAAGAACTACTTGTTGATTTTTAGCTACTTTTTCCGTTTTACTTCCTTTTTTACGAATCAAAACATTATTTAAATTCTGCCAAATTTTAAACTCTTGAAACAGAGGCGATGATTTGGGAGCTACTTTAAGACCGATTACTTTTTTAGTAGTCGTTCCATCTTCATTTTTAATCTCTATTTCCTTATTTTCGAACTCACAGAAACTCACCAATGATTTTTGAGATTTTAATTTTCTTTGGTAGAAAATCACCACATCTCGAAGTTCTTTTTTTAGGGACTCGGTCAAAATCTGTGGATAAAATTGAGCTTGGGTATTCCAAATTCGTTCAAATTCATCCAAATAATCTTGGCGATAAAACACCTGATTTTTCAACGAAGTATGCGGATTTGCTGCAATTTGTTTCCAAAGATACTCGCCTACGGTTTCATTGTTGAAGTAAAGTTCCTTACTTCGGTCTGAAATTGCCCCCAAATAACCACTGGAATTATTCAAATTGTTATTGATTTCGGTGATGACAAAAGCCAATTCTTCCCTTGTCAATTCCTTTGAGAGTGCATCTACCCTCCACTGATAGGCTTGTAAATTTTTCTCTTCTCTATTTCCTTTATTCTCAACGGTATATATTTGGTATTTTTCCAAAAACAAAGCACTGGTTGCCCTTTGTCCTTTGCCTTTAAGTTGAGTGTAAAATTCATCGGTCAAAATATCCGAATGAAACTGCTTTTGAAAGTTCCAAACTTTATCCAATTCAAGCTCTAAATCAGAACGATAATAGTCAGGCAATGATTTTTTGCCTTCTTTCAAAAGTTGTAAAGACAATTGTCCCGTAGTAAGATTTTCTTCATAAAGTCTTTTGGCAATTTCCATTCCGTCTATCAATTGCCCTTCGTCTTCATTTTTAGTCTTTCGACTGCTTTTATAACCTCTTTTTTTATTTATGGTTAAAAAAACACGTGCCAATTCTTCTAATGATATTTTTTCTTTAGACGATTTTGCTCGTAATTTTAATGTTTGGTAGGTGGTTCCTTTACCGTTTTCTGCCAAAATTGTATCATCAGAAATCAACTGATGTTCTTTCAAAATTTTAATCAATTCTTTTCTACGGAGCTTATAGCGTTGCAGGTTGCGTCTGGCACCTCGTTTGAGGGTTCTGTCGGCATTGGTAGAAATGGGTTTACCTTTCTCGAAATTTGTTTTTTCATCGGTTGTTAGCGGATTAACCCGAACACCAACATCTACAATTTCTGATTGTTCATTATCATTTTCAGCTTCTTTTACAACTGCCCAACCGATAGAGTTGGTCCCTAAATCTAATCCAAGTATGTATTTCTGTGCCATATTAATAATAATATAACTGTTTTTGTACTTTTGAATGTTGAAATTTTTTACAAAGATAATGATTTTAATGAGAGTAAAACAATAAATATTTTAAATAATAAATATTTGTTATTTAAAATTATTTATTGTACCTTTGCAATTCGGAATACAAAAAATTTGAAGCTATTCACAATAAGGATTATTCCGTTGTGAAAACATTTGGGTCGCCTCTTGTCCAATTAATCAGGAGGCATTTTTATTTATAAGCATTTTCTGCCCACACTTTGTTTTATAGCGATAAATGTTTTATCTTTGCAAGATATATTTATTTTTTTTAATATCTAAATAAAAATTATAATCTATATGAAAAGTGCATTACAGATAGCGAGAGCATCGTATAAGCCCCGATTACCTAAGGTTCTCAATGGTAACCCTAAGATTGTCGAAGGGCAAATAACAGAGGCGGTTTCGGATAGGAAGGCAATAAAAGAGTTATTCCCAAATACTTATGGTATGCCTGTTATTACTTTTGAGCAGGCAGATACAATGGCAAATCTGCCACAGGCTAATGTGGGTGTTATACTTTCCGGTGGGCAGGCTCCGGGTGGGCACAATGTGATAGCAGGGCTATTCGATGGTTTGAAAAAGATTAACCCGAACAACACTCTCTACGGTTTTCTTGGAGGACCGAGCGGATTGGTTGACCATAAGTATATTGAACTTGATGCTAATATCGTCGATGAGTACCGAAATACAGGTGGTTTTGACATTATTGGGTCCGGACGTACCAAACTGGAAACGACCGAACAGTTTGAACTTGGCAAAGAGATTTGCAATAAGTTAAATATCAAGGCTATTGTGATAATCGGAGGCGATGATTCAAACACCAATGCTTGTATCTTGGCGGAGTATTACAAGGCAAAAGATTATAATATTCAGGTAATTGGTTGTCCCAAAACTATTGACGGTGACCTCAAAAATGATATGATAGAGACTTCATTCGGATTTGATACTGCTTGTAAGGTTTATTCCGAACTCATCGGCAATATCCAACGCGATGCAAACTCAGCCAAAAAGTATTGGCACTTTATCCGTCTAATGGGACGTAGTGCTTCGCATATCACACTTGAATGTGCTTTGCAAACACAGCCTAATATTGCTATCATATCCGAAGAGGTTGAGGCTAAACGAATGAGTCTTAGTGAAATAGTTGATGATATTGTAAAAGTGATAGTAGAGCGAGGTAATGCAGGGCTAAACTTTGGCACAGTGCTTATACCCGAAGGGTTGATAGAGTTTATCCCCAATGTAAAGGTGCTTATAGCCGAGCTTAATGACCTTCTTGCTGAAAACAAAGAGTTTAATGTGCTCAAAAGCGATGAACAAAAACGTAATTTTATTATCGAACGTCTTTCGTCGGAAAGCAAAGCTACTTTTTTAGGCTTGCCTTTGGCCATTGCTCGTCAGCTTAGCCTTGATAGAGACTCTCATGGTAATGTGCAAGTGTCGCTTATTGAGACCGAAAAACTACTTATCGAGATGGTTGCCACACGTTTGGCAGAGCTCAAAAAAGAGGGCAACTACAAAGGCAAATTCTCATCGCTTGGACACTTTTTCGGCTATGAAGGACGTTGTGCTGCCCCCTCCAATTTCGATACCGACTATTGTTATTCACTTGGCTATACAGCAGCAATGCTTGTGAGTGCCGGCAAAACAGGCTATATGTCGTTGGTGCGTAATTTGGCAGAGCCTGTCGATAGCTGGATTGCAGGTGGTGTACCTATCACAATGATGTTAAATATGGAAAAAAAATCGGGTAAGTTCAAACCTGTAATACGTAAAGCTTTGGTAGATTTGTCGGGCAGGCCATTCAAATACTTTGCTGACAACCGTCAAAAGTGGAATGGTTTAGAGTGCAATTATATATATCCAGGTCCTATTCAGTATTTCGGTCCTAAGGAGGTGTGCGATATGCCAACCAAGACTTTGATGTTAGAACACAATATTTTATAATTTTTTTGTAAAAACTTATTGTCGGATAAAATAAAAGCATTATCTTTGCAATGTGTTTCTGCGGCTGTGGTGTAATTGGTAGCCACGCTAGACTTAGGATCTAGTGCTGAGAGGCGTGGGGGTTCGAGTCCCTTCAGCCGCACTAAGCGAGGCTAATTTTTAGAAAAATTGTCTCGCTTTTTTTAATTAAATCAAAAATAAAAATTTGTTTTTTGCGATTAATGTTAAAATTGTTAACTATCTTAATATGTTGTTTTATGGCATTTTCCTGCGGTAAAACAGCTACTCCAAAGCCTTACGAATATTTCCGTATCGACCTTCCACAACACGAATACCGACACATCGACAGCCTGCCAAATATTAGTTTCGATATATCGACAATGAGTAAAATATCTGACTATGAGGGTAATGATGTAAAAGGCTATAATATTGACTACCCAATGCTTAACGGTAGAATTTACCTTACATATATGCCTCTCGATCTCGACTCTTTTATAGCCGTTACCGAAGATAGTCGCCGCCTCGCTTACAAACATACCATAAAGGCTAACTCTATTATCGATAACTACTACGAAAATGATACCACCAGGGTCTATGGCGTACTATTTCAGATTTCGGGCAATGCGGCTTCGCCTGTGCAGTTTTTTATAACCGATAGCACAAAAAATTTCTTGCGGGGAGCTTTGTATTTCAACAATATCCCTAATTACGACTCCATAATGCCTGTGGCAGATTACGTACAGGAAGATATAGAGAGGTTGATAGAAACAGTAAGGTGGAAATGATTTTTTTTGTAACTTTGTTGTCCGATTTTTATTCAATTTTAGAAATTATAAACACCTAAATAATAGAATATATATGGAAATTCTTCAAAGATTTATCGAAACGGCAAAATCGAACCCACAACGTATCGTATTGCCCGAAGGTTACGAAACCCGCACATTGCAAGCTGCAAACCGCCTTATCAACGATGGCATTGCACAAATTATACTACTCGGAGAGCGTGATAAAATACTCGCTTCAGCCCGTGAACTCGGTTTAGAGCATATCGAGAAGGCTAATATTATCGACCCGAAAAACAGTGAATTTTCAGAAAAATACACCAACCTACTTTTTGAGCTTAGAAAAAACAAAGGTATGACCATAGAACAAGCTGCCGACTTGGTAAAAGACCCATTGTATTTTGCTTGTTTGATGATAAAAGCAGGTGATGCCGACGGCGAACTTGCCGGTGCTCAAAATACTACCGGAAATGTGCTTCGTCCTGCCTTGCAGATAGTGAAAACACAGCCCGGTATCAGTGTTATATCCGGTGCTATGCTTATGTTCTGTAAAGAGAAAACTTACGGCGAAAACGGCTTTTTGTTGGTTGCCGATGTGGCTGTTATGCCTAATCCGACAGCTCAAGAGCTGGCTCAGATAGCTGTTTGTACAGGTAAAACAATGAAAAATATGATTGGTATAGAGCCTAAAGTAGCTATGTTGAGTTTTTCCACTAAGGGTTCGGCACAGCACGAGTTTGTTGATAGAGTGGTGGAGGCTACCACTATGGCACAACAGATGGCTCCCGACCTCAAAATCGATGGTGAGTTGCAAGCCGATGCTGCACTTGTACCTTCGGTAGGTAAGTTCAAAGCTCCTTCAAGCTCTGTGGCCGGTGAGGCTAATGTATTGGTATTTCCTGCATTGGAGATAGGCAATATTGCATATAAAATGGTCGAAAGACTTGGTGGTGCGGTTTCGGTTGGTCCCGTATTGCAGGGTATGGCTGCTCCGATAAACGACCTGTCACGCGGTTGCTCGGTTGATGATATTTACTATATGACTGCTATCACTGCAAATCAGGCTATTGCTGCAAAAAAATAATTATTATCAAAAATATAGCGATAAAAAAGATGAACGCATTGACCGAAACCTCTTATAATTTTCCCAAACAGACGGCTGTATATCACGGCAAGGTACGTGATGTATATACTATTGCCGACAAAGAGTTGGTAATGGTTACCACCGATAGAATATCGGCTTTTGATGTGGTGATGCCGCGAGGTATTCCTTACAAGGGTCAGATATTAAACCAAATAGCGGCTAAGTTTTTAGATGCCACCAAAGACATCTGCCCCAATTGGAAGGTTGCCACGCCCGATCCTATGGTTACTTGTGGGGTAATGTGCAAGGGGTATCCTGTGGAGATGATTGTAAGGGGGTATTTGTGTGGAAGTGCTTGGCGTGAGTACAAAAAGGGCGTACGTCAAATATCGGGCGTGCCTATACCTGATGGTATGAGAGAAAACGAGAAGTTTCCCGCACCAATAGTTACCCCCACTACCAAAGCCGAACTCGGACAACACGACGAGAATATCTCCAAAGCGCAGATAATAGCTCAAAGGCTTGTATCTGCCGAAGATTATGCCATTCTTGAGCATTATGCTTTGGCTCTCTTTGAGCGGGGGACACAGATAGCCGACCAAAGGGGGTTGATATTGGTAGATACAAAATATGAGTTTGGTATGGCTGATGGTACTATTTATCTTATGGATGAGGTGCATACACCCGACTCATCGCGTTATTTTTACAAAAATACATATCAACAGCTTTTCGACGAGGGTAAACCTCAACGACAATTGTCGAAAGAATTTGTACGTCAATGGCTTATGGATAACGGATTTCAAGGCAAAGAGGAGCAACAAATCCCCGAAATTACCGATGAGGTGGTTCGTGGTATATCCGACCGTTATCGTGAGCTTTATGAGCAGATTACGGGTGAGAAATTCGTCGCTCCCGACAGCCACAATATCGAACAGCGTATAGAGCAGAATGTTTTGAATTATTTAAACAGATAAAAATATGGCAATAAAACATTGCTTTAAAAAGGCTTAAAAGAATTTTTAGAAGATAATTATTCTCTAAAAGTTATCTTGAAAACATTCATAGTAAAAGGAAAGACCCAAAACGATTTAGAGTAGATAAAAAATAAAATCTAACAATTATGGCAAAAATTTTTCAAGGCAATAGTACTTCAAGTGCTAGGATTATGTACACTTGGGATGGAAAATACCTATATCAAGGTAATAGTACTTCAAGTGCTAGGATTATGTACACTTTTGATTCTCCGATTCCGGTAGCAATAATATTTGCTGTACTTGCTTAATAACAAAAATGTAGAGCAAAGAAAGCCCTACATTTTTGTTTTAATTTTAGGCAGTAAGTACAATTATTTTTTGTTATTTATTTTCTTTACTTCGTCTTCTAACTTTGGATAATCAGTAAGAATAATCTTGACTTCTCTTCCGGTTAAGGCTTTTAAACTCGCTTCTTGTTTATCTAAGTTTTCTGCTTTGATCATAGATATTGATTTCTCTAAATTCTGACGTAATGCTATTTCATTAAGTTCTTTAACTATTTGCTCTTTATCAACATTTATTGTTGGGTCTAGGGATGCTTCTTTTACTTGATTGATAGAACTATTGTTTATGGTTAAATATGTTAGTTTTAGAGGAGCTTTAATAATAATATCATTTTCCTCAATATCTATTTCTGTATTGATAGTATCCATTAAATCAATATGAAATCCTAATGAACCATATACAGACGTAATAACTTTTTCGGAGGTTTTAATATATTTTAGGTATGTCTTTGTTTTTTCTGATGTATTAGTCAAATGAAAATCCTGTTCCCAAATGACTATTTTTGTAGCTTCTCTAAGTTTTTCCAGAATAATAACATTTTGTTCAATACGCTTTTCTTCGGAATATTTAGAATATGCAATAAAGCCGGCAACAACTAATAACACTAATATTATTAATAGGTTAAAAATTCTTCTCATGATACGATATGTTTATTATTATTTGTATGAAATTGGTTATTTATTACTAATTATAGTAACGATACAAAGTTAGTAATTTTTTTACAAAACAGGGGGGATCAATCCTATTTTATATAAATATTACTAACCCATTGTTTATTGGTCTATGTTGTATGCATTAGATTGCAGGCTAAACCACAAATTTCGTTTAATGACAAATAATATGAGAGTGAATATGACAAATAAGGAAAATAATTTATACTTTTGTGATGTAAAATTTAGAATGAATAATATCCTTAATTATTATCTTGATATAAACTTTTATAAAAATATTTCTTATCGACAAATGCTTGAATACAAACAAAATCCAATGCAATATATCTTCGACAGAGAGCTACACGAGGAGTGTGGTGTTTTTGGATTGTTTAATGTCAATAATGCAGCCAACCTCACATACTACGGTTTACATGCATTGCAACACCGTGGACAAGAGGGCTGTGGTATAGTTGTATGTAATGAAAACGGTAGTTTCACCAACGTAAAAGGCGAAGGGCTGGTAACAGAGATATTCAACGCCAAAAACCTTGCTTCTCTCGAAGGGAAAGCAGCCATAGGACATGTAAGGTACTCGACGGCAGGCGGAGGTGGTATCAAAAATGTACAACCGTTTGTTTTCCGTCATCACACAGGCGATTTCGCTTTGGCACACAACGGCAATCTGGTAAATTCTCGCGAACTTTCGACCTACCTCGAAAACAAGGGTAGTATCTTCCAATCGACCTCCGACTCTGAGATATTGGCACATCTTATCAAAAAGGAGAAAGACGAAAGTGCCAAGCTATACAATATTATAGAGGCTCTCAATATGATAGAGGGGGCATTTGCCTTTGTTATACTTACCGAAAATAAGCTATACGCTGCTCGCGACAAATATGGCTTGCGACCTCTATCGATAGGCAAGCTCAACGGTGGCTATGTGGTAGCCTCCGAAACCTGTGCTCTCGATATAGTGGGTGCTGAGTTTGTACGTGATGTAGCTCCGGGTGAGGTTATTGTTTTCGACACAGATGGTTTTACATCGGTCGATTACTCTAAGTTCAAACATAATTATCTCTGTGCTATGGAATTTATCTATTTTTCACGTCCCGACAGCGATTTGGAGCAGTGCAACGTCCATTCATTCCGCAAAGAGAGCGGTAAACTGCTCTTTGAGGAGGCTCCTGCCGATGCCGATATAGTGATAGGTGTGCCCGATTCGTCACTTAGTGCTGCTATTGGTTACTCCGAGGCGAGTGGTATACCTTACGAGCAGGGTTTGGTAAAAAATAAATATGTGGGTCGAACATTTATTCAGCCATCGCAGGATATGCGTGAAAAAGGTGTAAAGATGAAACTCTCTGCTGTCCGTTCGATAGTCAAAGACAAGCGGGTAGTGCTTATCGACGATTCACTGGTACGTGGCACCACATCGAGGCGTATAGTAGCTCTACTGCGCGAAGTGGGAGCAAAAGAGATACATGTCCGCATAGCATCACCGCCGATAACACATCCATGCTTCTATGGTGTGGACACAAGTACTTTCGACGAACTTATGTCGGCACACAAAAATGTGGAGCAGGTGCGTCAGTCGATAGGAGCCGATACTCTTGCATTTCTTTCGCAGGATGCTCTATACCGTTCGGGTAACAGGAAAGAGTTATGTCTTGCCTGCTTCAATGGTAAATACCCAACAGCTATGTATCAGAGTATTACAGAGGCAAATAAAGATGGAAAGTTTTAGAGGGGAGAAATATTTTTTTTTAACAACAAAACGAGCAGGCTTTGGAATAAAAAGTTTGCTCGTTTTTTGTGTATTTGGTTAAAAAATATAGAATTAAATTTTTTGTATTCTGTGATTAATTAATAATATTTTTTGTACTTTTGATGTCCGAAAAAAAATAAATTAAATCCTTATTGATTAATAGAAGTATCTTATTATAGATGAAAAATCTTTTTATACTACTAAAACGCTTTATCCCTTCATATAAAAAATATATAGTATTTACTTTTATATTCAATTTTTTAAGTACTATCTTCAATCTGTTCTCATTTGCTACTATAATACCTATTTTACAGATAATATTTAAAATAAATACAGATACACACAGCTTTGTAGGTTGGAATTTTTCTACTATCGACAACATTATCTATTCGGTAAAAAACAATGCCATGTATTTTATCGAAAATTTAATAACTGTAAATGGTGAATTGGTAACACTTTGTATCCTCGCCGGATTTTTAGTGATAATGACTTTGTTAAAAACAGGCTCAGAGTACTTGGCCGGCTCTATGTTGATACCAGTAAGGACGGGAGTGCAGAGAGATATACGCAATAAGATATATCGTAAAATAACAGAGTTGCCAATAGGATATTTCAACGAAGAACGAAAAGGCGATATTATGAGTAGAATGATGGGAGATGTCAATGAGATAGAGAACTCCATTATGAGTTCTCTTGAGATTATCTTCAAAAATCCTTTGTTGATAGTGGTCTATATTGTGATGCTCTTTGTGTTGAGTTGGAAACTGACACTTTTTGTAATAGTGTTATTGCCTATAAGTGGTTGGTTGATAGGAACTGTTGGAAAGAACCTTAGAAAAACCTCTTTAGTTGGTCAGCAACAGATGGGGGTAATGCTTTCGCAGATAGAAGAGACACTCGGAGGAATACGTGTAGTGAAAGCATTTAATGCGGAAAAAAAATTGATTAATAGATTTGCAAAAATAAATGAGCAGATACGAACCACATTCAGTAAAATAAATCGCAGACATCTATTGGCACACCCTTTGGGAGAGTTTTTGGGTACAATCGTGATTTGTATTCTTTTGCTTTATGGCGGAATGCTCATATTAGACAAATCCAATGGTCTTGATGCTCCTACTTTTATATATTATTTGATAGTGTTTTATAGTGTGGTGCCTCCCTTCAAAGATTTATCGAGAGCTTCTTATAATGTGCAAAAGGGCATGGCTTCACTCGGACGTGTAGATGAGGTATTGAATACCCCTAATCCTATCCAAAACAGAGAGAATATTGAAATTAAAGAATTTGAATCTGAGATAGAGTTTCGTAATGTGTCTTTCAAATATAGCGAAGCGTGGGTGTTGCGTAATATCAATTTGACTATAAAAAAAGGGCAGTCCGTAGCATTGGTGGGGCATTCGGGTTCGGGAAAATCAACCTTTGTAGATTTGATACCTCGCTTTTATGATGTGGTGGAAGGGGAGATTTTGTTTGATGGTAAAAATATTAAATCTTTAAATATTAAGTCTTTGCGTAGTCTTATAGGTAATGTCAATCAAGAAGCGATACTTTTCAACGATACTTTTGAGAATAATATTACTTTTGGAGTTGATAATGCTACCAACACACAGATAGAGGCAGCTTCTCGTATAGCTAATGCCCACGATTTTATAACTGCTACCGAAAGCGGTTATAAGACCAATATCGGCGATAGAGGTAGTCGTTTATCGGGGGGGCAGAGGCAAAGAGTGTGTATAGCACGTGCAGTACTAAAAAATCCTCCGATAATGATACTTGATGAGGCTACTTCGGCTCTTGATACTCAATCGGAACGACTCGTGCAGAGTGCTTTGGATAGTTTGATGAAAAATCGTACCTCAATAGTGGTAGCTCATAGGCTTAGTACTATACGTAATGCCGATTTGATATGTGTATTTAGTGAAGGAGAGATAGTAGAAAAAGGTACTCACGAAGAGTTATTGGTTCTAAATGGATATTATAAACAGTTGTGTGAGGCACAGAGTTTTAAATGAAAAAATAAAATATATGAATATTAAGGTGTTAGGTGCTTGTTGTGTGAGTTGTAATACTACTTTTGAAAACATAAAAAAAGCAGCGTCTATTATAGATGAAAATATCGAAGTTGTTCAGGTCGATAATGTTTTAGATATATTGAAATACCGTATAAGCAAGACTCCTGCAGTAGTCATAGACGATGTTATCGTAAGTGTTGGTAAAGATATGGATTTAGAGCAGGCTAAATCATTGATTTTGAATAATAAAAAATAATTGCTTTTGAATAAAAAATGAAATATTCCAAAAATATATTTTTAACAATATCTTTTCTAATATTCTATGTATGTACATATTCACAAATGAATGTTGGAATAGGGAAGTGGCGAGTACATTTGGCGTATAACTCTACCAATGGTATAGCCGTTGCTCGAGATAAAGTTTTTGCTATAAGTGGAGGGGCACTATACTCTTTGGGCAAAGAAGACAATTTTATCGAAACATATTCTAAGATTGATGGCTTGTCGGACAACAATGCCTTTATCATATCATATATAGACAAAGAGCATGTCTTGTTTATCGGTTACGAAAACGGCAATATCGATTTCTTTGCCGACAATAACACTATAACTAACCTACCCGATATATACAATAAAAATATCAGTGCCGATAAAAAGATAAATGAAGTATTTTACTATGAAGGTTATCTCTATTTGGCTATGCCTTTTGGTATCGTAAAAATAGATGTGTCAAGAAATGAGGTTGCCGATACCTACTATTTTAGAGATAGTAATGGGATGTATATGAATGCTTTGTCTGTATTTGTTATGGATAATAATTTATTTGTAACTACTGCTGAAAAGATTTTTAAGGCTCCCGTGAAAGGAGTTAATCTGGCTAATTTTGCCAATTGGCAAGAGTTGAAAGACATACCTGCAGGAGGCAATATAAAATCCGTAACTCACGAATCTAAAATATATCTGCTTCAAACATCAGGTAAAGTAAGTGTTTGGTCAGATAATACTTGGATAACAGAGGCGTATAGCGATGTTATGAATATTAATGTCAGCAACGGAGTATTGTTTTTTATCAGAGATAAATCCATTGAGTTCTCACAGACATTGACATTCGACTTTCAGCCGCAAATGGTTGTTTATGACAATAACAGTTCCAAAATATGGATTGCCTCTCCAAACGACGGTATAGGCAAAATATCGTATAACAATGTTAATGAAAGAGATTACTATAAGCCCAAGGGCGGACCTGCGGTAAATGATATTTGGAGGATGCGTTTTGTGGGCAATAAACTTTTTGTGGTCTCCGGTGGGCGATGGGATGTGCCTTATGGTACTCCCGCAAATGTTATGATATTTGAAAACAATCAGTGGACGAATGTCTTACAGAGCGATATTCAACAACTTGGAGTAACTGCTCACGATTTTGTAGATATAGCTGTAGATGCAGCCGACAACAAACATTTTTTTGTTTCGTCTTGGGGAAATGGACTCTTTGAATTTAAAGATGATAAACCATACAGGTGGTACCACTCTGGCAATAGCAATATAGAAAACAATTTGGTAGGCAATATAGCGTTTGATAACAAACGAAAACTCTGGCTCTCAAACCCTATGACTCCGTCTTTTATAAAATATGCAGAAGAGTTGCCCGCCGGTGATTATGCTATAAAACCTGTTACGGCTGCCTCTTCTCAATCGGTGTGGACTACCTCCGATATTTTGATAGACAATATCGACCAAAACTATAAATATCTCGTGGTAACAAGAGGACATTTCAAGTTTGTGGCTATCAACGATAAAGGTACCGATGATACCGGCGATGATGAGATTTTTATGACATCTCAGTTTATAAATCAGGATGATAGAGTATTTAGAGCCGAACACTATATGTGTGGTATTCAGGATAAAATAACCGGTTCGCTCTGGATAGGTACTACCTCAGGACCTATAGTGTTGCCCAATCCTCGAAATGTTTTTAGAAGTGACTATCGCTGTCAAAGTATCAAAATACCCAATAACAATGGAGAAGATGGGGCGGATTATATGCTCCAAAATGAAGTAATCTCTACCATTGTTATAGATGGCAACAATCGTAAGTGGATTGGTACCGAAGGTTCGGGGGCATATCTTTTGAGTGAAGACGGCACCGAGACCATTTTTCACTTTACTGCCGACAATTCTCCTCTTTTGAGCAATTGGATACGTACTATCAGCATCAATCCGGATAACGGAGAGGTTTTTTTCGGTACTACCAAAGGGTTGATTTCGTATCAAGGCGATGCGGTAGAGGCTAAGGAGTCTTTTGGCTCTTTGCACGCTTTTCCTAATCCGGTACGTCCCGATTATCACGGAGATATTGCTATAAAAGGACTTGCCGAAAACTCGGTAGTGAAAATTACCGATGTGCATGGACGACTTGTTTTCGAGACTTTTGTAAAAGGCGGAATGGCAGTATGGCACGGCAAAGGCATTGATGGCAAACGTGTTGCTTCGGGAGTTTACCTCGCTATATGTAATACTATGGATGGTTCACAGCATGGTATAGTAAAAATATTGGTAATAAATTAAATAATAGCCATTATATAGAATTCTTATATAAAGGTTGTTTGTAAACTGTGTTGTGTAGATTTAATTAATTTATTATATCTGAAAATAAAATTGTAATTTTGCATTTTTAAAAATAATAGATTATTTATTACAACAAATATAAAATGAAGATAACATTCCCCGATGGCTCTGTAAGGGAGTACGACAAAGGCACAACAGCCTATCAGATAGCCGAAAGCATATCGCCTCGTTTGGCGGCAGAGGTACTTGTGGCTTCGGTAAATGACCAAATACGTGACCTAAACCTTCCAATTGACGAAGACAGTACCCTAAAACTACACAAATGGGACGACCCGGAGGCAAAACACGCCTTTTGGCATACTTCGTCGCATCTTATGGCAGAGGCTTTGTCGGAGGTCTATCCGGGTGTGAAGTTTGGTATCGGACCTGCCATCGAAAACGGCTTCTACTATGATGTAGAGCTACCACAGGGTGTAGTTATAAAGGAGGCTGATTTGGAGCGTGTCGAAAAGAAGATGTATGAGCTTGCTTCGCGTAAAGAGTCGCTCAAACGTGCTAATATCACTAAGGCAGATGCAATGGCGTTCTTTGCCGAGCGTGGCGAACACCTCAAAACCGAACTTATATCCGAACTTGCCGACGGTACCATTACCACCTATACACAAGGCGGTTTTACCGACCTTTGTAGAGGTCCTCACTTGCCATCAACTGCCGAAATCAAGGCTATAAAACTACTATCGGTAGCCGGAGCATATTGGCGTGGCGACGAGAAACGTCCACAACTTACTCGTATCTACGGTATTACATTCCCCAAAAAGAAACTGCTCGACGAATACCTCGTGCTTTTGGAAGAGGCAAAGAAACGCGACCACCGCAAGATAGGCAAAGAAATGGAGCTATTCACATTTTCCGAAATGGTAGGCAAGGGACTTCCGCTTTGGTTGCCAAAGGGTACCGACCTGCGTCTGCGACTTGAGAATTTTTTGAAACAATTACAGAAAAGATATGGTTATCAACAGGTTATAACTCCACATATAGGAGCCAAACAGCTTTATGTTACTTCCGGACATTGGGCTAAATACGGCAAAGACTCATTCCAGCCCATACAGACACCTGAGGAGGGCGAGGAGTATCTGCTCAAACCAATGAACTGCCCTCATCACTGTGAGGTTTATAAGTCGTCTCCACGCAGTTACAAAGATTTGCCTTTCCGTTTGGCTGAGTTCGGTACAGTCTATCGCTATGAGCAAAGTGGTGAATTGCACGGACTTACACGAGTTCGCAGTTTTACACAAGACGATGCTCACTTATTCTGCCGTCCCGACCAAATCAAAGAGGAGTTTATAAAGGTAATGGAGATAATTCTTATTATCTTCAAGGCGTTGAATTTTGAGAATTTCGAGGCACAAATATCGCTTCGCGACAAAGATAACAGAGAGAAATATATCGGCTCCGACGAAAATTGGGAAAAAGCCGAAAGGGCTATCGTTGAGGCCTGCGAGGAGACAGGGCTAAAAGCCGTTGTAGAGTACGGTGAGGCGGCTTTCTATGGTCCTAAGCTCGACTTTATGGTAAAAGATGCTCTCGGCAGACGTTGGCAACTTGGTACTATTCAGGTCGATTATAACCTGCCTGAGCGTTTCGAACTCGAATACACCGGTGCCGACAACCAAAAGCATCGTCCTGTGATGATACACCGTGCTCCGTTTGGTTCTATGGAACGTTTTGTGGCGGTACTCATAGAGCATACTGCGGGTAAATTCCCTATATGGCTCACACCCGAACAGGCTGTGGTATTGCCTATCTCCGAAAAATTCAACGAATATGCTCAGCAAGTTGCAACGAGACTTAATATTCTTGATATCAGGGCTATAGGCGATTTTAGAGATGAGAAAATAGGTAGAAAAATTCGCGACAACGAACTTAAACATATCCCTTACCTACTCATAGTTGGTAACGAAGAGATGGAGACAAATACCGTTGCCGTTCGCCGTCAGGGACAGGGTGATATGGGTAAAATGGGTATTGATGAGTTTGCCAAGATGATCAACGATGAGGTAAAAGAGATTATAAAAGACTTTTAATCCGACGACATAATGATTATTTAGCACATTAAAGTTGATATTTAGTAGTTTTTTATACCTTTGTCTTTTGTTTGAACAAAATCCAAGATTTTAAAAAATCTTTTGGTATCAATACAATTTATAAAAACAGTTATTTCTTGAGTGTATGAAAAAATTAATTTCTATAATAACAATAACCTCTATTTTGATATCTTGTAGCAGTTATCAGAAGTTGTTGAAAAATGGTACTGATGACCAGCGTTTTGAGGCTGCCAAAAGTTATTTTCTCGGAAAAAAATATGACAAGTCTTCGACTCTGTTTAGCGATTTGATTTCAGCAAATGCTTTTAGTGGCAAAAAGATGGAAGAGGCTATGTATTTGTTGGCAGAGTCCTATATGGGGATGAAAGACTACTATTCGGCAAGTAGTTGTTATGCAGACTATATCAAATCTTTTCCAAGAGGGGAGTTTACCAGAGATAGTAAGTATAAGACTGCATATTGTTATTATCTCGATTCGCCCGATGTACGTCTCGACCAGACAGCTACACATCAAGCAATAAACGCTTTTACCGAATATATACAGATTTACCCCGATGGCGATAGAGTACAAGATGCTTACCAATATATCGAAGAGTTAAACAACAAGTTGGCTTACAAGGGCTATTTGGAGTCAAAACTCTATTACAATCTCGGACTCTATTTGGGTAATAACTATCGTTCGGCTATTATATCTGCCGAAAATATTCTAAAGCAATATCCCGAAACTAAATACAGAGAAGAATTATCGTTTATGATTTTGAAGTCGAAATATGCCGAAGCTAAGCACTCTGTATCGGATTTGTATAAAGAGAGATTTTCGGAAGTAATAGATGAATATTACAAATATTCGTCGGAGTTTCAGAACTCAAAGAATATCAAAGAGGCAGAGAAGATGTTTATCGAAGCCAAAAAACAGACCACAAACTAAGAATAAATTTATAATCATTTTTTTTTTAACATAAAATGGAAAAGAAAAGTACGGCAACACCCACATCTACTATTACAAGAGACGTAAAAGCATTGTCTGCAGAGATAGGCAATATATACGAAACAGTTGTAGTTATAGCCAAAAGAGCAAATCAAATTAGTGTTGATACCAAACATGAGCTTGAGAGCAAATTGCAAGACTTCAAACTGTATAACGACAATCTTGAAGAGATAAACGAAAATAAAGAACAAATCGAAGTTTCTCGTTATTATGAGAGAATGCCCAAAGCAACACTCAAGGCTATCAAAGAGTTTGAAGACGGTAAAGTGAAATATCGCAATCCTCTACAAGCCAAAGATATAGATTAAGGCAAGTTTTTATTGCTTTTCGACTGTTTTTATATAACACATGAAAGCTAATTTACCGTATATGAATATAGCGACTTTTGTAACGGACAAAGCCCGCAAACGCGGTAAACACAACATATTGTATTACAAAGTACCCTCGCTTAACCAATGGAATAGCCTTACATGGACAGAGCTTGAGCAAAAAGTAGATACCATAGCCAAAGCCTTAGTCGCTTTAGATGTTGAGGAGCAGGATAATATTGGAGTAATATCTCAAAATATGCCTCAGGGTATTATTGTCGATTTTGCTGCTTATGCCAATCGTGCTGTGGTAGTGCCTATGTTTGCTACTTTATCGCCCTCTCAGATTTTGTATATAGTGAATGATGCCAATATAAAACTTCTATTTGTAGGTGAACAGTCTCAGTTTGATGCTGTTATGGAAGCTATAAAAGAAGCAAACTCTGTAAAACGAATTGTAGTTTTCGACGAAACAGTTGATTTGCATGGAAGTAAAATAGCATTTTATTTCTCTGATTTGTTTAAAATAGGAGAGGAGAATGCAGATAAAGCAAAAATAGTATGCCAACGTCAAAAACGCTCATCTAAAGATGACTTGCTAAATATTCTTTATACGTCGGGTACAACAGGTAATTCGAAAGGAGTTATGCTATCCAACGAGAATATTACCGAAGCAATACGAATAAATAACGATAGACTGAAACTTAAACGAAGAGCCAAATCAATAGCTTTTTTGCCTATGTCGCATATCTTCGAGCGACTTTGGGTATATTTGTGCCTTTTCAATGATGTAAAGGTGTATCTAAATATTCAGCCAAGCAATATACAGCAGACAATCAAGGAGGTTCGTCCCGAATATATGTGTGCTGTGCCACGTTTTTGGGAGAAGGTATTTATTGGCGTAAATAAAAAAATAGAGGAGTACTCTCCATTCAAGAAAGCCCTTGTGGCATGGGCTATAGCCGTTGGTAAGATTTACAATATAGACTACGCACGCATCGACAAAAAGCCCCCTTTGTCAATAAGGCTAAGATATAAAATAGCTCATACCCTTATTTTTAGCAAACTAAAAAAGATACTTGGTATAGAGAATGCTATATTTTTCCCGGTGGCAGGTGCTGCTATGTCCGGCAAACAGGCATCATTTTTTATAAGTATTGGTATTCCGATACTTTATGGATATGGGCTTACCGAGACATCGGCTACCGTATGTTGTTATCCGTTTAAGAACTACACAATAGGCTCTATCGGTACATTGTTGCCCGAGCTTCAAGTACGTATCGGTGACGACAACGAGATACAGATAAGGGGTAAAACCATTACCAAAGGCTATTATAATCGTCCACAAGAAACAAAAGAGGCTTTTGTGGACGGCTGGTTTCGTACGGGCGATATGGGTAAGTTAGAAGGCGACACTATATTTATGACCGATAGACTCAAAGACCTTTTCAAAACCTCGAATGGGAAATACATCTCTCCCCAAGCAATAGAAATATCTCTTACAGCCGACCCATATATTGACCAGGTTGCCGTCATAGGTAACAACCGTAATTATGTTACCGCTATTATCTCTCCTTCTATGGTTCTGCTCGAAACTTTCGCCAAGCAAAACAACTTACAATATGAGCGTATAGAAGAGATATTGGAACATCCTCTTGTAGAGGCTCTTTTTGAGGATAGAATATCAAAACTTCAAGCCGATTTTGCAAGTTTTGAAAAAATAAAAAAGTTTCGACTTATCAAACGCAATTTCTCTATAGAGTCCGGCGAGCTCACCTCAACCCTAAAACTCAAACGAGCCGTAATACAGCAAAACTATGCAACTCTGATTAACGAAATGTATGAAGAGTGAGCTATTGTCAGCAGAGATTTGTTTGTTGTAGAGAAGTTTGTAAGATTAGAACAATATTCTGATACCAATGGTGAGTTGGGGTGGAATAATATGGTTGCCTGGGCAATAGAAGAGTTTTAGACTTATAAGCTTGTATAAAAACAAGTAGTCAAAAATCTGGCAATCAAATAGACATAGCCAAGGTGATTTATATCAAGTTAGGTAATGAGAGTTTGGAGTGGATTAATACACAAACTTCTGTTTTAGACAATATTATATCTTTAGACTAATTAAAAAGCTTAAAGAGTGTATAATGCGAATACCGTAACTACTTTTTTGCGATTTATTCCCATAAACAACGCAAAAGAAAATCTTAATACATATTATATAGATTGTTTGGATTCTAATGGAATACGAATAGGTGCAACGATTAATATCCTGACGTAAAAACAATTAAATCCTAATATATTATAGACAACAAAAAGTATGAGTTTTCGGTAGAGTACATTGTTTATTTTATTAGCTATGAAGACAAACAGAGAAACAGACTTGCCGCTTATTCAGATAGGTTGAGCAATGACCTTTTACACTATTTGTAAAAAAGTCGAAACTCAAAACGCACAAATGCTAATAATGAGATGTTACAAAAAATATTATATGATACCTTGTCTGACAGATACCGAATATTGTACTCATTGGTATTAGGGCAAAGGATAGAAAAAAGTTTTATGATAAAGCATTTATTTTAACCAACAATTGAGACATCGATAAATTGGTTTCGTTTTTGAAATATAAAACAAGTATTTAATAATTGGTTGAATAGTATTAAGGGTATTCCATATTAGATTATTGGTTAATATCACAATATTATGTTTGTAGCTATAATAGGAATAAACTAAACAATATACAAAGGTATTATTTAATCCCCGCATACTTATATATAACAGTCTATAACTCTTAGATTCGCACTGCTTCTCTGTCTTGCAGTATATATTTATTGCCTACTTCGGGTATAATGATGTCTCTAAAACCATTCTCTTGTAAGTACTGTTTGTAATCCAACTGCGTTTGATACTCTCCGTGTACCAAAAATATATTCTTTATCTCATTCGGATTTTGACATCGTAGATATTTTATCATTTCGCGGTAATCGCCGTGTCCCGAAAAAGCCTCAATGCTTTTTATCTCTGCACGTACAGCTATCTCATTTCCAAAAATAGAGATTTTCTTCAATCCTTTTTCCTGTATCCTCGCTCCCAAAGTGGTAGGGGCACAATATCCTACCATAAGAATGGTGTTTTTGGGTTTCATTATATTGTTTGCTACATGGTGTTTTACTCTGCCAGCCTCCAACATACCGGAAGCCGATATTATTATACAAGGCTTACGATATTTGTTTAGAGCCTTACTCTTTTCTACATCGCGTATGTAAGTGGCTGAGCCGAAATTAAATGGGTCATCGTCATACAATATTGTCTTTTTTACATTGTCGTTTAGATATTCTATATGTTGACGAAAAACACTTGTAGCATTAATAGCTAAAGGACTATCCACAAATACTTTTATTGGAGGCAATTTGTTTTCGTTATACAGTTCGTTCAGAACATAAAGTATCTCTTGTGTACGTCCCACAGCAAAAGAAGGGATAATAAGTTTGCCTCGTTTTTCGATACAAGTATGATAAACAATTTCATGAAGTAACTTTTTTGCATCATCTTCCGGTTCGTGAAGGCGATTGCCGTAAGTGGATTCTGTTATAAGATAATCGCATTGAGGGAAATCGGCAGGAGTAGAGAGGATATAGCTCTTTTGTCTGCCAATATCGCCGGTGTAGGCTATTCGGATAGACTTTCCGTTCTCTTTTATCTCCAAATATATACAAGCCGCTCCGAGCATATGTCCTGTGGTATAGAATGTTACATCTATATTGGGGGCTATGTTTAACTTGTGATTAAACTCGGTGGTTATAAAAAGCTCCATACATTTTCGAGCGTCCTCCTCAGAGTAGAGCGGGGTAGATTCTTCAAAGCCCTTTAAGGGTAGCTTTCTATTGTATTTGTTGCTATCCGACTCTTGAATAAAAGCACTGTCTATCAGCATATAAGAACAGAGGTTGCGAGTAGCAGAAGTACTTATTATCGAGCCTCTAAAACCGAGTTTGTAGATATATGGAATAAGCCCCGAATGGTCGATGTGTGCGTGAGAGAGAATAAGGTAATCTACTTCACTTGGGTCAAATCCTAAATTACGATTCAGGCGGTCTGTATCCAGTCCCTTACCTTGATACATACCACAATCGAGTAATATTTTTTTGCCACCTTTGGTTGTTATCAAAAACTTACTGCCCGTAACTTCACGAGTGGCTCCTAAAAAATCTATTTGCATATAATTACTAGTTATTTATTCATTTGATTATTTATAAAAATATTCTTATTAAAAGAATTGTTGGTTGTTGTAATGCTGAATATACCTTATTGATAAGATTACAAAATTAATCATTAATTCTTTCGTGAAGACTAAAAAGTAAGAAATTATTAATAAATTTTGGATAAACAAAACTTGTTTATAATATACTTGTAAATGTTTTTCTTATAGATTTATATTAATATTTTGGTGCAAAAAAGTGCTTTAAACTTTGGTAGTTCAAAAAAAAGTATTACCTTTGCAGTCGAATTCAAAATTATTGGGGCGTTTAGCTCAGCTGGTTCAGAGCATCTGCCTTACAAGCAGAGGGTCGGCGGTTCGAATCCGTCAACGCCCACGTGAAAAATTAAGCACTTATCGAGATTTCGGTGAGTGCTTTTTTATTTTCCGCACATATCTATACCTTTTATCTGCTCTTTAACTCTTATTTGACATTTACTCGGTTCGAGATTGGTTAAGTTTGTGTTTTCTCAAACTTTTGAGTAGAGTTGAGCGTAAATCTTTTGTTTATGCAATTATTTATAAATCACTTACATATATCTACTTGTCTCATAAAAAAAGTTCTGATTTCGACAATCAGAACTTTTCCCAACAAAAAAATTACTAAAAATTAAATCTATGTGAAAGTTAGAGGCTACACTCAATTTTAAGAACTAATATGACAAAACTTCTTAATGTGGTAATTAAAAAAGTGTAGGTATCTATATTTATATTAATTTCAAGTGCAAAATTACAACCTAAAAATAGAATACACAATCACTAAATGTAGTGAAATTTAGGGTAAAAAACCACTACTCTGAGTATTTTTGGTATTTTAATGTAGTAAATCTTTTGTTATCAAATAGTTGAGAGGCAAGTGTTTGTATCTCTTCGGGGCGAATTTGTTGTATTTGCTCAAAAGTTCGCTCCATACTTACGGCTTTGTTGAGATGGAGAGCTATTTTTGCCGATGAGAGTATATAATTTTCCTTATTTTGATAATTTATCAATATTTGTCCGTATAGTTGTTGCTTATATCTTTCCAACTGTTTGTCTGGGATAGTTTTGTTGGTTAATTTGTTTAATTCGCTATAAATAAGCTCTATACATTTTTTGTAATTACTCTCCGAACAGCCGAAATATATACACCACACTCCTACATCCGAATATAGATTAAGAGACGAATCAATTGCATATACCCAGCCATTACGCTCTCTGATGGCAAGATTCAATTTACTTGTCAGGCTGGTGCCACCCAATATGTTGTTCAAAAGAGTAAGCGAAGATGTATTATTGTCCGATAACGAAAGTGTCAAATTGCCTATCAAACAATGTGTTTGACTCGTATTTTTGTTACAAACAACGGTCTGGGGTAGATATGGATTTGGCGAATTCCTCGAAAACTCTCGCTTGGTAGCTGTATGGCAAATATGTTTTTGGGTGAGTTTTAGAAATTTATTTTCATCAATACTACCATGTAAGAAAAACAGCATATTATCCGTTGTATAACATCGTTTTACGAAGTTTATGCAATCGCTACTGTTTATTTTTGATAGCGACTTTTTGGTCCCTAATATATTGTGTCCCAATGAGGAATTTGTAAACATTAAATCTTCCAGTTCATCGAATATAAGCTCAGAAGGAGTATCGTTATACATCTCTATCTCTTCAAAAATAACTTCTCGCTCTTTTTTGATTTGATTTTCTGGAAAAACAGAGTTGAAAACTATATCTGACAGCAGTTCTATTGCTCGTTCAGTATATTTATGAGGTACTACGGCATATATAAATGTCTCCTCTTTGGTAGTATATGCATTAAGTTCGCCTCCTACCTCTTCGAGTCGTTTTATAATCTGTAAACTATTGCGCTTATTTGTGCCTTTGAATAGAAGATGTTCTATAAGATGGGCTATGCCGTACTCGTTTGTCCACTCGTCTCTTGTGCCTGCATTTATGGCAAATCCGCAATATACCACAGGAGAATTGTCGTAACTATACAAAAGCCTGATACCATTGTCGAAAGACGTTAGTTTCACATTGTTACACATTTTTGAGAGTGGATAAATCTGCTCTTAACCTCTGTTATTCGAAGTTGAATGTCAATGTTACAAGACGAGATGTAAGACGACTTAGAGCCTGAGTAAATCGTTTGTTGTCGTCAGAGATGAAGTCTTGGGGTCTGTCTTCCAATGGAGTAAGCACGTTGGTCAATCCCATAGAAAATTTGATTTCGGGCGAAAATCTGAAATATTGGAAATATAGAGTACAGCCCACACCAAAATCAAAAAATGCATCCATTGGTCGAAGCAAAACAGGATTGTCGCGTTCTCTACCCAAATCAAAAGCCATACCTACACCACCTATAAGATAAGGACGGTAGTTTTTGATTCTTACCGAAGCGTATTTTAGATATAGTGGTACAGTCAGCAAGTTAGATTTAATTGTTTGATTTTCAGGTGTTTTGCTCGACCGATTGACATATACCAAATCACGCTGTCCAAAGTGCATCGAAGGTATCAAACGTAAAGCAAAATAATCGCTCAGCCTCAAATTACCTATAACTCCAACCGAAAAGCCGGGAGTAATTCTATCTATATCAGCCTCATATATTACTCTATTAATAGGGTCTAATGTTGGTGTTATACCAAAATCCATAGCATTGAGCCCAAGCATAAACCCGAAATGAAGTGTTTTGTAGTCCGCTTTAAACAGATTCTGACCTGTAATATTTAGATTAATCGCTGTTAAAATCAATAGGGATATTAAAATCTTTTTCATCATCTTCATCTTATTTTATAAACGCACAAAGGTAATATTTTTATTTCATATTTTGAAAACGATATACATCAAACTTTGCTAAGATATACTTTTTAGTATTAATATTCAGTTATATTTCATCTCAATATATACGATAAAAATAGTTTTTGATTGTGTCGGTATGGTTAAATATTTTGCTTGCATAATAATGTGTATCAAAACAGACTGTACGATATATCAATATCATATACATCGGTCTGTTCACGTTTTTTAACATACTTCACTATACTGCTTGTAACAGGCAATAGCAGTATCTCGTATAGAGTTTTCATAGCTATCTGTGTCAATATAAAAATTACCATAGACTCTAACGGAATAATACCCCAAAAGGCCATAGTAAAAAATAGTATAGAATCTGCTGTTTCGCCTGCAATGGTAGAGGTTACCGCTCTTACGGAGAATCGTTTGCCTTTTTGTATCACTTTCATTCGGCTCATAACATAAGCGTTGAGCATAGAGCCACACACAAAAGCGATAAAACTTGCAAGGCTTATACGCATTGTACTGCTAAGTACAAGAGCGAATGCATCTTGGTGGGTAAAATCGACCGCCGAAGGCAACAGTATGGCAAACTGAAAAAATAGTACGGCAAAAGCATTCATCGCAAAACCAAGCCATATCATCAGTTTTGCACTCCGATAGCCCCATACTTCGGCTACCAAATCGTTGATAACATAAGATATTGGGAACAAAAACAGCCCCGCTGTGGCAGGTATCAAACCTCCTATGGTTATCAATTTCTGTTCTACAACGTTAGATATAATGAGACAGGTGGCAAATATTACGCCACAAATGAAATAAATAGTGGATACTTTTTTCGACATATACTTGTTTTTTAAGTGGTTATCAAGCACACTCCTGTTTTTACACAGGTGTTTTTTTGAGAATAAGATTAATTTGTTTTGAAATTATATTTAATATGTTTAAGCTCTTCGTTAGCTTTGACAATCTTAGTTTTGAGGTCGGCTTTGTAAGTTAATAATTTTGTTTTCAACTCCTTATTGCCTACTGCCAACATCTGCACCGCAAGAAGTCCGGCATTCTGTCCGGCATCTATGCCAACTGTTGCCACAGGGATAGCCGGAGGCATCTGCACTATCGCCAAAAGTGCGTCCATACCTTGTAGCGAAGCACTAATAGGCACTCCTATAACAGGTAATGAAGTAGATGCGGCTATCACACCGGGCAGATGAGCAGCCATACCCGCACCGGCTATTATCACCTCTATACCGCGTTTGTCGGCATTGGTAGCAAAGTCGGCAACCTCATCGGGGGTACGATGAGCCGAAAGAGCATTCATCTCGAAAGGTATCTCAAATTCGTTTAGAATTTTGGCCGCTTTCTCCATTATGGGAAGGTCAGACGTGCTACCCATTATTATACTTACTTTTGGTGTCATAATATATTTATTTATATTGTGTTAAACTGTTTTTTGTTTCAATGATTATTTTATGTGTGTTCTTATAGGTGAAAATTATTTTATTGCCTTAATTGTGCCGTATTCGGTAAATTCTACCGCGGTCGATGGTTTGTTAAACATTTTGGCAGGCAAAAAAGCAGTATACCCAAACTGTGGCATTGTAAATGTCTTGTCCACCAGTATCTTGTCTGCAAACAAAACTTCTACATTAGCCTTGGCTGTTACATTGTAATATATACCGAATTTTTTTGTCTTATCTTTAGATATGTCATTTTGGGGAATATCGGTGGGTTTTACCGAAAGGTATAATGGTTCCCCCACATAGTCGTCTCTATCTACAATGCCGAGTGTTTGCGAAAATCGAGCAAACACCTCATTGTCCACAGCAACCGATGGCGATACCCTAAATATTTTGGTTTCGATATAATATACCATTTTACCTGTAAACAGCTCTGTCAACTTACGTTCAGTTTCATCGAGTTTATCAAGTATCTGTTTGAGCGATTCTCCGTCGTAGTTGCGTTCATCTTCTCCTGTTAGTAAATAGATACGGCTATCTCTAATGTTAAGTATTTGTTTTGCAGCGAATTCAGCCATTTTCTCTTCAGTTGTGGCGGCAAGTGCCTCTTCGCCAAGCAACGAGTAGTCGAACGATATTGCCGTATCTATCGGCTCTACTTGTGGTATATTCAAAATAGAAGGCTCTCTACTTTCATTTATATTAATGGTTTGAATAATGCCTTGATAGTCTGTTTTGATTTTGTAAGCTGTTGATTTTAAATTGATTTCTACAGCGTATTGTTTAGCAGAGTCGGGTATATGGCGGTCATAAGCCTCAACACTCTCAATCGTAAAAAAACTTTTGTCGGTTGCCACTATGTTATTCAATTCAAGCAGGCGTTTCGAATAGTTAGCAAACCTGCCCGCTTTTTGTATGTGTTTTTTTACTTTTACCTCCAATACTATCTCGGTTTTAGGCAAAAAATATTTTATATAATTGGTTGGCAATTTCGCTCCATGTCTTATATGTACTACATTGGTTTGAGCATTTATAGTATTTACAAACAAAATTATAACAAACAATATCAAAAACTTTTTCATATCAATTATTTAGTTAAATTTTTCTGCTTAATTTTATTAAAACAATGTCGGCAAATAGGCTCATAAATATCGGTTGCACCCGTAAGTATTTGTCTGTCTTCATCTACCAATCGGTGCGATACATAAGCTGGCTCTCCACAACGCACACAAATAGCGTGTACTTTTGTAACATCATCGGCAATAGCCATAAGATGCGGCATAGCACCAAACGGCACCCCTTTAAAATCTATATCAAGCCCTGCTACTATTACTCTTAAACCCTGCTCTGCAAGTATCGAACAAACATCCACAATAGATTCATCGAAAAATTGAGCCTCGTCAATACCCACCACATCTACATCGCTTGTCATAAGCAATATATTCTGAGCTGTACCGATTGGAGTAGAGGCAATGGCGTTATTGTCGTGGCTTACCACGTCTGTCGCCGAATAGCGAACTTCTATTTGAGGTTTAAAAATCTCAACTCTCTGCTTTGCTATTTTGGCTCGTTTGAGCCTACGGATAAGCTCTTCGGTTTTACCCGAAAACATAGACCCACAAATTACCTCAATACTACCTCGTTGTCTATTGTTATGTACATTAGACTCAAAAAATATCATTATGTTTTCTCAAAAATTTTAGTTAAATTTGCAGAAAAAAGTTTTTAGCCTACAAAAGTAACTATTTTCACATAAAAAATCAAAAGTAATCATCAAAAAAATGAATAATATTAAGCAAAAATTAGATGAACTGACACAACTGGTTGATTGTGTAAATACTTTGGAAAATTGCACAGAAATTCTATCTGCCGAATTAGATTTCGATAAAAGCGAAATCATACACACAATATATATTATGCTTAAAAAAGCAAAGGAAAACGCTGATGAAATAACTCATCTCATTGGTAAAAAAGCAGAATCGGTTGCCGGAAATGTACCAGCAGAAAACATAGCAATACAAGTAACCCAAATCTCCAAAAATCGAAGTGAATACAATGCAGTTGAAAAAAGCCAATCTTTGAATACAACCTTATTTTCGGAACAAACGGACAACAAATCGGAAACAGTCGAAGAGTCAAACATTGTTACATACGAGACAAACCCAACTGCAGAATCAATCGTAAACACCGAGTTAGAGTGTAATATAGAAGCACCAGCCCAAAAGCGGGCAAAAGAAGTTTTACCCGAAGCGACTCCAATTGTCAATCAAGAGACTAAAGCAAAAAAACTTTCAAAACCTGCAATTGTAGATTTGAACAAGTTGAGCATTGCGGATAGATTTAAATTCAATAACGAACTTTTTAATGGTAATGGCGAAAAAATGGCTAAAACCCTATCTGCTTTAAACGATATGACCTCTCTACAAGAGGCTATCGACTATTTATCAACAGTTATTATGGTAAATAAAGAAAATACTGCTACTCACGATTTTATTGATATACTAAAGAGAAAATTCGGATAAATCCTACAGAAAGATAGATTTTTAGGTATAACAAAAAAGGGATAGAATTAATTTTCTGTCCCTTTTGTATTTTATACTATAAATTATAGTTATACACACCTTTGTATGTCATCATTTGATAGGCAAATCTCGCAGCCAAATAACTCGACGCAACATTGTTGTTATCGGGACACAACCCTACAATGTCAATGCCAACTATATTGCTGCGTCTGAATATCTCTTTTAATATACGCAATACGGTAAAGTATTCTAATCCACCAGGTTCCGGAATGCTTACAGCCGGTACCACAGATGGGTCAAACACATTTAGGTCGAGTGTGATGTATATGTTTTTGGTCAGTACCTCATAAACCTCATTAAACCACCTGTTGTTATGGTCGAAAAACAGATCGCGAGCAAAAAACATCTTTGCCATATCGCTATTGCGTTCTCCATCGGGTCCCATGGCTCTAATGCCTATCTGTACAAGAGGAGCAAGCTTTTTGATGTGGTACATAGCACATTCGGGGCTATACTCACTGCCTTTGTAATTGACTCTCATGGCATTGTGTGCTCCAAATTGAACTACCGTAATATCGTCGTATTTGCTACAAGCAGCACGAGCAGCACCAATAGATACTGTTCTATTACCTCCGAGTATTACAGGGAATTTTTCCAAGTCCAATATTTCTGCCACCTTACTCTGTACCGAATCACACACTTTTTCGTCAGAATTGAGATTATAGAGAGGCTCCATAGTATGTATTCCCTTCTGCCAAATCTGTTTTCGTGTTTCGGTATCGTATAGCTCTATATATTGCGACGCCTCTATAATAGCCTCAGGAGCTCTGTTTGCCATTGGATTCCAATCGTTTTGGGTGCTGTATGGTACCGGCAATACAAAAAACCTAGCCTCATTATAATCTACAAAAGCCCCTTTTAATCCTGCAAAGTTCTTCATAATACTTTCAAAAATTTATATCAGACAATCAAAAACTTATTGTTTTAGTTATCTTGATTTATATTTAACATATTTATTTATAAACTACTGTTTTGACTTATATCGTGTTATAGGTCTTATCGAAGTATATTTTTTATTTTTTCAATCTATTGATTGCTCTCAAAGCCCTTTTTGTCCTGATATTACCTACTCCTCCTATTTCTACATAATTGCCTCCTATTGCCTCTATTTCCTTTTTGTACTGCTCATATAGATATTCTCTTATATGAGGGTTTTCTCTAACAGGGTCTTCTACCCACTCTATATCGGGTTTTAGTATCAAATAAAGATCTATTTTTTCTTTTTCTATCTCTAAGGGCAGCCACTTTGGGCATCTTTCATAAACGTGTGTAAACCACACTTTTGTAACTATCAAAAAAGTATCCATTATCAAAAAATCTTTGTCGGGATTTTCCACTATGGCTTTTTTGAAACTTGAGAGTTGCTCTTTGGCTATTATCTCCACGTCATCATAGGTATAATGCCTATTGAGACTCTCAACATATTTTCGAGCGTATTCGGGAACAACCACAACATTAAGTCGTTTTTCCAACTCCATACACAAGGTGGTTTTGCCCACCGACTCAGGTCCAAGTATTACAATCTTTTTCAAAGCCTTACTTTTTGGCAAAGTTAATGTTTTTTTTACAAATAAAAAAACAAAAGCAATATTTTGCTTTTGTTTTATATATCACTTGATTTATCAGAATAGCGGTAAAATATTATACCGCTTCACAAGGAACAACCGATACATAGCTACGATTGTCTCTTTTTTTTCTAAACTCTACTTTACCGGTGATTAATGCGTACAATGTGTGGTCTTTACCCATTCCTACATTGTTGCCCGCATTATGTACGGTACCACGTTGACGAACCAATATATTACCCGCTTTGGCAAACTGTCCGCCGAAAATTTTAACCCCGAGTCGTTTACTTTCCGACTCTCTACCGTTTTTCGAACTACCTACTCCTTTCTTATGTGCCATAATCTTTTTGTGTTTAAAATTTCAATTAAGCAATAATTTCTTTAATCATCAATTCTGTAAAATCTTGACGATGTCCGTTAAGTTTTCTATACCCTTTGCGACGTTTTTTTTTGAAAACCAATACTTTGTCTCCTCTAACGTGCGAAATAACCTCTGTTACAACCTTTGCGCCGCTCACATTAGGCGTACCTACTTTGATAGAACCGTTGTTGTCAACTAAAAGTACATTTTCAAACTCTACATTTGAGCCTCTTTCGGCTCCATTCATTCGGTGAACAAATATTTTTTTGCCAACCTCTACTTTGAACTGTTGTCCAAGCATCTCTACAATTGCATACATATTTTTATATCAATTTTAGTTAGTGACCGTAAGGCGAGTTGTTGTTGAATATCAATAACATTGCTGCTTTTTAGCCTTTTTGCGAATCAGACGGCAAAGGTAAGATATTTTTTTTATTCGGCAAAATATTTTTTATAAAATATAGCATGGTAGATTGATATAATATACAAACAACTTGCATCCCTTATACGGTTGATATAATTGAATGCAAGTTGTTGGTTAATAATATAATGTAACCTCAAAAATGAAAACAACGTAGCAGTTGGACACTTATGAGATACATCAAAAAATATTAGATTACAGTCTTTCGAGTTTTACGGTGAAGTGTCTCATTATCTCGGCTTCCCATACTATTTTTACGCCACGAGTGATACTCTCTCTGCGGTCGAAAACATTTTTAAGAGCGGCAGCGACAACATCCATGTGGTTGTTGGTATATACACGGCGTGGAATAGCCAAACGGAGCAGGTCGAGACCTCCGAAACGATTCTCTCTTGTTACAGGATCGCGGTCGGCAAGCAGGTAACCTATTTCGCAACCTCTGATACCGGCTTCGAGGTATAGCTCTACAGTCAAAGTCTGAGCGGGAAACTCCTCTTTGGGTACTTTGGTAAGCACTCTTGTGGCATCGACAAAGATAGCGTGTCCGCCGGCAGGACGTTGATACGGAATGCCGTATTCATCGAGCTTAGTAGCAAGGTATTCCACCTGTTTGATGCGTGTTTCGAGGTTGTCGAACTCTGTGTTTTCGTCCAAACCTATTGCCAAGGCGTTCATATCGCGACCATTCATACCACCATAAGTGAGATAACCTTCGTATATGATACCCAATACTTTAGCCCTATCGTACCACTCTTGTTTGCTGGTGGCGATAAATCCACCCATATTTACGATAGCATCTTTTTTGGCACTCATTGTCATAGCATCGGCATAAGAGAATGTTTCTAGGCAAATCTCTTTAATGGTCTTATTTTCATAGCCTTTCTCACGTGTTTTGATGAAATAGGCATTTTCTGCAAAACGAGCCGAGTCAAACAATACGGGCTTGTTGTAACGGTTTGCTATCTCGCGTACTTTACGCATATTTTCCATCGAAACGGGTTGTCCGCCGGCAGTATTGTTGGTGATGGTAACAATGATAAAAGGCACTTTGTCGGCTTTCTCTGCAAGGAACTTTTCGAGTTTGTCGGTATCGACATTACCTTTGAAAGGCACCTCTTTTTGAGTGTCTTTGGCATCGTCGATTGTAAGGTCGACAGCAAATGCTTTACGACTCTCTATATGCCCTTTGGTAGTGTCAAAGTGTGAGTTGCCCGGTATGTAGTCGCCTTCTTTTACCAAAGCCGAAAAAAGCACATTCTCGGCAGCACGTCCTTGGTGCGTAGGCACAACATACTTGAAACCTGTGATTTTCTCTATCGACTTCTGCAAGTTGCGAAACGATACCGCTCCGGCATAACTCTCGTCGCCCATCATCATACCAGCCCATTGGCGGTCTGACATCGAACCTGTACCGGAGTCGGTCAAAAGGTCGATATAGACCTCTTCGGCGTTGAGTTGAAACACGTTGTAGTTGGCTGCCTTCAGCCACTGTTCACGTTCTTGACGTGTCGATTTTCTGATGGGTTCGACCATCTTAATTTTCCACGATTCTGCAAATGGTAAATTCATTGTAAGTAATATATTTTAATTGTTTATTGATTTTTCGTTTTTTTCGTGCAAAGTTACAAACTTTTTTTGTCTTTTTAATTCGATTTTGTAATGAAGATGATAAAATAAAAGTATAACACACAAAAAAAATCTGTTTAACTTCAAACATTCCAATTACTTTTATTAGCAAAAATACAATAAACTTTTTTAAGATAGTATCAATATTTTAAGTGGTGTCGGCAGGAAGTTATACATTGCTAAATTTCTCAATTATTTTTGCTACCTTTGCAAGATAATTTTTAAACAGATAAACACAATTGACGATATGAAGTTTAACGAATTTTCCAAAAGGCATATAGGCATCGCCGAAAAAGATTTGCCTCAAATGCTGCAAGCGATAGGCACCAGCTCTATCGATGAACTTATAAATCAGGTAGTGCCTGAAAAAATACGCCTCAAAGCACCTCTAAACCTGCCCGAGGCAATGACCGAATACGAATATCTTGCTCATATTAAGCAACTTGCGTCTAAAAATATGGTTTTTGCAAACTATATCGGACTTGGTTACTACGGTACAGCAACGCCGTCGGTTATTCTTCGAAATATATTCGAAAACCCCGTTTGGTACACCTCATACACGCCATATCAGGCTGAAATATCGCAAGGTAGGCTCGAGGCTTTGCTCAACTTCCAGACAATGGTTTGCGATCTTACTGCTCTGCCTCTTACCAACTGTTCGTTGCTCGACGAGGGTACAGCGGCTGCCGAGTCTATGACAATGATGTTTGGCTTGCGTTCGAAAGAGCAGATAAAAGAGGGTATCGACACTTTGTTTGTGGACAAAAACATATTCCCGCAAACCTTGGATGTTATCCGTACTCGCAGTACCCCACAGGGTATTAACCTCGTAGTAGGCGATTGGAAAGAGTTCGACTTCTCGACCAAAATATTCGGAGCCATTGTTCAATACCCCAATGCTAATGGTAAAATAGAAGATTATGCGGAGTTTGTAAAACGATGCAACGAAAACGGTGCCAAAACCGCCGTTGCAGCCGATATACTAAGCCTTGTACTGCTTACCCCTCCGGGAGAGTGGGGAGCCGATATAGTATTCGGCACTACACAACGTTTTGGTGTGCCTATGTTCTATGGAGGTCCTGCAGCGGCTTATATGTCGTGTAAAGAGGAGTTTAAGCGTAATATACCGGGGCGTATTGTGGGTGTATCGAAAGATGCCAACGATAAACCGGCTCTACGTCTTGCCTTGCAGACACGCGAACAGCATATCAAACGCGAAAAAGCCACTTCGAACATTTGTACCGCTCAGGCTCTTTTGGCTACTATGGCAGGTTTTTATGCTCTGTATCACGGTAACGAAGGATTGAATAACATTGCGATGACTATTCACGTAAAAACTTGCTTCCTCGCCAACGAACTCAAAAAACTCGGCTACAGCGAACAAAACGGACACTATTTCGATACAATCAAAATAGAACTTCCGGCTAATGTTGATGTTGCTGTTTTGCGTAGAAACCTCGAAGAACATAGAATAAACATTCGGTATTTCGACGAAAAAAATATGGTAGGTATCTCTATAGACGAAACTACTTCGATGGAAGGACTTGCCACTCTTATAGGTATTTTTGCCAAAACAGCAGGCAAAGATTTGCTCAAAGTAGATGAGATAAGCGGTATAAATATACCCGAGACATTGTTGAGAAAACAAAAACCACTCAAACACGATATTTTTGAAAAATACCACTCCGAAACAGAGATGATGCGATATATGAAGAGACTCGAAAGACAAGACATATCATTAGCTCACTCTATGATTTCGCTCGGCAGCTGTACTATGAAACTAAATGCAGCCTCCGAAATGTTGCCTTTGAGTTGGTCGGAGTTTGGTGCTATTCACCCATTTGCTCCTATATGGCAAGCTGAGGGTTATCAGGAGTTAATAAAAAACCTCGAAGGTTACCTTGCAGAAATTACAGGTTTTGCCGCGGTGTCGCTCATGGCTAATTCGGGTGCGGCAGGTGAGTATGCAGGTCTTATGACTATCCGCAGTTACCAAAAACACAATGGTCAAGGCAACAGAAATATAATACTCATACCTGCTTCGGCACACGGTACCAACCCTGCAAGTGCTATCCAAGCTGGTTTTGATGTGGTAATAGTGGCTTCGGATGAAAAAGGTAATGTCGATTTAGCCGACCTTAGAGCCAAAGCCGAGCTGCACAAAGACAACCTGTCGGCACTAATGATAACATACCCATCTACTCATGGTGTGTTTGAGCAGGAGATACTCGAAATAATGGATATAATCCACAAAAATGGCGGACAGGTATATATGGATGGAGCTAACATGAACGCTCAGGTGGGTATCACTTCACCGGGTTTTATTGGTGCCGACGTTTGCCATTTGAACCTACATAAAACATTTGCATCGCCACATGGTGGCGGTGGTCCGGGTGTCGGTCCTATTGGTGTAGCCAAACACCTTGTAGATTTCCTTCCACAACACAGTTTTGTTGCCGAAGAACGTCA
Source organism: Porphyromonadaceae bacterium COT-184 OH4590 (assembly GCA_000768855.1). Classification (GTDB taxonomy): domain Bacteria; phylum Bacteroidota; class Bacteroidia; order Bacteroidales; family Paludibacteraceae; genus F0058. The sequence goes on along the minus strand of JRAN01000059.1, from coordinate 3,294 downwards.
TACAACAGCCGTATCATCAGCTCCATGGGGAAGTGCGGGTATTTTGCCTATCACCTACGGCTATATTCGTATGATGGGTGCCGATGGTCTGGAGCTTGCCACAAAATGTGCTATTCTGAGTGCCAACTATCTATGCAAAAAGCTCGAAAACGCTTATGGTATAGTATATACAGGTGCTACAGGCAGAGTGGGTCATGAGATGATACTCGACTGTCATCAATTCAAAAAATCGGGTATCACCGAAAGTGATGTAGCAAAACGTCTTATGGACTTCGGTTTCCATGCTCCGACTCTCTCTTTCCCTGTTCATGGCACATTGATGGTAGAGCCTACAGAGAGTGAATCGTTGGCAGAGCTCGACAGATTTGTCGAAACACTACTCACTATCAGGGCAGAAATCGAAGAAGTAGAAATGGGCAAAGTTGATGTCAAAGATAATGTCCTGGTAAATGCTCCTCACCCCGACTATGTGATAGCTACTGACAACTGGAACCACTCATACTCCCGAGATAAGGCGGCTTTCCCGCTTGAGTGGGTTAGAGAAAACAAGTTCTGGACAAAGGTTGCTCGTATCGACAACGCTTATGGAGATAGAAATCTATTCTGTACATGTAGCTAAAAGTCAATGGTTTTGCAACACAGTAGAATTAAATACTCTACTGTGTTGTTTATAAAACATATTACATTTAAGAGTATTTAGATAAATCAAAAAGTATTATGATGAAAAATCTAATAATTTTGGCATTTTTAATGTCTGCCATTTATGTGCAGGTACAACGCGACTTACTGTCAATAGTGAGTTTATCTCGATGTCAAACAACATTACAGGGCAGTTTGTAATACAAAAAGCCGGCGAAAACTCTCCACAAGTTACTGTTGCAGTATTTGAATACATGTTTGGAGTAGACAACCGTGCTCTTACTATATTTGAAGTAACTCCCAATAGCTATGCTGTAAAACACAAAGGTGCATATTTCGCGGATGCAACATTACAGAAATATGGTTACGAATATTTGGTAAATTATTGTCGTGAATCAACAGATCCAGAAGAGATATTTACCACTGCACACAAAGATACTATACCATGTTATTCGGGAGATATTATACATGCTATATTTGTACCCGAAGATAATAATGGAAATTATGGTGTCCCTGCATATCTAAAAATAACAGTACCAGTTGCTCCTACAGGTAACGAAATAGTAAAAAACAATGACTTACAACTATTTCCTATACCGAACAATGGTAATTTTACTATTACTGTGGATAACCTTGATGAAAATGCCAAAATCGATATTTTCAGTTCTACAGGCACGAAAGTATATTCTGCCGATGTAAACTTCGGCATGCTTAATATAAACCTGCCGAATCTATCCGACGGTATATACCTTGTACGATACACATCGAAAAAACGTAGTATGGTTAAGCATTTGGTAATAAAGAAATAAGTTTTATTAATATTTTTCATTTGTAAAAACCATAGATTACCCGCATTTAGATAGCCTATGGTTTTTAAATAAAATAAAAACATCTGTTATTGAGTATGATAAAAAAAACACCCATAATTCTTGTATTATTAATTGAAATAATATTTTCAACCTCTTATGCACAACAACTCGAACTGCACTATGATACACGTCATTCGCTCTACGGCTCACAGATAGCCGAACGCAACTACCTCACAGGTACTTTTGAAATATTCAAACCTGATACATTAGGTTCTACTTTTGTGCTTTTCGATCTCAACTTCGACATGTTCAAAGGCAATATTGGTATGATTTACACAGAGATAGCTCGCGACTTTCAAATAGGGTGCTTTCCGATAATGCCACATATAGAGTTTAATGGCGGACTTGGCAACGGTTTCCTTATAAACAACTCGTTGCTCGTAGGTGGCTCGCACAATATATTTTGGAAATCGTGGGTGTTAAACACCTATTTTGCCTATAAATTACATCTGTTTGAGTGTTTGAGTCACGATATTCAATGGACTTTTATATGGAGTAAAGATATGCTAAACGACAAACTCTCATTCAGTGGTTTCTTTGATCTTTGGACGGAAAATATAGACCATACTTCGGGTAGTAATGGTAAAAAGCTCATATTTATGACAGAACCACAACTTTGGTACAATATCTCAAAGTCATTTTCCTTTGGCACCGAGCTACGCCTTACCTACAATTTTCTTGATGAAAAACGTTGGTTTGCTATACCGACTGTTGCTGTAAAGTACAGATTCTAAGCGATTGCTTTTTGCAAAATTTGTTCAAAGCTACTCGTTAAAAATGGAAAGGGAAAGCAGAAAAAACGCTTCAATCGAAGCGTTTTTTGTATCCAATAGTGTTTATATTCTTGTCTATAAATAAATAGGAAACTAAATTATTGACAATTTGTACTGTCCAAATATTCTCTTGTTATTGGTGTTTCTTTTTGTGTGCAAAAATCTCTCAATCGAAAATCTTCGTCCACTCCAAAAATCATTTTTAGATTATCATAATTTGAGTGTTTGTATTTATCGTAGTTTTCTGTTTTGCCTGTTATTCACCACCTTTTTTGTTAGTATTAAACTGTCAAAAATCATCTCAAAAATGTTGAATATACAATTACTTTTTCAAAAAGCCGTATTCAAATACTTTGGGTTTGATTTTGTCGGCGAGGATTTTTAGGGCTTCACGCAGATTATCGATAAGCTCATTATAATGCTCGTCTTCGCTTTTGTTATTCATACGCTCTTTTTCGTTTCTTTCTTGGAAATGTTCGCGAATGTTGTTGTATCTCATTGCTGTTTTTTTGTACATCAAATCATAAAGATGAGAATGTTTTTTATCTCTTATCATAAGAGATGTTTTCGCTATCCTCTGACGAGTTTGCCGACGCTTTCCAAGAGTTGGGGTTTGTCTTCGAGAGCTATTTTGGTAATGGCATAAAACTCTCGCACCCATTTTTCGAGTTTGGTGAGGGCTTCGTCCTTGTCTTTGGTAGCCTGTTGGCTTTCGCCCTTTTCTTTGAGGTAGTCGGAATATTTTTTTTTGACCTCCTCCAATAGTGTGAGTTGTGCGGCGATGTANTTGTCTTTGGTAGCCTGTTGGCTTTCGCCCTTTTCTTTGAGGTAGTCGGAATATTTTTTTTTGACCTCCTCCAATAGTGTGAGTTGTGCGGCGATGTATTCATCAGTGATTTTGAGTCGCTTTAGAGGATTTCTCAACGTTTCGTTGGTTTGGAGCTGTTTGTAGAGCGTATCCATATCGTCCAACAAGGCTACCGTGCGGATACTTGCAACACCTTTTACTGCCA
>JRAN01000058.1 GCA_000768855.1 Porphyromonadaceae bacterium COT-184 OH4590 | reverse complement strand
GTAAAAATCCAACCGTCAAGTCCAATTTCTACCTTTAAATTCCTTTTTAGAAATCCGTAACGCCAGAATACCTTACGCAATGCCTGTTTGTACGATACCTTATACCTCTTATCCATATCTTCGGTCTTTATCAAATTACCCGACTCGTCGAAATACTCCCAAATGCCTATCTCAAAGCCACCCGGATAGTATGTTTTACCACGTTTATATATCATTTTATTAGGGTAAAAATGTTTGTCAATAGAATAATTCTTTTTAAAAAGCGTAACAAACTCTCCATAACCATATTTATCTTTGGTTTGTAGAATTTTCATATTTTCATCTTTTATGGATACTTGATTGAAACGGGTCTTATTTTTCTCAAAAAACTCTTTATCAAAATATTCTACTTCACCTATCTTATATTTCTTGGGCAGGTATTTGTTTGTAGTACAGCCTACTATCAGTAAACCGAATAATATTATACAGATAATATTTTTCATAACTTTGTCTTCGATTTTAATTGTCGTTAGGAATTTGCCTCTTAACAGTGGTTTCCCATACTATATCCCATTGCCATTTGTAGGTAGATTGCATATATTTCTCTTTTGACTCTTCCCCTTGAGGAGCATAATCCATGATGTTATCCGTCAAGTGCTTGGTTAAAAACGTATTTACTTTTATTGATGTCATCGTCTTTGACTTACGGAGTTNATCCGTCAAGTGCTTGGTTAAAAACGTATTTACTTTTATTGATGTCATCGTCTTTGACTTACGGAGTTGCTACTTCTTATGACTTATGGTAACTTTTTTTACCTTTCCTGTTTGCATATTTACGGCTATGCTTTTGCCTTTCTTTGTAAAGACCCAAAACAAACCCTCGCTTACAAGAAACTTCTCTATAACCAAATTCTTCATACTAAAACCAAAATGACATGATACCTTTCTAAATGCCTCCTTATAAGTCATATCATAGTCGCGGTCTTTGCCCTCTTTGTCTTCCACTCTTAACAGATTACCCTGCTCGTCAAAATACTCCCATTTGCCGATTTTAAAATTATCCGAACCATAATGATAATACTCTTTTCCTCGCTCTTTTATCACTCCATTGGGGTAGTANCCTGCTCGTCAAAATACTCCCATTTGCCGATTTTAAAATTATCCGAACCATAATGATAATACTCTTTTCCTCGCTCTTTTATCACTCCATTGGGGTAGTATTCTTTGATAAGTTTGTAATTCTTAGGATAAATCGTGAACGTTTCAAAAATATATTCAGAGTTCACTACCTTTATTATTTTTATAGTATCCTTTTTTTTAAAAAAATACTCATCTGGAAATCTTTTATCCTTATTCCTTTCAAATTCTTCAAAATCAAAATACTCAACTTCGCCTATTTTAGTTTTTTTAGGCAAATAATCGGGCGTTTTACAGCCTATTAAAAATACACCTATAAATATATATAGCACTAACTTTTTCATCATTCACTCTCCTTTTTTAGTCCTCTATAAATATTTGTGTCATCGGCATAATTTTTTACTGCATACCATTGCCATTTGTAGGTAGATTGCATATATTTCTCTTTCGACTCTTTTCCCCTTGAGGAGCATAATCCATGATGTTATCCGTCAAGTGCTTGGTTAAAAACGTATTTACTTTTATTGATGTCATCGTCTTTGACTTACGGAGTT
>JRAN01000057.1 GCA_000768855.1 Porphyromonadaceae bacterium COT-184 OH4590 | reverse complement strand
TTTTCCAAAAACCTCAACACATAACACTTTTCACTATCTGGGTCAGGTGTCTTCTTCGCATTATTTGCAGCATCTACAAAGTGTACTAATTTCCATTCCGTATTTTTCAACGGATTTTTGTTCTCTTTTTTCTCGCACCCGCTCCAAACCATAACTGCTGTTATGAGCAACATCAAAGCGGGTAATATTCTAAAAATTATCTTTTTCATAACTTATATAAATTATTAAATTGATTTGTATTAATTATTTATTTCCACTCTTTTGGTGAAGTAGGAGAGCTAACCCTCTTTTTGTGTATGGCTATCCGAAGGGGGGCTTCCATTAGCTTTGAGTATTGCCTGCCATACACATTTGTCAATAATGACAAAGGGGCATACTTCCAAGCTCTCTTATACGGCTACTACCGCTATATAGAGCGGTAGCATAAGACAATGCCGAAGCGTGGAAGGTATGTTAGATTAATATTCCACGAAGACTGTTCATTATAAGCAGTAAGAAAATTCACAAATGCTGCAACTCTCGCTCTATCCTCAAAGCTAATTGCTTTATATCTGCTTAGAAGATTTTTTGTATAATAAAACAGTGTCATAACAAATAGATATTTCGAGGCAAAGTTAATAAATATTTTTTTACAAAAAAATAAGATGAAAATTATAAAGACAAAATCAGTTTCAGACTGTTTTTTTGTTATCGTCTTATTTTTTTATATCTTTGAATTCTTTTTTTTGAAACCTGAGATGAGTATTAAAGATAGATATAACACATACTACACAAGTCTGCTTACATGGCGTGAACAACACATAAACGAAAATACTTTTATCATTATATTAAGTCTATTTGTAGGTATACTTTCGGGTATGGCGGCTTATATTATGAAGTATTTTATACATCTGGTACAAGATTTTGTGGTAGGTCTTACCGAAGATTCAGTAAACTTTTGGTATTTGGGATTGCCAATGCTCGGTATCTTTATAGCCGCAATATTTGTTAGATATATAGTAAAAGATGATATTTCTCATGGGGTTACCAAGATACTATATGCTATTTCGCAACACAAAGCCATCATCAAGCTACACAACACTTGGTCGTCTATAGTAGCGAGTTCGCTTACTATAGGTTTCGGTGGCTCGGTAGGACCGGAGGCTCCTATAGTACTTACCGGTTCGGCTATAGGGTCTAATCTTGGCAGATACTTCAAATTAGACCAAAAGATACTTATGTTGCTTATCGGATGTGGTGCCTCAGGTGCTATAGCAGGCGTATTCAAAGCTCCGATAGCAGGTGTAGCCTTTACCCTAGAAGTACTTATGCTCGACCTCACTATGGCATCAGTCTCTCCATTGATAATATCTGCTGTTACCAGTGCTGCCATATCGTACTTTCTTACAGGCGATCACCACGCCATATTTTATATGGAGACACTCGAACCCTTTGCTTTGGAGAGAATACCGTTTTTGGTAATATTGGGAGTAGTATGCGGATTGATGTCACTATATTTCGTGCGTTCGACCAACTGGTTCGAAACTACTTTCAAAAAAATCGAAAACTTCTGGATACGATTTGTTGTAGGTGGTGTATCTCTTGGAATGCTAATATTCTTTTTCCCACCACTATACGGCGAAGGATACGACTCTATTACCGCCCTGCTTCAAGGCAATTTTGAGTCTCTTTTTTCTCAATCCCTGTTATTCGACTATAGAAGCGAGGTATGGGCTGTAATATTATTCGTAGGACTTATAGCTTTTATCAAAGTATTCGCCTCGGTGCTTACAAACGGTAGCGGTGGCACAGGAGGACTTTTTGCTCCTTCGCTGTTTGTGGGCGCACTTACAGGATTTATTGTGGCTTTTGTACTAAAACAGTGTGGTGTGGATATACCTTTTACCAACTTTGCTTTTGCCGGAATGGCAGGACTAATGAGCGGAGTTATGCATGCTCCTCTAACAGGCATCTTTCTCATTGCCGAACTTACAGGCGGATACTCGCTATTTATGACACTTATGATAGTATCCGTAATATCGTATCTAACAATCATTGTATTCGAGCCTCATTCGATATACGCTATGCGTTTGGCAAAAAAAGGCGAACTCCTCACCCACAACAAAGACCGAGGAGTATTGATTATTCTCAAAATGGAAAATGTAATAGAGACCGACCTCACACCCGTATTTCCCGATATGAGTTTGGGAGATTTGGTTAATACCATATCCAACTCGACAAGAAATATTTATCCCGTAATAGATAGAGAAAACGGCAAATTGCTCGGAGTAATCACCCTTGATGATGTGCGTAATATCATGTTTCGCTCAGACTTATATGAGAGGTTTAAGATAAGAAAACTGATGGTAGCCCCTCATGCAAAAATATTATACGACACACCAATGGAAAAAGTAATGGATATATTCGAACATACCGGAGCTTGGAATTTGCCTGTAATCGATGAAAACGGCATATATAAAGGTTTTGTGTCGAAGTCGAAAATATTCAATTCGTACCGTAAGGTACTGGTTCACTACTCGCACGACTGACGGATTTCTAAAATAGCAAATTGGGGGTGGTAATTATACCAACATATCAATTGCTCTCTTACAGTTCGTTTTCTTTGAGTCGTTCGGCATTTTCGGCTATGGTCAGTTGGTCGATACACTCTTGAATATCGCCTCCGACAAAAGCGGGCAAATTGTATATGGTATAGTTGATGCGATGGTCGGTAATACGCCCTTGCGGATAATTATAGGTACGTATCTTAGCACTGCGGTCACCTGTAGATACCATTGTTTTACGTTTAGAGGCTATCTCGTCGATATACTTCTGGTACTCCATATTGTAGATACGAGTACGAAGTTCTACCATTGCCTTTGCTTTGTTTTTGAGTTGCGACTTTTCGTCTTGGCACTGTACTGTAATGCCGGTCGGTATATGTACAAGTCGGATAGCCGAATAAGTAGTATTTACCGACTGTCCGCCGTGTCCTGAGGCACAGAAAATATCAGTGCGAATATCGCTCTCTTTTAGCTCTATATCAAACTCTTCGGCTTCGGGCAATACTGCCACTGTGGCCGCCGAAGTATGCACACGCCCCTGACTCTCGGTGGCAGGCACACGCTGAACACGATGAACTCCACTCTCATATTTGAGCGTACCATAAACATTATCGCCCGAAACGGTAAATATTATCTCTTTGTAGCCTCCCATAGTACCTTCGGCAAAAGAGGTAACCTCTGTACGCCAACCCCTTGTTTCGCAGTATTTTGCATACATTTTAAAAAGATCGCCTGCAAATATAGCAGCCTCGTCGCCACCAGTACCGCCTCGTATTTCGACTATGGCATTTTTGCTGTCTTGTGGGTCGGCTGGCATAAGCAATAGCTTTATCTCTTCCTCCAACGGTTCTATTTTAGGGGTAATATCTTCAATTTCCTGTTTGGCAAGGTCGCGCATATCCTCATCTTTTTCAGAAGCAAGTATGATATTTGCCTCTTCGAGATTTTTTAGCAAAAGTAAATATTCATCGCGTTTTTTTACGATTTTCTCTAAATCCGAATACTCTTTGTTGAGCTTCACAAAACGCTTAGTATCGGCTATCACCGCGGGGTCTGTAATAAGAGTAGATACCTCATCAAATTTGGTAGAGAGTCCTTCGAGTTTTTCTAAAAGCCTGTTTTCCACTATATTAATTAAAAATTTATTGAAATGCAAAATTACTATTTTTTTTCCGTACTTTAGCGTGATTTTAGTACCTTTGTTGTCTGTATTTTTTACTTGAATCAAATAATAAGACAATGACACCTAATACACTATTTTTCATAATATTAGCAGTATTTATAGCAGATTTTATTTTTGGCAGATACCTTTCGTGGCTAAATATTATGGCATCAAAAAACAAACTTCCCATAGAGTTAGAAGATATATACGACAACGAACAATATCAACGCCAACAGCAATATTTCAGAACCAATTCCAAATTCGGTATGATATCGTCGCTATTTTCTTTCTCTATAATGCTAATATTCTTAATATTACAAGGTTTTGCGATTGTAAATGAAATTGTTGTCGGTTGGCAGTTGTCCCCGGTATGGAGTTCGATTGTGTTTTTTGGCATACTATACATAGCGAATGATATTATCGGATTACCTTTTGATATTTACGACACATTCGTTATAGAGCAGCGTTTTGGTTTCAATAGAACAACTATCAAAACATTTGTTTTCGACAAAGTCAAAGCATTACTTCTCACAACTATTATTGGCATTGTACTACTCTACTCCATAATATCCATATACAATGCTACACCCGATTACTTTTGGCTATTATCGTGGTTGGCAGTAACGCTTTTCGGGCTTTTTATGAGTCTGTTTTACTCGGACTTGATAGTGCCGCTTTTCAACAAGCAGACCCCTCTACCTGAGGGCGAGCTACGCAATAAAATAGAAGCCTTTGCCTCCAAAGCCCAATTTAATTTAAAAAATATATACACAATAGACGGCTCAAAACGCTCTACCAAGGCAAACGCATATTTTACAGGTATGTTCGGCAAAAAACGAATAGTACTATACGATACTCTTATACAAACACTTACACCAGAAGAAATTGTTGCAGTACTTGCCCACGAGATAGGGCATTATCGCCATCGTCATACAGTAAAAAGCCTTGCTATATCATTGCCTTTTAGCCTTTTGCTATTTTGGTTGCTTGGCATGGTACTACAAAGCAATATGTTTGCCCAAGCTTTAGGTGTAGCTACAGCCACGTTTCATATTAATATCATCACATTTGGCATACTCTATACACCTTTATCAATGTTGCTCGGAGTAGTACAGAATGTTGTTTCGCGAAGATTTGAATACCAAGCCGATAACTTTGCCAAATCGTACGGGCTACGAAACGAGCTTATTTCATCACTCAAAAAACTATCTGCCGATTCGCTTAGCAACCTTACTCCACATCGTTTAGTAGTATTCATAAACTATTCACACCCAACACTATACCAACGAATACTAAAATTAAATAGAGATTAATGTAAGTTTAGTCTGATTAACGAACAAAAGGCTTACCACTTTAGTAATCAAATAGTTTATAAGACAGACATATTCACTACTAATTTTCTAAATTTTACCTATTGTTGATATTTCCTTCTATATTTTTTAGTAAATTTGCAGGCAAAAAGTTCAATTAAATAAAAAATAAATTAATAAAATCATAAGTATGAAAAGTTTCTTAAAGCATGTATTTGCCACTATTGTAGGGCTATTTATTTTTAGTATTATCTGGGTAATACTATTTTTTGCCATTGTCGGAGTGGCTATGTCGGGGTCGGGTGCGGTAACGGTAAAGGATAACACCGTTTTTGAACTCAACCTCAAAGGCGTTTTGGTAGAACGTTCGGAAGAGGATTTTATGAACTCTCTGATGACCGAACTAAACAACGCCCCCACACAAATCGCCCTCGACAAAATAATGGAAGGCATTGACAAAGCTGCCACAAACGACAAAATCAAAGGGATATATATCAAAGTGGACAATTTTAGTGCATCTTTTGCATCATTGCAGGAGATATACGGCGGTTTGAAAAAGTTCAAAGAGACAGGCAAATTTATAGTTGTATATAGTGATTATTACGGCAATGGGTCATATTACCTGTCGTCAATTGCCGATAAGGTATATATGAACCCGCAAGGAACATTAGCTTTGACAGGTATTAATATCTCATCGATGTTTTTCAAAGGGCTACTCGATAAGGTGGGCATAGAGATGCAGATATTCAAGGTCGGCACTTTCAAATCGGCAGTAGAGCCATTTACCCAAACAAGTATGAGTGAGGCAAACCGCTTGCAACTAAATACTTATATCAACTCCATTTGGAGCGAAGTAATAGATATTGTTGCAAAAAACAGAGGTATTACATCAGATGATATCAATCAATATGCAAACTCAGGTGGATTTCTCGGCGAAGCACAAGCAACAGTCAATCAGAAATTTATAGACTCACTTGTATATCAGAGCGATATGAAAACAGTCTTGGAGTCGCTTGCCGGCGAAGGCTACAATACGCTCGAACTCAAAGATATGAGCCTTGTTACCAAAACTGAAAAACGTTCTAAAAATCGTATAGCAGTAGTTTACGCCATAGGAGGTATAGACGACGGCTCAAAATCGGGTATAGACTCTGAAAAAATTAGCAAAGAGCTGCTCAAACTCGCCGACGACGACAAAATAAAAGCTGTGGTATTAAGGGTAAACTCGCCCGGTGGCAGTGCCTTCGGTTCCGAACAGATATGGCATTCGGTGGGAGTGGTAAAAGCTAAAAAACCTTTGGTAGTATCTATGGGCGACTACGCTGCCTCCGGCGGATATTATATTTCTTGTCAAGCAGATAGGATATTTGCTCAGCCAACTACACTTACTGGCTCAATCGGTATATTTGGTATATTCCCAAATACCAAAGGACTTGTGGATAAGATAGGTCTTAAATTTGATAACGTAAAAACTAATAAATTCAGTAACTTTGGAGATATGTATCGCCCGATGACCGACGAAGAAAAGGCTATACTACAAAAATACATCGAACAAGGTTACAACCTATTTACCAAGAGATGTGCCGACGGTAGAGGTCTATCTCAAGACTCGATAAAAGCAATAGCCGAAGGTAGAATATATTCGGGTATAGACGCTCTTAGTCTCGGATTGGTCGATGAATTAGGCGGGTTAAACGAGGCTATAGCATTTGCAGCTCAAAAAGCTAATTTAGACAGCTATAGCATCAAACAATACCCCGCGACAAAGACAATGATGGAGCAACTTACAGAGGCATTCTCCGGGTCGGTACAAGAGCGATTCATAAAATTGCAATTGGGAGAAAATTACCAAATCTTTGAAGCCATTAAAAAGGCACAACAGACATCATATATTCAAGCACTTATGCCTTATACCATAATAGTAAAATAAAATATTCATAAAAATATTAATAAATAGTAGGCAACAGGGCAAAACTAAAAATGCTCTGTTGTTTTTTATTACGTTTGTACAATATTTTGTATATTTGTTGTGTGTACAAAATACAACATAATCATTACAAACAACTTTAAATCAACCACAAATATGACTTTACTTTCTAAATAGCAATCATAGAAAGGCTGTCAGACATTATAGCATTTAGCCTATCGACACATAAAAAATAAGGCAATGCTTAGAGTTGGCTACTATTGCTCCTACAAACTTAAACTTGCAACTATTTGAGAAGTATAACATTACCTACACAAATACCTTAGACCAATTAGCAAGGGCTTATTTGGGGCAAACATCGGCTAACACTACCAAAAAGAGATAGTAGTTATGGTAACTCAACAAGTATCGGATAACAATATGCGAGTTGGCGATTCATAAAAGTTGCAGGCTTGTGGTACAGACATTTATGTTGGCAATGGCAAAACAAGGATACGATACCTGTCCGATCGAAAGTTTCGACAGTATAATAATCAAACGTTTACTAAAACTTCCTTACTGTGCCAAAATCAATATGGAGGTTACCTGCTGCATTCGTGACCAACAAGGCATTTGTAGAGAAAGCTACAGAGTGCCTTTCGGCAAAGTATATCAAAAAATATAAACCAACAAAACAACTAAAAACGACTGCGAGTTTTATTATGTGGCTAATGTATATAGAGCGATTTACCAAAGATGTAGGAGTTGGCATAATTTATGCATATAAAAAGCTAAATATAAATAGTTTATCTGTTATATTGATGCAGGTAATTTATGGCAATATGGCGATGAACAAAGTCAAAGGATTAATTATACGGACCGACAGGCAAAATAATTTACACAAAACAACGAAAAAAATACTAACTTTGAGTTTTCGCTCAGATAGCAATATTTTTAGTGTTGAGCGATAACGGTACAATTACATAAAAAGCTATATATCAACTATATGACAACAAAAGATATTTTTAGTATTTACGATAAAATCAACGAACAACTCTATAGCGACAACGTGGCAGAAGCATTTTTTTTGATACGAAAAATAGTAAAAGAAGTCAACGATTGGAACCTCTCGGTGCTAATGGACGAGTATTCATCGACCTATCAGCATATACTTGCTCACAGTCTTATTTCAGGCAAATACCCAAGCGAAGGCAACGACACAATCTACAAACAGCTGATACTCAACCTATACCTACTCACACAAAAAGCAAAAGAAGCGTTTATGACCAAAAACTCGAACCTACTCGAATACGAAGGGCAACGTTTTTTGGCAAACAATCCGAATGTGTTTTTCAATGATGTGGTAACGGGGTTCGACCAGATACACCAAGCCTTGCGACAACACTACAACTCTCTAAAACAGGTCGATAGCGAGGGCGAAGATAACGACAACATAAGTTATTGGCATACAGCCATTGCCGACTACCAAAAGCTAATGTCGCCTCTCTTTGCCTACACATTCCTCAAAAACGATATGTCGGATATAGACCTCGACCACGTCAAAGCTATTATCAGCGACAGCGAGGTGGGCATTGATGCCAAATGCATTATCATTTCTGCATTGACAATGAATACGTTACGTAACTTCGATGCTAAAAAGACAAATGTACTACTATCACTTGCCGAACACAACGACAATACTCTGCGACAAAGAGCTTTGGTCGGTTTGGTATTAATAATATCGAAATATGGTCATATAGTTGAGTATGAAGAACATCTAAAAAACCGTATTACTTTTCTTTGTAAAAACAGAGAGCTTGTTGCCGAGTTGTTAAGCATTGTTTTCCAGATAGTTCGCTCTACGGAGACAAACAAAATATCGAAGCAAATCAACGAAGAGATTATGCCCGAACTCATCAAAATATCGCCCATAATCCAAGACAAACTCGATGATATAGACTTCGACGACGATAGCGAGAAAATAAAGCCGAAGATAGAAAATATGTTCGACGAGATAGGGTTTTCGGACAAGATACAGGATTTCACCGAGTTGCAAATGAGTGGCTCCGACGTGTTTGCAAGCACTTTTGCACAAATGAAAGGCTTTCCGTTTTTCTCGTTCATCGAAAATTGGCTACTGCCCTTCGACAGGCAAAATCCATATGTACGCCGACTTTTCAACAAAAAAGAGAAACTCGGCGATACCATCATAGCCAATCCGCTATTGTGCAACTCCGATAAGTTTTCGTTTTCGCTAAACCTACTGCAAATGCCCGACAATCAACTGAATACGGTAGAGTTCGCTATCAAAGAGGAGAAAGAACAAATCGACGAGATGATAAAAGATATGGATAAATCGCAAAACTATTCAGAATCAAAAGTTACTGCAAATCACTATATATTAGACTTATATAGGTTTTATTCATATTTTCCTCGTCATAATGATTTAGAAAATCCATTAGTAAAAATTCTCAATTTGGGTGATTCGAAAATGTTTGATATTATGTTTGTCCAAACTGACGACAAACAGAAAGTTGCCGATTTTTATTATCAGTACAATCATTATAATCAAGCTATTGGCATATATTCTAAAATAATCGACCCTAATGAGGCAGACCTCGATATTTATCGCAACCTTGCTTACTCTTTTCAGCAGACGGGCGACTACCGCAAGGCTATCGACTACTATATCATAGCCGAAAGTCTCGACAAAAACAATACATGGTATCTTCGCCGACTTGCCTTCTGCTACCGTCAGATAGGCGATTTGGCAAAAACTATCGACTGCTACAACGCTATTCTGGATAGTGCCAAAGACGATTTCCGTATTATGTCGAAACTCGCAATCTGTCACATAGAGTGTTGTCAGTACGATGAGGCTCTATCGCTGCTATACAAAATCGACTACCTCAAGCCCGACTACCCAAAGATAAAATCGGTGCTGATGTTGTGCCTCTTTTACAGTGGTAAGTTGGAACAGGCAAACGAATTGGTTACCAAAGAGTTGCCTAACTTTACTGATATGAAAGACTTTATCACAGCAGGACATATATCACTGGCAATCAGGGCACAACACACTGCCATTGAGCATTACAAACAAGCAATATCCAAAGCCAAAGACCTCAAAAGCTTTCTGGCTGCTTTCTACGCCGATGCCAATCTCCTTAGACAGCACGGTGTTAGCAGTAATGAGTTGAATCTTGTTACCGAAGTAGTTTTAATCGACAAATTTAGATAACACTCTGCTAATAAACATATTATGCTAAACAACCTAAATACTGACGATTTCGACTACACATTACCCAACGAGCGTATAGCCAAATATCCTCTGTCGAAGCGTGATAGCTCGCTTTTGCTGCATTTCGACGGCAGTAATATAGAAAAACATTGTTTTGCCGAATTGCCTAATCTACTCGAACCTAACGATTTATTGATTTTCAACAATACAAAGGTAATCCAAGCAAGGTTGCATTTTAGAAAATCGACAGGAGCCGAAATAGAGATTTTCTGCCTCGAACCAAACGAACCAAACGACTATCAACTATCGTTTGCAGCCTGCCAATCGTGCGAATGGAAGGTAATGGTGGGCAATCTACGTCGTTGGAAAAACGAGACACTGAAGCAACAAATCGAAATCTGTGGAGTAAGCACAACATTTGAGGCTCATTATCAGGCAGCAATCGACAATATGACACATCTTGTCCTTTTCTCGTGGGACAACCCCAACCTTACATTTGCACAGATACTCGACCACCTCGGCGAACTGCCCATACCACCCTACCTCAACCGCAAAACAGAAACGTCTGATATATCCACCTACCAGACCACTTATGCCAAAAATCCGGGTTCGGTAGCCTCTCCAACGGCAGGGTTGCACTTTACTCCTAAAGTATTGCAGGAGCTACAGGCAAAAAATATTGGTAACCAAGAAGTTACCCTACATATAGGAGCAGGCACATTTCAGCCGGTAAAGAGCGAAAAAATTGCCGAACACACGATGCACACAGAGATGTTTGAGATTCGGCTATCGGTACTCGAACACATAGTCGAAAGCTTGGAGTCGATAGTGGCAGTAGGCACCACCTCGATGCGTACATTAGAGAGCCTTTACTACATCGGTTGCCACATTGCAAAAAATAGGCAAAAGCCCGACTTAAACGTATCACAATGGGAAGCCTACGAAACGAACCTCAGGCTACAGACCAAAGAAGCATTATATAAAATAATTAATTACCTAAAAGACAACAAATTAAACTCTATTTTAGCTAAAACCCAGATAATGATAGTGCCGAATTTTAGGTTTAGGATTGTGAGCAAACTGGTAACTAACTTTCATCAACCACGAAGTACCCTACTACTGCTTGTAGCAGCCTTTGTAGGCAACGACAACCGCAAGAAGATATATGACTTCGCCCTAAACAACGATTTTCGTTTTCTAAGCTATGGAGATAGCTCGTTGTTAATAAACTGCAATACACTAAATTAAACACAAAACAATGTTATCAATTAAATATATTTGTTTATAAAAAAATAATTATACTAAAATGAATAAGAATGTAATATTAAAAAAGTTGGTGCTATTAAAACAGTTGTTTACTATTAGTACAGAATTAGAAGAGTTTGACACCATACACGAAGAGATTTCAAAATCGGCATCGTTTAAGGGCACCAACCTTCTGGTACTGATATTCGCCATTGTTGTGGCATCGGTAGGGCTAAATATGAATTCCACTGCGGTAATAATAGGTGCTATGTTAATTTCACCTCTTATGGGACCAATCAATGGTATTGGTTATAGTCTTGCCACTTACGACTTTGCATTGCTAAAACGTTCTATTACAAATTTATCAACTGCTATCGTAGTGAGCCTTATAGCATCAGCACTATATTTTTTCATATCGCCTGTCAATGAAGCCCATTCGGAACTTCTTGCCCGTACATCGCCAAGTATTTACGATGTCTTTATTGCTTTTTTTGGCGGTTTGGCAGGCATTGTGGCTATGAGCAGCAAACTGAAAGGTAATGTTATACCCGGTGTGGCTATTGCAACAGCTCTTATGCCACCTATCTGTACAGCGGGCTATGGATTGGCCACATTGCAATTAAACTTTTTCTTCGGTGCATTGTATCTCTTCACTATCAACGCCGTATTCATAGCTCTTGCCTCTTTGATGGTATGCCAATATCTCAATTTCCCAATTCGGTCGATTATCGAAGATGCAAAGAAGAAACGCATAACGCGATATACCACAGCTATTATCGTTATTACCATTATTCCAAGCATATATTTTGGATACAGGTTGGTCAAAAATGAGGAGTTTTCTCAGAATGCTCGGCTCTTTGTCCGTGAAGTCTCAATTCTGGACGACAACTATCTACAAAATCAGAATATTAATGTCGGACAACACTCTGTAGAGTTGATGTATTCGGGCTATGGCATATCCGAAAAGAATATAGAGAGTATCAAAAAAATAGCTGTACTACACAAATTAGACTCCTCAAAGGTAATTGTCAAACAAGGTTTTAGCACATCTGCTATTCAGGCTAATGCCCTCAAATATATGTCCGAAACGGAACTGTTAACCAACAAACTAAACACTGCTACACACGCGTTAAAACAAGCCGAACACCAAATAGACAGTATAAGTAACCTGTCTACTTTGGGGCAAAAAATACTCTCTGAAGTGCAGATTTTATACCCAGACATAACACAATGTGCTTATAACGAAGCATTTATCTACAGAAGAGAGAATGATACAGTCAAAACAAAACCTAAAACACCGATTGTTATACTATACACTACGAGGGCTGGGCTTAAAACAATGGAGCAAGAGCAGATAATCAAATGGTTACGACAACGCCTTAGCAACAATAGAGTGCAGGTTATTTTTGAAAATTAATTTGTCTTTAAACAATGTGTAGATTAATGGATAATGCAGAAATTAAAGATTGTTGAAAACATTGAGTTGAGATAGCGGTTAGTATTTAGTGATGGAGATTTAAACGATATTTTTAACAAAGTAGTAATCAAATTTTAATACCAAACTGATAAAAAAATTAATCGGCTATCGTCCTAATTGTTTTTTGTTGTAACAAAATAAAAAAAATCCCTGTCAACTCATACGAATAGAAAGGGATTTTTTTTCTATTTTATTTACATCATCTTTATGACTTGTTCCTTCGACAAACGTTTTTTGGGTGTTATCGAAGGCTGGTTGCTATCTTCGGGACTACGATAACCGATAGCCACTACGCATAGCGTTTGATAATCGTCGCCCAAGTTGAGTATTTTGTCATATCCGGCAGTGTCGATACCTTCCATTGGCGTACTGTCAATACCCATATCGGCACAAGCTGCAAGGAAAAATCCGAGCGAGATATACACCTGACGACCTATCCACTGACGAACACCCTCTTCGTCATTTTTCACTCTGCCTGTGTAAAAAGCAAGTGAACCTTCCGACAGGTATTCTTTCATTTGCGCCTCAAGCTTCTCTAAATTTTTAGCTCCACGAAATACTACAAGATGGCTTGCGCCTTTGACTTTACTTGCATTGCCAAGCGATACCTCAGCCAAACTGCTTTTAAGATTTTGATCGGCAATGATTACAAACTGCCAAGGCTGACTGTTGATAGATGATGGAGCAAGTCGCAATATCTCGGCCAACTCATTGATTTGGTCTTCCGATAGTTTTTTTGTAGCATCATACACTTTGGTTGTATAACGGGTTTGAGCTAATTCCAAAAAGCTTACCGAACCTTTGTCGGCTGCCTTTTGTTGATTGTTTTTTGGCTGTGTGCAAGACCAAAACAAGCTTCCCATAATAAAAGCACTTAATAAAAGGGTTACAATTTTTTTTGACATAATTTTTAAAAGTTATAGTTATTTTGTTTTAGATATTTGGAAATATTCCTAAAAGTTATTAATTCGTACTGCTTATTTGCAAAGTTATAAAAAATATCTTTCATTTAGTAGGAAAAAAAATCCTTCACAACGCTAAGGTTGCGAGTGTAGTTTTTTAAACAACATTATATCTTAGTATGTAGCTGCTTGTTTGTTATGGGTTTTAATAGCAAATGCTGATACTGAGCAATGATTTTTTTCTCCCGTTTTTACAAAAGGGAAATTGGTATAATGTAGCACGGGATAAAAATCAATCGAATTTAAAGCCGTATAAGCCGTTAATTCTGGGGCTTTTTGAGGCTATCCATCAGCATAACATATTCAATATTAAGCTAAAGCATCATAGAACCTATTGATTCTCCAATATATATATTGCCTTTTGATATTTGCTCTTTTATTATTTTGTCTGCTCCCGATTTTATAACTCTTGCAGCAGAAAAAAGTGTTTCCACCTGTGAGATATAGATAAAATCATTGTTTTGCAGTTTTGTAACAATTTCTTCTAATGTGACAGTAAAAATTTCTAATTTTTCAAAGATAAGCCCTATTTTTTAAAGTGCTTTTTTGCCTACACCAACATAAAAAGTTACCTTTTCACGAAGGTTTCCCGTAAGAATAAAAGTTACTTTTTCGCCTACCAAATCTTTTCAAGCAAACTCAGCAAACAATGCTGCAATGTCTTTAAAAGATGAAAAAAAGAAATATTATATATATATGATTTTTTTTGTAATTTTACAACTAATTAATAAATTTTATTTTTCAATTAAAAAAATTATAGATGTTATGAAAAAAGTATTTAATTTGAGTCTGCTTATGGCAGCATTAGTAATGATTGGTTTCGCTTCTTGTAAAAGAGGTGAAAAGAAGCCAGATATCACAAAT
This sequence comes from Porphyromonadaceae bacterium COT-184 OH4590, assembly GCA_000768855.1. Taxonomy (GTDB): domain Bacteria; phylum Bacteroidota; class Bacteroidia; order Bacteroidales; family Paludibacteraceae; genus F0058. Next base: position 51,365 of record JRAN01000057.1, on the reverse strand, counting down.
GCTAATAAAACACAATTTTATAAAGGCGGTATATTAGAATTGTATGATGAAGGCAATAACTCTGCATTATACATTATAGCACTTCTTGATGACGGTATGATAAGTCAAGGTCAAAATCAAAATATGTTCAACAAAGATGGAAATATTTATATTTTCTATTTAATATCAAATGCTGACACAACTAACTTTAGACCTGCATACGGAGAATATACTTTAAAGGAAGCGAGTAAAAATTCCAATATTGGTGAAATAGTAAATGTTAATATTACACCTTTAAATAAGGAAGGAGCCCATACGGGGCCTACAACCAAAATGATTCAAGGAGCTAAAATGATTATTGAGGCTAATAAAATTATAGTTAAAGGTAAGGAATTTGGTACAAACAAAGATATTAATCTATACTATGAAGGTAATATGAAATGGAATAACTATCTACCAAATCCATATGACCAAGAACCTCAAATTCCTATTACTATTAATATGTCAAATGGTGTATTTACATTTGCTACTTTTAAGAATTGGGGGGATTATTTTGAGAATAACACCACAGATTTGCTTGCACATATTTTCGATGCTGAAAATAAACCTAATAAACAATTAGCTTTAGAGTTTTTAGTTTCCAAAGAGCTTACATACCTTCCCGATGGGACATACAATATAACTGATACTAAAGAAGCAGGTACAGTAGTGGCTTCGGACGGTTTTATACCTGACATAAAACATCCTGGAAGTAAAATTTATTCAGGCTCTTTCTTTACCGATTTATCTAATAATCCAATTAAATATTTCTATTTTAGAAAAGGTACTGTAACAATGTCTAATGGTAATACTATTACAGTAAATGCCACATCTTACTATGGTAGTACTATCAATGCTACTTATACTCATAATGAGACCATTAATTGGCGAGTAAAGTAGAGAGAGGTAGTTAATCACTATCTTATTAATCAAATTGTTAAAAAACGCCCTCTTATTATAAAACTGAGAGGGCTTTTTTATACTTCAAAAGGGATACTCATTATTAATAAAATAACACAACAAAAAACACGTTCTATTATCTCTATCATGTCAATGCAAGGTATGTCGGTGCTTGGTTGGGGCAGCTCCAACCTAAACTAAAAGAAAACAAGAAATATAAAAATGTAAGTTATGTTGTCTGTGGATAATACAACAAAAAAAACCGAACTTTCTATTAGTTCGGTTTTAAAAAGGTTGGCGGCTACCTACTCTTCCACCTTTCGGCANGTTATGTTGTCTGTGGATAATACAACAAAAAAAACCGAACTTTCTATTAGTTCGGTTTTAAAAAGGTTGGCGGCTACCTACTCTTCCACCTTTCGGCAGTACCATCGGCGTAGGTGGGCTTAACTTCTCTGTTCGGAATGGGAAGAGGTGTATCTCCACCGCTATAACCACCTTAATTCATTTTTATCACATACTGAGTAAGAGAAAAGTATATGCAAGAATACATATATCATAAAAGAAAACTCTAAAAGAAGAGTTCGGGCAATTAGTACTGCTCGACTTTGCCATCTCTGACTTTACATCTACAGCCTATCAACGTCGTAATCTACAACGACCCTATAAGGAAATCTAATCTCGAAGTAGGCTTCGCGCTTAGATGCTTTCAGCGCTTATCCTGTCCGTACGTAGATACTCGGCTATGCTCCTGGCGAAACAACCGATATACCAGCGGTACGTCCAACACGGTCCTCTCGTACTAGTGTCAGGTCTCCTCAAATTTCCAACGCCCACAACAGATAGAGACCGAACTGTCTCACGACGTTCTGAACCCAGCTCGCGTGCCACTTTAATCGGCGAACAGCCGAACCCTTGGGACCTTCTCCAGCCCCAGGATGTGACGAGCCGACATCGAGGTGCCAAACCGCCGCGTCGATATGAGCTCTTGGCGGCGATCAGCCTGTTATCCCCGGAGTACCTTTTATCCTTTGAGCGATGGCCCTTCCATACGGAACCACCGGATCACTATGCCCTAGTTTCCTACCTGGTCGACTTGTTTGTCTCACAGTCAAGCACCCTTATACCATTACACTCTACGACCGGTTACCAATCGGCCTGAGGGTACCTTTGGAAGCCTCCGTTACGCTTTTGGAGGCGACCACCCCAGTCAAACTACCCACCAAACAGTGTCCCCATATATACAGGTTAGAACTCAAATAATCAAAGGACCGTATTTCAAGGACGGCTCCACAAATACTGGCGTACCTGCTTCTTAGCCTCCGGCCTATCCTACACATTAATTACCCAAATTCAATGTTAAGTTGCAGTAAAGGTTCACGGGGTCTTTTCGTCCCGTTGCGGGTAATCGGCATCTTCACCGATACTACAATTTCACCGAGCTCGCGGCTGAGACAGTGCCCAGATCGTTACACCATTCGTGCAGGTCGGAACTTACCCGACAAGGAATTTCGCTACCTTAGGACCGTTATAGTTACGGCCGCCGTTTACTGGGGCTTCAATTCAACGCTTCTCTTGCGATGACATCTCCTCTTAACCTTCCAGCACCGGGCAGGTGTCAGGCCTTATACTTCATCTTTCGATTTCGCAAAGCCCTATGTTTTTGTTAAACAGTCGCCTGGGCCATTCTTCTGCGACCTCCCATCTCTGGGTAGGTGTCCCTTTTTCCGAAGTTACAGGACTATTTTGCCTAGTTCCTTAGCCGCGGATCACTCGAGCGCCTTAATACTTTATACTTGACCACGTGTGTCCGTTTGTGGTACGGGTGCCGTATGAATATGCTTAGCGGTTTTTCTAGGAAGTCTGTTTACATCCATATCCGATTGTCCGAAAACGCCCGGTACTTTCAGGTTCGACTCTAATTGCGGATTTGCCTGCAAATATCAACATCTACACCCTTCAACGTACTATTCCGTCAGTACGCAGGATTATCACTACTCCGTCTCCACATCGCTCCATACGCCAGTACTGGAATATTAACCAGTTCATCCATCGGATACGCCTTTCGGCTACTCCTTAGGCCCCGACTAACCCTGAACCGATTAGCGTTGTTCAGGAAACCTTAGTCTTCCGGCGTGCGGGTTTCTCGCCCGCATTATCGTTACTTATACCTACATTTGCTTTTCTATACGCTCCAAAAAAGGTAACCCTCTATCTTCTACGCATATAGAATGCCCCCCTACCAATATCATTAATATTCCATAGCTTCGGTAAATAGCTTATGCCCGATTATTATCCACGCCAAACCGCTCGACTAGTGAGCTGTTACGCACTCTTTAAATGAATGGCTGCTTCCAAGCCAACATCCTAGCTGTCTCGGCAGTTCGACTTCGTTTAATTCAACTTAGCTATTATTTCGGGACCTTAGCTGATGGTCCGGATTATTCTCCTCTCGGACATGGACCTTAGCACCCATGCCCTCACTGCACAACATCATTTAACAGCATTCGGAGTTTGTCTGAACTTGATAGCCGATGAAAGCCTCGCATCCAATCAGTCGCTCTACCTCTGTTAAATTAATCGTACGCTGCACCTAAATGCATTTCGGGGAGTACGAGCTATCTCCAAGTTTGATTAGCCTTTCACCCCTACCCTCAAGTCATCCAAAGACTTTTCAACGTCAACTGGTTCGGTCCTCCATTACCTGTTACGGCAACTTCAACCTGCTCAAGGGTAGATCACTTGGTTTCGCGTCTACTACCACCAACTATACGCCCTGTTAAGACTCGGTTTCCCTTCGACTTCGTGCCTAAAACACTTAATCTCGCTGGTGACAGTAACTCGTAGGTTCATTATGCAAAAGGCACGCCGTCACACCATATAGATGCTCCGACCGCTTGTAAGCAAACGGTTTCAGGTTCTATTTCACTCCTCTATTCGAGGTTCTTTTCACCTTTCCCTCACGGTACTAGTCCACTATCGGTCTCTCGGAAGTATTTAGCCTTACGGGATGGTCCCCGCTAATTCACACAGGATTTCTCGTGTCCCGCGCTACTCAGGATACTGCTAACCTAATTAAAATGTACTTGTACGGGACTTTCACCCTCTACGGTTCAAATTTCCATTACGATTCCAATTAACTTTATATCAAGTATGTCGCAGTCCTACAACCCCTATCCTGCCTAAACAAAATAGGTTTGGGCTCTTTCGCGTTCGCTCGCCACTACTTGCGAAATCATTATTATTTTCTCTTCCTGTGGGTAATGAGATGTTTCAGTTCCCCACGTTAGCCTCCGCTTCGCGGATAATATGTCTTCAACATATTGGGTTGCCCCATTCGGAAATCAACGGATCAAAGGATATTTGCTCCTCCCCGTAGCTTATCGCAGCTTATCACGTCCTTCTTCGCCTCCGAGAGCCAAGGCATCCTCCGTTTGCCCTTGCTTTCTTCTTTTTTCTCGATTTATTACATTTTCGCAGAAAATGTTTATTTTTTTAGCTCTATGTTACTCTTGTACAACTTTTTTAAAAAAACTATAATATAAAAATATTACAGCATCGAAAAGACTCTTTTTTGTGATCTAAAAAAAAATTATGACTTATTTGTCGTTTTTTCTCGTCTGAAAAAGTTTTTCTGTTGTTTACTACAAGGTATACTACGTTTCTTCTCAGAAATATATATATTATACCTTACATTGTACTTCTCTCTTGTTTCAATATGTCAAAGACCTTTATGTTAAATCAAAAAAAAATTCGACTAACCTTTGAGGTTTGCAGGTAACTAAACCCAACTAAAACCATTTCCATTATGCCCCGTTATATCCAAAACCATTGTCTCGAAATCGGATTGCAAAAGTAATACCTTTTTTATTAATAACCAAATTTTTTAATCCTTTTTTTGTGAAAATCATAAAAATTTTATCTAACTCAGAAAAAAAATGGATAAATACCATTTTTTTCAGAAAGGATAATCATACCCCAAAAACAACTTACTTAAACTCCAGATATGGTTCGATACGTTTGAGGTCTTCCTCCGACAGTTCGGTGATTTGGCGGAGATTGTTGATGTTTTGGAACTTCTGTTTTTTGCGAAGCTCAAAGATAGCTTTCGATTGGTAGAAGTTGAGGTAAGGATGGCGGTTCAAACGCTCAGCAGTAGCCCAATTGACATTGATTTTCTTTATCTTAGACTCATCGATGCGAAGATTATGCTTGATACGCTCAAAGGTTTCGGGTTTGAAGTTTTTTATCTCAAGTAGCTGGTTTATAGAGTAATATCCTCCAAGAGTATTGCGGTAGTTAATAATTTGGCGAGCGAAGTACGAACCAATCCCTTTTAGGAGTTTTAACTCGGTGGTATCGGCAGTGTTAAGCTCTACAACAAGCGTATCAGGCTTTGCTATCCTCAAACTATCCGGCTTATGTTCGGCTAATTGTGGCAATGTAGTATATAGTGGCTCTATACGAATATACGGCGAAAGTCGTGCAAAATCGTGTGCAGACAGCCCATAAATACGAGAAAAGTCGTCTCTCTTGGAAAATTTACCGCCTTTTTTGCGGTAGTTAATAATGTTTCTCACAACAAAAGGCTTTATACCCAAAGTTATAAACCCGATAGAATCGAGTTTGTTGGGGTCAAATTCAAAAAGACGGATTTCTGTTTTATTCTTATGCGTATCACCGTAAATCTTTGTATTATCGTCGGCAAAGTCGGCAGGCGAGTATCGACGGTTTTCGCCGTCGCCCTTAGGCTGTAGAGTGCGATAAAACTCTTTGACCTGTGCCATAAAAGCGGTGTCGGTACTTGGCGGAGTTTGGGTATCGTAGAAAAACATAGGAACAAGAAAATTGCCCACCACCAACAACAAAAGAATTACTATCAGCACGATAAGCCCACGTTTTTGACTTTTGGTAAAAAAGAAAATCTGACGAAAAAACGAGTTCATTCAACAATATAATATTATATATATGACTAAAAGTTTTTACAAAAATACATAAATAAATCCATTAGTGTAATTAATTTAGTTGGTATTTTGTAGAGTATTTACGTTGCATTCCTTGTGGCAAACCCCTATTTTCGTAAATTATTGTACCTTTGCAGAACAAAATAAAGTTTGTTATGTCTTTTTTTGAGGAAAATGTTCGTAAGTTTTTCATACCTGTACAGTTCCAAAAAGGGGATTTTATGCTCTCTGCGGGCAAAGTAGAGCACTTCTTGTATTATATAGAGCGAGGTATAGTAAGGTATTTTTACTACAATACACTAAAAGACAAGGAGATAACAACCGATTTTACTTTTTCGGGGCAGTTTTGTCTTTCGTATGCCTCATTTGTAAAACAGATACCTTCGGTATTGCAGATGCAAGCCCTTACCGATATAAAAGCCTATAAAATAGGACGTTCCCAATTGGAGAAGTTGATGAATAATATAGAAGTCGTAAAGATAAAAGCCGTTATTTTAGAAAAACTTTTTGTCGAAAAAAGCGAGCGGGAGTTGCGTTTTCTAACACAAACACCTGAGGAAAATTATCTGTACTTACTCCAAAAAGAACCGGTACTGCTTCAAAACATTCCCTTAAAATATATAGCATCGTACATTGGTATCACTCCACAAGCTCTTAGCCGAATCCGCAAACGTATTGTTTTATAACAGCCACAACCGATATTAACCCAAGTTCATTTTATTGTCTTCTTTTTGCCGTACTTTTGCAATAAGTTTTAAGCAAAACGGATATGAAAAAAAGGATTATAATTATTTGGTTTTTAATAAATTGTTGTTTTATGAATAAAAATGCACAGAATTCGGATTATTTACAAATGGTTTCTTACGCTATCAAAGCCCCGTCGGGACACAATGCTCAGCCTTGGCTTTTTGAACTGCATAATGATAAAATCATTATTCTGCCCAATTTCGCCAAGACACTACCGGCTGTGGACCCCAACAACAGGGAATTGTTTATAAGTTTGGGTTGTGCCGCCGAAAATCTTTGTTTGGCTGCGTCTGCCCTGCAATACAGCACAACAGTAAACGTAGATAGCATAGGCAGTATATCGGTACACTTACAAAAATCGGATGATGTTACACCGGATACACTATTTGACCAAATAGAAAATCGACAGACCAACAAGTCGGTGTACAACGGAAAGAAAATATCGGACGAGACCCTCTCTAAAATAGTGCAACAAATGCAAACCGACAAAAACAATATTTACTCTTGGGCTAAAAACACGGCTGAATTTGAGCAACTTACCGATTTTGTACTACAAGGCAACTTATTGCAAATGAATGACAAAGCCTTTAAAGAAGAACTTCTTTCGTGGATACGCTTCAACAAAAAACACTCCGAAAATACCAAAGACGGAATAAGTTATGCCGTAATGGGAGCTCCCGATTTACCGAAATCAATTACCAAAACCATTGTAAAATTTGCCCTAAACCCCAAATCTCAAAACAAGACCGACCTCAAAAAGATAAATTCGTCTTCGCATTTACTCTTGCTTACCAGCCGAGAAAACGATATCGTCTCTTGGATAGCAACAGGCAGAATCCTACAACGCCTGCTTTTGACACTTACCCAAAACGATATTGCCACCGCCTATCTCAATCAGCCCTGCGAATTAGAGGAACTCAATACAAAAATGCAAACTCAACTCCCCATTGACCGCCAAAAACCTCAAATACTTCTGCGCATAGGCTACGCCAAACCAATGCCCTATTCCAAACGAAAAGCCATACCGGAAGTGATAAAAAAATAATGGCAATAGTCTATTATAATCTCCCCTTTCAGCATTAGTGTTGTGAGGGAGATTTTTGTTTATAAATATTTTTCATCAGAATTATAAAATTACATTAGTATAAAAGGGAATAATATTGAAAATGATGTGCGAATGTTATAAATTATAATAAATATTGTATCTTTGTAGCGAGAATTAAATGTNGACAGACTTTAATTGCAGCCCACGCTTTGCGGTTTGGACAGGTAATAGAATAGGAAGAAAATCATCGTAATTCAAAATGAAGTTCTCAGTTATCATAGCAACATCGCAAAATCGAACGGGATGGCTTATAAACCGGAGTTTGAAATCTGTTTATAGACAAATTGGAATTGACAAGTCTGACTTTAATATTTTCGTTGTCGATGATAACGAAAATGAAAGCGAGTTTTACGAAATCATAAAACGAATAAAACTACTACGAAATAATTTGCACCTTAAAGAGACAGACTTCCCAACAACAGTTTTACGAAATACACGAACTCGTTTTATGTCGGGAACAGGTGCGTGGAATACCGCTATCTTTGAAGCGTACAGACGCTTCCCAAACGGTTATGTAAGCATTTTAGACGATGATGATGAATATTTACCAAATCACTTGTCACAATGTGTTTCGGCAACAAAGACCGACTCAGTTGCAGTATTTCAGAGATTGATTTGGGTTAATGATGACAAATCAACAATTTATATTAATTTGACGAAAGAAAGTTTAACTGCTGAAAATTTTTTTGTCGGAAATCCTGGCATACAAGGCAGTAATATGTTTTTCAAAACGCAAAGCATTGTTGACATTGGTGGTTTTGACGAGACTTTGCCAAATACAACAGACAGAGACCTAATGATTAGATTCCTTTGGAAAAACGATTTAGATAAAATTGAAGTACTTGAAACCATTGGTGTAAAACACTATAACCACAAAAAAACAAAAGTAAATAACGACATTCAAAAAAAACACAATGGTTTGTATCTTTTTTACAAAAAATACAAGTACTATTTTTCAGAAGAAGCTTATCAAAAATCGCTTACAAGGGCAAAAAGATTATTCAATTATAATCCAATAGAGCAAATTGTAATTTGTATGCCATTAAAAAATGCAGAAAAAACCGTTAAAAAATCAGTTTATTCTGTTTTGAATCAAAAAAACACAAAATGCGAAATAGTATTGCTAATAGGAAACGATAATTCAACAGACAATTCAGAAACAATATTAAAAGAAATTGCTTCGCAAAACTCTAATGTTGTTTTGCTAAATGTGAATTTTGGCAAAGCATATTTAAATAGAAACTATTTGAACGAATATGTCCGAAAAAATTATCCCAACTGTATTTTAATTGGCAGACTTGATGCTGATGATATGATTTACAATAATACAACGATTAGTCAGATCGAAGAATTGTATGATAAAAAGAATTTTGATGTTTTGATCTGCGGAAATAAACAAATTAAAAATGGTATAGTATTAGAGTGGGAAAACAAACCGGTCAAAAAGCTTTTACAAGATGATTTTTTATTGAATCGTCTTTTTGAAATGCAACAAGAAAACCCGAAAGCAGAACTTCCCTCTTGCAATACATTTATAAAACCATTTATTAAAACAGAATATCCCAATAAAATAAGTGCAGAAGACCATTGGTTTACAGTATTACTTCTACTTCAAAATAAAAAACTTAATATTCATATAGACGAGAATTTGATTTATTCAATCTATTCTTTGGATGGATATGCTACCAATAAGAATAAAAAGTCATATCTCTATAAAGAAACTAGGAAGGAACTTTATGAGTTTTTTAAGTATCAGGAAAGAATAATAAAAGCGAGAAACATCTTATCAGAACAAGGGGTTAAATTTACTGAATATCTTGGTATAGGACAGGAAGGAGTAGTTTTTACCGACATAAAAAGTGTATATAAAGTTTTATTACCAAGTAACAACGAAAAGTTTAGTTTTGAACAAGCTTACAGAAGAAAATCTTTTTTTGTGAGTTTGCCTAAGAAATTAAAACATTTGTATAACATTGAGCTAATAAAAACACAAGAAACCATCATTATAAAATATCCATTCGAACAAGGCGAAAAATGCTGTTATTATACAGAAGATGAAGCCATTAGCATACTAACTGAACTTTGGCAACAAAAAATCATTATCTTAGACTGTAAGCCGGAAAACTGTATTAGAGTTGGAGAAACTATAAAAATAATAGATTTAGACGGTAAAGAATATAATGATAATTTGTTTTTGAATATGTGTGCAAGAATGTATTTGTACGCAAATTATTATAATAAATATGAATACGCTGAATTTCAAAAAGTGAAACGAAGTGCTATCAATAACTTTGAACTTCCTGAGTTAAAAGGTTTACGTGTATTTGTAAATCGAGTTTTTTCCAACATTATTTTTGCAGAATCAAAACACTTCAATCATTTTGAAACCCCTACAGAATACGAACTTTTAGAGTCTATCAGTCTCATTGACAATTTGGAGAATTTATTCTTTTCAAAAATCAAAGAGCACAAATATTTAACTGGAATTTATTTTGATGGATATAAGCTGAATAATGATAATTATTTTGAACCAAAAAATTTGCGAGCCGGATTTAAACAAATTGTGCCCATTGACAAAAAGGTAACATTGCTTATAAAAACTTGTCCACAAGACATAATGACCATTGAAGAAAATATAAAACATATTGTAAAGCAGTTGTCCATACCAAATTCATTTCATGAAATAGTAGTTTCTATTGATACAAAAGAAGAAGATTTTCTTCGCGAATTTAACAGCAAAGGAACTTTGAAAGACCTACTCGAAAAAGTAGAAAGACTCAAAGCAAATAATATTATTGACCGATATATTGTTTTAGATCAATCCCAAACAAAGGAACTTAATAAGCGATGGTTTGATATAGATTCAGAAGCTTCCCATACAATCAGTGAAGCACCTTTAGCTCCTCAACTTTATGCTTTTGAGCAGTGTGAGGGAGATTATATTATGCAAATGGATTCTGATGTGTTGATTGGTAGAAAAGATTACAACCATTCTTTTCTATCTGATATGTTATCTGAGTTTGAAAAAAACGAAAATGTTATTTCAGTAGGTTTTAATATCCCACATAAGGAGTCTAATGTCTATTTTGGATTTACAAATGGCGGTTTTGTCCCTGAGGTTCGGATGGGGTTGTTGCATAAAGAAAGAATATTTAATTTACTTCCTTTGCCGAATTCAGTCGAAAAAAATGGAAAACCTAAATTAACATGGCAACGGTCATTATTGAACAAACAAAAAGAAAGTGAAAAAGTTTCCATCCGAGGTGGTGATCATCGTAGTTTTTATATTCATCCGCAAAATTATAGAAAGAAAGAACCGTATGCATGGCTAACTATTTTAGATAAAGTTGAACAAAATGTTTTACCTGATTTTCAATTTGGAAAATTTGATGTAGAAGGCTCTCTTTACGACTGGTCTATTCCCAAACGGAATGAAAAAATTATTGTGGTTTCATGTTTTAGAAATGTTGCTATTGACCGATTCCTAAGGATGTGGTGTTCCTTAATGGCACAAGACACAGCTGATTTTGGAATTATTCTTTTAGATGACAATTCTGACAATGGTCTACCTTATTTTATTGACACATTAATTAAACCTCATCCAGATAAGGTTACTTTCATAAAAAAAAGAAACAGAGCTACACGTATGGAAAACGTGTACACAGCAATTCATTATTATGTGTCGAATCCGGACTCGATAATTGTGATGTTAGATGGTGATGATGCTTTGATAGGTAATATGGTATTAACTTCAATTGCAGAAAAATACGAAGCCTACAATGCCGATGTTGCGGTAGGTCGCTTTCATCAGACTTATAGGATACAACCACATTATCGCTATCCTGTTGACTTTACAAATCCAAGAAAGGCTGGGGGAAATGTTTGGCAACATTTGAAAACATTCAAGAAATATATTTTTGATTCGATACCTCTTCCTTATTTCAAAAGTAAAACTGAATCCGTAAAGCTTTACGAGAACAAATGGATAGAGTCTTGTGACGATTTCACCTTTATGGTTCCTATTATAGAAATGTCTCAACAACCAATTCAATTAGAATGCATTAATTATTATTATGAGAGGGATTATGAAAAAAGGAATGACAATAGAAACATAAAAGAACAATGCATTGGGGAAATATTAACTAAGTTGCCATTGTCTAAAGTAAATGTATTCAAAGATAGGAAAACTTTTCATCCAAACATAAACAGAGTTGAAATAGACATTACTTATAAGTGTAATCTAAAGTGTTTAGGATGTAATCGTTCATGCACGCAAGCACCTACAACCGAATCTATCGATTTTTCAAACATTAAGCAATTTGTAGAAGAGTCGGTAGTTCTGAATAAAAAATGGGAGCTGATAAATGTTTTAGGAGGAGAACCAACCTTACATCCGGAATTCGAGAAGATTGTAGAATATATCCATAATGAATATATCATAAAACAATCTCCTAAAACAATATTACAAATTGTCTCTAATGGATACGATGAAAAATCACGAAATCTATGTGATGAGATAAGGGCAAAATATCAGAATGTTCGCATTGATTACGGTTCTTACAAAACAGACAGAGCAGTGGAGTATTTTTCACCATTTAATGACGCTCCGATTGACGATAACAAATTCGAAGATGCAGATTTTAAAAAAGGTTGTTGGGTAACCAGTTATTGTGGTATTGGCTTAAATAAGAAGGGATATTATGCTTGTGCAGTTGCTGGAGGAATAGACAGAATTTGTAATAAAAATATAGCTATCCCCAAAATGACGGAAATAACTATTGAAAAACTGGAACAGCAGTTAGAGGAATTTTGTAGATACTGTGGCAATTATAAAGCATACAAAGATAATTTTGGCGATTTTATACCAAGAGTTGAAAAAGAACCTTTTAAAAATAATATTTCAAAATCGTGGAAAAGATTATATGAAGAATACAATGGAAAATAAGCGAGCAATATTACTTTTAAGTGGCGGTATTGACTCCACAACTTTACTTGCAAAATTGTCAAGTGAAAATTATGATGTTATTGCTATTAGTTTTCATTATGGACAAAAACACAGTATTGAATTAAATTTCGCGAAGGAAAACGCTGAAAAATACATTGTAAAAAAACATTACATCATTGAATTGGACAAATCACTTTTCAAATCATCTGCTCTTGTAAATCGTGAAATTGGTATTGAAACTTATGAAAGCATTGAGTTGCCAAAAGGACAAGTAAATGCTTATGTTCCGTTTAGAAATTTACTTTTCATCAGTACATCTTTGAGTTTGGCAGAAACAATGAAGATAAATGATGTTTATTTAGCATTTAACAGAGATGATACTGTCAATTTTGGGGATTCCAGAATGGACTTTATTGAGAAAATAAATGCAATAGCAGCGTCAAACTCTTCAATTCAAATTAAAACACCTTTTATAAATCTGTCAAAAACAGAAGTTGTAAAATTAGCCCTACAATTAAACGTTGATTTGAACAATACTATCACTTGTTATCAACCCAACGAAGGAACTGAATGTGGTGTTTGTTTGAGTTGTGTAACAAAACAAAAAGCCTTAGAGAATGCCTAAAACCGGAACCATACTTGTAACAGGTGGAGCTGGTTTTATCGGCTCAAATCTTTGTCAATTTTTAATTGACAAATCATTTAAGGTTGTTTGTTTGGATAACTTTGATGATTTTTATTCGGAAGAGATCAAACAAAGCAATATTAATGATTTGCTAAAAAGTCTGTTATTTACTTTTGTTAAAGGCGATATCCGAAACAGCACTTTATTAAACAACATTTTTTCAAAACACAAAATTGATTTTGTAGTTCACTTGGCTGCCAAGGCAGGCATTAGAAATTCTATTTTTAATCCGCAAGAATATTTTGATGTTAATGTAAACGGAAGTATTTGCTTACTTGAAGCAATGCAAAAACACAATATAAAGAATTTAGTGTTTTCATCCTCATCTTCGGTTTACGGAAACAAAAATGGAAAATTAGTTGAAACAGAAATTTGCGACAATCAAATTTCGCCTTACGCAGTTTCAAAACGTACGGTTGAATTGCTGAATTACAACTATCATATAAACTCAAATTTTAATGTAATTAATTTACGTTTGTTCAGCGTGTACGGAAAAAACCAAAGACCTGATTTAGTGCTTTACAAATTCATAAATCTTATTTCAAATAATCAACCAATAGAAATTTATGGCAATGCAGATACGACAAGAGATTACACACATATTGACGATGTAGTGAACGCATTTTATTCATCTATTGAATTTCTAAAAACCAATGGCAGCAACATTTATGAAACTATAAATATCGGCAACGACAATCCAATTTCCTTGCAACAACTTATTGACCTAATCCTAAAGACAACCAAACAACACGACATTAAAATTATAGAAGCTAAAGCTGTAAAAGGCGAAGCAAACAATACACATTCAGATATAAACAAAGCAAGAAAATTATTAAATTACACTCCCTCGGTTTCTATTGAAAATGGGGTAAAACTATTTTACGATTGGTATGAAAGTAAAAAACTTCAAAACAAATAATGGTATTGTTTTAATAAATTGTTGTAAATACTGGCAAAAAACATCCGATGCCCTACGTTTATTTGCATCCGAAAATGTACTGCGTTACAGCAGACTGTCTAATTGAAAATGTCTTGTTTTTCCCAATAATCCAAGCATTACTCAGGATACTTCATGCAAAGATGTTATTTTTGCAAATACGCCAAAGAGCATACTTATAAAATGGTATTTAGTTGTAAACCTCTTTATATAGTGGTCAGCATTGTACTTAGATCTGTCTCAGGCAATAATAGAGTTATCAATCAAAGAAATTAGCTGTCCGAAAAAATGTGTATTTGTGTTAATTACAGTATTGCATTGTAGTGAGCACAAAGCTACTAAAAAGTGTATGGGATGAAAATTTATTTTTATCCCATACACTTTTGAATATTTTTTATCGGACAATAGTGTAAAATAAATTATAGTCAAGCTATAATTTGGAAAGATACACATTACAGAATTGAAAGTTTAATTCAAAAAATACAGGCCATTCACACAAAATTAAATTCACAAGATGTTATCAAAAGTTTACAAGAATTTAATAAATTAACTCTGTATAATTTTTCTTACATAATAAACCAAAAATTAGAAACTCAAAGCAATAGAAATATCATTTTTAGATATCACTCTATATGACAACTTCAATGACAAAATTGAAATTACCAACAATTAACAGCGCCTTGCAAAAATGTCAGGATTGTACTTTCAAATAAAAATCAGGTACTAATTTAGTTACTCAAGCGATGTTTGGGAGTTTAGTGGGACAAATCGCCATCTTCGCAAAACCGCATAACATTCCGTATCATTTTTGTATCGTTGCAGTTCTGATTGTATTATTTTTTGTAATATACGGAAAATAAGCTATTTTAATTTCAATCTGAATCTTGACCGGCAAATGATAAATCTAATCAGCGAGATTGACCGTTTTGCTTATCAATTTACAGCGATTGAACGGCGAGAAGGATAGATCATGAAACAGTTAAAGGGAAATGATCAAAGTACGGTTTATTTAGCAAAAGTAAAACAAACAGAAATCACCGGCTCTTGACATGCAGTTTACCGCAAACAGAGGCATGGCTCGCACAAACATTGAAAACTGCTGTATATCTATGACTTATAAAATTACATTAGTATAAAAGGGAATAATATTGAAAATGATGTGCGAATGTTATAAATTATAATAAATATTGTATCTTTGTAGCGAGAATTAAANTTATAAAATTACATTAGTATAAAAGGGAATAATATTGAAAATGATGTGCGAATGTTATAAATTATAATAAATATTGTATCTTTGTAGCGAGAATTAAATGTTATCACCAAACAGAAAGACAATGTCTGAAAATGGACTTGACAATATACCGGATGGACAGACTTTAATTGCAGCCCACGCTTTGCGGTTTGGACAGGTAATAGAATAGGAAGAAAATCATCGTAATTCAAAATGAAGTTCTCAGTTATCATAGNGACAGACTTTAATTGCAGCCCACGCTTTGCGGTTTGGACAGGTAATAGAATAGGAAGAAAATCATCGTAATTCAAAATGAAGTTCTCAGTTATCATAGGAACATCGAACGAGGTGGCTTATAAACCGGAGTTTGAAATTTGTTTATAGACAATTTGGAATTGACAAGTCTGACTTTAATATTTTCGTTGTCGATAATAACGAAAATGAAAGTGAGTTTTATGTCGGGAAGAGGTGCGTGGAATACCGCTATATTCGAAGCGTACAGACGCTTCCCAAACGGTTATGTAAGCATTTTAGACGATGATGATGAATATTTACCAAATCACTTGTTACAATGTATTTCGGTAAACGGAAATCGTTCTTTGGTAATATTATCAACGGACTTGTATTTAAAATCCTGTTTCCAAAGATGGCAAATTGGGACTTAATACAACAGGATATGAAGGAAGACGATGCCAATCTGAAAAAGATTTTGGAAGGGAAGCAATAATATAAGAAGAATCAAAACAGGTGTTGGGATGTTGGGGCGTATCAATATACGCCCGGATATAAATATATGATAACAACGGGAAATAACGATTAGCGTTGTTGTATTGTAGAAACGCAATTACTTTTGCGTCTCTATGGTGCCGGCAAAATGCTACAACTCAGCACCCAACACCTAAACAGAAAGAATATAAATTTAAACTAACAATATAATGAACACACTCAAGAAATTCAGAACCTACATGGGCGACCGTAAAGCGTTGTTGCCTCTCTCTTTAATCTGTTCGGGGCTTAGCGGCTTGCTGTCGCTCTTGCCCTTTGTGTTTATCTGGCTGATTGTTCGCACGCTGCTCGGCAGTGGCGGGCTGGCAGCCGATACGCCTGTATTCGCCTACGCATGGTGGGCTTTCGGTACGGCTTTGGGAAGTATCCTGATTTATTTTGTCGCCATTATGATGTCGCATCTGGCAGCTTTCAGGGTCGAAACCAATATGCGTCGCATGGCGATGGGCAAGGTGGTCGATATGCCTCTCGGCGTTTTCAGTAAGGAGACGGGCGGGCGGATGCGTAAGATTATCGACGACGATGCCTCGAACACACACTCCTTCCTTGCCCATATCCTGCCCGATGTGGCGGGCAGCATCGTGGCACCGCTGTCGGTCATTGTGCTGCTCTTCGTCTTCGACTGGCGTTTGGGCATTGCCTGTATGATACCGCTTATCATCGCCTTTGTAACTATGGGCTATATGATGGACCCCCGACGGAACAGCTTCCAGAGGCAGTATCTCGACGCACAGGAGCGGATGAGTGCCGAAGCGGTCGAATATGTGCGGGGTATCCCGGTGGTAAAGGTCTTTCAGCAGACGGTATTTTCGTTCAAACGTTTCTACGACAGCATCATCACCTATCGCGATTTGGTAACCAAATACACGCTCGGCTGGCAGAAGCCCTATTCCTTTTATACGGTTGTTGTTAATGGATTTGCCTATTTTCTTGTGCCGGCAGCCATCCTGCTGGCAGGTCGTTCGGGCGATTACGCCACCGTCATTACGGATATGTTCTTTTATATCCTCATCACACCGGTTATTTCGTCCAATATTATGAAGATTATGCACTTGAATCAGAATATGTTTTTAGCCGGCGAAGCCATCACGCGTTTGGAGAACCTCGTAGCCGAGCCACCGCTTGCGGAGGTATCCGAACCGCAGTCGCCAAAGGCATTCGATATTGAGTTCGACAAGGTCGTATTCCGTTACGACGGAGCAGACCGCAATGCTGTAGACGGTGTCAGCTTCACCGTTCCCCAAGGGCAGACTTACGCATTGGTGGGACAGTCGGGCGGCGGCAAAACCACTATTGCACGGCTCATTCCCCGCTTCTGGGACGTAGCGCAGGGCAGCGTACGGATAGGCGGTATCGATGTGCGTAACATCGGCAAGCAGGAGCTGATGCGCAACGTGTCGTTTGTCTTTCAGAATACGAAACTCTTTAAGACCACGCTTCGCGAAAACATCACCTACGGTGTACCCGGCGCCACACAGGAAGCCATCGACCGTGCCGTCGACCTTTCGCAGAGTCGTGAGATAATCGACCGCCTGCCCGACGGATTGGATACGAAAATCGGAACCGAAGGCACCTACCTCTCCGGCGGCGAACAGCAACGTATCGCACTGGCACGTGCCATCCTCAAGGACGCTCCGATTGTGGTGCTCGACGAGGCAACCGCCTTTGCCGACCCCGAAAACGAACACCTCATACAGCAAGCCCTCCGCCGGCTGATGAAGGGAAAAACGTCGCTGATGATAGCCCACCGCCTTACCAGCGTGCAGGATGCCGACCGTATCCTCGTCGTTGCCGACGGCAGGATAGCCGAACAGGGCACGCAAAACGAACTGCTCGCCCTCGGAGGCATATACAAAGAGATGTGGAACGAATATCAAAAATCGGTAACATGGACGGTGTAGAGATTAGGTGTTAGGTTTTGGGTATCGGGTTTTAGGCAAAAACAACCCAAAACCTAAAACAAATAATTATCAAGAAAAAAAATAATATGATGAAATCATTTGCAGAAGCTCTTTGGAGCAACAACAGAAGTGAGAAGATACCCGAAGCATACGATTACTTCGGAGGTTTAACAGGCGAATGGGATATTGAATGGAACGACCATCTGGAAGATACCATACCCAGACGTGTAAAAGGCGAATGGATATTTTCGCGGGTATTGGAGGGGACAGCCGTTCAGGATTTGTTTATCGTACCCTCGCGTGCGGAACGGTTGAAAAATCCGCAGGCTGATGCCGAATACGGCACCACGTTGCGTATCTACAATCCCAAGACGATGGCATGGGATATTTTTTACGGATGTACGGGCAGTGCCTTTCGTCTGACAGCGGTAAAATCGGGCGAAGAGGTCGTACTGACCGAAAACAGCGAAGGGAAGATGCGCTATATCTTTTCGGATATAACCGCCGATACCTTCAGATGGCGAAAGGAATATGCAGACGCCGAAGGTCGTTGGACGGTTGTAGCAATAGTAACAGCCGTAAGGAAGAAATGTTAATGGAGGTGTTGGGTACGTAGGGGCGAACCCACGTGTTCGCCCGGTAATATGAAAATAAAATACAATACAATAAATATGATAATAATGGAACGGTGGAATGGCAAAATGTTGGAATCAAAATCCCAAACCCTTTTTACCCGGATGCTTTCATTTGTTTGGAATTTTATAATTTTGTAAAACAATATACGGCATTATGGCATGGAAACTTTATGAATCGGAATAGTGTTATAAGATAAACAAACTGAAAAATGTATATACTATGAGCAATGATTTTAGTTTTTTAATCGACGATGATGAGCCGAAACACGGTGACGACAGCCGGAGTGTGAAACAACAGCGTACTACTTCGCAGGATTATTTCCTGAAGGGTGATAGGCGTATCTATAAAAGTTCGTTTGTGCATTCGTACAAAATCAAAGACAAGCAATTGAGCTATTCGTCTATAGAAAATGTGTTCGAGGCGGAGGTTTTGCAGGAAAACGCACAATACATTGATTTCCGTATTCATGTTACGGAAAACAACATTCTGTTTGGCTTACAGTTTATCCCCGACAGTTTCAAAGACCTGTTTCTGAAACTTGCCGAGATTAAGAACACCGTCTGCCTGCGTGTATCGAAGCGAGACTACGAAATCATCGACCTGCTCAATTACGACGAACTGAGCCGTAAATGGAACGATATAAAAAGCGAAATAGACCGCAACGATGCACTCCGACAGATAAAAACCGAAGAACTGCAGCAGATTATCGAAGCCGGCGACACGGAGTATCTTACCGACAAGCAGATTGTTCTTGACGAAATGCGGAGGCTCTTTGTTTACCGCACGTTTTTCGGTGGCTTCAGGCAATTTGCCGATGAGGTCGCTTCGATAGAATACACCCTGCACTCGAACATTGCACCCGAAACGGAAGTACCCCTCAAACTGGCTCTTACCAAAGAGGTACGAAACGAAGACGACCACTTTCTGTGCTACACCATCGACGGCAAAAACCTTCGGTTCAACGACAGAGAGATAAAGAAAATATTCCGTACGCAGTTTAAAGTGCTCAAAGAATCGTACGACGATTACGAACATAACTATTTCTCCGTAGTGGAGATAGACACCGCCACACATTGGCTGACGAGCATCAATTGCAGCACCAAAGAGATAGTCAATGACGGTTCGCTGACAGCCGAAATCATCTGCGACATCGAAGACATAACCGAAAAAGAACATACAACCGAAAAAGAAGAGGAGGAACAATTATGAACAGTTTATCATCGACGCCCTTAGTGCCCGAAAAAGAAGTCTATCCCGTATGTACCAACGGACTGCAGACCGGTACAATGGTCGTAACATCGCAAAACAAAATGTGCAACGCCAAAAGGCACTACATCGCCACCTATCTCGACAAACCGACAGACTTCAAATGCGTCTATGCGGGCATACTCGTAGCTTTTGTTATAGGAGTTATAGTCGGAATATTAGCAATGTCTATAGCTTCTTTTGGAACAGGAGCTGTTATTGCCGGGATATTAGTAGCAACATTAGTGGGAGTAATTGCCTCTTACGGCTTAGGAGGTGCCGTATGCCGCTATTGCCTCGAAAGTGCCGTATGGGACAAATTTCATCCCAATATTATAATCGACGGCAAATTTGCCATCATCGGAAGCTCTAAGTTGATTTGTACACCACCACTGCCATTGTTAACAACACCAGGTGCAATACAAATATTCTATGACAAAGATGTCGCAAATAAAACGGCAGAGATTTATGCGACACAGAATGTTTTAAGAATATTTAAACATGCCTTACTAGGTTATTCAATACCTGGTATTTTCAAATATATTGGAGGGTTGCTGACAAATGGGCTAACAGTAGCCAATGTCATTCAATTAGGAGGAGGCACAATGATATCAATAGGTAAAGATTACGCAGAAGATAGGATATCTGATGTCTTAAGCAATACAAATAGTAATTATTCTCCTAATATAGAAATAGAAGGAGTTATTGATAATGCAAGTATGATAAAAGATGTACAAATGGCAAAAGGTAATGTCATGAAGTCTTCTTGGATAAAAATAAAAGCAGATCCTTCATATTACAAAGGGATGTCAGGCAAAGAGTTGAATCAACTAAAAAGTAGATACATGAAAGGAGCTTGGGCAGATAAAAAAACAGCAAAGAAAAATTCAAAAACAGCATTGTCTGTTCTTGGTTTGGATTTTCTAGGAAATACAATAGGCAAAACAATATATAAATGTATGGCAAAAGGTTTGGAAGAGTGGCGAGAAGATGCTGAATCCACAGCGATAGCCAATATAGGTATTTATGAGAAACAAATATAAAGATATGGAAAAAGAGCTTGATTTTCAGTATGAGAATATCATAATATATATTATTGTTTATATATTGATTTTTTTTAGTTTGGTCTTGCTGGCTTTCTCATTTTATAGCTATGCAGTCAAGCACATCCCTTTTGTTTTAACTCATAAAAGCGTAATATGGCCGTTAATGATTGTTGTTTTTCTTATTATAGGAGCAGTTGTTATGAGAATGCCCGGATTATTTACATATAGAAAAGGAGTAGCAAGATTTTATGAAGATTATATCGAATTGTATTATAATGAAAACAGCAAGAAAATATTCTATTCGGAGATAGAAAATATAAAAATAGAAAATGTTGGAAATATGGGGCAAGTTAAAAATAGCAAGGTTACTATTATCACAAATAACGATAAGATAAGTTTTCATTCGGCACGTAAAGAAGAAAGTTATAAAAAACAACACAATTATAGTATAGAGCATTTTAGCCTGACAATAATGGCAAGAGAGCTCGAAAGCAGGATAAAGATATATGAGCAAAGGGTTTAGAAATGAAATTTACATTTAAAAATAATTTAAAATTAGCAGGGGCAATATCACTATTGTGTGTTGTTGTTTTCACATGTATTTTTGTTTCAAAACGTAATGAAGCAATTCGTAATAAGGAATTGCATTGCGGAGTGGTTGAATCCGTATCAAAAAAAGAAGATGACTATTCTTTTTTGATACAAAATGATAAAAATATCTATGTACTACAAGGGAACGTACAAAGAGGCTTGTTGCCAAAACTAATTTACAGTCGAATTGCAAGAAAATACCCGACTAACAATTCGATAATATCCATTGGAGATACGGTTTCATTTTATACACCGACAAATAAAATTGAAATAAAGACTCGTTTAGGTAATGCACTATTGTGCTTGGGCATGACGGTAAATGGAGTAGAAATAATTTCTCCTTCCGATAGTTTCCTTATTTCGAAGTTTGCTCAATCATCTATATACAGGATATTATTCTTTATTGCTATATTATGGGGTGCTCTTGCTTTTTTATTTATATTAAAAAGGATTGAAAAAGGATATTTATATATGTATGAAGCG
The DNA here is from genome assembly GCA_000768855.1 of Porphyromonadaceae bacterium COT-184 OH4590. Taxonomy (GTDB): domain Bacteria; phylum Bacteroidota; class Bacteroidia; order Bacteroidales; family Paludibacteraceae; genus F0058. Next base: position 29,145 of record JRAN01000057.1, on the reverse strand, counting down.
ACAGATTTGTGGCTTGAAAAAGATGAACCCGTCCGAGCCGAAACTTTGTACAGAAAAGCCATTAAACGAAATCCTAACAATTTAGAAGCTATTATGATGTATGCCGAAATGCTACTTAGTTTAAATCGTGATGACGAGGCGAACGCATTGTATAAGCGGGCATACAAAAAAGATAAAAGCGTAGCCGAAATTGTCGCAAACCATTATGAAGCCCTTGACGAAAACAGTGAACTTGCAAAATATTGGAGAGCAAAAGTGAAATAAAGGTATTGGGTACATAGGAGCGAACCCACGTGTTCGCCCGATAAATGGAAGAGATGCCGAGTCCACAGCGATAGCCAATATAGGTATTTATGAGAAACAAATATAAAGATATGGAAAAAGAGTTTGATTTTCAGTATTCCAGAATACTTCTTTATGCAATATTGTTCCCTCTTTTTGTATTGCCGGCATTTGCAGTAAGTATGTGGTTGACTTATTGGATATGCACGGTAACAGGTATAGACGAAATGATTTATGAGGATAATATTGTTTTCATATTTGTGGTGGGGGTTATATTTTTCGCTATTCTTTACTCAATGCGTTTCTGGGTAAGGATTCCGGATTATATTTCGTGCAGAAAAGGAAATGCCAAATTTTACGACAATTACGTTATTCTATCCTGCAAAGGTAAAGTAAGAAAAATATATTACTCCCAGATAAACGATGTAAAAATAGAAAGTTTGGGAGTATACACTAAACGAAATGTTTATGTTTCTATAATCACGAACATCGGCAAGATAAAACTGTGGGGAGCACACAAAGAGGAACAAAAAAACGAACATTGGTGGAATTTCAGCTTGGCGATAATGGCAGATGAGCTCAAAAGCAGGATAAGAAAGCAGCATGAAATAAGCCCGAATACAGAAGTCGGTACATTGACAGAGTATGCTAACGATTATTGGTTAAATGCAAAAGAGCCGGATTATGCCAAAGCCGAAGCCCTTTACCGACAGGCATTAGAGGAGCAGCCCGACAATCCGGAAGCCCTGACGATGTATGCCGAAATGCTGTTTATGACGGGCAGAGACAGCGAGGCGGAAGCCCTGTACGAGCAAGCCTGCGAGATAGATAGCAGCTTTGCCGAAAACCCTGCCAACCATTACGAGGCATTGGGCAATAAAGAACGTGAAGCATACTGGCGAAACAAGATGAAGATTGAGGTTAAGAAAAGCAATAACACTGTATTTGCGAAAAGCATAACAAAAAAAGAAAAGAAGCGACACAAAATTGTGTCTATCATAGAAAAGAAGCGATACAAGATTGTGTCTATTATATGTTTGCTGGATTTTATTTTTGTCGTTTCCGTTAAACTATTGATGAATAATGGAAGTGTTGATTTTTTTACGGGAGTGATTCTTATTGTTTCGGGTATTATACCCTGTGGTATAATGGCTTGTTATATACTTTCCGTAATAGTTGATTGGAGTTACGGGTTTATAGCGAAATATAAACACAATATTATAAGAGATTTCATTTTTACTCTTATTTTCGGCATAGGAATGAGAGGGGCGGGTATAGTTCCTATGTTTGTTTTGATAGTAATATCCTGTGTACCTACTTTGTTGGGGCTTATGGTTTCAAACGCCATTTTAGGCAATGGGATATGTTCGGGGATATAAGTTATTTTTTTAATGAATCCACAGCGATAGCCAATATCGGTATTTATGAGAAACAAATATAAAGAATATTATGAATAAATTGTTTGGGACAGACAGTTTCCTGAGATATATCAAAGTTATGACTTTGATTGTCTCTCTGTCATTGCTGTATTTGATATATTATAGTGTTAAAATCCATACCGGCGAAAAAATCAGCGGAATTGTCGCCTCTGTAGAGAAGAGAGACAGGTATAGTGACGGAGAGCATGCCGGATATGATTATATGCTTGCAATAAAAGGCGATAAGCATACATACATTCAAAAATATGTGAAATATGATTTGTCGGAAGGTAGCCAAGTCGAATTTTATATCATAAAAGCATACAAAAAGGATGTTTATCATATTGCCATTAGTAGAATTGACGATAAAGAGATTGGTTTCCCGAATGTCGTTTCAAGTACTGCTGTCGGAGGAATATGTTTATTAATAATAAAGATAGTAGGATTCTTTATTGTTTTGGGAATAATAATCTTACTAATCACCAATAAATTGGATAAAAGATTACAAAAAAATCCCTGTTATAAAAATGTAAAGAGAGAGGAGGCGGTACGTAAAAAAGTCAGATATAATAGAGACCAAGCCAAATCCGACAAACTTGTACACTCAGCAACAAACTTCTGGCTTGAAGAGAATGATTATGCCAAAGCCGAATCTCTTTACCGACAGGCATTAGAGGAGCAGCCCGACAATCCGGAAGCCCTGACGATGTATGCCGAAATGCTGTTTATGACAGGCAGAGACAGCGAGGCGGAAGCCCTCTATGAGCAAGCCTGCGAGATAGATAGCAGCTTTGCCGAAAATCCTGCCAACCATTACGAGGCTTTGGGCAATAAAGAACGTGAAGCATACTGGCGAAACAAGATGAAGATTGAGGTTAAGAAAAGCAATAACGCTGTATTTGCGAAAAGCATAACAAAAAAAGAAAAGAAGCGATACAAGGTCATAGCAACCATATCGCTACTGGATTTTATTTTTGTTATTTGCATCAAATTATTGATGAATAACGGATATATTAATTTTTTGACGGGCGTGTTTCTTATTCTTGCAGGTGTTATGCCCCGTGCCTTATTGGCTGTACCTATAGTCTCATCGATAGAAGACAAATATGACGAATATGCAAAGCGTAATCCCAATAAAATAAGAGATACTATCTTTTTTATTCTCTTTTTGATACCGGGAGGAGGAATAAGAGGTACCCCTATAGGGCTGATTCCTTTGCTCGTTATGGTAACGATAGCTCTAACCCCTACTCTGTTGGGAGTTTTGATAGCTAATGCTATCGGGTAGTGGGGATTTATAAAACGGGTATTAAAATAAATATACAAGATGGCAATAAAATAATTATATGTGTAATGATAAAAAGCATCGAATTCAGATATAACCGGTATGAATCGACTTTGAGTTTGATTCTGCTTGTGGGGTTGTTTTGGCTTGTCGGTTTTGCTTTGTGCTTAGGTCTCGCCAATGTTCTCGGACTGCAAAACGGTACGGAAGCAATTAACCCGTCCGAATTATCGCTGTTTTGGCAGAGACACGCGGGATTGGCTCTTGCCTTTACTGTTCTCCTTTATACCTCTGCGATGATATTTTCCGTATATCCTGCCATCGAACTGTGGCGGTTTTTAATGGACACCAAGGGGAAAGTGGAGATTTATGACGACCATGCCATTATCTATTTTAAGTCGAAAGAGGTATTTATCGACCCTTCCACAGATATATCTCACGAGTTTATCTTTGGTACGGGCTCCGGCTCCCGTTCTGTGGCAATAAAGTACACAATACAAAACGGCGAAAAAGAATACCATATAATAGAGTCTTTTCGGGAACTGCGTCGGAGAGAATCGGTAAAACAGCAACAGAAGGCACAGGAGCGGGGGGCGACCTCGCTTATTGAGGCAATGAATGAGGTAATCACTGCCGTCTGGTGAAAATCAATAATAATAAACAGATGTAATTAAAAGATAAGGATTAGATTAGGTGTTAGGTTTTGGGTAGGGGCGAACCCACGTGTTCGCCCGGTAATATGAAATGCCCGCTCCGATAAAATAGAATAAATATGATAATAATGGAAAACTACTTACACTACGTGGGAAATTGCTCCCCCTATGTGGGAAATTGTTTCCCCTACGTGGGAAATTGTCTCCCCTACGTGGGAAATTGTCTCCCCTACGTGGGAAATGGTCTCCCCCACGTGGGAAATTGCTCCCCCTATGTGGGAAATTGCTCCCCCTATGTGGGAAATTGTCTCCCCTACGTGGAAAATGGTCTCCCCTACGTGGGAAATTGCTCCCCCAACGTGGGAAATGGTCTCCCCTATGTGGGAAATTGTTCCCCCCAACACCCAAAACCCAACACCCAAAACCTAACATATACAAGACAGACAGAGAAATGGCAAAAGATAAGATTTTAGTTGCGGGAGCAACCGGATATTTGGGGAAATATATTACACGGCAACTTTTATCCGAAGGGTTCAAAACCAAAATCATTGTCCGAAACCCCGATAAGGTAGAAATTGACGACGACAACCTCATCATCGAGAAGGCAGAAGTTACTCGCCCCGATACTTTGAAGGGTGTTTGTAAAGATGTTCGGGTGGTAATCAGCACGGTCGGCATTACCAGACAGAAAGACGGGCTGACCTATATGGATGTCGATTACAAGGCAAATGCAAATCTTATTGATGAAGCTAAAAAGAGCGGAGTAAAGAGGTTTATTTATGTTTCGGTTTTGAACGGAGAGAAGCTGAAGCACTTAAAAATATGCGAGGCAAAAGAGAAGTTGGGCGATTACTTAAAATCGTCGGGGCTGGATTATTGCATCGTCAGACCGAGCGGATTTTTTTCGGATATGGGTGATTTCCTGAAAATGGCAAAAAGCGGAAGGGTTTACCTTTTCGGAGACGGCAAATTCAAAATAAATCCGATACACGGAGAAGATTTGGCAAAAGCCATTGTCGAAACCATTCATAACGGTAAAAAGGAGATAGACATCGGAGGTTGTCGTGTGTTTTCACACAATGAAATTGCAGAGCTGGCACTGAAAGCCTGTTCGAAACCGGTCAAAATAGTACATCTGCCCGATTGGATACGCAGGTTTACCCTTAGGTTTCTGCGAACATTTACCAATTCGAAATCCTACGGTCCTCTTGAATTTTTTATGACTGCAATGGCTATGGATATGCAAGCAGCTCCGTACGGAACACATAAACTGGAAGACTATTTCGAGAATCGGACAAAACCCCAAACCCAACACCCAAAACCCAACACCTAACACCTAAAACCTGAAAAGACAGATGAAAATACGTAAAATATATGCCTGCTGGGTTTATGTGAGCGATATGGAGCAATCCGTTCGTTTTTATCAAGACATAGGCTTTACCGTCAAATTCGTTGAGGACGACGGTGTCTGGGTGGAATTCGATTTGGGCGAAACATCGTTTGCCCTTCTGCAACGACCGGCGGAGAAAGGTAAGGTGCAGCCCCGAAAGACACGAATTATGTTTGAGGTAGCGCATATCGAAAAGATGCAGGAACATTTGATTTCTCTCGGAGTCAGGCTGATTGGAGGTATTAGGGAAGAGCCTTACGGCAAACTGCTGACCTTCGAAGACCCCGACGGACATTGGCTGGAATTTTTCGAAAACAACCCAAAACCCAAAACCTAAAACCCAACACCTAAATAATAACTAATAAAAACATATCATACAATGCTTAATTATTTTCAGAACCGTTTTGCCCTTTCGGAAAAAGGGGCGCGCTCGCTGGCAGGAGGAATTGTTTTTTCTGCCCTGTTGAATATTGCCATGATGTTTCCGGCAGTATTTGTGTTTATGTTTCTGACGGAATATCTCCGTCCTGTATTCGACCCTCATAGCACCGTTACCAACGGTTTCTGGTACTATGCAGCGGTAGCCGTCGCCTTTCTGACGGTCGCTTTCGTCATTGCCCTTTGGCAATATACCAATACCTTTTCCAACATCTATACCGAGAGTGCCAACCGCCGTATCGCACTTGCCGAGAAGCTTCGCAAGTTGCCGTTGGCATTCTTCGGCGAGAAGAACCTTTCCGACCTGACGTCGAATATCATGGACGACAATAATATTATGGAGCAACTTTTTTCGCACACCATGCCCCAGCTCTTTGCCTCCGCCTTCACCACCTTGCTTATCGGTGTGGGGCTCTTTTTCTACCAGTGGCAACTGGCTCTGGCATTGCTTTGGGTGGTTCCGGTGGCTCTGCTGCTGATATTGCTGTCGAAGAAGCTGCTCGACCGGCTCAACGTCGACTATCATCACACCAAACTCGATGTAGCCGAACAGGTTCAGGCAGGACTCGAATGCGTGCAGGAAATCAAAGCCTACAACGGCGAAGAGGCATACCTCGAAAGCCTCGACCGAAGCCTGAACCGTTACGAAAAAAGCCTCACCAAAGGCGAATTTGTCGGAAATCTTCTGATTAACGGAGCCAATGCGATACTCAAGCTCGGTATGGCAACGGTCGTCATAGTCGGAGCCTACCTCTTGTCAGTCGGCACGGTCGATGTATTTACCTACCTCATCTTCCTGATGATATCGGCAAGTATCTACAACCCCATCAGCGAGATATTCAACAGCGTTGCAGGGCTCACTGTTCTCGACGTACGCATCAACCGCATGAAGGAGATGGAAAAAATGCCCATACAGCAGGGCAAGACGGAATATCAACCGAACAACTACGACATCACTTTCGACAAGGTCGATTTTGCTTACGAGGAAGGCAAACAGGTGTTGCAGGGCGTCTCGTTCACGGCACGTCAGGGAGAGGTAACGGCGCTGGTAGGTCCTTCGGGCGGAGGCAAGAGCACTTCTGCAAAACTTGCCGCCCGCTTCTGGGACATCAACGGCGGACGCATCACCCTTGGCGGTGAAGACATCTCGCAGATTGACCCCGAAGCCCTGCTCCGCAACTATGCCGTAGTCTTTCAGGATGTGCTGCTCTTCAATGCCAGCGTGGCGGATAATATACGTGTCGGCAAGCAGGACGCCACCGACGAAGAAGTTCGCCGCGTTGCCCGTCTGGCACAGTGCGACGAGTTCGTCAGCCGTCTGCCGCAGGGATACGATACGCTTATCGGCGAAAACGGAGCGTCGCTCTCAGGCGGTGAGCGTCAACGTATCTCCATTGCCCGCGCCCTGCTCAAAGACGCTCCCATCGTACTGCTCGACGAAGCCACCGCCAGCCTCGACGTCGAGAACGAAACGAAAATACAAGCCGGTATTTCGGAGCTGATAAAGAACAAAACCGTGCTCATCATCGCTCACCGCATGCGTACCGTAGCCAATGCCCACAAAGTGGTCGTGCTCAAAGAGGGACGCGTAGCCGAGCAGGGGCATCCCGCCGAGCTGATGAAACAGGGCGGCGAGTTCGCCCGTATGGTAGAAAAACAAAAGAAGAATTAAAAAGCAAAAATTAAAATAAAATGAAAAACTGTATAATATTGATTTCTTTATTATTTATTTCCTGTTCAATAAATAAAAAAGTAATAGAAGGAGAAATTCCTATTTTAAAAAATAGGATGAGAGCAAGCCATATAATATATGGAGTTGATGATTTGCCGAAAGCCGTAAAAGAATGGCAAGAAAAAGGCTTCTATGTAGAATATGGGCAAGATACCAAAGATGTCAATGCTTTGATATATTTTAGTGAAGGACCATTTATAGAATTAATTAATGCAAAATATATTTCAACTTTTCAGAAAAAGATATTCTCTCTCTTAGGTTGGAAACCCCTAATAGACAGAATGTCTAATGTAGAAATAGTCAATAAAAATATAGGTAGCTTTTGTATAGAAAAAGATGCGGGAAATCTTGATGAACAAATTAAATGGTTAGAAGCAAAATATAATGAGAAAGGATTCTATTGGAAAAAAGTAAAACGAAACGACATTAAAGGGAACAAACTGAGATGGAAGCTGTTCTTCCCTAACAACTTGGGATTGCCTTTTTTAATGTCTTACTATGAAAATGTGGAACCGAAACCTAAAAATTTTGTACACCCGAATGGTGTAACAGGAATAAAAAAACTAACATTGGTTACGGATAAACATTCAATCGAAATCTTAAAAGAATTGGTAGATGATAATCGTATCATCTATCAGATTGGAAATCGTCAGGCAGAAGTAGTTGATATAGAGTTTGAATATAATGAATGATAGCTTTAAAAAAATAAAACTAAGAACAAAACCGTGCTCATCATCGCTCACCGCATGCGTACTGTAGCCAATGCCCACAAAGTGGTCGTGCTCAAAGAGGTGTGCGTAGCCGAACAGGGACATCCCGCCGAGCGAATGAAACAGGGCGGCGAGTTCGCCCGTATGGTAGAGAGTCAAAGCAAAGCGGGGTAAAAAGAGGGGGCAATAGCTCCCTCTTTGATTATAGAAAATTTTGTAACTTTGTAATCTAAAGGTTTGATGTTTTTATTGATCAATGTGTTTGTAAAAATTAAATCAGTAAAAACCACCCTCCAAGAAATGAATTAAAAACGAAGAATAGTTACCTTTGCTGTTATGAATATAAGCGAAAAGAATAGATACAAGGTTGCTTTCAAAAAAGCGTTGGATAAGTTTACTGACAAACTTGAAAAATACGTTTCCACCGAAAACGGCGATTGGCGACAGTGTAACACTGTACCTTTGTTTTCAGAGGAAAATTTATCATTTAAGTCTAACTAATATCGCCTGACCGTTAATAGCAATTGTAGCAAACTATTCATAGATAATGGAAAAGATGGAAATCATAAAGACAAATACTTTAACGAAACGCTTCGGTTCAACCGTTGCGACAGACAACATTTCCATTCACGTTAATCAGGGCGAGATTTACGGTTTCTTGGGACTAAACGGTGCGGGTAAGACAACCCTAATCCGTATGCTGTTAGGAATGATAAAGCCCGATAGCGGAACAATCACACTTTTTGGCAACGAACTTACACTGCAATTCAGACAATGGAATGAAATCGGTTATTTGGTTGAAACGCCCTATTCATATCCCAATCTTTCGGTTTACGAAAACCTGAAAGTGATTTACAAATTGCGACAACAGAACAACCTCAAAGTGATTGACGAGATTATTGAAAAACTAAAACTCACAAAATACATAAACACCAAAGCCAACGCCTTATCACTTGGCAACCAACAACGGTTAGGACTTGCAAAAGCACTCATACACAAACCTAAGCTTCTGATATTGGACGAACCGATAAACGGTTTAGACCCGGAAGGAATTGTAGAAGTTCGGGAGCTTTTAACCGACCTCGCCAAAAACGGTTCGACTATTTTTCTTTCAAGTCACATACTCGGCGAAATTTCCAAAGTTGCAAACCGTATTGCCATTATTCACGAAGGAAGACTGATTAAGGAGTTGACAACAGAAGAATTATCAAGTCAAATCATCAAGAAAATTCTGGTGCAAACAACCGACAATCAAAAGGCAATTCAACATTTACAAAATGCCAATTATTCAGTTGAACCAATAGAGACAGATGAAATAGAAATTACAGATAGCGAAGCATTGGAAAAACCGGAACTCATATCAAAACTATTGACAGAAAACGGACTTCCACCGAAACAAATTTTCCTGTTTACGGAAGATTTAGAAATGTATTTTCTGCGAACCATAAAAGGAAACAAACGATGAAACAGCAAATATGTGCATTACAAGCAGAACTGATAAAAATAAAATACTCGAAAATTATTTGGGCAACTTTTATCGCATTTGCATTAGCACCAATTATGGGTGCTGTTTGCATTTTTATCATTCAAGGTGGCGAAGCATTGGGAAAAACAGGCGCACTTGTTGCCAAAGCAAAAGCAATGAACTTTGAGGCAAATTGGGAATCGTATTTTGATATACTAACACAAACCGTTAGCGTTGGCGGTATTTTGGTTTTCGGGTTCGTGGCAAGTTGGATTTTTGGTCGTGAATATTCTGACGGAACAGCTAAAGATTTGCTTTCACTCCCTACATCACGAACACAAATTCTGAACGCAAAATTTAGTCTGTTCGTACTTTGGTGTTTCCTGCTTGTGCTGTCAAATTTGTTGCTGGCATTTGTTTTCGGAGCACTTTTGCAACTCCCACCACCGGGCAGTGGTTGGCTGCTCCAATCGTTAGGCGACTATTTCTTTACGACCGTTTTGACAATTATTATTGGTTTTCCGATTGCATTTTTCGCTCTTTGGAGCAAAGGCTATCTTGCACCTTTGGGCTTTGTTGCATTGACATTGGTATTTGCACAAGTAATTGCAGCGACAGGTTACGGCTCATATTTTCCTTGGTCAGTCCCCGCACTTTATAGTGGTGTAGGCGGCGAATACAAAATCTTACTTGACAATTACAGCTACGGAATTTTAGTCCTGACGAGCATTGCAGGGTATATAGCGACAGTGATGTATTGGAACTATGCAGACCAAACGAAATAGAGAGAAACAACTACCGCCAACATGGGCTTTGCGTCAGGCGGGATTACACACAAATTTGAAGTTTGGTCTCCCGCACCAGCGTTCGTCTCGTGTTGACAGGCCTTCATCCCGCCGAGCTGATGAAACAGGGAGGCGAGTTCGCCCGTATGGTAGAGAGGCAAAGCAAAGCAGGGTAAAAAACCATGAATGAAGGACGGTTGAAAGATTGTATCGAAAACCAGCAAATTTATACTATATGAACATTTACGAATTCGGTATCGAAAATCAGAGGAAACTGCTCTTTTTTCAAGGGTCATGTACCTGCTGGAAAGATTATATGCACTCCATAGAGCTGCTCTCGAAGGAGTTTCATGTGATTGTTCCCGCTTTGGAAGGACACGACCCTGCCGAGAAAACGGATTTTATCTCTGTAGAAAAAACCGTCGGCGACACCACCGACTATTTATTGAAACGTGGGTATAAGGAACTTTATGCCGCTTACGGACTGAGTATCGGTGGGGCAATGGTTTTACGCCTGTTGGCGGAACAGCGAATAGAGGTGCGTAAAGCCATCGTCGACGGAGGCACAACGCCCTACGAATTTCCATACTGGTTCACGCGTCTGATCCTGCTTCGCGATTACCTGATGATTCAACTCCTCAGGAGCAGCATGTTCGTCCTAAAGCTCTTTTTCGATCCCAAACGCTGGACACCCGAAGGCTGCGATCCGGAAGCCGAATACAAAGCCATACTTCTGTTTCTGAAAGGCCTTTCGGGAAAAACCATTTGGAATATCTTCGACTCTGCCAACAACTACGACATGCCAAACCCCATGCCCAAGTTGTCGACGGAAACGCTGTTTTGCTACGGCTCTCGCGAAAAAAACGCCCGGAAAAGCAACATCCGTTGGGTATTGAGCCATGTAAACGGCGTACAGCTGCGGGAAATACCGGACATGGAACATGGCGAACTGGTCATGATGCATCCCGGGCAATTCTACGAAACGGTGACCGACTTTCTGAATCCTGCTAAAGGATAGAGGGAGGGCGATATCTATACAAAAACTTTTATTGGATGAGAATAAAATTTTTTCTACTTTTGTATTTTTATGGCGTATATGATATCATTTGATAAACAACCTTATCTGAAATTAATTGTATAATAGTAAACATAAAAGAATTTACAAAATAAAGTAATTTGACTATAACATTTATAGAAATAAAATGGATTATATACACCAATACTACAGAATACCAAGTTCTTGCAAAACAAGTAATTTCTAAACCATCAAACTGAAGTATTTGCATTTAAAAAAGAAACACATTTATAAAATAAATATGCCCGAATTGGAAATGAATGTAAATTTTTACTTACAGAATAGCTATAAAATATCAATGTTGATTACAAAAGAGTACAGCACTTCTTTTTCTTCGGCAACATCGTTATTGGAAAAAGAGAAGAGGCTGGCTGTTTATGCTATTTATGGGTTTGTGCGAATTGCCGATGAAATAGTAGATAGCTTTCAAGGGTATGACCAATCTTTTTTATTGAGCAAGTTAAATGAAGACTTGGATTATGCTTTAAAAAACGGAATTAGCACCAATACGGTTTTGGCGGCATTTGCCGATACGGTAAAAAGATATGATATAAATGTTGAGTACATTAAGTCATTTATGAAAAGTATGGAAAAAGATTTATCAAAAACGGAATATAACAATTTGACAGATTTAGAATCATACATTTACGGTTCGGCTGATGTGGTAGGATTGATGTGTTTAAAAGTCTTTTGTAATGGAGACAACCAACTGTTTGAAAAGTTGAAGCAACCTGCTCAAAAATTAGGTTCGGCATTTCAGAAAGTTAATTTTTTGAGAGATTTAAAAGACGACATAAACAATTTGGGCAGAAGCTATTTCCCCGAAATATCAAACCAGCCATTCAATAAACAGACAAAACAGATTATTGAACAATCTATACAAAAAGATTTTGATGAGGTTTGGTCAGGATTAAAACAATTACCCGGGAGATCCAAACTTGCTGTTGCTATAGCAATTTATTATTACAAATGCCTGTTTGACAAGATAAAAAGAACTTCGCCCGAAAAAGTGTTAAAAAAACGGATAAGGGTGCCAAACTTTCAAAAGTTTTTAATAATACTACAAGTTGTATTTATGTATAAAACGAAACTTATTTAGATGAACTCTTCGCAACGATATTAAGTGTATTGATTTGGAAGCGTTCGAATTTTTTACATATTGAGCACAAAAAATAAACACAAACAAAATGGAATTCTATCCCAAAAATAAGATACCTGTCAAAAGGGTAAAAAGATTTATTGTCATCTTTTATTGTGTTGGTGTATTGGGATTTATAGTCCCTTTCACAAAGTCAATTTTTATAGCTATAACCCCATTTGCCTTACTGTTAAACACGTACCTTTTAGCTATTTATCATAAAAAATATACAATAAAAGCAGTTTTAGTTTTTTTATCGATTTTTTCTTTAGGCTATACAATTGAGGTTATAGGCGTAAAAACCGGATTGGTTTTCGGAAGTTATTCGTATGATAAAGCATTAGGGTTCAAACTGTTTGAAACCCCGCTGATGATAGGTGTTAACTGGTTGTTTTTGACCTATGCAGCTACAACCATCACAGATAACTTAAAATGGAATCGATGGCTATCGCTTTTTGTTGCTCCCGCATTGATGCTTGTATATGACTTTGTTCTTGAGATGGTAGCACCGAAAATGGATATGTGGACATGGCAAAATTCCGATGTTCCGGTAAGAAATTACATTGCATGGTATTTGATTGCTTTATTTTTTGTATTGCTTATCAGAATATTTAAAATAGATACCAAAAATCCTTTATCTGCTACGATTTTTATTTGCCAGTTTATGTTTTTTATATTGTTGACTTTATTGCTGTAGAAATGATAAAAACTAAAAAACATCATAAAATAATATATCCTATATTTCAGTGGTTAAGCCGTTTCTTAATCAACAGAAATTTTAATTCGGTGGCTATAGACGGAGACTTTCCCGACAATGGAAAATCCGTATTGATAATTGCCAATCATATAAGCTGGTGGGATGGATTTTGGGTGATGCTGCTAAACCTTAATGTGATTCATCGTAAGTTTCACTTTATGATGCTTGAAGATCAGTTGAAAAAACACTGGTATTTTCAATATGCAGGAGGATATTCGGTTAAAAAGAAATCGCGAACCGTTTTGGAAAGCATAAATCATAGTGTTAAGTTGTTACAACAGTCCGAAAATTTGGTTTTAATATTTCCGCAAGGGCAAATATACTCAATGTACAATAATGTTTTACATTTTGAAAAGGGGATAGAAAGAATCATAAAAGCGATTATGCCCGAAACACAAATCGTTTTTGTTGCAAATCTGATTGATTATTTTGCCGACAAAAAACCTAACCTTTACATCTATTTCAGAACGTTGCTTGCCAAAGAGATAGAGCAATCGGATATAGAAACAGCGTATAATGCTTTTTTTAATGAAGTTATGAATACTCAAAAAAATAAGATATTGTAATGTTATATATCGCATACATATCAATTTTATTTTTACTAATGCAACTAATCAATGTTGTATTAAATTTAATTTTTAAACAAAGGATTAAAGCAAATACAAGTTTTGGAAATGAACATATTTCTGTATTGATACCTGCAAGGAACGAGGAGGAGAACATTCCATTTATACTTTCCGATTTGAAAAAATCGAACAATGAAAATATGGAAATTATTGTTTTCGATGACGAGTCGTCGGACAATACGGCAAAGGTAGTACGTGATTTTGCAACACAAGACCAAAGAATCCGTTTGATACAATCGAAAGGGCTGCCCAATGGCTGGCTGGGTAAAAACTATGCCTGTTACCGGTTGGCACAGCAAGCCAAAGGTAGATATTTCCTGTTTCTTGATGCTGATGTTCGTATCGATGAAAGTTGTATAACAGATGCGGTGGAGTACTTAAAAAGGTTGGATTTGAAACTGCTGTCTGTTTTTCCAATACAGTTGCAAAACACATTAGGCGAAAAAATAGCTGTGCCTGTGATGAACTATATTCTATTAACATTGCTGCCTTTGATATTTGTAAGAACCTCTCCTTTTAAATCACATTCGGCAGCAAACGGACAGTTTATGCTGTTTGATGCCGAAAGCTACAAAAAGAGACAACCTCACAGTTTATTTAAAAATTCGGCAGTAGAAGATATAAATATTGCAAGATATTTTAAAAAAGAAAAACTCAAAATAGCGTGTATTACAGGAGAAAAGCGCATACAGTGCAGAATGTATAAAAAATATAAAGAGGCTGTTGCAGGTTTCTCCAAAAATGTGTTGATGTTTTTTGGGAACACTCCTCTTTTTGCCTTGCTTTTTTGGACTTTTTCTACTTTAGGATGGATTCCCGTCCTGTTGTCTCTACCTCAGTATCTGATGGGATATTTTGCCGTTTTGCTACTTATTCTGTTGTTATACTCTTCAATAGGCAAACAAAACATTATTGCCAATATAGTTTTATATCCCTTACAAATGCTGTTTTTTACCATAATTTTAGGTAATGCAATGCTTAACAAAAAAAACAAAAGACTCAAATGGAAAGAAAGAAATATCTACTCATAACATTTTTTATGTTTATGTTTCTCCCAATTTTGGGACAAACCGATACCTCTATTTACAAAGCTTATATATCCGGAAATATGACCGATTGGAAAAAGTATATGGACTCATACATTGCAACTACAAACGAACAAAAAATGAACCTCATTAACTATCAATATGGATACATAGGCTATTGTATAGACCAAGATAAAGACAACGAGGCGGAAAAATATCTGGAAAAAGCAGAAGCACTGCTAAAGCAGTTAGAAAAACAGCAGTACAAGATGTCTATGATATATGCCTACAAATCGGCTTTCGTGGGATTTAAAATCGGTTTGTCGCCACATAAAGCTCCGTTTATCGGGCAGAAAAGTACAACTTTTGCAAAGCAATCGATTGCTGCCGATAAAACGAATTACTTTGGATATATCCAACTGGGTAATGTGGCATTTTATACCCCCGCCATGTTCGGCGGTTCGAAAACCGATGCTATGCAACACTACCTTAAGGCGCTTGAGCTTATTGAAAAAGACGGTGCATCGTTAAGCATCGATTGGAATTATTTAAACCTGTTGAGCACCATAATCAATGCATATTATGAGATTAAAGAATATGAAAAAGCTCGGAAATATTGCATCAAGGCATTAAAAATAGAACCACAGTTTGATTGGGTGAAGAATGTACTTTATCCCAAAATTTTAAAAAAAATAGCAAAATGAATAAGAATGTATTAATAGTTGGCACCGGACTTGGCGGACTTTCAACCGGGTTGCGATTAGCCAAAAGAGGCTATCATGTAGAGTTTGTAGAAAAAAACAATCAGGCGGGCGGACGCCTGAATCAACTTAAAAAAGACGGATTTACTTTCGATATAGGACCTAGTTTTTTCAGTATGCCCTACGAGTTTGAAGAGTTGATGAAAGATTGCAACACGGATATGCCCTTCGAGTTTGTTGAACTTGACCCTTTATATACCGTAAATTTCAGGGGAAGCGACAGAAAATTTTCGCTTTATAAAGATATCGACAAGCTAAGTGAGCAGTTTGTTGATATAGAACCTGATTTCAAAAACAAATTTAAAGCCTATCTGAAAAAATGCGAGCAATTGTACAATGATACTGTTGATATAGCCATAAAACAAAATTTCGACAGCATACCCGCCTATGTAAAAGCATTAATGGGGGTAAACCCCGTTCATCTGCCGGTGCTGTTAAAAAATTTTTGGAAGCAGGTGAACTGTTATTTCGAATCGAAAGAAGCCAGACAAATTATTTCTCTGATAGCTTTTTTCCTTGGGCGTACTCCTTTCGACACAAATGCGATTTACACTTTACTGTCACACATAGAGTTTTCACACACAGGATATTATAATGTAAAGGGAGGTATGTATGCTATTGTTACCGGTCTTGTAAAGGAATTGGAAAAATCGGGGGCTGTTTTTCATTACAATACGGAAATAACCGACTATACGGCTAACAACGGTAAATTAACCGGCTTAACCGACCAAAACGGTAAAAAATGGGAAGCAGACATTTTTGTAATTAACGCCGACGCCGCATTGTTTCGAGGTATAGTGTTCAAACGAAAAAAATATTCTCCTGCTAAACTAGCAAAGATGGATTGGACAATGGGTTACCTGACTTTTTATGTAGGATTGGATACGAAAATCGAACAAATAGAACACCATAACTACTTTCTGGGTAACAATTACGAGGAATACGCCAAAGATGTGATGAAAAATCCCGGAACGCTTGAAAAACCTTATTATTATGTGAATGCCGTATCTAAATCCAATCCCGATTGTGCTCCGGAAGGTTGCGAATCGCTGTTTTTTGTATGCCCTGTTCCCAATCTACAGTTTAAAAAAGAGTGGTCAGACAAAGAAGAAATTATCAGGAGCATTATAGACGATTTTTCGGATAGAATAAAGCAAGATATTTCAAAGCATATTATTTCTCTCTCGGCATATACCCCCGAAGAGTGGCAAAATAGGTTTAATCTCTACAGCGGAGCCGGTCTCGGACTCTCGCACGCTATGTTGCAGATAGGGGCATTCAGACCCAAGAACTACGACGAGGAATTTTTCAACACATTTTATGTCGGAGCATCCACCATACCGGGAGCAGGATTGCCAATGGCAGTGATCAGCTCAAAACTTGTGGTTGAAAGAATATGCAGATACCAGTTCAATTAAAGATCAATTTGTAGGAAAAGATTCTTCATCCGTAGGTGATCTTCCTATACCTGTAGGAGCTTTCCCTTCATCCGTAGGAGATCTTCCTATACCTGTAGGAGCCTTCCCTACACCTGTAGGAAAGGATTCTTTATCTGTAGGAGAGTTTCCTTCACTTGTAGGAGCGTTTCCTTCGCCTGTAGGAAGTCTTCCTTCTCTTGTAGGAAACTTTCCTACACTTGTAGAGACTGCCAAAGGTATCGGTACACTCAGTGTAATTAAGAAATAAGAAATTTGAATTAATTATTAAAAAAGGGATTTACCTTTCCGGTATATCCCTTTTTGGGGGTATTGGGTTTTTGGTTTTAGGTGTTGGGTACTCCTTGATGGAGATACCTGTATAGACACGATTCATTGCATTTATATTACCTAAAACATCAATACATTATTCGGGTATATAAATTATCTCTCCATTTTCCAGTTCGTATGCAACTCCGACTTTACGTCCTTTTTTACCTGCACTTTCTTGATTTTCCGAAGGTTTGTATCTGTTTATGGTTTGCCCCTCTTTGGTAATAATTTCCATATTATCTTTTCCGGGATTTTTTACCATAGTATAATCTTCCTGCGAAAAAATTTCCGTCATATTGAATTTTACTACCATGGCTACCATCAAAGCGACTGCAAATACCATTGCTACATCAAACAAATTGGTAAGCATTGCAACAGGGTCGTGGTCTTCTGCCGAATTTACGAATAATCTGCGTTTGCGTCTCATCATTCTTTTTGATTATTTGTTTATAAAGTTGAATGTCTTTCATCCGAATTGCCGCATATATCGGCTATAAATTCGAGAATAGAGAGTTCTGCTACAAACCAACGCTGTCTTACCTGTAATAAAATATACCCTATAGCTCCTGCAAACAAACCTATTACAGTAGTGGCAAAAGCGATTTGCATATTATAAGCCATAGAAGCGACATCTCCCGTTGCCAACCCTGCAAGAGCGGGTCCCATAGGGATGAGTGTGCCCATTAAGCCTAATATAGGACCGAACTTCGTTAATATCTTATATTTCCCCAGTTCGCTATCGGCTTTTACTTCATATTCCGCAAGAATCCTATTGATTACAGCATTTGTTTTAGCCCCGATTAAAGACTTTAACGCAAAAGTAAAATGACTTTGCGGAAAACTATCCATTTCGGCTACAAAATCATTAATATTTTCTTTGGTAATAGAATCCGGATTTTTTTTCAACCGGGTTTTGGATTGTTTGGAATACTGAAGATAAAGATTAAAAAAAGCTCCCAACATCAAAACACTTCGAATAAAAAAATAGAGTAATCCTACTATTACAGGTACCATAAGACCGTTAGCAATCCAAAACAATACATTTGATATGTATTCCATATAAAGTTAATTTTTATGTTTTATTATTTTTTTGATATAAGTAAATAAATAGCCTGCAAACATGGTAACAAGCAATAAACCCGATGTAGTAATACATTCAAGCCAATTGACAGGCATACTGTAAGTATAGAGTGTTGCCGACGGATGAAAAACATAGCTGCATACGGTAATTAAAAACAACATCAATGTAAGCAACAGACTCAATTCTATTAAAATCTCTTTTTCTCCAAATACTCTGCGCATAAACAGTGAGGATATGATAAAAACAGATACAATAAAAACGGCAAAACCTGATGTTATATACATAAAATCTATTCCTGCAAAAGAAAATAGCAAATGTATATGCAGATAAAACAGCGAAGGAAAAACCAATAATGATGGTATATATCGCAAAATCTTTGTGTACCGTTTTTGTTTGTTGTCAGGATCGGGGTTTTTGATACGTGCAAAACAAAAATACAAAGACAACAAACTATCTATCATCACTATGAGAGAAATATCCAGCAGAGATGATTGTGTAGACAGCAAGTGTTGTACCTGTAATTTATTAAAGTCCATCACATAATCATGTGACAAAAAGATAAACACCCCCAATAACACACCAAACCCCAGTCTATACCATTTGTTTGGTAATAATACTGTCATAAAAAGGCTTTTGATTGTGGCAAACAGAGCGAGCAAAAGAAAAATATTTTCCATAAATCAGGGTCAATACCGGTCGATATTCAAAATCAGTATTGGTATATCTTATTTATATACCAATGCTAATTAATATATTATATTGAAGAAAACTGTCGTAGTCATCAACAGGCTTAATAAACTAAATTTTTTAATCATATTAATTATTATTTATTTTTTAATTAATACTTTTTTATATGCCATAATATTATAATCACCGTTTTTTAGGATTTGGGAAATTGTCAAATTAAACTCATCAGGTAGATTTTCATCTCCTCCAAACTCTTTCAAATCCATACCTATACGGTATCCTTCTTTAAAACTACCTATAGATTTTATTTTTCCACACTCTAAGTAATATTTGTATTCCTCGGCAACCGAATAGTTGCTTAAATATTTATCATCTTGTTGGTCTCCGTCAAGTACCTTCCACTCCAATTTATCATTTCTGACCTCAGTGATTATCTTTACTACATTAAAAGCACTTGCCCGCGTTACCACAGGGGCGCCTATATATTTCTTCGCTATGGTATCGTACTTTTGGAGCTGAAAATCGAGCTGAAATGTTCCAGGTTCAAGAGGTCTAATCTTTGCCTTACCTTTGAGACCTTTAATCTTTATCTTATCTAACTTATTAAAATGATTTGTTCCTATAGATACAATAGTCCCAAATTCAAAATCTTTATTAAGTACCTGATGCCTTTGGACATCTGTCTTATCTACAGGCTTTAATATATATACTATATTTTTTTCAGGGTCGGTATCTTTTATGGTTATGTCGAATGGAACAACCATTCTCTCTTTTACATCATTTCTATAATTACTTATATCTATATAAATATTAGAATAATTGTGAACGGAATCTTTCTTATACTGCTCATTAAATGTCATAGTAAAGCTAAACTCCTTTTGGGGTTTGGGCTTATCGATGTCCGGCTTCTTGCCATTGTTATCGTCCGGTTTGGTGCAACCTATCATAACTACCGCTGCCAATGCAGCAAACAAAAATGTTACTTTTCTCATAGTAAATTTATTTAGTTATTATATTATCTGTCTTATGAATAAAGTCTTGTACAAGACTTTATTCATAAGACAGAATGCAAAGGTAATACTTTTTATTTAAAAGGATAAACGTATTCAAATTTCGGATAAAAACGATTAGATTCATTATCTGTAAATGCTAAAAATTTAATCTTAGCATAAGTTTTTCCATCTGCACACCTTACAACAAATACATTCTTGCTAAGAGTTACAGGCGGAGGCATTGTACCCGACTCCAAATCTAACGGTGCCCATTTATACAATTCTTCGTTACATGATGTTACTATATCTTTCATTTTTGGCAGGATTAAACCAATCGTGTCTATAACAAAAGACTCGGGAATAGCTGTAACTTCATCCAGATTTTTAAAGTTAGTCATCACCGCTCCGCCTTTTCCTTCGCCTTTGCTGTTGCTTGTTCCGCTATTTGTACGAGTAAAATTCCTACAGAAAGCAATATCCCATTCCAGACCTTCCGGTATACCTGTTACAGAACTGTCATTAACCATAACCTGTCCTTTTAAGAAAGAAAAATATACCCATTTGTCTCCTGCCGAAGTATTAAGAGTAACAGTATTTTTTGTAACTACGGCTCCTTCAAGTACCTTTACTTTAATTTCCTTTATAAAAGCAATATTGTGAGTGTCGACTACTTTAACTACCGCATCACCTTTTTTCATGCCCTTTATCATCACATTATTATCTTTTACGCTTACCGTCGCAATATCTTCTTTGTCCACAACAGCCTGATAAGTACTTAAACCTTTGATCTCTACAATGACTACCTGATTGATACCAACCTCTACATTGTCTTTTGAAAGTGTAAAGTTTTTTTCTTCTTTACTACATGATGTAACTAATCCTATCAACAGGTAACCCATAACTGTCACCATAAAATAAAATTTGATTTTTTTCATTACTTATATTGTTTTTTAGAATTTATAAAATTATTTAAAAATTGTATTTACTATTTATTTAAAAGGGTATACTATATCAAATGTAGGATAAAATCTTCCACCTTCGTCATTTGTATATCCCAGAAATTTAATCTTGGCATAAGTTACGCCATCTGCACATCTTATTACAAATACTTTAGGACTTAGAGTTACAGTAGGAGGCATACTGCTTGTGTTCAATACAGCCCATTTCGATAATACTTCATTCATAGGCACACCTTCAATATTAGGCATACCAACATGAGTTCCCAAAACATCTACTACAAACTCGCCGGTAGGCAGAGATTTGAGGTCTTCAATATTTTCAAAATCCGTCATCATAACACCACCTTTACCTTTTCCGGACACACCACAATTGACTCTTGCGGATGTTCTAAGGAATGCTATATCCCAATTTGTACCTTCCGGGACATCTTTTATACCATTAGGCTTAATATTTACTACGGATTTAGTAGCAAATGAAAAATATGTCCATTCCGTCTTTGAAGATGCATCAAGAGTTACGGAATTACTTGTTGTTTGTTTTACAATGTTTTTTTTACAGCTACTTACCATAAACAAGCAAGCGATTAAAACTGTTGCTAAATAAAATTTTGATTTCATTTTTATATATTTTGTTTATTAATTAGTTAATGTATTTTTTATAAAAAATATGATTTATCTCTTATTACGTCTTTTCCGTATTATAATAAAACATGATGTCAATACCATTGCTATCACCAAAGCAATAATAATATTACTTCTGGTGGAAGTATTAGTGTTTTCAGAAATATTCTTTTCATTATCTTTTTGTAAAACAACACTTTTACCGTCTTTATCGGTAATCATCGTTTGACGTACTTTTGAAATACTTTGTTTATACTCCTTAGCTGTCTGTACATCAGTTTTGGAAGCAATAAATTCTTTGAGTTTCATATTGTCGCATACAAATCCCGAACACGAAGGTTGATGTTCTTTGACAAGTTCAATATGTTTTTTTGCTATATCGGCTATCTGTTCTTCCGAAGCTTTCCAATAACCTTTACGTATGGTTTCCATCATTACAGCAGTAATTTCTTGTAATGCGGCAGGATTTTGGGTTTTGAAAAACTCTTCTATATCAAGATTAAATTTATCTTTTATATAGACATTGTATATTTCGTCCCATAATTCATTATCGATAGCAGATGGTTTCATAACATTCCAAGCATAGGTATTACGCATTGTTTCGCCAAATACTCCTGCCGAAGAGGCTTCTCCTTTCATTTTTTCTTTAATATAAGTAGGGTTCAGTATTGTTGTACGTGCCTCTACACCAATAGCTTCTTTTACCTCCTGCATACGTACATTATTCCTGTTGCGGTAATCACTCAAATATGCATCAGGATCTTTGCCTGTAACATTGCGTACAGCGAGATTTAGACCTCCCATAAACTCATACATATGGTCGAGACTCAATGTTCCCCAAGTGTTGCTCTGACGGGGTTGGATTACTACATCTGTACGTGTTAGAGCTGCTTCAAAAGCAAATTGTCTAAATTGTTCCCAATTTTTTTCACTTCCATAAAATGCTCCCATATTGTTGATGTAAGTTTCTGCTATCTCCGATTCATCTTCCCAGCGATCACCACTTTCTACCATACCCTGTATGCCTGTACCGTAACCTCCATTAACCCCACCGAATACACGATAAGCAGCTATCTCTTTTGCCTCACGCGGAGACAAACCTTTGTCGAGCAATGCTCGCTGTGTTTCGTTAACGCCCTCTGTAACCCGATTTTCGTATTTATCGTCTTTGGCTTCGGATGCCATCTCTACTGCCCTGTTGATCAGGAACAAACGGGATGCCGCCAAATCTCGCAATTGTCCCGATGTCTGTACGACTACGTCTATACGAGGACGCCCCAGTTCTTCTGAATCAATAAGTCTAAGATCTGTAACACGTCCAAAAGCATCTCGTATGGGTTCTACTCCAAGCATATAAAGTATTTGAGCTATTGTAGCTCCTTCTGTTTCTATAAATTCACCAGACCATAAAGTATAACTTACTTTACGTGGATATTCTCCATTATGACGTTGGCGATATAGATCTATTGTATTATTAGCCAACCTCATACCTTTTTCCCAAGCAGCCTCCGATGGGGTAGCCTCAGCATTTACAGAGTACATATTGCGTCCTGTAGGTAATGTGTTAGGATTAGCAATTGGGTCACCTCCCGGAGACGGGGCAATATAGCCACCTGTTAATGCATTTAGATTAGCTGCGAGTTCTGCATTAGGACTTTGTATAAGATATTGTTTGTATTTCCCAACATTTTTGATAGTACGCTCTATTTCGAGTATTGCCTCTGCCATACGGTATTCTTCTTTTGTATATGTCTTGTTTTCTCCCATAGGATTACCACCACCCATAGAAGATTTTCTTTGTGGCATCTGTTTGTCTGTATTTGAGGTTTTCGACATAGAGTGAGGATTGCTGCTTCCGGATTTTTGATGCTCTGAAGAAGAAGCCTCTTTTTTGATATTTTGAGGATGGCCTCCGACAATATTATTAGCTAAGGCGGTGTCCTTTTTTATGTTTTTGTTGTGACTTTTGCCTTGTGGGTGAGCCCCCATAGCATCCTTTGGATTTTCTTGTTTCAATTTATTAGATACGCTTTGGGGCATATTAGCTTTATTTTTAGAAGTATTACCGCTTCCCATCATTGCTGCCATCATACCCGAAGGTTTGTTTTTGCTTTCGGATACCTCTCGTGCCCATTTTAGTTCGTCTGTTGTTATCTTAGCAGTACGACATATAAGTTCGTCTGTTGCTATAGCAGGCTGTTTAATCAATTTATTTACTAAATCAAGAGAGGGGTTAAGATACTGTTTTGTAAATAATGGTTTATTATTTTGAGCATCTATTGATGTGCGTTTTTTCATTTTGTCCAAAATCCATACACTATACGCAATAGCATCAGTAGCAATAGCCTGTATTGTGGATTTGATTCGAACTTCTTCGTAAGGTACACCCAGAGTATACAGTTGACCTGTAATTTTTTCGTTGGCAAGCTCTTCTGCAAAATTTTCGATACGGCTTATTTCTCCTTCGGTATATGGTTTTTGAGCTATACTATCCAATTCCAAATCGCGATGAATACCAAGTTTAATAGAAGCTGCCTTTACTGCCAACGAAGCACGAGTAAAATCGTTATATATTCTACTATTTTTACCTTTAGCAGTAATATTTTCTATACCACCATAGTCTTCGATAATATTATTGTATATTTTGAGTTTCTCTGTAAGGTCTCTGTATAAACCTCTAACATTACTTTCTAAGAATGGCGGAGTAAGATAAGTGGTAAGAGTAGCATAAGAGCGGCGTTTGGCAATGATACCCTCTCCGACATTACCAATAGTATATATATATATGTGTGGTAAATTTCCAATAAGCCTATCAGGCCAATCCTTATTAGATAAAGCTACCTGTTTTTTGGGAGTAAACTCAAGACTGCCATGTGTGCCGAAATGGAATATGGCATCAGCTTTGAATTTGTGCTTTGTCCATAGATATGAGGCGATGTACGGGTGTGGAGGAGCGGCATCAGTACCATGAGCAATTTTAAAAGCATTATTTCCGGCTCCTGCTGCATTCTGTGGCAAGATAACTACATTTCCAAATTGTATGCGAGCCACAGCCAATCTTCCATCAGGAGATACCATATATTGTCCGGGAAACTCTCCGTTTGCATCTACTACTTCTTTGTATTTTTCCGGTCTTAGACTTTTAGCTACCCAAGCTTCATAATCGGTTTTATTAATCAATTCGGGATTGCCGTTTTTCATAAATTCAGCTATTGCTCCTTCAGCATACACACCTAATACTGAGCCTTGTGTCATTATCATACGTTCGAATTCTTTATGATTAGAAGGCAGATTATCCACTTTATAACCTTCATCTTTTAGTCGTTTCAACAAATTGTACAATGATGGTGCTACCTCCATTCCGCCTGCTACCATTGCAGAACCTTGTCCAGGTCCTTTGAAGTAGTATATGGCTATTCGTTTTTCGTTATTAGGTTTATCTTTTAAAACCAAGAAGTTTTCGACAGTCTCCACAAATGTTTCCAATCTTTCAGGAACAGCAAAAGAGTGTTGGTAACCATCTTCATCTTTATATTGAGCAAACAATACAAAAGAGCGAATAGCCCCATCTATTTCGGGCATTACAACACTCTGTGAAAGAAATCCTCCTGACATTCCCATAGGGTCATTCTCCCAATCATCAACCAAACGCGGTACTGTAATAGGAGCTAAAAGCGGTATATTATTTTGTTCCAGCCATTGTACCATATTATCTCCCATACGTCCATGAGGCATATTTATTACCATATCAGGTGATATATCTTCTATAAATTCATAAAACTTACGAAAAGCTGCAATAGGATATACATTCATACCTTTTTGTTGAAGTGCTTTTATCAAATCGGTAGGATCTGCCATCTGCCCTGTAATAGCAATTTTTTTACCCCCCTCTTTCCATATTTTCTTCTCTTTGAGCCATTTTTCGTATTCGGACACAGTATTAAATTCCAAATCATCTTCTTCGTCTTTTGAATCACCTATATATGGATGATAAATAATGTCAAAAGCCCTCTTAACAGGAGGCTCAGAGTCTTTGACATAGATTTTTTTACCATCTATCTCTTTGCGAATATAGTTCAGTAGGTTTCGATAGTTTTTTTTACCTCCCTGCAAGTATTGATATATCAATGATATTTGTGTAGAGTCGAGGTTACAAATATTGTTGTCGGGATTGGTAGCCATAAATGTATAAAAGGGTGTACCTTTGTCGGCAATTTTTTTGAGCAAATCTCTCTGCTCTTCTACTATACGTAGCCCCATGCCATTTACAAATACCATATCATATTTAGAGAGTTTGTGTAGCTCTTCCAATGATATATCATAAATTTTTACCCATGAATTATTGTTAATTTTATGAATATTACCCAAAGTTATTGCTTGATAATTTACGAAAGCAATCTTGGTAGGAGCAATCCATTTGGAATAACCAACAAAAGCTATCACAAATATTAGAAGTGTAATTCCTGCTCCAAAAAAAATCTTTCTTTTCATATACTCTATATATTTATTATTTATTATTTACCTATCGTTTCCGCTATGTTTATAGAAACATTTGCAATTAATTCTATACCTCTCGACAATGCAGCATAAACATCGTTCGAAACATTCTTACTCCTTGTGTTTAAAAAGTTATCTACACCAATATTCAAATTTATGCCACGAGGGAAATAACAACCGACATTGAATTTCCATATCATCTGAGGGGCATAATTGGTTGCAATCAATTTATTTTTATTTTTTAGATCGGGGATAATACTCCAAGAATACATACCACTCAGCCATCTTCCATTGACACCGGCGTTCAAATCAAACTTACCTATTTTGCGACTATAACTGGCACTCCAAACAACTGTATGAGGACGGAACATAGAGAAATTACGCCCATTAATTTTTGCATTGTCATTGACATAAGAATAAGCACCTCTCAACATTATGTTTAATGGCAATCGTACCTGCATATTTAAATCAACACCATATATTCTGGATACACCATCTGCATTTTTATAAGTCATATCGGATATTTTACCATTTTTTACAGTAGGAGGTGTCTGAATAATCCTATTTTTAAACCAATTATAATAACCATTCAATGAAGCATTAAAAGCTCCTACTATTAATTCGCCGGAAAGCGATAGTTGATTACTAATTTCAGGTTTTAAATCTTTATTGCCAACTATAAAAAACATTCCATTGTGATCCCATTTTTGATAAAGTTCTTTTAATGAGGGAGAACGAAAACCGGTAGCATACCCACCACGTAAAATAAAGTTTTTTAGCTTGTACATAGCAGATATTTTAGGACTTACATGTACCTTGTACAAAGAATGATAGTCCATACGTAATCCACCAACAAGACTCACTCTATTAGAAATAGCATAATCATCCTGTAAATACAAAACATAATTTTGTATACTGTGAGTAGTAGAATCTTTAAACATATAATGCTTAAGAGTTTCATTATAAAACTCCATACCGGCAGTAAAATAATGTTGTGATAACAGGAATAGTTTATAATTCAATTTAATATTATCGATACTATTCCCATAATTACGTTTAGATCTTTTTGTGATAGGATAATACTTATCTTTATAATAAGTATCATGATGATATGATAAATCTATAATATTATTTTCGTTTAATATATATCTGGCTTTACCGCTAATCGTGAAATTTCTAAATCTATCCTTTTCCTTTATAACAGTTTCATTAGAGTCTAATATATCTAATATCATATTCTGAAATAAACCACCTTTTATTTCTATATTGAACCGTTCGGTAAAATTGTATCCTAATTTTTGTTCAACCATAAAATTTTGATACCCTCTTACACCTATCTTACCTTTTATCGTTTCAATTGTATCACGACCGTCAGGATATATAATTCTATTTCTTGCCTCCTCAAGGTCTTCCAGTTGGTAGGGCATACGATAGCTGTAAGAAGCAGAGGTCAGAGCCGAAAATTTACGCTGACGAGTACCCGCTAACAATGTATATTTTTGATCAAGATAGTTTGACATACGAGTCGAAATATTACCTATAAAAGGACGATTGGCTTTTTTAGTGATTATATTTACTACTCCACTCAACGCATTTGATCCATAAAGTGTTGACATAGTTCCTCTAACAATCTCTATACGTTCTATATTATCTATTCCCAAACGGTTAAAATCTATATTGTCGCTAGCCGCTTCGCCTGCTATACGCTCTCCATCAATAAGAAATAAAATATAGCGTCCACGCATACCCTGAAAATACATCGACGGCAAGTTAGAGCCGTGCGCTCGTCCAAACTGTAGCCCGGGCAATTCATATTCCAAAAGATTTTTGAAATCTTGCGGATCAATACGTTTTATCTCTTCTGCTGTAATTACACGCGTCACAACAGGAATATCTTTTAACATCTTTTCAGATTGAGTACTTGTAATAACAACTTCCGACAAGTTGCTCTCCATTTTATCAAGCACTATTTCGAGGTTCAAATCTTTGATTGCTTCTATTTCTAATATTTTTGATTCATAACCTGTACAAGATATACGAAGTTTATAATTACCTTTGTTTAATTTTAGTTGAAATTCACCTGATACATTTGCAGAAATCCCTATATTGGTACTTACTGCCATAACCGAAGCATAGGAAACAGGTTCATTATTCTGATTCTTGATAACTCCTTTTACAATATAACTCTTTTTTACTGCATCATTCTCGGATGCAAAAACAGAAGTTAAACAAAAGATAAACAACAAAATAATTACATTTCTTTTCATATAAATCATATTTTTTATTTTAATCTGCAAAATTGATTATAAAAACAGATATACACAATACTCACTTTTAGGTATTTTTATGCATGTTAATTACTAAAATGTTATACTGTCTCAATATTACCTTCATAAGATGTAAATAGACAAAGATACCAAAGTGTTTTTGCACGACTTAGAGCAGAATCTTGAATTTACTACTGTACTGACAAATTTTAAAAATCGACTTCAATACTAATATTTGTCGTTACAGATACTACTGAAGCATAATGAATCGGTTATTGTGATTTGTTTTTATTCTGCATCTTAAGATATTTCTTATCATTGTTGCAATTTTAATAGTTTTTAATTTGCAAAATTGAACTTGTTTTTAGGAATACACAATACCTACAAATAGGTATTGTGTGTGTGTTTGAAGTGCAATATATGAATTTCAATACCAATTAAAAGGTATCGAGATATGGATTTCTATCTATTTAACTGTGTTTTTCTATTTCAAATAAATGTCTTGAAAACTTGTATCGATTAAGCAGATAATAAGCCTCTGCTAAAAAGCTTATTGTTTCATAATATTATATTAATTTCGTATCAAAAATCGAGATACGAACTTTATAAATTTCAAATGGAAATTCAATATATCCACACCAAATATTCAACTTATTTAGTTGTCCCTTAAAAACCATCGATCATCTGATATTTAGTAAATTAATCTTCGAAACCCTTTGATAAATCTGCAAGTTTTCTTACCTTTGTAATAGG
>JRAN01000056.1 GCA_000768855.1 Porphyromonadaceae bacterium COT-184 OH4590 | reverse complement strand
TATTATGCCAGATCTGACACTTTCTTCACATAAACACTTGGGGCAATTCATATTTTTTTTGCACAAAGATACATATATATATTTAATTAGCAATACCTGTAATAAAATAGAGAGACGATAATACTACCGTCTCTCTTTATATTGACTTATTGGCAGATAACTTTTTAATAGACTATAAGATTTTGGCTATCAACAACCGTACCGCCAATAAGTAGTTTAACAATGTATGTACCCGATGAAAAGCCTGAAAGTGATATATTCTTTTCGGTAGCATTAATGTCTAAAGGATAAGCTATAGATAATGTACTCTGAAGGTTGGATATGTGAAGTGCTGCCGATGGTGTATTGTCCGAAAGCCTATAGCGAACCACCACATTATCGCTCGCAGGATTGGGGCTGATAGAGTTGATAACGCCATCTACGGCTACTACATCTACCTCGTCGTAAGAACGGTAGCCGTCATCATCTTTGGTGATAGACACCTTATACTTCTGAGAGCGGTCGGGAATGGTGCTTATATGCGATCCCTCGCCTATCTTATTACCTTTTCCGTCGAACCATACATATTCGGCATTGTCAGCTATCACATTGGAACTGAGCAATACCTCTTCGTGTGCCTTTACTACTTTCTTCTTATCGACATTGGCATCTGCCTTGAAAAATATATTCTCGTCTCGGATAGCAGTGAAATTAAGTGTCTCCTCAGGTTCATCTTGCACTTTTAGTGTCATATTGAATTCAAACTCGTTATATTCAGGTATTTTGTCGGAGATAAAGTGTACTTTGGTGCCAATAAAATAATTTCCATCCTTTTTATCTAAAGCATTGAAACTTAACTCTGCATTTGCAGACTGCAGAAGTACTGAAGTTTTGTCAATTATCTTTATGTTCTTACTTGTCTCTTTATTTAAATTTCTCATCAAATCGTTAGACAATACTATGTAAATTTCGGCAAAATCCCCAAGTTTATATTTGCCATTTGTTTTTAGTTGATTGAAGCCTATCGTATAAGGTTTTTCTATATGGCATAATGGTGTCATTTGCAGGTATATATTATCTTTTATAATTTGGCTACCATCGTTTATTGCAAATCCATTAAAATATTTGGCATATGTTGTAGTTAATGGATTTGGGAATGGATAACTATATAACCCTTGTTCATAATTATTTACAATTCTAGCTAACAGTGCAAAACCCCAACAAAATTTATGAGCCAACTCAAAGTCGGGAATATTTCTAACTATATCCCATAATACATACAGAGTAATTTCTTCGTTTGGTTTTAAAGAAGGGATATCTATTCCATTTTCTGTAATTGTTTTACCTGTTGCGATAGTAAAAAATGGAATAGAAGGTTGCAGCCAAGAAGAAGGCCAATATGATCTTAAACTTGAATTTGACCAGTTAATATATACTTTTTCTTTACCGGTACTTGTAGAATATCCAATATTCTTCACTCTTACTGCAATATAACAATATTTATATTTATAAATATCCCATACAGGTATCTTCTTAAAGTTATGGTCGGCAAGCCAAATATCAGGACTTTGCCAAGCTTTGAAAGTTGGATTGGGTTCTAATCCTATATCTTGTTCGTTATCGCGAATGAGTAGCTCATGTCTTGGTACATATTGATTTATCCAAGACACAAGTTTAGATACCCTTACAAAAATAGATGGCGAATTAGTATTATCTCCAATACAGCGAGCTCGTCCCCAACTAACAACACCAATAAGTACATAGTCCTTTATGATATCTGACCATATAACGAGAGGTCCTCCACTATCTCCATGGCAAGCCCCTTTTCTAATATTACCTACACCGGCAGTTGCAATTTCATAATTCCTTACAGTTTGTCCTAATTGTGAACTTGCCATAGCATTAGAAATAATTTTTACATCAACTGAATTTAAACATTGACTAGGATTATACCCATTAGGGGTTAACCAACCCCAGCCAGAAACAGATACTTTATTACCTACATTATAATACTGTTCGTCTAATGAGCTTCTAAAATTAATACTTCTGGTTTTGTTGGTAACAGGAATGTTTGAGTTTAATAACAATAGAGCAATATCTAAAGTCGGATGTGTCACGATTTGTCGTACATTGAATATATTATCCTTTGTTACTTCATCCTTACAAGTTACACCCGCTACAACTTCAACAGAATTAGGGTTAAGTCCTTTTACACAGTGTTTGGCAGTAAGAATTACATTTGGGGTAATAATGCTTCCGCCACATCCATAATTGCCATTTAATTTAAGTAGTACTTGCCATGGGGCCTCTGAAATATTAATCTGTTGCCCACCTGTAATAGGTTGTTGTGCCAATACAAAATTTAAGCACACTATTCCTACAAAGATAAGAATTAGCTTTTTCATAATATTATCTCCTCTTAAATTCTAAACAAATCTGATTATTGTAATATAATTTCAATTTATTGCCTGTAAGTAGAAACTTATTCACCTTTTCCATATATTGTAAAAAAGTATATCCATCAGGTGAATCATTTGCAAAATTAGAGATTTTAATTAATATTTTTATTGTATTCAACTTATAGTCTGCATAGTATTCTCCTTCAATTGCATTTATCGAAGAATATCCACTGCATAAACCTTTTTCTTGAAATTTTACTATAAAATTATTATCTCTATTAGGTTCGGGAACTTTACTTGTATTACTGATAGTATCAACAATATTTATAAGTTTCCATTCCGTATTTTTCAATGTGTTTTTCTTATTTTCGCACCCATTCAAAATTAATGAAAATGTTAAGAATATAAGCATTAATTTGGGTGCAAATATTTTTAAATTTATTTTTTTCATATTTTTAATGTTTGAAAAATTGTGTTTTTTTAGTGTATTTTTAGGCATACACCAAAAGCCTTTTGTGTATTTTGCCCCTTAGGTTGCTCTGTTAGCAGGGAATAGACTGATACACAAAAACACCACCCATTACCCTGCCCTTTAGCTACTGTATATTTGATATATAGCAGCTAAGCAGAGCATACGACAATACCGAGTCTCGGTAGATATCTATGATATGTATTATATGTTATTTGCGGAGTAAATTTGCTGTAAGCCATAGAGAAATTCAGGAGTGTGGTAGTTTCTACCCACCTATCCTCTTCCAAGCCTATCTTTACTCCACAACTGCTCGGAAGAACTATCGACTTATAGTAAAATATTCTCATAACTTTATATATTGGAATGATAATACCTCGCCTACAAAGTTAATAAATGTTTTTTTTATTTATGCAAAATAATAATTGTTCCTGACTGACAATATTCCGATTATCATTTTCTTTTTTGCATTTGTCGTAGAGCAATAAAATATATACCTGACCTATAAAAAAGAAAAATAGACTGTTTTGTTACAATCTATTTTTCTATAAAACTCAAAATTGGTTATTCCTTTATCTCGGAAGTTTTGTCGTCTGTAGCTACTTCGTCAGTTTTAGCTTCTACCTCTTTTTGTACTGTTTCGGCAGATTTAGCTGCTGTAGTGTCGGCAGTTTTTTTGCTTCTACGAGTACGGGTAGCTTTTTTAGTTGCTTTCTCTTTCAGCATATTTTCGTTGTAGTCAACCAACTCTATAATACACATAGAGGCAGCATCGCCCAAACGATTACCTGTTTTTAAGATACGTGTATAACCACCCGGACGGTCTGCTATTTTTGTAGAAATCTCGCGAAACAACTCTGTAACAACCTGTTTGTCTTTAAGATTGGCAAAAACAATGCGACGAGAGTGCATTGTATCTTCTTTTGCTCTTGTCAAAAGAGGTTCTACAAATTTACGAAGTTCTTTTGCTTTTGCTACAGTGGTAGTGATTCTTTTATGTTTGATTAACGAACAAGCCATATTCGACAACATTGCCGAACGGTGAGATGCTGTACGTCCTAAATGATTTATTGTTCTATTGTGTCTCATTTTTATTACAATTCTTTATCAATTTTATACTTCGAAATGTCCATACCAAACGACAGGTTAAGACTTTCTAATTTTTGTTCTAATTCATTTAAAGATTTTTTTCCAAAATTTCTAAACTTCAATAATTCGGGCTTCGGTATTCTTGCCAAATCGGCAAGTGTTTCCAAATCGGCTGATTTGAGACAATTCAAAGCACGAACCGATAAATCCAAATCTGTCAACTGTGTCTTCAATAACTGACGTTTTTTCAAGAAATCCTCGTCAATCTCATTGGTTTCGTTAATATCTTCCAATTCCAGAGTTATTTTTTCGTCTGTGAACAACATAAAATGCTGTATCAAGATTTTTGATGCCTCTTTCAATGCTTGTTTAGGATGAATAGAACCGTCCGTAACTATTTCTAAGATAAGTTTATCATAGTCGGTCTTTTGCTCAACACGCTCCGGTTCAACCGTGTACATAACATTTTTGATAGGAGTAAAGATAGCATCCAAACCGATTAAGCCAATCTCTTTCGAAATATTTTTATTTTCGTCGGCCGGCAAATAACCCCTACCTTTATCAACTCTAACCTCCATAGTAAATTGAGCACTCTTATCCATTGTGCATATCACATGCTCAGGATTTAACACTTTGAAGTTAGATAGGCTTTCTTCCAAATCTTTTGCTTTGAGCACATCACGTCCCGAAACCTCTATAGTAACGGTTTCACTTGTTTCGGCATTAGCAATATGTTTAAAACGAATCTCTTTAAGATTTAGAATAATGTTTGTAACGTCATCGATTACATGTGGTATAGTATCAAATTCGTGTACAACTCCGCTAATTTTTAATGACGTAATAGCATACCCTTCGAGTGAAGAGAGCAATACTCGGCGAAGAGCGTTTCCGATTGTGATACCATAACCCGGTTCCAAGGGGGCAAACTCAAATTTACCTTTAAATTCGGTTGCCTCAATCATATAAACCTGATTAGGTCTTTGAAATGCTAGTATTGCCATTAAATTTAAGCTTTAGAATAAAGTTCTACAATGAGTTGTTCTTTAATATTTTCCGGAATATCTTCTCTTTCGGGGATATGAAGAAATTTGCCTGCCATAAGATTTTTGTCCCATTCCAACCAAGCATATTTAGAATGGTTATGACCAGCCAATGCTTCTGTAATAACAGACATTGATTTGTCTTTTTCTCTTACTCCAATAATATCGCCCTGTTTTACCATATACGAAGGGATATTCAAAACCTCCCCATTCACTACTATGTGTTTGTGGCTAACAAGCTGACGGGCAGCGGCTCTTGTAGGAGCTATGCCCAAGCGATAAACGACGTTATCCAAACGACACTCTAACAATTGAATAAGTATTTCACCTGTAATACCTTTTTTACGTTGTGCTTTTACGAACAGGTTTCTAAACTGTTTTTCGAGGACTCCGTAAGTATATTTAGCTTTTTGTTTTTCTTTTAACTGTTTGGCGTACTCCGATTTTTTGCGGCTACGCGACTGTCCGTGTTGTCCGGGAGGAAAATTCCTGCGAGACAATACCTTATCCGGTCCAAAAA
The DNA here is from genome assembly GCA_000768855.1 of Porphyromonadaceae bacterium COT-184 OH4590. Taxonomy (GTDB): domain Bacteria; phylum Bacteroidota; class Bacteroidia; order Bacteroidales; family Paludibacteraceae; genus F0058. The sequence goes on along the minus strand of JRAN01000056.1, from coordinate 65,445 downwards.
TTGGTTCACCGAATTTACGTGAAATTCTCGATTTAGGTCCTATATATCTTGCCATTTTTTAATATTTTTAAAAGTTAAACAATTATACTCTTCTACGTTTTGCCGGACGACATCCGTTGTGTGGAAGAGGTGTTACGTCAATAATCTCGGTAATTTCAATACCGGCACCGTGTACCGTCCTTATAGCCGATTCGCGACCGTTACCGGGACCTTTTACATAAGCTTTTGCTTTTCGTAAGCCTAAATCGTAAGCCACTTTTGCACAATCTTGTGCTGCCATTTGAGCTGCATAAGGGGTATTCTTTTTAGAACCTCTGAAACCCATTTTACCTGCTGACGACCAAGAGATAACCTGACCCTCGCCGTTGGTAATGCTCACAATGATATTGTTAAACGATGAGTGAACGTGTAGCTGTCCTACTCCATCTACTTTAACTACTCTCTTTTTGGTTGCTACTGTTTTTTTTGCCATTTTCAACTTAATATTTGAGTGTTAATTACTTAGATGCCATTTTTTTGTTAGCAACTGTTTTCTTTTTACCTTTGCGGGTACGTGCATTGTTTTTGGTACTCTGTCCGCGAACAGGAAGACCATTTCTATGACGTACTCCTCTATAACAACCAATATCCATCAATCGCTTGATGTTAAGTTGCACCTCACTTCGAAGCTCGCCCTCTACGCGATATTTTGCTCCGATAATCTCGCGAATCTTACCAGCCTGTTCATCTGACCAATCTTGCACCTTAATGTCGTAGTCGATACCGGCTTCCGATAAGATTTTACGTGCAGTACTGCGACCTATTCCGTAGATATAAGTCAATCCAACTTCCCCTCTCTTTGCTTGGGGTAAATCTACTCCTACAATTCTTATTGCCATAAGTAATTTTTAAATAATTAATTTAATTTAGCCTTGACGAAGTTTCATCTTAGGCTCTTTTTTGTTAATAACATACAAACGACCCTTACGACGAACAATCTTACAATCGTCGTTGCGTTTTTTTACAGATGTTCTTACTTTCATCTTACTTTTATTTTTTTAATAGTTCTAAAAAGTTTGCAAAGTTAATACATTTTTTACAACCTACAAAATATTTTTTCCACATATAACTATATAACATGAATAAAATAGCAAGTATATAGAACTCAAAAAACATCGAAAAACACAACCACACATATCATTAACAATCTAAAAACCAGATATAATCAGAGATATTATATTTCCCGTTATCACAATCTTGTCATTTAATGAATTATTTTGTGGAAAAAAAACAAAGTTCATCTAATTAATTTTCAGCAAATTGTTTGAAATCAGATAAAACATCTAAGCAAAAAACAACGACAATTTGCGAAGAAATGCTTAATTTTGTACGTTTTTTTTAAATAGCATATACCCCAAAAAATGAAGGCTTTTATGTCGTGGAGTAGCGGAAAAGATTGTATGTATGCTCTATATCGATTTGTAAATCGGGCAGAAGGCGAGGTGATATGCCTGCTTAATATGTCCGATGCCGATAGCGACAGGTCGAGGTCGCACGGAATAAGCAATTCGCTTATCAAACGGCAGGCAGAGGCATTACCATATCCGTTATGGCAGTGCCCCATCACTCTTGGCAGTTATGAGACATCACTAAAAGGAGCTATTGGTAAGCTCAAAGAACAAGGCGTTGAAGCGGGCATATTTGGCGACATATACCTTGAGGAGCATCGTTCGTGGATAGAGCGTGTCTGTGGCGAAATGGACATAAAGGCGATATTTCCGCTTTGGGGCGAAGATACATCAAAGCTTATACGCAAGTTTGTTGCCGATGGCTTTAGAAGTATTACCGTGGCGGTAAGCAAACAGCACTTGCCCAAAGAGTATGTTGGTAGAGTTATCGACGACAGTTTTATCGACGAACTCACTGACAATTATCCTTATATGGACTTATGTGCCGAACACGGCGAATATCACTCTTATGTCTTCGACGCACCGATATTTAGTTATCAAATTGCCTTCGAGAAAGGAATAATTACCGAAAACGACAAAAACTATTTTATCGAACTGAAATAAACAATTATTTAATAAACAAAAAAATATTCATTACCACTATGAACAAAAAAAGATTATTACCCTTACTATTGCTGTTGATCCTAAGTACAGGACTTTATGCACAAAAACATTACAAACGTATTGTATCGCTTGCTCCGTCGCTTACCGAGAGTATCTATTACCTCGAAGCACAGTCGCAGTTGATAGGTTGTACCAGTTACTGCTCCTCAGCCAAAGCAGACAATAAAGAGATAGTGGCATCTGCCGTTAAGCCTAACATAGAAAAGATAGTGAAGCTAAAGCCCGACCTTGTGCTTGTATCAGGGCTTACCGCCCCCGAAGATATAGCCACACTCAAAAAATTCGGTATCGCAGTGGAGATGTTTCAGACGCCAAAATCGTTTGACGAGATTTGCAGTCAGTTTGTGGCAATGGGTGCAATGGTAGGCAAAGAGCAACACGCTCAAAAGATTGTAAAAGAGAACAAAGAGAAGGTGGAGAAGATAAAAAAACAGTTGAAATGGAATTTTACTCCCAAGATGTTTTTCCAAATAGGAGCCGATCCCATTTTTGCGGTACTGGCGAATACCTTTATGGACGACTATATAACGCTTCTGGGTGGCAAAAACATAGCTTCAAGCCTCAAACAAGGAACCGTAGGACGTGAGTTTGTAATGACACAAAACCCCGACTATATATTTATTGCCACTATGGGTATAGTAGGCGAAGACGAAAAGATAATTTGGAGCAAATACTCCAACCTTTCGGCTGCAAAAAACAACCGTATATTTATAATCCCCTCGGAGATAGCCTGCCAGCCGACACCTATCACTTTTGTAAAGACAATGGAGGAGTTGGTCAAATTTGTTACCAGAAAATAGAAAAAAGCTATGGACAAACTTGGATTGATACACATATACACAGGCGATGGCAAAGGCAAAACTACTGCTGCTGTAGGACTTGCCACACGTGCCCTTGGCGGAGGTTTGCGAGTATGTTACTGCTCGTTTCACAAATGTCCCGAAAAATACGGATACACCGAAATAGACTCGCTTCGTAAACTCGGAGCTATTGTCGAAAATTTTGCCAAAGGGCACCCTCATCTTGATAAATCTATCGACGAAGAAGAGATAAAACGTGAAGTACCTCAAGCCATTACCAAACTCAAAGATATGTTGAAATGTGAACATTACGACCTGCTGATAATGGACGAAATACTCATATCCGTCCGCGACAACTATCTCGAAGAGACTGTACTACTCGATTTTATTGATAATAAACCCATATCGACAGAACTTGTACTAACAGGTAGAGGTGCCACCGAAGCCGTTATGCAACGTGCCGACTATATAACATTTTGCAAAAAGATAAAACATCCTTATGACCAAGGGGTTAGAAGTCGCAAAGGAATAGAATTTTGACTTTCGGCATAACAGATTATATAAACGAGTATAAGTTGCAATAACACAAACACATTGGTATAATGAACAAATCGGCACATTGGATTATTTATGTAGCCATGTTACTGGCAGTATTGACAGTAACTGTTATAGTGTCGTTGAGTGTAGGAGAGATATCAATACCGTTCAAAGATATTTTCGACATAATGGCGGATAAAGAGAGTATGGAGTACGGCATTCTTGCCTATATCCGCATTCCGAGGACATTGCTTGGATTTGCCATAGGCGGCAGCCTTAGCCTTGCCGGTGCCATACTACAAGGTATCTATCGCAACCCTCTGGTAGAGCCTTATACACTCGGCATATCGGGCGGAGCATCGTTGGGAGTAACATTCGCCATAGTTACCGGACTTCACTTGCTCAATATAATGTTTCTACCTTTGGCTGGCTTCGTCGGGTCGTTTACAACGATATTTCTGGTCTATACTCTGAGTTTACGTAAGGGAGTGCTTAGTGTCAATCGTATGTTGCTCACAGGAGTGATGATAAGCTTTATAGCCTCATCGATGATGATGTTTTTGATGTCGATAACGGCAGTAGAGAATATTCACGGAATAGTGTTTTGGACAATGGGTTCTCTCAACGAGTCGAATACAACAATGATAGTGAGTATGATAGCAATAGCCTTGATAAGTCTTGTGATTTCCTATCTGTTTGCCACACCGCTCAACGCTCTACGGCTTGGCGAAAACAAAGCTCGGCATTTGGGTATAAACTCTAATATTACTATCAGAATACTTTTTATAATAACATCGTTGCTCACAGGCGTATGTATCGCCGTAGCAGGTATTATCGGCTTTGTGGGGCTTGTTATACCGCATATCACAAGGCTTTGGGTAGGCAGCGACTATCGTATATTGCTAATTACCTCGTTCTTAAGCGGTAGTGTATTTCTCATATTTTGCGACATTGTGGCACGTACCATTATCAGCCCAAACGAACTGCCGATAGGTGTTATCACAGGACTTATCGGCGGTATAGCATTTATAATACTACTTAGTGGCTCACGTAAAAATTCCCGAATTATATAGATGAATACTCTTTTTTCTGTAAATAATGTTACTTGCGGGTATAAAAGCGGTTTTCGCATTCAAGGTATATCGTTTGGGGTCGAAGAGGGTAGCTTTGTGGGAGTGGTAGGACGCAATGGGTCTGGCAAGACAACGCTCTTCCGTGCCATATCGGGCGACCTCAAGCTATTATCCGGCAATATCCTACTGCAAGGAGAATCAATCATCTCAATGTCACTTCGCGAGCGTGCAAGAAAAATAGCCATTGTGTCGCAGTTTATCGAGATGTCGAATATTACAGCAGAGGAGTACGTCCTTATGGGGCGTGTACCATATCGCGACAAATTCCAATTTATGGATAAAAAAGAGGATGTTGAGATTGCTCATCACTATATGAATATGACGGGGATCTACCATCTTCGCAACAGCCGAATGTCGGAGCTAAGCGGTGGCGAACAACAGATGGTAGCCATAGCATCAGCCCTAAGTCAGCAACCGATATTGCTACTGCTCGACGAACCCACATCGCACCTCGATATAACACACCAGATACGTTTTATGAATCTTGTGGAGAAACTCAACCAAGAACTAAAGTTATCGGTGATAATGATTATCCACGACCTAAATATGGCTGCCGAGTATTGCAGTTCGATTGTGATGATGAAAAATGGGCAGGTTATAACACAAGGCAGCCCAGAAGAGGTATTAACCTATCAAAACATAGAGGCTGTATATGATACCGTTGTGGTGGTGGGTAAAAATCCCGTATCGGGCAAATCGGTAGTTTTCCCCGTATCACAAAGCAATATAAACGAAGTAAGTAGATGAGGCTTATCATTGTTCGTCACGGACTTACCGATGACAATCGTCTCCGTATATGTCAGGGGCAGACGCACGGAGTTTTGTCGAAGGTCGGCAGACATCAGTCGGAGCTTACAGGCAAGGCTCTGAAAAGCATTGCTATTGATGCCATATACAGCAGCGACCTACACCGTGCCATAGAGACTGCCGAGGCTATTGCCAAACACCACACAGGTACTCCCTTTGCCAACGACCAACGACTAAGAGAACGCTACTTCGGCTCTTTACAAGGCAAGCCTTTTCCTCCGCCCACAGAGGAGCTTCCGCAATCGACAGAATACGAAACTCCCGAAGAGATAATGGAGCGTATCGAAAGTTTTATTACTACCCTACTCCAATCACATACAGACAAGCAAACTATATTGATAGTCAGTCACGGCTTTGCAATACGTGTGATGTTTGCTATGTTCGACCACCTGCCTGCTACCGATGCCTCTGCCATACCCGAAATTGACAACACTTCTATCTCTATCGTAGAACTTACCGCACAAAGAGAGTACCGCATAATACAGTTTAACGACACAAAGCATCTTGTGTGAATGGGTAAAACACAAACAATTACTTCATATTTCAATCCCATTAACCCAAATTCCGCATTAGGGCTTAACCACAATTACGCAGTTAAACCCGGATTCCGCATTAGAAACAATGCAGATCATCGGGAATGTTGCAACATTTCATTGGAGCTGTGTCGCCCCAAACTAAAATAGAAGAAACCGTAATTGAAGTTTTGGGAAGCTACACGGAAAATAGTTAAGAATAAAAATATTTTCAACAAAGAGGAGCGTTGAAGTCGATACAGGCAGAGCGTTGAAGTCGATACGGGCAGAGGGCTGAAGTCGATACAGGCAGAGCGTTGAAGCCGATACGAGCAGAGGGCTGAAGTCGATACGGGCAGAGCGTTGAAGTCAATACGAGCAGAGGGCTGAAGTCGATACAGGCAGAGGGCTGAAGTCGATACGGGCAGAGCGTTGAAGTCAATACGAGCAGAGGGCTGAAGTCGATACAGGCAGAGCGTTGAAGCCAAATTCCGCATTGAGTTATTTTTCTTAGTATAAAATCAATTTCAAATACACTTATAATATATTGAGATATACGTTTTTAACAATATTTTTTTGAAAAAATCTCTAATGCTATGCATTGTAAGAATATATGTATTGTAAGGTGTTAATCAGATAGTTATATCTTTTTTTATATTACGGAATCTGAATTAAAAATGATAAACAAAATATAAATAATTAGTACTCTATCATTCTTAAATACTATATAACTATTTGATTGTCAACCTAAATATAATTTGTATCGCTTATCGTAAATACAAAAAATACTATCTTTTTATACAAAGGTAGTATTTGGTATTATACTCTATATCACTAAAATCTGTATCCCGCAACGAAGTTTAGTACTCCTTTGTGTCCAAATCCTATCTCTGCTCCTATATAAAAATCTTTGCCGTAATTGATGCCAAATGCTGTCAGTTGTCCGAAAAAGCATAGTGATGAAGTACCACTACTGATTCTACCGGTAGAATATGCTATTTTTCCAAAGGCAAAACTCATACCTGCCTGCAAACCCGAATACATCTGCAACCAATCTTTATTGCAGTAAGAGAACTTTACAGAAGGTATGATAGCAAATTCATTAGTCTTTGCCTCACTATAATACAATACATTTTTTTCTTTGCCTTCCGATCTTTGATATAAATTACGATAGGCTACAGATACCCCATACCACCATCTTGGATTGATTTGCCTATGGTGAGTAATAGAAATAACAGGCGATAGTGCTCTCATTATACTTGTAGTATCTCCCATGATATTACTATACTTGTATATACTTATAGGCAATAGATTTTGGGCATCACCTATTTCTATTTGTATTTCTCTTTTGGATAGATTGGTATCTTCTTGAGCAAAAGCATTATATGCCATTGCCAGAATAGCGATCAATAAAAAAACTTTTTTCATAACTATTAGTATATTTATATTTGATTAATATTCATTTTGAAATGTCTCCTGTAGCAGCTAAGAAATGTTCGACAGATTTAAAAACCAACATACTGTGTTACCGAATTCAAAGATAAATCAGATTAATATAATCTCCAATACGTATGCAAAAGTAATACGTTTTTTTTGAACCCACCAAATATTTTTTACAATAAAAAAACTAAATATCAATAGATAATACCAAATACCACAATAATTATAGCCATTGCCACCGTCGTAGTAATATTGATACGGATTGCTTTAATAATATCGGTATGGTGCAGTTCACGGTCGTTGTAGCCGATATATGGCTTTTCGACAAGCCGACCTCCGTAGATGTTTGCCCCTCCAAAACGGCAGTTGAGTATGCCTGCCAATGCTGCCTCGGGGTAACCCGAATTTGGGCTGGCGTGAGACCTGCCATATCTATGTACAAATCGAAATCCATTTGCAGAGGGAGGCAGCAGCACCATCAGCAATGCCGTAAGACGCGAAGGAATGAAATTGGCTCCGTCGTCGAGTATGCGTGCGGCAAACCAACCAAACTCTCCGTACCGCTCATTCTTATAGCCAATCATTGAGTCAAGCGTGTTTATCATCTTATACGCCATCATCAGAGGTATTCCTCCGAGAGCGTAAAAAAACATCGGAGCTATAGTGCCGTCGCTTAAATTCTCCGAAAGTGTCTCCAATGTAGCACAACGTATCTGATTGAACGACAAACTTTTGGTATCGCGTCCGACGATACGACTAAGGTGTTGTCGGGCAGCCTTAATATCACCTTTATTCACCTGTCGTTCAACGGTTAAAGCCTCGTCGATAAGGCATCGATTGCTTATGGCAAAGAAGAAAAACAGCGAGTCGAAGACTATCTGTAAAATAGAGTGTTGTGAATCAAGCCAATATTCAACCATAAGTAATGTTCCAAAGACCAAACAGGTAAGCAAAAGAGCGGAAAAAACTCCTTTTACTTTACGATATTTACCCTTGTTGAGACGTTCTTCTAATGTTGATATAAGCCATCCGAAGGTGCGAACAGGGTGTGGCATATGTGGAGGGTCGCCCCAAATGGTATCTAAGGCTAACCCTATTATCAATACAATAATAAAATGGAAACTATCGAAAAACGGAAACAGTATCATACAAAAAACTCTTTTATGCCCTCTAACAATAGAGTGTTACGTTCGTGCCCCTGCACCGAAAGGCGAATATGTCGAGAGCTCAGTCCTCTGAAGTTGCTTGCATTACGAATAAGTAAACCTTTTGTGATTAAAAAATCTTTTAACTCTTGTGCTGTAGAGCAACACATTTTTGCCAAGAAATAGTTACATTTAGAAGGAGTTACTGCCATTTGTGGAATAGAGGCAACTGCCATTTGTAGTTCCAACGACTCGTTGTACAACTGCTCTACGTCAGGCAAAAGCTCGGCGTAATGGTCGATAATATAACAGCCTGCCTCTTGAGCCAAACTATTGACACTCCAAGGAATACGCAACGTTGTTATTTTTTTTATAACATCTTCCGATGCGATAATATAACCAAGCCTTATGCCCGGTATGGCAAACAATTTTGTAAGCGAGTGAATAGTGATAAGATTTGAACAATATCTGTGAACGAGACTGATATTATCGGCAAATGGGCATAGAGCGGTGTAGGCAGTGTCGATTACAACGGTAGTTTGAGGCAATCGTTGGCAGAGATTAGCAATAGATTGCTCTGAGGTAAGGTGTCCGTCGGGATTGTTGGGTGTGGCAAACCAAATGGTATCGGTATTGTGAATATCGTGATAGATTATATCTTCGATTGGAACGAACGTCAAACTGTGGTTATATACACGACAAGCATCTTCGTACTCGGCAAACGAAGGATAAGACACAACGCTATTTTTACCTGCAAAATAGTGAGCAATAAGATAGAACGCCTCTGTCGATCCATTGGTAACCAATACATTGCAAGACTCCACTCCGTGATATTGGGCTATCTTATGAGTAAGAGTAGTAGCGTTGGGGTCGGGGTAGTTGCTGATAAGGTTTAAATGTGCCGTAAGATGTGCCAAAATCCTGCTTGAGTGGTTATTATACGCCACATTAGAGCTAAAATCGGCTTTTAGCTCTTGGCGTAAATGGTGTATATCGTTGCCATGCCCTAATATCATCTTACGTATATCTATGTTATTTTTAAGCAGTTATACACATACTCCATATTGACATTATCGCGTATGATTTGAGCCAAACGGTTGTAGCCTTCCTCTTTTTTCGCCTTGTAGTCGATATTAACAGCATCTGTTCCTTTGCCAGCAGCAACGAGGATACTCTCTATTACCGATGCATTATCGAATATGCCATGTATGTAGCTACCCCAGGTTTTGGAGTTGAGTAGATAACCATCCTCATCGCCATTGTGTAGGTGGCATAGAGGCTTATCGCTTTTGGTCTGCCCTGCGTGTATCTCATAACCCTCACCATACACATTGCTATCTACAAAGCTAAAACTACACTGCCTTGTCTGTTTGCCTGCCTCCAACACTGTGGTAACAGGCAATATGCCCAAGCCGGGCAAAGTGCTTATATCTCCCTCTATACCGAGAGGGTCTTGCACCTCAATACCCATCATCTGATAACCGCCACAGATACCGTAGAGCGGTTTGCCTTGAGTATGATGTTGACGAATAATATGCGCAAGTCCCTTTGTTCGCAATGTCTGAAGGTCTGACAGAGTGTTTTTAGTGCCTGGTATGATTATAATATCGGCTTTTGCCAACTCATCAGGTTGGTCTGTGTAATAGAGATTAACCCCTTCGGTCTGCTCCAACATATTGAAGTCGGTGAAGTTCGACAGATGTTTCAACAGCACCACAGCTATATTAACCTTACCATCGAGGAATGCACTCTGTTTTTCCTCAATTACAACACCATCTTCCTGCTCCACAAACACATCTTTGAAATATGGGATAATACCCACCACAGGTTTGCCCGTAAGACGTTCGATTATCTTTTTGCCTTCGTCGAAAAGTGCAATATCGCCACGAAACTTATTGATAATTATACCTTTGATAGCTTCACGCTCATCGGGAGGCAATAACATAATACTCCCGTAAAGGCTTGCAAACACACCTCCTTTGTCAATGTCAGCAACAAGGAATGTGGCTGCATCTGTTTTGAGTGCCACACGCATATTTACAATGTCTTTGTCCCAAAGGTTTATCTCCGAAATACTACCCGCTCCTTCTATAACGATAGGGCTGTATCTCTGAGCCAGGCGACCAAACGACTTGAAAACTTTATCAAAAAGCTCGTCTCTATCGGTGTCGTTGAAATATTCGTGTGCCGACTTGTTGCCAATAGGTTTGCCGTTGAGTATCACTTGCGAAATGAGGTTGTTTGTTGGCTTAAGTAGTATCGGGTTCATCTCCACCATACACTCTATACCACATGCCTCAGCCTGAACCGCCTGTGCACGCCCTATTTCGAGGTTGTTGGCTGTGGCATAGCTGTTGAGCGACATATTCTGAGCCTTAAAAGGTGCAGGCGAAAAGCCATCCTGTAGAAATACACGACAAAAGCCTGTGTTTATAACAGATTTGCCGACATCAGAACCTGTACCTACAAACATTATTGGGCGAAGTCTCTCCATAGTGATTACTACTGTAAAAATTTTTTGGCAAAATTAGTATTAAAATTTGAATCTGTGTTTTTAGTTATATTTAAATATTCTATTTCACATTCAAAAAAAGTATTACCTTTGCAACCGTTTTCGGATATAAGGGAATTTGGTAGCTTGCCTCATGGTAACGAAGCCAAAGCTGTGCCCGCAGCCGTATATCTCGATTGAAGCTTGTAGCAATAAGCCACTGTCGAACAATTGTTTGTACAAAAAAATGATGGGAAGGCGTTACAAAGCGATGAGATGAGCCGGAAGACCTGTCCAAGAACTGTGTCATAATGCTTTCGGGACAAAAAGCAAGGTATCGAACTTGCCTTATAGTGTGCGTTCGCTCCTAAAAAATACTTCTCGAAGGTTTATGGTTGAATTAATTGTAATTTAATTATTTGTTTAACTGTAAATCGTTTAAAGTTAATGTTTAGAAAATCGTTATGGGTTGCCTTTGCCCTGCTTATATTTGTAAGCCAAATAGAGGCACAAGAGTCGAATCTCAATGAGAATGACAGCAATAATCTGCAAGAAGTAGCCGTAGAAGCTACTCGTATGAGCATGAAACTCAAAAACATACCTCAAAAAGTGGAGATAATCGACAAAGACAAGATAGCCTCCATTCCTGCAGATAATGTAGCCGACCTATTAAAAACCGTTACCAACCTCGATATTATCCAATATCCGGGCGTTTCGGGGCAGGTGGGTATGAGAGGATTTGCACCCACTGCTACATCCCGCAGTTATACTCTTGTTATGATAGATGGTTTGCCCTCAGGTACTAGCAACTTAGCAACTTTGCCAACTGCTGTTATCGAACGTATAGAGGTGGTAAAAGGACCTTATTCCATACTCTACGGTACCGATGCAATGGGTGGTGTTATCAATATTATAACACAAAAACCAACAGAGCAACGCCGTGCCTCCGTATCATTGAAGGTGGGCAGTTTCGGCTCTACATTGGTAGATGCCTCTGTTAGCGGTATGGTATCCGACAAAGTAGGCGTGGTAGTTGGTTTCAACAATCGTGCCCAGTCGAAAGACTACCGTATAGGTGACAACAATCTAATGAAGATGACCGACTTAGAAAAAACAATATTAGACTCAAAGTCGTATGGCGACATCTACCCAAACACTACATATCAAACCTCGCAATTATATGGTAAGGTTCGCTACGACATCAGCCAAAAGTGGGCTATCAACCTATCGTCGATACTCTATATGGGCGAAGATATCAAGGTTCCGGGCAACTATTTCACACGAAGTGCCTCAAAAAAGGATATTAATCGTTTCAATCTATTCGGCAATATATCTTATAAAACAGAAAAAAATCATCTGGTAGTAGCTCCTTATTTCTCTAATGAAAAGAACTACAACTACAAAAATGCCTTAAATGACAACACCAACTTTATATCGTTTCGAGATAATGTCAAAGAGTTTGGTATAAAAATTACCTCCAACACCACAATAGATAACATCAAGATACTCACAGGTATCGACTACGACGTACTCGACTACAGTAGCGACCGCCAATCGGCAAAAGGTACAGAGGCGTCGCCCTATAAACCAAATAACCGCAACCAACGTCTGTCGGCTCTGATTCAGGGAAGTTATGAGTGGAACAACCTATCGGTAAACGCAGGTATTCGTGCCAACTTTATCAGATATGAAATTTTCAAACACGACAGTCTCCAAAATGAGGCTTCTGATAACAATTACTTCTTGTTTACTCCTTCTATTGGAGCTAAATATTATATTATTAATGGTTTAAATATTCATGCAAGTGCAGGCAGAGCCTTCAATATACCAGATGCTTTTGTTACATCTGGCTTTTATGAGATAAATACACCGATTTCGCCTAAATATCGTTATAGACATGTTTATGTGGGCAACTCCGCTCTACGACCCGAAACATCGGTTACTTATGAAGGAGGTGTAGGCTACTCCAACTCATTTTTGAGTGTATATACCACATATTTTAATACAACGCACAACGACAAAATAGTTACGATGCGGGGCGGAAAACCTGCCGCAGGCGCCCCCGACACCACCTATTACCACAATACTAAGGTAGCTCGTATGAGTGGTTTGGAGCTAATGGCATCGATAAATGTATTGCACTTCTGTTCGTCGAATCAGAAACTCGAGATATACGGTAACCTTACCTATCTCTTCAACAATAACTTTACCGAGTATGGCACCGACAAGGTCAAAGATATGATACTTGTGGCAAAAACTAATGGGAACTTCGGCATATTCTACGACTCTATGAGAGGTTTTTCCACACGTCTGCACACTCGTTACAAGGGTTCGCGTCTCGAAAAAGACTTTTTGCCGGCAAATGTACGTAAAATTGCCGAAGCCGACTACTACACAGGTGGTGGATATGAGACAAAGGAGAAGATATTAAAAATTTCTGACCATCTGATATTCGACTATTCAGCATATTATAACGTTACCGCTAAGGCAAAAATAGGTATTACTATATCCAATATTTTCGACGAAAACTATACAGAAAAAGATACTTATAATATGCCCGGTCGTAGTATTATGGGACACATCTCTTATTCATTTTAATCAAGATAAAACTTTAATAATATAATAAATTATGAGTAAAAAAATAGTTCTTTCGTTGCTCTTTGTCATATTTGCGGCAGCTATGTATGCACAAAAAGAGGTAACAGTAAAAATCAACTACGGCGAAGACAAAACCGCCGAGAGTGTCAAAGTCGAATGGCACAAGGGAATGACTGCTATGGATGCTCTTCAAAAATGTGCTACCATAGAAACCTATCCGGCAAAGGGCTATGTCTTTGTCTCTTCTATTAACGGAGTACGCAATGTATTGGGCGACAATGCTTGGTATTATAAAGTTAATGGCTCCAGTCCGGGGAAAACATCATTTCGATTGATTATAAAATCAGGAGATACAATCGAGTGGAATTATACCAAAGATGTTTGTTCGCAAAAGGTTGATAAGAAATGAGACGCATCATCTTTGTTACAGGCGGACAACGTTCTGGAAAAAGCAGTTATGCTCAAGGATTGGCTGAAAGTTTGTCCGCTAATCCGTTGTACTTAGCTACTGCCCGCCGTTGGGACAAAGATTTTGAACAACGTATCAAACGCCATCAAGCCGATAGAGGAAACCGATGGACAACTATCGAAGAGGATAAACTGCTAAGCAGGCATCAATTGAACGGGAAAACAGTTCTTATGGACTGCGTTACTCTGTGGCTGACAAATATATTTGACGACAACAACTATCAACTTACACCATCGCTCGAAGAAGCCAAAGCAGAATGGGATAAGTTTACAAAACAGGATTTTACACTCATAGTGGTGAGTAACGAGATAGGAATGTCTTTGCACGGCAGCAACCAAGCATCACGAGACTTTACCGACCTGCAAGGGTGGGTCAATCAGCACATTGCTCGCAACGCCGATGAGGTATTTCTGCTAATATCAGGTATTCCTGTAAAAATAAAATAGAAAACATATCTTTAAAAACAGTGAAATTTATATATACAACGCCAATAAACAACCATTTTTTAATATGAAAAATAGATTATTCGTTATCGGAGCAATTATTGCTACACTAACACCATTTGCTCACAAAGCAGAGGCTCACGTGCCTTTCCTAAAACCAAACCTTTTTCATGTAATCCACAACCGTTTTCAAATAGAATCGGCATATACCGAATTACCATTCCAAGCGGACTTTGCTATGGACTCTCCCAACTTTATGATGATTGACCCTAATTTCAACATTGTACAACTTACACCAAGTTTCAAAACCAAAGCAGCCGTGTATCTCGAACCGACCATATCCATCGAAGGCACATACCGTATATCTACCGGAGTACGCAAAGGTCCAAGATACAGAGGTATACAAACAACAGAGGGTAAAAAGTATTTCTCTGATGATACGCTACGAGTAAAGGGACAAAATATTCTGTTGCAATATTACAACAGTGCCGATGTATATATCTACAAAGGAAAATCGCCAAACTATAAACCAAACCCACTTAACAAAGGGGTAGAAATAATACCGCTTACCTCACCAAATCAGGTGAAAAAAGGCGACAAAATTACATTTCGCGTACTGAACGAAGGTAAAATAGTACCTAATGCACGTATAGTAGTAGTCTATGACAACGAACATTACGAATACCATCGTAAAGAAGACCTATACGATGTGGAAAATACTCGCAAAAGCAATATATATGCCAATGCCAAAGGAGAATTTACATTCCGACCCAATAGAGCGGGTCTTGTAATGCTGTTTGTTACCATACACAAACACATCGAAGGGAACCTGTGGGATAGCTATAATACGGCACTAACAATGGAAGTAATACTCCCCTAACCTTACCCTAATACCACAATGATAAGACAACAACTATTAGAAAAAATAAATACCCGCACCAAACCTTTAGGCTCTTTAGGTAAATTAGAGAAAATAGCCCTACATATAGGAAGTATACAAAAAACCCTTACGCCACAGCTTTGCCACCCGTCGATACTTGTATTTGCTGCCGACCACGGTATAGCAGACGAAGGCGTTAGCCCTTGCCCAAAAGAAATTACATGGCAGATGGTAATGAATTTTGTCAATGGCGGTGCTGGTATTAATGTCTTTTCAAAACAACATAATATTAATCTAAGAGTAATTGATGCGGGTGTAGATTACGATTTTCCGGAAGGAATAAATGTGGAAAATGCAAAAATAGGAAGAGGCACCAACAATATGCTTCACAGTCCTGCAATGACTATGGATCAATGCCAACAAGCCATACGCAAAGGAGCGGAGTTTGTACATCAGGAGTTCGAAAAAGGGTGTAATATTATCGGTTTCGGTGAAATGGGAATAGGCAATACCTCACCTGCTTCGTTGCTACTACATAAGTTTACAGGACTGCCTCTGCAAGAGTGTGTGGGCAGAGGAGCCGGTCTCGACAGCGAAGGGGTAAAACACAAATACAATATTCTCAAACAAGTAGCTGACAAATATCAACCACAAACACCGTTGGAAATACTCGCTACATTTGGAGGCTTTGAGATAGCAATGATTACGGGAGCAGTCCTCGAAGCCAAACGCCTCAATATGCTCATAATTGCCGACGGATTTATCACCTCATCGGGATTTTTGGCTGCGTACGAAATACAGCCCGATATATTGGACAATGTATTGTTTTCGCATCAGTCCAATGAGCATGGACACAAATATATGGTAGAATATATGAAAGGAGACCCAATACTCCATCTGGACTTACGTTTAGGAGAAGGCACAGGTGTGGCATTGGTATATCCTATACTGCAATCTGCTTTAATATTTTTGAATAAAATGGCAAGTTTCGACGAGGCTGCGGTATATGATGTCGAAAAACACCGATAACAACAAATTTAGAACAAATAGTCAGTTTTGTATCTCTAATTTTTGGGCAAAATGAACCCTAAAACCGACAACAGACAAGGCTTTATATGGCGACAGTTTAATCTATTGCTGCACGCAATAATGTTTTACAGTCGCATTCCGATAGGGAAAATCAGCTATTCCGAAGAAAATCAAACACAATCCATACGATTTTTCCCTTTGATAGGCATCATTGTAGGTGTTATAGGGGGAGGTATATTTATGGCTTGCTCTTATATTTTACCTCAGGCAGTAGCTGCGATTATATCCATCATAGCAATGTTGCTTACCTCAGGAGCCATGCACGAAGACGGACTGTCCGACTTTTTCGACGGATTTGGCGGAGGTTATACCAAAGAACGTATTTTGGAAATAATGAAAGACAGTAGAGTGGGGGTATATGGAGCCGTTTCTCTGACAATACTATTTTTATTCAAATTCGCCATTTATACTTCGATAGATATTACAACATTGCCTTTGGTAATTATAGTGGCAAATGCTTCAAGTCGTTTTATGGTATTGGTAATGATGAAATCTTCCGTATATGTGCGTATAGAAAAGAGTAAGTCGTCTCATTCAAGAAATCCTATATCTTTGATAACACTATTAGTTGCATTTATTTTTGCGGGAGTTCCATTCGTATTTATGCCATGGCAAATAATATTAAGCGTTATACCCGTATATACTATTATTTTGATACTATTCCGACAATACACACAAAAAAAGATAGGTGGTTTTACCGGCGATGTATTAGGAGCATTACAACAGTTGTGCGAAGTGGGTTTTTATATTGTATTTCTGTCTGTTACATCATACATATAACCAATGAAAACGCTTTATTTGGTCAGACACACACGGGTAAATATGCCTTCGGGTATATGTTATGGTAGTACCGATGTAGAGCTTGCCGATACATTCGAACAGGAGCTGGCTATATTAAAATCCGAACTTAAAGATATCATATTCGACCGCATTTATAGCAGTCCTTTGAAGAGATGTGCCTCTCTTGCCAAAAGTCTTGACGACAATATAGTGATAGACAATCGTATCCGTGAATTCGATTTCGGACAATGGGAACGTAAAACATGGATAGACATTTACGATTTGGATGAGGGTAAACGTTGGTTCGACGACTATAAAAATGTCTGTACTCCACAAGGAGAGTCCTTGCAAATGGTTTTGGAACGAGTAAAAGAGTTTATTGCCTCATTACCAAATGATTTTAATAACATACTCATTGTTACACACGCCGGTATAGTACGAGCATTTATGATACTGTTAGATGGCATATCCATAGAAAAAGCCTTCGAAACGCCCATAGATTATGGTAGAGTGGTACGAATAGAGATTAATTGATTGTGCTCTAAAAAATTATTTACCCTCAAGTTCTATTACTACATACTCGCTACGTGAGCCTATACGGAATTTGCCTCCCCAGATACCAAGCCCTGAGGTAACGTAGAAGTGCGTACCGTTAGCCGTATGGTAGCCGTATGACTGCTTGAACATCGCTTTTACGATAAACTTAATCGGTAGAATCTGCCCTTGATGCGTGTGTCCGCTAAGAAGAAGGTCGGCACCGCACTGTTGAGCCTCCTCAAAACCGCTTGGTTGATGGTCGAGGACAATGATTGGTTTAGTCGTATCTAAGCCTAAGACTATATTCGAGAGCGAATTGCGGTATTTTCTTGAGGCATCTTCTCGCCCCACAATGTAGAAAGCACTATCGACCAATACCGCACTATCGCGGAGAACAGTGATATTCGACTTTTCGAGAAACTCAATGCTATTGTCGATACGACTGATATACTCGTGGTTGCCCAGAGCCATATATACTCCGTGTCGTGTCTGTAGTTTGCGTAAGGTTTTGTACAACTTTTCCTCATAGAGAGGCTTGGTATCGTTGTCTATAACATCGCCTGCTATGAGCACAAGATCAGGCTTTTCGTCGTTGATAAGCGACACCCAAGTTTCAAGTTCATCTTTGCCTATACCATACCCTATATGCAGGTCGCTGATAGTAACTATCTTAAGTGGTTTAGCAAGAGGTTTATCTATCTTTATATTAAGCTCTACGCGTTTTTTTTGATAATAGGTCTTGTTGCCAAATATCAAAAGCAGGCTGACCACGCCCAACAAAACTCCCCATGCAAGCCACGAGTGCGTCATGTACTGCCTGATATTTAGCGGTTTAATAACACTAAAAATATCAATTAGTAGAAATATTGTAAGAAGAAACACAAAAATAATTATCCACGAAGTACCTATCTGATAAAGCACAGATACCAATTTGGTCGGCAGGCTATTGCCCCATATCATTGCCACAAATATGGGCAATTGCAGCAATACACCCAAGACGATGAGCAATATTTGCAACGGCAACACAGGTGGAAGCATCTGATATAGACGAAAAAACACGTATCCGTTGGCACCCAACAGAAGCAATAACATAACTATTATTTGTACTAAAAGCATTTATGAATGTGTCATTTTTTTATTAATTTTTATTTGGCAAATATTTTGTTGAAATCGGCGCTTCCTTTGATTATATTGCCTTTGGCATCGGTAAGGAACATCGATGGAAGATATAGTACACCGTATTGAGAGAAATTTTCGCCCTTTTCGCCATAGAAATCACAAAGTTTGTCCGTCCAAGGCAGTAGCTTTGAGTATGTTTGGTAACTCTCTATATCGGTGTCGGCAGCTATGCTTATGATGCGTATGCCACGCTCCTGTAATTGTGCGTATTGCAGGATAATTTGCTCTATAGTACGGCGGCTTTGCGGGTCGGACGAACTAAAAAAGAGTATTAGGCAGTTGGCTAAATCGCTGTCAGGTAGCCCTACGAGCTTAGTCGCTACTCTATTGGTTTGCAATTGATTGAAGTCGATAGAGTAACGCAGCTCCTTGTGGCGTTCGACAAAATCGCTCTCCACTCCCTGCATATAGCGTAATATATCGCCTGCGGCAAGGGTAAAGCGGTGTTGGTAGGCAAATAGAATCATATCCTTAGCCACAGTAGAGGCTATCTCTTTTTGTTTGTCGAGCAGAAGCCGCGAAAGCGTTGCCACAACGTCGCTGCGGAGATTCTGCTCAAAGTCGAATGTCGATGTAGCAGTAAAAGAATAACTGCTTATCCAACTTAGCAGATAGTCGATGTATATAGGCGAGTAGTATAGCGTGGCAAAGTCGAGTTGCTCAATGATATAACGTTGTTGCAGGGCAATACGTTCTGTCGATTTATCGACAAATGCCTTTTGCAACGCCAAAAGATGCATCTTAATATCGGCATATCGGGGCGATGTAGGCACAAGTTCTACTGTTGTGTATTTGTCGATATTTTTGGGAAAAACGATTTTTCCACCCTTTTTCTCGGCAATGCCAAGCTCGATAGTGTCGCCACCCTCAAAACCCAAAACGCGGTATTGAGCCGAAACACACAACACACAACAAACTGAAAACAAAATAATTGTTAAAAACTTTGACACCTAAAACTATTTAAAAGCAACAAGTAATAAATTTAAAAATGAAACCTATATTACTTATTGAAAAACAAACAATTCAATTTTCAACTTTTAATTTTTAATTCATAATTATCAACCTATCTTCTTTTCTTAAAAGCCTGTTTAAGTCCCTGATTCTGTACAGTCTTCATCATCTTTTGCATAGCTTCAAACTGTTTTATCAAACGGTTTATTTCCTGTATGTCTCTGCCCGAACCCTTTTGTATACGAGCCTTACGACTACCGTTTAGCACGTGCGGATTGGAGCGCTCGTAAGGTGTCATCGACTGTATTATAGCCTCAATTCCTACAAATGCCTTGTCGTCTATATCCACATCTTTGATAGCCTTACCTACACCGGGTATCATTGCAGCGAGGTCTTTGAGGTTACCCATCTTTTTGATTTGCTGTATCTGCTTGTAAAAGTCGTCGAAACCGAATTGGTTTTTGGCTATCTTCTTCGACAGTTTGCGAGCCTCTGCCTCGTCGTACTGCTCCTGTGCCTTCTCTACGAGCGATACAATATCACCCATTCCGAGTATTCTGTCAGCCATACGTTTGGGGTAGAATACGTCGATAGCATCGAGCTTTTCACCAATACCCACAAACTTAATAGGCTTGTTTACCACACTTCGGATAGATATAGCAGCACCACCGCGAGTATCACCGTCGAGCTTGGTGAGTACCACTCCGTCGAAATCGAGACGGTCGTTGAAAGCCTTAGCCGTATTTACCGCATCCTGCCCTGTCATCGAATCGACCACAAAGAGTATCTCGTGAGGCGAAACAGCCTTTTTGATATTGGCTATCTCGGTCATCATCTGCTCATCGACGGCAAGACGTCCTGCGGTATCGATTATCACTATATCGTTGCCGTTTTTCTTGGCGTGCTTAATGGCATTTTCGGCTATCTGTACAGGATTGTTATTGTCCTCTTCGGTATAAACAGGAACATTGATTTGCCCTCCGAGCGTTTTGAGTTGCTCTATGGCTGCAGGGCGATATACATCGCACGCCACCAAAAGCGGGTGTCTGCCTCGTTTCGACTTAAACATATTTGCCAACTTGCCCGAAAAGGTGGTCTTACCGCTACCTTGTAGCCCCGACATCAATATTACAGAGGGCGAACCTTTGAGGTTTATCTCCGCGTGTTCGCCACCCATTAGAGCTGCCAACTCGTCGTGTACTATCTTAACCATCAACTCGTTTGGCTTAATGGCTGTAAGTACGTTCATACCGAGAGCCTTATCCTTTACCTCATCAGTAAAACTCTTTGCCGTCTTGTAGTTTACGTCTGCATCAAGCAACGCCTTACGCACATCTTTGAGGGTCTCTGCTACGTTTATTTCAGTAATTTTACCCTGCCCTTTGAGTATCTTAAACGACCTCTCAAGCCTTTCGCTTAAATTTTCAAACATATATCTTTTCTGCTATTATCTGATTTTACAAAAATAAGATTGCAAAGATAGTAAATTTAATGCAGAAATCGAAAAATATAGATTGACTGTAAGGTTATACGTACTAAAAAATGAGTGGTTCTTGCAGGTTTTTCCAAAAAATCAAACCCCAAAATTTGCACTTACTAATGGAATTTAATGTAACTTTGCAATCTAATTTTATCATCAATCTATAGCATTTGATATGAAACTAAATCTTAAAAACCCAATCGTTTTTTTTGACCTTGAGACAACAGGTATCAATGTATCTTCGGATAGAATTGTGGAACTTACCTATCTGAAAATAGAGCCAAATGGCAATAAGTCGTCGAAGACCATAAGGATTAACCCTGAGATGCATATACCTGAACAGGCTTCTGATATTCACGGCATTTACGACGAAGATGTAGCCGATTGCCCTACATTCCGACAGATAGCATCTAATCTTGCCAAAGATATAGAAGGGTGCGATTTGGCAGGCTACAACTCGGTAAATTTCGACATACCGTTGTTAGTAGAAGAGTTTCTGCGTGCAGATGTAGATATAGATTTGAAAAAGAGAAAATTTATAGACGTTATGGTAATTTTTTATAAAAAAGAGCCTCGCAATTTGTCGGCTGCATACAAGTTTTATTGCGACAAAAATCTGGATAACGCACATAGCTCAGAAGCTGATACTATGGCTACTTTCGAGATACTTGAGGCTCAATTGAACAAATATCCCGACCTCGACAACTCAATAGATTTTTTAGCAGAATTTTCGTCTCATAATAAAAATGTTGATTATGCAGGACGAATCATTTATGACAGCCAAAAACGTGAAATCTTCAACTTTGGCAAATACAAAGGGAAGCTTGTAACAGAAGTATTTAGGCAAGATCCAAGCTATTATCAATGGATGATGAATGGCGACTTCCCGCTATACACCAAAAGAGTAATTACCAAGCTAAAGTTACAGATGTAGCTCTCGTTTGGAGCATTACCAATATCTTACAAACTACGCCAAAAAATCATACGTTTTTTTAAGATAATTCCCTTAGTGATAGATTTAACAATCTCGCTTAATGTTAACAAATTAGCAATGTCGTTTTGTGCGAAATTACAATTTTATCACTTGAAAACACAATCTATAAAAAACATAAGATACGGCGGTTTTGCCTATTTATCGGAAATATCCGAATGGATATGACTCGTATAAATTAGGATATATGGAGTTGATTGTTTTTATAAAATTTATTATTTGGTCTTTGGTTGCTTCTGCTTGTTTGTTTAGCAGTATTTCCAAGTCTTGGTATAAAAAAGCCATTTGCAAGAAATCAGAAAAACCGATATGCAAACTTACAAACTGTTTCATATCGCTATATTCACCCTGATTGTGGTCGTAGAATAGAATAACGCCATTATCTCTTTTTATAAACCATTGGTCGCCTTGCCCTGTTCTGCCAATCAACCACACCATTTTACTTATATTTGTGTAGTTAGTCGCCAGATAACGATTTTCTTTGACCACCTTCTCGTAGCCCAAAACTTCTATATCCGGAGTTATTTCCGCATCTTCATACTGTGATACAAAGGATATATAAAACTTATCCAATGGAGGCAATTTATCTAAGCACTTTACCTCTGTTTTTCTGAGATTTAACCTTTCTAACACCTCCTGTTCGGATAGTTTTTTAAACATAACAATCTTGTTTTATTTGTTTACCTAACTTTATATAGACAATATAGCACGTATTAATCGGCATTGCACAATCACTTTTAGAAACACCGACAAAAATAAAAAATTAAGAACTCCGAGTTATAAAGCGCTTTATCAATCGTATCAACGAGCCTTTAGCTATCCAATCACAGACTCCACTCAAAACCATCTTTTGTATCTTTTACCACAAATCCGTAAGAGGCAAGTTCATCTCTGATTTTATCGGACAACGCCCAATTTTTGTTCTGTTTTGCCTCCAAACGCAAAGTTAGTATCAAGTCTATAGCTTTCTTATAACTATCAAGATATTTAGAATCTCCTTGTTCGGTTTTAAGACCAAGTATATCGATCATATAAGTCCGAAAAACTGCTTTAAACATGTTGAGGTCTGTCTCCGACAATGTACCTTTGCCGTCATATACGGTATTTATAGTTTTAGCCGCATCAAACAGATGAGATATTACTATCGGCGTATTGAGGTCGTCGTTCATCGCATCCATACATAGTGTATTCCAATCTTTGATCTCTACCGATGTCTCTTTGGAGGGTACGATTTTTTGTAGGCGTTCGTAAGCCTCTACAAGTCGCAAAAAACCTTTTTGCGAAGCCATAAGTGCCTCATTCGAAAAATCGAGCGTACTACGGTAGTGTGCCTGTAGGATAAAAAACCTTATTGTCATAGGCGAATAAGCCTCTGTAAGCAAAGAATGCGAACCAGTAAAGAATTCATCAAGAGTTATAAAATTACCCAAAGACTTACCCATTTTCTGTCCATTGATAGTTATCATATTGTTGTGCATCCAATAACGAACAGTAGAATGTCCGAGCGAAGCCACCGATTGAGCTATTTCGCACTCGTGATGTGGGAAAATAAGATCCATACCACCGCCGTGAATATCAAAGCGTTCGCCGAGATATTTTTGTCCCATAGCCGAACACTCAAGATGCCAACCCGGAAAACCGTCACTCCATTTCGACTGCCAACGCATTATATGTTCGGGCGATGCCTTTTTCCACAAAGCAAAATCTACACTTCGACGCTTTTCGCTCTGTCCGTCGAGACTACGAGTATTTTCGAGTATCTCCTCTATATTTCGCCCCGACAATATACCATAATGATGTTTTTGATTGTACTTCTCTACATCGAAATAAACAGAACCTTCGCTTTCATAAGCGAAACCGTTATCGATAATTTTCTGCACATACTCCATCTGCTCCAATATATGACCCGAAGCACGCGGTTCGATAGAGGGCGGTAATACATTCAATGCATTCATTGCGTTGTGGTAGCGGATAGTATAGTACTGTACCACCTCCATTGGCTCTATCTGCTCAAGTCGTGCCTTTTTAGCAATTTTGTCTTCGCCCTCATCTGCATCGTGCTCCAAATGCCCAACATCGGTGATATTACGGACATAACGAACTTTATATCCACTATATCGCAACCAACGAAACAGTATATCGAATGTTATAGACGGACGAGCGTGTCCCAAATGAGGATCTCCATAAACAGTAGGTCCACAGACATACATCCCTACAAAAGGCTCATTCAATGGTTCGAACAACTCTTTTTGCCTATTTAATGTATTGTGAATATATAACTTATGTTGCATTTTAGTATATCTTTCTTATTTTTGATTCGTATATTTAAAAAATTATTACACAAAGGTACAAAAAAATCTTTGTCTCTATCCTCTGATAATATTTATTTATAGGTTTCGTTTGTAAACAATTCGTATTTGGAGCAATTACGAAGCGGAGTTTGAACACAAGTGAGAAAAAAAGCAATTAAATACAATTTTGGGGCAAAACTTGCGAACACATTTATTACCAAGCGAGTTCGAACAACACCGTATCATAATAGAGACAGAAGACCAAGACAACAAACCAGGGCACACTATAACAACAGATTAGAAACTTGGCTTTGAGGGTTCAATGCTTTTCGAATACGCTCAACCTTCTCGTTATTATCCATATCGAAAGGTAGCCAATTGATGGTAAAACCACGTCTTTCCATACCACGAAACCACGTCATCTGTCGTTTGGCAAACTGATGTATTGCTATCTGAAGCGACTCAAACATCTCATTATATGTTATTTTACCCAAAACATAGTTGGTAATATATTTGTACTCCAAACCGTAGTATATAAGGTCGTCGGGGGCAATACCACTCTGCAAAAGCCGTTTGACCTCATCGACCATACCGTCGTCGAGACGTGCTTTGAGGCGGGCAGTAATACGTTGGCGACGAGTATCGCGGTCGATATCTATACCGAATATATGAGTGTCAATACGACTTTGAGGCTCTATGTGCGATATGCCGTTTCGGGAATAGTAGTGGGCTATCTCAATGGCTCTTATGGCACGTTTGACGGTTGCCGTATCGGTGGTATTATGCAAGGTTTTGTATTGCATTAATATCTGTCGCAGTTCATCAATAGATTTGCCTTGCAAGCTATCGCGTAATGGCGTATCGACAGGCACCTCAACCATTTTGTAACCATTTAGTACAGCCTCTATATACAGCCCTGTGCCTCCGCATAATATCGGAGTAGCACCCATTGTAACAATAGAGGAAAAAGCTTTATCGAAATCGCGACAGTACTCGTATAGATTATATTTATAGCCGGCATCTACAATATCTATCAAGTGATAGGCTATCGGCTTGCCATCGATGATGTATTCGGAGAGATCTTTGCCTGTACCTATATCCATACCTCTATATAACTGTCGGGAGTCGGCGCTGATAATCTGACCTCCGATACGCGATGCAAGCAACGTTGCCAAAGCAGTTTTGCCACAAGCGGTGGGACCTAAAATGGTAATAAGTTTAGTAGGTTGGCTCATCTTATTTCCTGTAATCAGCTGATTAATTGCCCATTCAACAAACTATTTATCATATTGGGATTTTCTTCGAAATATTTTTTAGTAGAATTATAACCGCTTTGATAAATTTTCTCAAACGAACGGAAGCTAAAATCATTCAAATGCTTGTTGTCGGGGCAAATTAACACATCGCACAATGCTTCTCCCTCTTGTGAATTGTTGACAACAACCAACTGTAATGCCCTAAACAAAATATCTTTTACATTTTTGGGATTGTCGAAAACGGTTTCTGCCTTTACATTAACACCTATAACGTATTTACATTGATTACGAATAGGTTGTACAGGAAAATTATTGAGCAATCCACCATCTACATAAATCATATCATCGATAGTAACAGCGTTGAACACTCCGGGAATAGCGGTAGATGCGAGTACCGCCGAGTGTAATTCCGTCCCCTTGTGCCAATACTCAATATTGCCGGTCGAAAGGTTCGACACAGCCACACAAAAAGGTATCCTAAGGGTTTCAAACGAATTGTATTTAATATATTTCTTTATGATGTTTAATACTCTTTTTTGAGTCGATAGTCCAAGTTTTGATTCCTTAAGCGAAGGAGCAATAATATTGGATATGGCATCGAGTTTTTCTCTTTTTATAATGTCGTATATCTGTTTTGAAGAATAGCCGGATGCATAGAATAAACCTATCAGACTACCCATAGAACTGCCCGAAATGATATTGGGACAAATATTATACTCTTCGAGAGCTTGCAACACCCCGATATGAGCATATCCCAATGCACCTCCGCCACTCAAAGCTATGCCAATATGATACTTATGCTTTTTAATACCATTCATAAAAAATATTTAAGATATGTGTTTGTCTGATTATCAATAAAGATAAATTAATATTGTGCGAAATTAATAAAATAATCAAGAAACAGATAATTATTTAGATTATTCTTTTTTGTAATTTTGCCTAAATATAATTTCCAAATGTGTATGAAAATAAAAAAAGTTCTATCAGTCTTCATTTTAGCCTCATTATTAGTCTCGTGTGCAACACCTGCTCGGCTCTATAAGAATGGCGAATACTACAAAGCCACAATAGCTTCGGTAAAAAGATTGCGATCGAAACCCGATGATATAAAGGTACAGGATATTTTAACCAAAACTTATTCTTTGGCTATCGACTACTTGCAGCAATCAATAAATGATTTGCAGTACGAAAAAGACCCGAACAAATACTATTCCATAGTAAAATATTACAATATGCTCAACACTATGGCAAACGAAATAATGCGTTGCCCAAAAGCGTATGAGCTTATACCCGAACCGATCGACTTCTTAGCCGAACTACAAGCTGCCAAAGAGACGGGTGCTGAGGAGTTTTACTCTCTCGGTATCGAAGCCCTCGAACAGAATGACGTTAAACAGGCTCGCCTCGCTTTGTTTTATTTCGACAATGCGAACAACTTTATAAGAGGATACAAGGATATAAACAGTATGACAAAGGAGGCTCAAAACAAGTCAATCTTAAAAGTTGCAGTACAAAAGCCCCTTATATCGACAAAATATCAATTGTCGTCCGATTTCTTTTTCGACAACCTTTTGGAAGGTCTCAACAATGCCAATTATAGAAACAGAGTAGATTTTTTCGGACAATCGAGCCGTTCGACCAACAACAATGCTCATCAAATTATCATATTGGATTTTGTTGATTTTACAGTAGGAAACACTGTGGAGAGTCGTAAGATAATAGATTGTAAAAGAGATAGTGTGATTACGGACTATGTAAACATTAGAGGGCAAAGTTATCCTGTTTATAATACTGTGAGAGCAAGGTTTATAGAAACAGATGTAGAGATTGTATCAGCAGGTATTTTGAGTGTACAAGTTATCGACAGCAAAACTAAAAAAGTAATTCGCAAAAGTGAATTTAGAGGCAGATATATATGGACTTCTACGTGGGCTACTTACGAAGGCGACCAAAGAGCGTTAAATCAAAGACAAATAGATTTGTACAACAGAGGAATAGAGATACCTCCGCCTCCACAAACTCTTTTTGTAGAGTTTACCAAACCTATATACGCACAGACAATTGATTTTCTGACCGACTACTATTACCATTATTAAACAGATAAATACAGGTATAGCTCAGACAAAATGAATTTTTTAGTACCTTTGCAGTTTTATTTCTAATTATTTGAAAAATCAGTTATGTCCATTCATATACCCGAAGACAATAGAAAAGTTACTACATACCGCCTCAGTGAGATGAAGCAAAGAGGCGAAAAAATATCGATGCTTACTGCATACGATTACACAATGGCAGGTATAATCGACCGAGCAGGTATAGACGTTATACTTGTGGGCGACTCTGCTTCAAACGTAATGGCAGGCAATATCACTACTCTACCTATGACCCTCGACCAAATGATATATCACGGCAAATCGGTAATGAAAGCTGTAAAACGTGCATTGGTAGTAGTAGATATGCCTTTCGGCTCGTATCAAGGCAATTCAAAAGAGGCTGTGGCATCGGCTATACGCATAATGAAAGAGACTCATGCCGACTGTATAAAAATAGAGGGCGGTATCGAAATCATTGAGAGCGTACAGCGTATATTGACAGCAGGTATCCCTATTATGGGGCATCTTGGGCTTATGCCTCAATCTATAAATAAATACGGAACTTATGCGGTACGTGCCACCGAAAAAGACGAAGCCGAAAAATTGATAGCCGACGCTCATGCTTTGGAGAAAGCAGGTTGTTTTGCTTTGGTGTTGGAAAAAATTCCGGCAGCTTTGGGGGCTCAGGTAGCGTCGGAGTTAAAAATACCGGTTATCGGTATCGGTGCAGGCAAAACCGACGGACAGGTACTTGTTTTGCACGATATGCTCGGCATGACAC
This sequence comes from Porphyromonadaceae bacterium COT-184 OH4590, assembly GCA_000768855.1. Classification (GTDB taxonomy): domain Bacteria; phylum Bacteroidota; class Bacteroidia; order Bacteroidales; family Paludibacteraceae; genus F0058. Next base: position 36,651 of record JRAN01000056.1, on the reverse strand, counting down.
AAGATTTTTCACCTCGTTTTTTACGTCGTTATGCAGACCTAAATTCGGTTATGACCGATGCTGTACGCAATTTCATAAACGATGTTAAGAGTTCGGATTTTCCCAACGAAGACGAGCGCTATTGATAATTGATATAATTAATTGCAATCAAATATATTATATTTTTTGCAGATAAATTTTCTAAACCTAAGATGACCGACAACAATCTCTACTACTCTGACGAAGATACAGATATAGACAGCAATATATCAAATCTTTACGAACGACATCGTATTGTAGTGGATAAAGGACAGGGATTGATGCGGATTGACAAATATCTGACCAATCTGCTTGGTGGAGTGTCGCGAACAAGGTTTCAAAATGCTGCCGATTTCGGCTTTATCACTGTCAACGGGAATACCGTAAAATCGAGCTACCGAGTAAAACCCCTCGACGAGATAGTAATATCGCTCGAAACGCCACCAGGCGACTACACCATTGTGGCACAAGACATACCGCTTACCGTGGTATTCGAAGACAACGATATTATGGTGGTCAACAAACCGCCCGATATGGTAGTACACCCAGGCGTAGGTAATCTCGACGGCACGCTGCTCAACGCTATCGCATGGCATCTAAAAGACAATCCTATGTTTGATGTCAATAACCCGCGATTGGGTCTTGTTCATCGTATCGACAAAGATACGTCTGGACTTATATTGATAGCCAAAAACGAATATGCCAAATCGTTTCTTGGCAAGCAATTTCAGGACAAAACCACGCAACGCACCTACAACGCTTTGGCGTGGGGTACGATAAAAGACGACATCGGCACTATCAACGGAGCCTTGGCTCGCAACCCCAAAGACCGTATGCAGTTTTGTGTATTCTCCGAAGACGAAAACCCAATGGCAAAGCATGCCGTTACACATTATCGAGTACTAAAGCGGTTCAAATACACTACCTTGGTAGAGTGTAATCTCGAAACAGGGCGTACTCATCAGATACGCGTTCACCTCAAACATATCGGTCATACGTTATTCAACGACGAGCGTTATGGTGGCAACGAAATACTCTTCGGCGAACGCACCTCAAAATATAAACAGTTTGTAAACAACTGTTTCGAAGTATGCCCACGACAAGCACTACACGCCAAAACATTAGGTTTTGTACACCCAACTACTTGCGAAGAGATGTTTTTCGACAGCCAACTTCCGGAAGATTTTCAAAATCTAATAAACAAGTGGGAAAACTATTCCACAAGATAAACTTTATAGATTAGATAAATAGTCAAATCTTTAAAAACACTATTAGTTTGTTGATTTATTTTAATATGTTACTAAGATGAATTAACCTACCGTTTAGGTATTTTAATGTTCCGTTGCTGTTTTTTATCCCGCCGTTGAGGTTGTATAAGCTATCCGTTGAGGTTATTTAATGTTCCGTCAGAGTTATTTAATGTTCTGTTGCTGTTTTTTATCCCGCCGTTGAGGTTGTATAGCCTATCCGTTGAGGTTATTTAATGTTCCATCGGAGTTATTTAATGTTATATTAAGGTTATACAACCTAAACAGTTCGATAAAAGACCTAAACGGCGGGATAAAACATAGTATCGTTTATATAAAAAAACACAAATAGATATATAAACTACCACACTGTTGGGGTTTCGAACATCAACAGTGTGGTAATTAAAACAAAATAAAGGTTATACAACCATCTCTTTTATGAAAAAATACTACTTAACCAATCTCCGAACTATTTATTTTTATACATCACTGCCTTTATGCTTTTGCTTTAAAATTTATGCCTGTTTGTCGGATTACTATAATCATAACTCACATTACGAAGCATTACTTTCGCTACGGATTAAAATATCCTTTTTTCCCAACAGTTACAGCCTAAACATAAAATTCGGTATTATCAGTCCCATTGGGAGCATAAATAGTTATTCCATATTTATAACTTGTAAAACCGACATACTCTTCCTCTTCTATTGCTCATCAAATTGCCTCATAGATGCTAAGCAATCTTTGTAATCCATTGCCAACAAATCTTTATTCTAAAAGAAAATTTCGCATGGGTAGGTTAGTATAACATATCTTAATAAAAAAACGAAAAATAGAGGTAACCTAATATTAATCCATTATCTAAATAATCGTTAGCAGATTTAATTTTGGTTTTGACATTGGCTTCTTCGACAGTTTTGTATTTATTTTATTATCTATCTTTTTGTTCCTAAATACAGATAGCCACCTTTTAAAAACGGTTCAATTACATATCTCATACCGCATTATAATCATCTGTATCTAATCGAACGCCCAGACCGAATAATTGTAGTGCGACTTATGTGATTTAGCTTACATAGCTTATTGACCGTTGTACCGTACCTCTTAGCGATATGCGATAAAGTCTCGCCTTGACGCACTCGATGGTAACGCATTTGCTTGAATTTCTCCACATCCGATTTGTGTCTGAATGTTTCTGCTTTTGTCAGGCAATAGCTATCGGCAAAGCATTTTTCGGAAGCATAATCAACTATTTTATTGGTATTAAAAGCATTACCTAAAAATCTAAACTCAAAGTGTAGATGTGGACCTGTCGAACGCCCTGTATTGCCACCCAAACCTATAAGTTCGCCTGCAGCAACTTCCTGATTAACCGTAACCAAAGGCTTCGACAAATGAGCGTACAACGACTCCAGCCCATTTTTGTGTCTTATGACAATATAATGCCCATATCCGCGTGCCTCATAGTCAACAATGCGTACTGTTCCGTCGAAAGCTGCTACAATGGTATCTCCTACTTTTAGTCCTATGTCTGTTCCGTAATGATAACGCCTACGTCTTGCACCAAAATCGGAAGTAATCTTCTTTTCTGTCGATTTCGCAACAGGGAAAACAAACCCTGTGCAGTCTATCCAAGTACTATCGGGCAGATCATCTATTTTTATTTTATAAGGGTTCAAATATTCGGATGTCCAAGAAAATCCGTAAAGCTCGTCTGATGGCACTTCGAAGTCAGCATCCACATCCTCGCCAAATTCGTCTGACGATTCTTCTAAAAATTTTTTGTGGTTGGTAGTCGGTGGGATTTGTGCGGTTTTAGCAATCTGTTTATCGTTTTTTTCTGATAGTGATGCAATAAGATTATCTTTATTGTCGTCCGATTTGGTTGTAACATAAATATTTGCTACGGTTGTGGTATCTTTCTTACTCATTGCCCTTGACGTCGGAGTCTGAGCCACAATAAACAAAGAAAATACCATTGCCATTGTAATTAAAACAATTTTCTGTCCTCTCATAATCATTTTTTTATTAATAAATAACTACTAAATCATCTGAATGAGTTTTATATCAATTCGTCGGAATAATTTATATAGTTCTGATTTACTTTTGTATAAGAAAAAATTTCATTATCTAAGAAAAATCTTTTTATCTCTATTGCTGCGTTTTCTACAGAATCGGAGGCGTGGATCATATTTTCTTGGTTACTCAGCGAAAAATCTCCACGAATAGTGCCTGCCTGAGCCTCTCTACCATTGGTTACGCCTATCATATCTCTTACCACTTTGACAGCCTCTACCCCTTCCAAACAAAGAGCTATTACGGGTGTTGCCATCATCGACCGAAGAATCCTTGCAAAAAACGGGCGTTCCACCAAATGTGCATAATGAACTCTCAGAATATCTTCTGTAAGATGTATCATTTTTAACCCACAAATACGAAAACCCTTATTCTCAAAACGCTTCAGTACTTCGCCTATAAGCTCTCTTTGAATTGCTCCGGGTTTTATCAAAACCAATGTTTTTTGCACAATGATAAAATAGTTTTTTCAAATAAAGATGCAAATCTATAAAAAATTTTTGTATAACCAACACTAAATAATATATTTTTAAAATTATTTAACCTATGTTTACATTGTGGCAGTTGAAAATATTTACATTATCTTTGTAAAATATTTTCCAAAATTACTAATTTTTTTTGACTATTCTGAATATGAATAATATAGTGGCAATAGTGGGACGTCCCAATGTAGGGAAATCAACACTTTTCAACCGTCTTACAAAGACACGCAGAGCAATAGTAAACGACGAAGCCGGTACCACTCGCGACCGTCAATACGGCAAGGTAGAGTGGAACGGGCAAGAGTTTTCGATAATCGACACAGGTGGCTGGGTGGTAGGCTCCGAAGACATTTTTGAGGAGGAGATAAACCGTCAGGTAACCATAGCCATAGAGGAGGCAGACGTAATACTGTTTGTAGTAGATGTAATAAGCGGTATAACAGACCTCGATATGTTTGTGGCTCAAATATTACGTAAAAGTAAAAAAAATGTGATAGTAGTAGCCAATAAGGTGGATAATTTCGAACTCCAATATCAAGCATCCGAGTTTTACGCTTTAGGACTTGGCGACCCTTTTATACTCTCCTCCATCAATGGTTTGGGCAGTGGCGATTTGCTCGACGAACTGCTCAATCGTTTTCCCAAAGAGGTAAAAGAGGACGAAACACTCGACGAGCTACCGAAATTCGCTATCGTTGGACGACCAAACGCCGGCAAATCGTCCCTGGTAAACGCATTCCTCGACGACAACCGCAACATTGTTACCGATATAGCCGGCACAACGAGAGACTCCATATATACTCGCTACAACAAATTCGGCCACAACTTCTACCTCGTCGATACGGCAGGAATTCGCAAAAAAAACAAAGTACACGAAGATGTGGAGTATTACTCGGTTATCAGAGCCATAAGAGCCATCGAAAACAGCGATGTGTGTATACTTATGATTGATGCCGGGCGTGGTATCGAGAGTCAAGACCTCAATATTTTTTCGCTAATACAGAAAAACAAAAAAGGGCTTGTGGTATGTGTCAATAAGTGGGATTTGATAGAGAATAAGACAAACAAAGACGTAAAGGCATTCGAAAATGCTATCAGAGAACGACTTGCACCATTTACCGACTTTCCTATTATATTTACCTCAGTAGTAAACAAACAGCGTATTTTCAAAGTAATAGAGACTGCAATGATGGTATATGAAAACAAAAATCGAAGGATATCGACAAACAAACTAAACGAGTTTTTCTTACCCTTGATAGAAAATTATCCTCCACCCGCCATAAAAGGTAAATATGTGAAAATAAAATATGTAACACAGCTACCCGATACGCAAGTACCTACATTTATATTTTTTACCAACCTACCTCAGTATATCAGAGAGCCTTATTTTAGATTTCTGGAGAATAAGCTAAGGACCGAATGGGAATTTACAGGTACGCCTACATTGCTTTTTGCAAGGCAGAAGTAGAAAAATTTACATAGTAAAAAAAGTGCCCTCGAAAAACAGAAGGCACTTTTTAGTTGACTTATTGTCTCGAAATAAACGTTCTCACTTTACCATCCGAAGGTAACATTATAGATATTGCAAAACCTTTGTTTCTCAGCATGTCGATGATAGGCGACGGTACAAAAGGCGTTACCAACTCCAATATCTGCCCGACTGCCAACTCCTCGGCAGTGTGTATTACAATATCTTTCGGGTGATTGCCCTGAGCTATCATATCGCACACGTCGAGCAGACGATCGGCTTTTGGTGCTTGGCTGATAGTAGCCACAGTGTCGTCGTCGGACGAGTTGTATATGCTGTAGCGTAATGCCTCCATCCCCACTACTTGCCTTAGTGCATCGACCATATCCACAACATCTACTCCTCCTACCTTAGCAGCTTGCTGCAACGATGTTACCTTAGCCACGGTGCGTCGCAACACAGGGTTTTTCAGAGCAGCAAAGGCGGTCGAATATCTCAACAGAACACTCTCTGTTTCCGGGTAATCGTTGAGCAGGTCAGCCACTTTGGTGTCGGGCGTTATGTCAGTCTTATCTTTTTTCATACGAAAGCAGTCGTTGGTCGCCCTCGAGCTTGCGAAGAGCAGATATATCTTGCGTTACCTCTACTACGCCGAGATATTCGCCATCTTTGCCTCGTACAGCCGAGTATTCGATATATATGAAACGTCCCATAAAATTAGATAGCCAGAAGGTGGCTTTATTCTCCTTGCCTGCCTTGAAGTCTTCGAGTATCTGCTCCACAATGTGAACGCTGCCCGGAGGGTGGCACATACGCACGTCGCGTCCAATGATAGAACGGTTACGCTCAAACACACGATTTGGGCTGTGTGAGAAAAACCTTACCTTGTCGTTTTTGTCGACAAATGTAATATCTATGGGCAGGTGCAAAAAGAGTGCTTCGAGTTCGTCGATATTAAAGGCTCCCGACGACAGACGTATGGCATCGGCAGTGATGTACTCGTGATTTTCGATATTGACATTCTGAGGCTTCCACTCATCGGTAGGGTCGAATAGCGTATAGCCGAAATCAGGTGTCTCCTCATATATCTTGTACCACTCCTCTTCCGTAAGTGTGTCCATAGCCATTGGTAAAAGTATCTGCTCCTCTTTCATTATCATTCCACTTATCATCTCTACCGCAGGGTCGAGTATGAGTTTGGTTATCGACCTCAGTTCGTCGGCTGAACCGATAGACGACGACAAAGCTGAGTGAGCACCTTTTAGAGCTTCACGAGTCTCATCGTGCTTACCCCACATTACCTTAGGAGGTCCTGTAATAAGGTGTTTTTCCAAGAATGGAAACAACAGGTACTCTTTACGTTTGTAATGCTTGTCAATATCCGAGAAGTTGTTGAATATGCCTCTAAGCTGCATCACATACCCACTTACCTGCGAGTCGGTGATACTCTCCAACTCCTCTTTTGTTTTGTTGAATTTATCTATCTCTTGCTGTATAACGATATTCTCTTGCTTGAATGTATCTACAGGATGTCCTGCGGGAACCTCTTGAGCCTTTTCGATATCGATACTGCCATCGAGTACAGCGGTGTGGAGGTCGCAAAACTCAAGTATCTCACTCTCGCTTAGCGTATTGCTATTGATAAGTTCCTGTTCTACCTCTACCACTTCGTTGTAAGGGATACCTTTGAGTACCTCTATCAGTTGTTTACGCAATACTTCGGGATTTTCGCCCTCGTGCAATCGGATAAGGAGATGACGGAGCAACTCCTTACGTTGCGATGAATTATTTATATATTCACTCATAAATGTTTATATGTTTTTTTTAAAATAAATTTATTGGTTTCTAATATTATATCTCTTCGCCTCTAATCATAGTCAGTAGCATTTTGAAACGCTCCACAGCCCTAAGTGCGTGTGGGCGGTTAGCCGGCATAATGATAGAGTCGCCTTTTTTCAAAAGATATGGTGTGCCGTCAATACGGATTTCGGCTTCGCCATCGAGTATCTGCACAAAGGCATCAAAATTGGCGGTATGCTCGGTAAGTCCCTGCCCTTTGTCGAACGAGAATATGGTGATATTACCTACGCTGTTTTTGGTTACCTGTTTGCTAATAACGCCTCCGTCGGTATATTCTATCGACTGTTCGAGCGGTATTATGGTTGCTTTTTGATATGTTGTCATAAATGTGATATTATTTTAGTTAATAATTTATTTTTTATAAAAATGCGAATTTAACAAAAAATTACAACAGTTTGTTGCCTTTTTACTTATTATTTTTTTGTAATAAAAAGATTGTCAGCCCCAAGAGAGGACTGACAAGTCCGTTTGATTATTAAAGCATTGCTTTCAAATCTTCATCAACAGTACCGATACCCGATATACCGAAGTTGTTCACTAATACGTTGGCTACGTTTGGCGAAAGGAATGCCGGCAAGGTAGGTCCGAGATGAATATTTTTAACTCCAAGATACAGCAGAGCCAAAAGTACAATAACGGCTTTCTGTTCGTACCACGCTATGTTATATACTATCGGGAGGTCGTTGAGGTCATCCAGTCCGAAGGCATCTTTTAGCGCAAGAGCTATCTTGGCAAGCGAATAGCTATCATTGCATTGACCCGCGTCCAACACTCTCGGAATACCGTTAATAGTGCCGAGCTTAAGTTTGTTGTAACGATATTTTGCACAGCCTGCGGTCAATATCACTGTATCACTTGGTAGCCTTTGGGCAAACTCGGTGTAATAGTTTCGTCCATTCATACGTCCATCGCATCCGCCCATAACGAAAAACTTACGAATAGCACCCGACTTTACAGCCTCTACTACCTTGTCTGCTAAGGCTATTACCTGATTGTGTGCAAATCCGCCAACGATGGTACCTTGCTCTATCTCTTTTGGTGGAGCACATCGTTTTGCGTGTTCGATAAGAGCCGAGAAGTCTTTAGGCTTGCCGTCTTTGCGGTCGGCAATGTGCTTAAAACCATCGAAGCCCGATGCACCTGTAGTATAGACTCTATCGGAATAAGTTGATGTTTTACGAGGGGGCACTATACAGTTGGTAGTAAAGAGTATCACTCCGTTGAAGTTTTCGAAATCCTCTACCTGATGCCACCACGAGCTGCCATAATTACCTACAAAATGGCTATACTTCTTAAAAGCGGGATAGTAGTGTGCAGGCAACATTTCGCTGTGCGTATATACGTCAACACCTGTGCCTTCGGTCTGTTTGAGTAGCTCCTCCATATCTTTTAGGTCGTGTCCGCTGATAAGTATGCCCGGATTGGTACGAACTCCTATATTTACCTGTGTAATTTCGGGATTGCCGTAACTGGTGGTATTAGCTTTGTCCAACAGAGCCATTGCCTGTACGCCATATTGTCCTGTTTCGAGCACAAGAGCAGTAAGGTCGTCTGCCGATAGCGAATCGTCGGTAGTGGCAACAAGTGCTTTTTGCATAAAAGCATATATCTCCGATACTTCATACCCTAAGTTGAAAGCGTGTTCGAGATATGCCGCCATACCTTTCAACCCATAAATGGTAAGTTCACGAAGCGAGCGAACGTCTATATTTTCGGTGGACAAAACACCTACCGACAAGGCTTTTTCGTCCATTTCGGCTTCTGTATAACCTTGCCACAAAGCACCGTCGAAAGTGATAGCATCTACATTGCCACCGGCTTTTGCCAACTGCTCTTTGGCGGCATTACGCATTTCGTAAGCGATACGCAAACGAGTGATAAAGCGACTTCTGTAGAAATTGGCATTGGTAATGGTCATAAACAGCGAGTCGGTAATGAACTTATTAATCTCGTTCATCTCTATTCCAAACTTACGCAAAGCAACCGTATAGTGCGATATACCTTTACAAATATACATAAGAAGGTCTTGCAGATTGGCTACATCGGCAGTTTTACCGCATACTCCCTTTATGGTACAGCCTTCGTTTTTGGCTGTCTCCTGACATTGAAAACAAAACATCTTTTCCATATACATTAATTTTTTAGTGTTAGTTATATTTGTTGATTACAAAGGCAAAATTACTATCTCACACACAGACAAACTGTAACCGTGGTTACAAATTGGAGGTTTTTTTATAATTTTGGAGAAATATTTTTTCTAAACGGAGTTGTTAGGTGCAATCTAACCAAGTCCAAAAAAATTGTATTTTGCTCAAAATATTGTTCGTGCTTTTACGAATTAAAAATTATTTGTACCTTTGCAAAGTTTTTAGAAGTATACAATGACAAAAGACGGTTTAACAAAAGAGCAAGAGCAGTTGGCACGTTTTGCCAAAGCATTGGGACACCCCATTCGGATTGCGATTTTACAGATGTTGACAAAACAGACCTGTTGCTATCACGGCGATATGTCCGAAATCTTGCCTGTGGCAAAAAGCACGCTGTCGCAACATTTGAAAGAGTTGAAAGATGCAGGACTGATACAAGGCACAATCACACCGCCAACAGTTTTGTATTGTATCAATCAAGAAAATTGGGAATTGGCAAAAAAAATGTTTGGAAGTCTGTTTGTTGAACTGATGAAAAAATAATTTTTTTATACACATAGTTCGTCAAACTACGAAATACGAATTTATTAAGAATCAAACACTTATAGAAAAATGAAAAAAGTAACACTGTTTTTAATTCTTGCCGTTTTGCTTACAGCGTGCGGGCAAAATACCCAAAAATCAGATAGTCAAGCAAGCGGGTTAAGTACAGAAAACGACATTGTAAATGTATATTATTTCCACGGAAAGCAACGTTGTAAAACCTGTATTGCAGTTGGAAATATTGCCAAACAAACTATTGAAACAGCGTTTGCCGGTAATGATAAAGTGCGCTTTGTAGAAATCAACACAAATGAAAAAGTTCACGAAACATTAGTAGAAAAGTACGAAGTAACCTGGAACGCTTTAATTATTGCCAAAGGCGAAAATAGCATTGAAATCACCGAACAAGCGTTCGCCACTGCTATTGGTAATCCACAAGAGCTGGAAAACTTAATCAAACAAGAAGTAAACAAACGACTACAGTAATTTATGGAGTTCTTACAACAAATAGTCGATAGCTCCAATATTCCCTTGCTTACCGCATTCGTTCTGGGGTTAATGACAGCTATAAGCCCTTGTCCGTTGGCAATGAATATTACGGCAACCGCCTATCTGAGCAAGGATATTACGGACAAACGGCGTGTGATGTTCAACGGAATTTTCTACACCATTGGCAGAATGTTCAGCTACACGGCACTGGCAAGTATCATCTACTTTGGTGCAAGCAAATTTCGCGTTGCCCGATGGTTCCGGCAAATTGACGGTTTGTGGATTGGTATCGGCTTGGTTGTCATAGGGTTGCTGATGTTGGATATTGTTAAACTCAATATCTCGTTTTCAAGCGGATTTACCTCAAACATAAGTGAGAAACATACGAAGCGGAACTATTGGAGCTCTTTGTTAATGGGCACTCTATTTGCATTGGCTTTTTGTCCGTATAGTGCGGTGTTGTACTTCGGCGGACTTATTCCGCTTATGCTTGCTAACACGGAAGGTTTGTTGCTGCCGCCCGTTTTTTCCATTGCCACAGGCTTACCTGTAATTATTATTGCCTGGCTTTTGGCTTACAGCGTTTCGAACATAGGTAGATTTTATGATAATATAAAATTGTTTGAGAAATGGTTTAAACGCATTGTTGCTGCAATTTTTATTGCAGTAGGAATTTATTACATCATTATAAACATTTAATCACATAAAAAAATATGAATATTAAAATCTTAGGAACAGGTTGTACAAAATGTGTAAAGACCTACGAAGTGGTAAAAAAAGCAGTAGAACATTCGGGCGTAAATGCCACGATTGAAAAGGTGGAAGACATTATGGAAATAATGAAGTACAACATAATGACCACGCCTGCTGTGGTAGTTGATGAAGTGGTTAAAATAAAGGGTCGAGTACCCTCTGAACAGGAAATCATCAATTTGATAAGATAGTATGAGTTTATGATACAGCATTTTGCCGACTGGCTTGTTTATACTGTTTTCGGTATGAACCCCGAAAGTCATTGGGGTGAAGCGGTCCATTTTTTCTTTTACGATACAATCAAAATCCTGATACTGCTTTTCAGTATTAGTCTTTTAATGGGGATTATCAATTCGTATATTCCTATCGACCGTATGCGTCGTTACTTGGCAACGCACAAAATGTACGGGTTTGATTATGCGATAGCCTCGTTTCTTGGGGTAGTAACACCGTTTTGTTCCTGCTCGTCCGTTCCGCTTTTCATCGGTTTTGTCAAAGGCGGTCTGCCTCTCGGCGTAACGCTTACTTTTCTCATCAGTTCTCCGCTTGTAAGCGAAATAGCCATTGCTATGTTTTGGGGTTCATTCGGGTGGAAAATAGCGTTGATATACACTGTTTCGGGATTTTTTTTAAGCATAATTGCAGGAATGATGCTCGGCAGAATGAACTTAGAGCCACATTTAAGCGATTGGGCAAAACAAGCGATTAAAGACAAACAACTTCCCGATGTGGAAACCGACACTTTCGGCATTCCGTTTCACAAACGCATTGTTCCAATTGCTCGCGAGGCGTGGAATATTGTTGGCGGAGTACTTGTTTATGTAATTATCGGAATTGCTATCGGTGGCATTATGCACGGTTTCATTCCAACAGGATTTTTCGAGCAATATATTTCCTCCAAAACATGGTATGCCGTACCGCTGTCCGTTATAGCAGGAGTTCCAATGTATGCCAATGCCGCAGGAGTAGTTCCCATAATGCAGGTTTTAGTGAGCAAAGGCATTCCGTTTGGTACTGCACTTTCGTTTATGATGGCTGTCATTGCTCTTTCGATACCCGAAGCCACCATGCTCAAAAAAGTAATGACTTGGCGTTTAATCGGAATATTCTTCGGCATAACAACGTTATGCATTATATTTTCAGGATACTTATTCAATTTGATTTTCTAAATCAGATAAATATTCGGGAAAATAAAAAATGCATATAACACAGGCTATATGCAATGGCGGGGGGAGTACGCTATATTAAAATTTTTAGTAAATTTGCACCGTAAGACTTTGTGCAACCGGTGTGCGGAAATTTAGCCACTGTATATAGCCTCGACCATTTTATGAATTTAGAGTACGATTTAAGGCAGACGCCACTATTCAAAGGTATTGATAATAACACGCTCGACGGAATAATAGAGCGAACCATCGTAACCAAAAAACGGTATCAAAAAGGGGATATTGTAGTACCGCAAAACAGCCCGATCGACTACCTATACCTGTTGGTTGATGGAATAGTAAGCACAGAGATGCTGACACCCGAAGGCAATATCATCAACATCGACATACTCGATACTGTAGTGCCATTGGCATTAGCGTTTATCTACGCCGACCAACCGAAATTCCCCGTTACTGTCATAGCAATGCAACCAACTATAATATACTTTTTATCTAAAGAAAAACTTCGGCTCGAAATGATGAGAAACGAAATGCTCTTTGCCAACTTCCTCCAACTTACAGCAACCATTACCACATTCCTTTCGGCAAAGGTGGCGATGCTGTCGGTCAAAAGCCTAAAATCGAAGATAGCACGCTACATACTCGACCACACCACGGAGGAACGTATCAGTTTTACCCTCAACCGCAACCAGACACAACTCGCAGAGTATTTCGGCGTACAACGTCCCTCTCTCGCCCGCACTATCGGAGAACTCGTTGCTGAGGGCATTATAACAGTGGATAAACGAAAAATCACCGTATGTCGAAGACAAGGATTGGTAGAGTGTATGATGTAGAATAATTTTGGGTGAATAAACTGCTACAACTGTCTATTTATCGACTCTTGATGAATTAGCTCTACTATTTGTTTTACAAAATCGGCATTAAGGTGATGCTGTTTGGCATAGGTAAGGCTATTAGACAGAAGTTCTTCATAACGAGCAAATTGCAATACAGATATATTGTTTGCTTTTTTATATTGCCCTATTTTTTCGGATAACTCCATACGATGGGCGATAATATCGAAAAGCGACTTGTCCAACTCGTCGATTTGGGCACGGAATACCGATAGTGTTTCGTTACCGTCGATAGTGGAACCAAAGCGTATCTTGGCAAGTATTTGAGCAAATTGTTCGGGTGTAATCTGCTGATTTTTATCACTCAATGCATCTTTGGGAGAGTTGTGAACCTCTACCATAAGTCCATCATAGTTGAGCTTAGCTGCTTGATTAGCAACTATTTCTACCAAGTCACTATTGCCCGAAATGTGGCTTGGATCGCATAGTAGAGTAATATCTGGGCGAAGTCGCTTTAGCTCTATCGGTACATACCATTGCGGGGCATTTCTATACACAGATGGCAACAACGAATGAAAGCCTCTGTGAACAGCTACCAATCTGGTTACTCCCGCATTTTGCAGACGCTCTATGGCTCCAAGCCAAAGAGCGATATCTGCTATCACAGGGTTTTTGACATATACCGTTATATCCATCGTCATATCCTTTAGCCTGTCGGCTATCTCCTGTACAGCAAACGGATTGGTAACGGTGCGTGCCCCGAGCCATACAAAATCGACACCTGCGTCAATGGCAAGTGCAATATGCTCTCTGTTAGCCACTTCGGTACCGACCTGCATACCAAGTTCACGCTTCACTCTAAGCAACCAAGGGAGTGCTCTCTGCCCCATGCCTTCGAAAGTATTTGGCGAAGTGCGAGGCTTCCAAACTCCTGCTCTATAATGAGTTATACCAATAGATGCGAGCTGTTTTGCCGTATCTATTACCTGATATTCGGTTTCGGCACTGCAAGGACCGGCTACAATCAATTTAGCTGACATTGATGTATAATGCTGTTTTACAGGCGTATTTCCTGTATTTATTTTACCTTCATCATAGAATCCTCTTCGAGCATATCCTTCGATATTTTATCCAGAATACCATTGATAAATATGTGGCTCTTATCGGTGGAGTAGAATTTGGCTATTTCGATATATTCGTTAATTGTAACATCGACAGGTATAAGCGGAAACTCCTTAAATTCGGCTATAGCCATACGGAGCAATACCATATCCATACGAGTGATACGCCCTATATCCCATTTAGGAACGGTTTTTGATATTATTTCACCGTACTCGTCGCCTTTTAGGTAGGCTGAGTGTGCGAGTTTAAAGACAAAATCCTGCTCATTGCCGTCCTTATACATAGGCAAAAGAGGCGTTGTTAGGATATTCTCCTCAGTGAGCTTAGTAATGGTTTTGTCAATAAAACTCAATGTTATAGTCATATCGTCGTTCCAATATATACTTAGCTCTTCGAGGAAATCCTCAAACGTAGGGTCGAACACCTCATTTGAGCGGTAAAACTTACGCCAAAAGGTCTTTTCGGTCTCAAAATCCAATGCCTCTTCCTTGATATATTTATCAAAGAAGAGGGCGGATTTCAATCGTTGATACATATTGCCGAGTTCATCATCGTATGCTGCCCACGAAATGGAGTTTTCATGCGTATAACGGCACAAAGCCTCGTTTTTAGCAAGCAATTGTGGAAACTTCTGTGTAGCCATATTGGCAATCGGTGCGATACTGCGATTGGTCTTCAACAATCTTGTCGAATAGCTATCCACCTCTTTTTGAGCGGCAAAGGCTATTTCTTGAGGCAAAAGCAACAGAAGATGATACAGGTCGTACGATTTTTTTACACTCAGTTTCAATTCATTATCAAAGGCTTGAAAACCCTTGTTATTCTGAATATTAGCATACAACACTTGAGCTATTTTGGTACGAAGTAATGAACGAGTGAGCATCTATGTTTTTTTATAAAATTCTTTTTGTTAATTAATAAATAATTATGCTTTGCCATTGCTACCAAGCACATTTTCAATCTTATGACGGTAAAGTTGCTCCATATTGTCGCGAGCCGGACCGAGATATTTACGTGGGTCGAACTCGGCAGGTTTTGCAGCAAACACTTCACGTACAGCGGCAGTCATAGCCAAACGACTGTCAGAGTCAATGTTAATTTTGCAAACCGCCGATTTTGCTGCTCTACGAAGCTGTTCTTCAGGAATACCAATCGCATCTTTTAGAGCACCACCATATTTATTGATAGTAGCCACTTGGTCTTGAGGTACCGACGAGGCTCCATGCAACACAATAGGAAAACCCGGCAGCTGTTTTTCAATCTCCTCAAGAATATCAAATCGCAAAGGCGGAGGCACAAGTATACCGTTAGTGTCGCGTGTGCATTGCTCAGGCTTGAATTTGTTTGCTCCGTGCGATGTACCAATAGATATTGCCAACGAGTCGCAACCGGTGCGAGTGGCAAAATCGACCACCTCTTCGGGACGTGTGTATGTATGATGTTCAGCCGAAACCTCATCTTCTACACCGGCAAGCACACCAAGTTCTCCCTCCACTGTAACATCGTGCTGATGAGCAAAATCTACAACCTCGCGAGTGAGAGCAATGTTCTCCTCATAAGGCAGATGCGAACCGTCTATCATTACCGACGAGAAACCCATCTCTATACACGACTTACAAAGCTCAAAGCTATCGCCGTGGTCGAGATGAAGGGCTATCTGAGGATTTTCCCAACCAAGTTCCTTAGCATAAGCCACTGCTCCCTCTGCCATATAGAGAAGCAGAGTGGCATTGGCATACTGCCTTGCACCTTTCGATACCTGCAATATGACAGGTGATTTGGTAGTAGCTGCAGCCTTTATGATAGCTTGCAATTGCTCCATATTATTGAAGTTAAATGCTGGTATGGCATATCCACCATTTACCGCTTTTTTAAACATTTCGCGGGTATTAACCAATCCTAATTCTTTGTAACTAACCATATTATAATATTTTATTTAATAGTTTACTTATTGAGATTTTATTTATTTACAATCATTTTGTGCAAAGTATTAAGTTTGTCTCCTACAACTCTAAGAGTATAAACACCCGAGGGTAAATCTTCTACATTTATATTTACTTCTTCATTGGTATATACCTGTGATAGTGATACTTCTTTGACTATCTTACCTAAAATATCACATATAAAAATATTGACCGCACTTTGAGACTCTTTAAAACTAACAAAGATTTGTTCGCTTGTTGGATTTGGATACACTACTATTTTATTATCTAAATTTAAATTATTTATCGAAGTAGGCACTACTGCCGAATATCTTACCTCAAATCCTTGTTTTTGAACTGATTTGTCGCTAATAAAGGTTACTAATATTTCATTTTTGGTTGACTTTAATAAAGGAGGCAAGATATTACCACAATATTTACCAATAAGAGGTGCAGACTCTGTAGCTCCATCATATACCGAGACATAATCAGACATACTACCGTCATTATCAGCCCCTTCAAGCTCAAAATTCACAAACTCCAATTGAATTATCTTATCAGCAACACTTTTGATCACCCAACTGCAATTGCTATTTTTTTTGTACATACCATCACCACTTCCGTCGGTGAATGTGCCTGCTGTCTCAATAGCGACTAATCGTTTTTCTCCTTTACAAGGAGTAGGTATAAGGCTATCCACTCCTACAGCATACCAAGCATCTATAACAGATTTATATTGTTGCGAACCTTCTCCATACAAGTCTTTGGCTGCCGATAAAGAGCCATAATAAGCATCTATATATTGAGCTGACATGGGCAGATACATCATTAAATTACGATATGCTATCTTAGATGCTGCATCCATACCTATACCTGTTACAGAATAGTTATCTCCTTTGTCATTGGTGCCTGTACCTCCCTGGCAAAGTAGATAAAACCAATAGTTTTGAACACCACTGTTAGTATGAACACCCGCATTGTCTTTTCCTGTAAACTCCCAATATTTACCTTTATATGTATCCGGCTGCCTATATGATACCAGAAGTTGTTCTGAACCCGGATCTGACATTGAACGAATAAAAGGTCTATCCGAAATAATACCTTCTCCAAGCAACCAGTTTGGATTGATTCCTGTATAAAAGTCAACAGCAGTAGCAAATATATCAGAGAAACTCTCATTCAATGCTCCTGATTCGGAAAAATATGTTAAACCACCGGCATTACTTCTTGATGTTACAAGATGAGTATATTCGTGTGCAGCTATATCAAGCAAAACAAGTGGTTTATAAGTTACACCATTAGCATCTAAGCCACCGCGTCCATATAGTAATATACCCGAACCGGAAAGAGCTGACGCATTAAACATTTTGCCGGTAATATCCATTATAACAGGATTATATATATTGTATACCGGAGCCTGCTTGTTGTCATAGCCGTTTCTTTGATGAACTTTCAAATAGTAATCATAAGTTTTCTCTATTCCCCAATGTACCTGAAGCGCAGGTCTCATATCTTCATCAACCCAATTGGCTGTGGCATTGGTATAAATCAAGTTTTCGGGAGGAGCCTCTTTATCATTACCTTTCCAATTTGCCCCATTATATGTCATTATTTTGCGAGCATTATCTTTTAGTTTATATACTCCATCATCATGATCGCAAGTAATTAGCTGCATACCATTATAATATGTATGGGCTTGCCCTTCAACATCACTACAGTACATCAAACTAATCTTTCTAAGCAGTTTGCCCGTATGAGCGTCTATGTATGCATAATATTTCTTTAATGGTTGAATAGAAAATATTTTAACCTTTTTAGCTAATCTAAATACATCTCCATCTAAACGAACAAAAACCGTTTCGATAGGAAAAATATCTACTAATTGCTCCACAGCAATACCCTCTCTCGCATTGTCAAATGCCTGTTGATCAGAAACTGCAATGTTGATAAGAGGGTCATTGAGCGATTTTACAACACCGTTAATACTTGTTATGATACCATCTTTTTGATGAATCATAATCATTTGGTCATCAACCAAATATCCTTTATAATAAATCAAATAATTAGTGTGAACAAATCCAAGTTCGTCTGTTATAGGCGACATTTGTGCAAATGAATAATTTTTATCAAAACCAAACAAACCATACAACTGATTTTCGACACTTAACTGTTTTGCCCTTATATGTTTTATATCTTTGCTAAACGAACCGAAACTGGTTTTATTAATACTAAAGGTAGGTTTCTCTATTTCTTTAGTTTCTTTAGTAATTACTTTTACAATCTTTTGAGTATTGGTTTCTTGTGATTTTAAGTAGTTTTTCAGACCAGATACAGAACTCAAATCCTGACTAAGCACATAACATGCTAACGACAGAAAACAAACAGTCAAGACATAATTTTTTTTAGATAAAATATTCATATATTTTTATTTTAATAATTTTTTTAAATCTTCGTACAGGAAAATTACCTTACTATCAACTTCCTTATTTTCCATTCCCCAAACAATCTTGCTATCTTTATTAGATTTGGATTTAATAATAAGGAAAAAATACATATTAGAGGGATTATTATATTTATATTCTGCTATAGATTTGGATTCAGAAAATATATTATTAACCTCTTTTTTAGATATTTTCTTCAAAAAATTATTTCCTCTGTAAAGTGAACCATCTCTTTTCAATATATATGTAGTAACACTACCTGTAAAACCACCTCCCGCACCAAACAAAATCTCTTCTGTATCGCTTTTAGTAAAACTTCTGCCAGTAACACAAGAACAGGATATGATGATAGTTAAAAATATTATAATACTTTTTAAATTCATATATTAAATTAATATATAATTTGCAAATTTAGTAATTTTATTTTGTATTGTACAATAAATAGACTAATTTTGTAAAAAATTTAATATTGCAAAATAATAAGCATTTAATAAATATAAACGATGACATTGCTCGAAAGATTTTTAAAATACGTTTCCATACATACCACATCCGATGACACTACAGGTACAGTACCAAGTACTCCACGACAAATGGAATTTGCCAAGATTTTGGCAGAAGAGCTAAAAAGCATAGGCATGCAAGATGTAGAACTTGACGATAAAGCTTATCTAATGGCTACTTTACCCTCGAATATCGACAAGGATGTACCTACGATTGGGTTTATAGCACACCTCGATACGGCTCCTGATATGAGTGGTGAAAATGTACAACCTCGCGTAGTAGAAAATTACAGTGGTGGCGAAATTGTTCTTAACGAAAAGGAGAATATAGTGTTGTCCCCCAAACAGTTTCCCGAACTAAAAAAATATGTCAACCAATCCATTGTTGTTACTAATGGATTGACCCTGCTTGGTGCGGACGACAAAGCCGGTATAGCCGAAATTATGACGGCAATGGAATATTTTATCAAAAATCCGGACATTAAACATGGTAAGGTACGTGTAGCCTTTAATCCAGATGAAGAGATAGGTCTTGGAGCTCACAACTTCGATGTCGAAAAGTTTGGCTGTCAGTTTGCATATACTATGGATGGTGGCGAAATAGGTGAACTCGAATATGAAAATTTCAATGCCGCAGGAGCCAAAATTACTATTTTAGGCAGAAATGTTCATCCTGGTTATGCCAAAGATAAGATGATAAATTCTATGAAAATAGCATCAACATTCATTGCATCTATACCACAGAATGAAGCTCCAGAAAATACCGACGGATATGAAGGATTTTATCATCTAACATCTATACATGGCGATGTGGAAAAAACTACTCTATCATACATAATTCGCGATCACGACCGCAATAAATTTGAGGAGCGTAAAGCTCACATACAAGCAATGGTAGAACAGATTAACAAAGATTTCGGACAAAATATCGCATCTGTTGATATAAAAGATCAATACTACAATATGAAAGAGAAGGTAGAGCCTGTGATACATATCATCGACACTGCTTTAGAGGCTATCAGACAAGCCGGCATAGAACCCAAAGTGAAACCTATACGCGGAGGCACTGATGGAGCACAACTATCTTTCAAAGGACTGCCTTGTCCCAATATTTTTGCAGGTGGACACAATTTCCATGGCAGATATGAGTTTGTACCCGTAGAGTCGTTGCAAAAAGCTACAGAGGTTATACAAAACATTATCAAAATAGTAGCAAATAAATAATTCAATTTAATAATACAATAAAAATATAGAGATTTAATAATGAAAACTACTCCATTTACAGACAAACACATTGCTCTCGGAGCAAAAATGCACGAATTTGCAGGTTATAATATGCCTATTGAATACCCGACAGGTATCAATGCCGAACATCTCGCAGTATGTCACAGCGTAGGAGTTTTTGACGTTTCGCACATGGGCGAATTTTGGGTTAAAGGCGAAAACGCTCTTACTTTTATGCAACGCGTATGTAGTAACGATATAGCAGGACTTGCCATAGGTAAAGCCCAATACAATTGCTTCCCAAATGGGAAAGGTGGTATAGTTGACGATCTTATCGTTTATCATTATGAGCAGAACAAATACATGCTTGTGATAAACGCTGCAAACATTGATAAAGACTGGGCTTGGCTTAATTCTAATAAAATTGACGGTGTAGTTATTGAAAATGCCTCTGACAATATTGCACAACTTGCTATACAGGGTCCAAAAGCTACTGAGGTGCTTCAAAAATTGACTTCAATAAAACTAACCGACATACCGTATTATGCTTTTACTGTCGGCGAATTTGCCGGAGCAAAAGATGTAATCATATCTAACACAGGATATACCGGAGCAGGTGGATTTGAACTTTATTTCTATCCACAGTATGGAGAAATTATCTGGAAAGCTATATTTGAAGCAGGTAAAGAATTTGATATCAAACCTATAGGACTTGGTGCACGCGACACTCTACGCCTCGAAATGGGTTTCTGCCTCTACGGACACGAAATTGACGATACAACATCGCCTATCGAAGCCGGATTAGGTTGGATTACAAAACCTGCCGAAGGCAAAAATCTCATAGATGGCGAGCTATACACTGAGCAACGCAAAAATGGCACAAGTCGTAAGCTAATCGGTTTCGAGATGAAAGAGAAGGCTATTCCTCGTCAAGGATACGAAATTACCGATGGTAAGGGTAATGTTATCGGTGTAGCTACATCGGGTTGTATGTCGCCAACTGCTAAGGTTGGTGTTGGTATGGCTTATGTAAAACCTGAATTTACCAAAGCAGGCACCGAAATTGCTGTTCTTATACGTAACAAAGAGGTAAAAGCTGAAGTAGTAAAACCACCTTTCAGAAAACTGTAACACTTTACAACAAATAAATTAGCAATATTTTTGTGAGTAAACAATAAAAAGGGACGACTAAAACACGTCCTTTTTTTAAAGCAGGTAGAACACAATATAAAACCGGTACAATACAATATAAAGTTCGTATAACACAACTTGAAGTTCGTACAAGGCAATATAAAGTCGGTACAAGACAATATGAAGTAAGTACAAGACAATATCGACTTGGTACAGGACAATATAAAGTTGGTATAAAAGAAAACGAAGCAGATACAAAAGAAAACAGAAACTGTATTTATAACTAAGAATGTAAAAGACTGCCTTGTTTTCTTGTCTCAAAAAAATTTTTTAATGGCTTTATAAATCGATAATTCTTCTGATCAGTTGTAGAGTAAAGATAAGTTTGGAAGAGAATAGGTGGGTAAAAACTATCACACTCGTGGCTTTGTCTATGACTTACAACAAATCCACTCCGCAAATAACATATAATACATATCATTAGATACCTACCGAGGTTCGGCATTGTTGTATGCTCTGCTTAGGCAAAATGTACCGGCATCTGATAATCAACGATAATGGAGAAATCTTAGATTTTATACTTACTCCCGGAAACGTAGACGACAGAGAACCTCTCAAATCGATGGACTTTCACAAGAGCAACTTCGGAAATCTTTTGGGGGATAAAGACCAGATTTCCAAAGGACTGTTCGAACAACTTTTTATTGACAGCGTACATCTTGTAACCAATATAAAGAAGAACATGAAGAATGCTCTAGTGCTTATGTACGATAAAATCATGTTTCGAAAACGAGCTCTTATGAAACCGTTAATGATAAACTGAAAAACATTTGTAAGATTGAACACGCTCGTAATCAAAGTTTTGATAACTTTATTACAAATATATTATAGGCTTTGGTGAATTACTCTTTCTTTGAGAAGAAACCATAAATGAACCTCTATCGGAAATTTGTCAATAGCTCAAGATTAATGCCCGCTTAGATCGAAATCACATTACTTTTAATGTTATGTAATAAATTTAATATTACATAAAACAGGCTATATCGTTCATTATGATACAGCCTGTTTTTAAAATATTTATTCACCAACTTGCCTTTTTAACTCCCGGAATAAGTCCCTTAGAAGCCATTTCGCGGAATTGGATTCTGGATATTCCGAATTGACGCATATAACCTTTTGGTCTCCCGGTTATTTTGCAACGGTTGTGAAGACGGATATAAGAACTATTGCGAGGCAAGGTCTGCAAAGCATCATAATCACCTTCCGCAATCATTTGTTTGCGTTTCTCTGCATATTTTGCCACAAGTTTTGCACGTTTTACTTCGCGTGCTTTCATCGATTCTTTTGCCATATTCTTCTATCTTTTTTAGTTAGTTTTTTTAAACGGTAATCCGAATTCTCTCAATAAAGCAAAGCCCTCCTCATCTGTGTTAGCAGATGTTACGAAAGTGATATTCATACCCAAAATCTTATTAATAGTATCAATGTTAATTTCGGGGAAGATAATCTGCTCTGTGATACCTAAAGTGTAGTTGCCACGTCCGTCGAGTTTG
This sequence comes from Porphyromonadaceae bacterium COT-184 OH4590, assembly GCA_000768855.1. Classification (GTDB taxonomy): domain Bacteria; phylum Bacteroidota; class Bacteroidia; order Bacteroidales; family Paludibacteraceae; genus F0058. The sequence continues at coordinate 13,670 of JRAN01000056.1, read as the reverse complement.
CTCTCAATACCTTTGAAGTCGCGGATACGAGGGAGCGCCACACGCACAAGTCTTTCAAGAAACTCATACATTCTGTCACCACGAAGTGTAACACACACACCGATAGGCATCTTTTTTCTCAACTTAAAATTTGATATATCCTTTTTAGAATATGTAGCAATAGCCTTCTGTCCCGCAATAGCTGTCATTTCCACTATAGCCGTGTCGATAATTTTCTTATCGGCAGTAGCCATTCCAAGTCCCTGATTGAGAACAATTTTTTTCAACTTAGGTGCCTGCATAACTGTTGTGTAAGAAAACTCTTTCATCAATGCAGGAATAATTCTCTCTTTGTAATCTTGTTTTAATGTTGTGGTTGTCATTTTATTACCTCCTTTGACCTTACTGCTACACGAACTAATTTACCCTCTTCATTTTTAATTCTCTGAATACGTGTACGTTTACCATCCTTAGGATCAATAAGCATAACGTTAGAGATATGAATAGGAGCCTCTTTTTTTACGACACCACCTTGTGGATTTTGGGCGTTTGGTTTGGTGGCTTTCGACACCATATTAACCTCCTCTACCAAAACACGTTGTTTGTCGGGATATACAGCCAAAACTCTACGTGGCTTGTTGCTTTTATCATTGCCTGCGATTACTATCACGTTATCGCCTTTTTTAACATGTAATTTACTCATCTTTAATCACTTACTAATTATAAGTTATAAATTAAATTATTTCACATAATTATAGCACTTCGGGTGCAAGTGAAATAATTTTCATATTAGTAGAGCGAAGTTCACGAGCTACCGGTCCGAAGATGCGGCTACCGCGAATTTCGCCTGCATTGTTCAATAGAACGCAAGCATTGTCATCGAAACGTATGTACGAACCATCAGGACGACTTATCTCTTTCTTGGTACGCACCACGATAGCCTTACTGACAGTCCCTTTTTTAACATCACCCGAAGGTAGAGCACTTTTCACTGTTACTACAATAGTATCTCCAATTGTGGCATATTTTTTTCTGGTACCACCAAGCACGCGGATACACAAAACCTCTTTTGCACCGCTATTATCTGCTACTCTTAATCTTGATTCTTGTTGTATCATACTTTATTTAGCTCTTTCAATGATTTCTACTAAACGCCAACGTTTTGTTTTACTCAACGGACGAGTCTCCATAATGCGAACTGTATCGCCTATATTACACTCATTTTTTTCATCATGAGCGTGAAACTTCTTCGTTTTGTTCACAAACTTACCATACATTGGGTGTTTTTCTTTATACTTAACAGCAACTGTAATAGATTTATCCATTTTATTGCTGAAAACAACACCTTCTCTTACTTTTCTTAAATTTCTTTGTTCCATTTGAGAATACAATTTATTTAGGTTGTTGTTGTTTTAATTGACGCATACGTGCCTCTGTCTGCATACGTGCAATTGTTCTCCTTGCCTCTTTGATAGATTGAGGATTATCTAACGGCGTGATAGCGTGTGAGAGTCTCATCTTGGTGAGGTTGTCTCTTTCGGCTAACTCTCTTTCGCGGAGTTCGGTGTCCGTAAATTCTCTAATTTCGTTAATTTTCATACCTTAATTCCTTTGTTTTAAGCATTAGTACTAAAATCATAATCTCTACGAACAACAAATTTCGTTGTTACAGGTAGCTTTTGTGCCGCAAGTCTCAAGGCTTCTTTAGCCAATTCGAACGGAACGCCTTCTATCTCTATAATCATACGACCGGGAGTAACAGGAGCAACAAATCCTTCTGGAGCACCTTTACCTTTACCCATACGCACTTCGGCTGGTTTTTTAGTAATTGGTTTGTCAGGGAAAATTCTTACCCACACCTGTCCTTGACGCTGCATGTGACGAGTAACGGCTACACGAGCAGCTTCTATCTGACGACCGGTAATCCATTTGGATTGGAGCGATTTGATGCCAAACGAACCAAACGATAACTCGTTACCACGTTGGGCGTTGCCCTTCATACGTCCTTTCTGCTGTCTTCTAAATTTTGTCTTTTTAGGTTGTAACATAAGTACTTAATTATTTTTAATTCGTTCAACAATTACTTTTTATTTTCGTTATTACGTCTTCTTGGACGACGCTCGCCTTCGTTACGTCTCGGACGACGTTCGCCTTCGTTGCGTCTGCCCGCAAAATTACGTTTATCTCTCTCGTTTTCAAACTTAGGCTCTAAGTCTTTTTTACCATAAACTTCGCCACGGCAAATCCAAACTTTGATACCGATAAGTCCTACTTTGGTAAGCGCCTCAGCGTGGCAATAATCGATGTCGGCACGGAAAGTGTGCAGTGGAGTACGCCCCTCTTTGTACATCTCCGAGCGAGCTATTTCAGCTCCGTTCAAGCGACCTGATATTTGAATCTTGATACCTTCGGCACCATTTTTCATTGAGTTGAAAATAGCGCTGCGAATAGCTTTACGGTAAGCAACTTTACCTTCGATTTGACGAGCTACATTGTTTGCTACTATTGTGGCATCCAAATCGGGATTTTTTACCTCAAAGATATTTATTTCTATATCTTTGTCGGTAATTTTCTTTATCTCCTCTTTTAGTTTTTCCACATCCTCGCCGCCTCTGCCCACGATATAGCCCGGACGAGCTGCACAAACGGTAATAGTTACGAGTTTCAATGTTCTTTCGATAACAATTCTCGAAACCATTGCTTTAGCAAGACGAATATTGAGATACTTTCTAATCTTGCTGTCTTCAACCAAGGTATCGCCGAAATTGTCTCCACCATACCAGTTTGAATCCCAACCACGGATGATTCCCAAACGATTGCTAATTGGATTAGTTTTCTGTCCCATCTTGCTTATTTTCTAAATTATTATTAATAACATTTCTTGATTCTACAAAGAGTGTAACGTGGTTCGAGCGTTTGCGGATACGATAACCACGACCCTGAGGGGCCGGACGCATACGTTTGAGCATACGAGCAGCATCAACACTGATTGCACTCACATATAAATTACCATCTTCTGCTTTTTGATTCGATTTCTGTTCATAATTAGAAATTGCAGAGCGAAGCAATTTTTCCATTTTTATCGAAGCCTCTTTTGTAGAGAAACGCAATATAGCCAATGCTCTATTTACGTCCACACCACGGATAAGGTCTGCTACCAAACGCATCTTTCTTGGCGAAGTAGGTACATCTACAAGACGGGCGAAATATTGTGTTTTTTTAGCTTCTTTTCTATTATCGGCAGATATTCTTTTTCTTTTACCCATAATTACTTTTTTCCTTTTTAAATGAAATTAAAAATCTTAACGGATTATTTCTTTTTACCACCGTGTCCTCTAAATATACGTGTAGGAGCGAACTCTCCAAGTTTGTGTCCTACCATATTTTCGGTAATATACACAGGTATAAATTTGTTACCGTTATGCACTGCTACTGTATGACCTACAAAGTCAGGAGAAATCATCGATGCTCTTGCCCAAGTTTTAACAACGGTTTTTTTGTTGCTTTCATTCATGGCAAGAATTTTCTTTTCGAGTTTCAGGTTGATATAGGGTCCTTTTTTTAATGAACGACTCATAAATTTTTACTCTGTTTTAATCGTTATTTTTTTCTTCTTTCAATAATGTACTGGCTCGATGCCTTTTTAGGTGCACGAGTTTTCTTACCCTTAGCCAACAGACCTTTTCTTGAACGTGGGTGTCCGCCCGATGCGCGACCTTCACCACCACCCATTGGGTGGTCAACAGGGTTCATAGCCACACCACGAACTCGTGGACGAATGCCAAACCAACGGCTTCGTCCGGCTTTGCCCGAACGCTCCAAAGAGTGGTCTGAGTTACCAACGCTACCAACAGTAGCTTTACATGTTCCTAATATCTTGCGAGTTTCGCCCGAAGGTAACTTTACAATAACGTATTTGTCCTCGCGAGATGTAATCTGAGCAAATGTTCCTGCAGAGCGGACAAGGGCTGCACCTTGTCTGGGACGTAGTTCAATGTTATGAACTATTGTTCCAAGAGGAATATTCTCCAAAGGAAGTGCGTTACCAACTTCTGGTGCTGCATCTGCTCCCGAGAGTAATCTTTGTCCAACCTGCAATCCATTTGGTGCAAGAATGTACGCTTTCTCTCCATCAACGTAATAAAGCAGAGCGATACGAGCCGAACGGTTCGGATCATATTCGATACTTTTAACGACAGCAGGAATGCCGTCTTTAGTACGTCTGAAGTCAATTACTCTGTACTTTCTCTTGTGCCCGCCACCGATGTAACGCATAGTCATTTTTCCCTGATTATTGCGTCCGCCGGTTTTGTTAAAGCCGAACACAAGCGATTTCTCTGGCACTGTCGAAGTAATTGTGTCGAACATGCCAATAATCTTGTGTCTTTGCCCCGGTGTTGTGGGGTTTAATTTACGTACTGCCATTTAATTTTTATTGTTTTTTTATAAATACAAGAATATTGAAATATAGAAACCTGCGAATAATAGAAATTTACTCACGCAATTTTCGATATTACTTTCCAAATTACTACATTTCTAATTTCTCAAATTCTTAATTAATATATTAAATGTTGCTATAAAAATCTATATTGCTTCCTTCAGCAAGAGTGATTATAGCTTTTTTATAGAAAGGAGTTGTTCCCTCTATTAAGCCTGCTTTTGTATAACGACTTTTGTGTTTGCCCTTTACCTGAATAGTATTAACATCTTTAACAGTAACATTATACAAAGCCTCTACTGCTTTTTTAATCTCTACTTTGTTAGCATCGCGACTAACACGGAAAGCTACACGATTGAATTTCTCACCAATCTTTGTCATCTTCTCCGTAACAATAGGCTTAATGATTATAGACATATTATTCCTCCTCTAATTTAAAGTGTTGATCAATACCTGCCACAGCTTTCTCTGCAATGAGAAGTACTGCACAGTCGAGTATTTTGTATGTGCTTAATTCGTCGGTAGTTATAACATTTACCTTAGGCAAGTTTCTCGACGACAAAAGGATATTTTTGTTGTTTTCACCAAGTATCAACAATATTTTTTTTCCACTGATATTCAAATTATTAGTGATTTCGATAAATGCTTTTGTCTTTGGTGTCTCAAAGCTGAAATCCTCCACAACAATGATAGCTCCTTCGGCTGCTTTAGTAGCAAAAGCCGATTTACGAGCAAGTTGTTTAAGTTTTTTGTTCAACTTAAACGAGTAATCTCTTGGTTTTGGACCAAATACACGAGCTCCACCATGAAGTAGAGGCGAGTTTATATCTCCTCTACGAGCACCACCGCCACCTTTTTGACGACCAAGCTTCTTTGTAGAACCTGCGATTTCGCTTCTCTCTTTCGACTTGTGCGTACCTTGGCGTTGGTTAGCCAAGTACTGCTTTACATCCAAATAGATAGCGTGATTATTAGGCTCAATGCCAAACACAGAATCGTTTAACCGAACTGTTCTTCCTGTCTCTTTACCTTGAATATTTAATACTCTTGCCTCCATATTATTTTTCAATTAAAACAATTGAACCTTTTGCCCCGGGAATAGAACCTTTTACTATAACAATGTTATGTTCGGGGATAACTTTCACAATTTGAAGATTTTGAATAGTAACACGGTCGCCGCCTGTGCGTCCTGCCATTCTCATACCTTTTACTACCTTAGAAGGGTACGAACTTGCACCCATAGAACCCGGAGCACGACCTCTGTTGTGCTGACCGTGCGTCTGTTGTCCAACTCCACCAAATCCATGACGTTTTACTACACCCTGGAAACCTTTACCTTTAGACACACCCACAATGTCAACGAATTCGTTTTCTTCAAAAACGGCATCGGCAGTGAGCGTATCTCCTGCTTTGAGTTCCTGTTCGAAACTTGCAAACTCTACTAAGTTACGTCTTGGAGTTACCCCGGCTTTTTTAAAGTGTCCGGCCTCTGCTTTGTTGGTATGCTTTTCTTTCTTCTCCTCGAAGCCCAACTGATAAGCCTGATAACCGTCTTTTTCGACAGTTTTCACCTGAGTAACCACACAAGGACCAACTTCGATTACAGTACAAGGAATATTTCTACCCTCTGCACTGAATACTGATGTCATTCCGACTTTTTTACCTATTAATCCTGGCATTTTGTTTGATTTTTTTCCCGTTCAACCCCTCAGGGCATCGGGTGTTAATAATAATATTTAAATAAAATTTATATTTACAATACCACAAAAAGCAATTATACCACTACAAACTTTCGCTTGCAATACATAACCATAAACGCTTTATTACCAACGAGTAAGTACAAATTTATTACTCATAAATCCCTCGTTTTTAAAGGGATTGCAAAGGTAATACTTTTTTTTGAATTAACAAGCAATGTTTTATATTTATTTTTTCACAATATATTTCACATCAAATTATTTTCAACCACATTATTGAAATATAAAACGGTAAGATTATAAACCAAGATGTAGATAAGATTTATTGCATAAATAACACCAAAACAACCAATTATAACATAATAGATAGTTATAATATCTTTTTATTACACAAAATCAAATATTTCTTGCCCAATTGGTTTTTAATTATTAACTTTGAAAAATTTTATCATCATCAGTAAATATTTAATTAATAAATACTTATATAAAATGAAGACATTTCATAATTTCAATGCTGGACCTTGTGTCCTTCCTAAGCCTGCGATAGAATCGGCTATTGAGGCTATTCGTAATTTCGATGGCACAGGTATCGGATTGCTCGAAATATCGCACCGTACTCCCGGTTGGGAACGTGTGATGAAAGAGACAGCCGACCTTTGGAGAGAGCTTCTCAACATCCCCGACAACTACAAAGTATTGTTCCTCGGCGGTGGTGCAAGTACTCAGTTTTTCCACGTTCCGGCCAACTTATTAGGCAAAAAAGCTGCCTACTTACAGACAGGTGTTTGGGCAAAAAAGGCTGTTAAAGAAGCCAAATTCTATGGCGAAGTTGAGGTGGTGGCATCTTCAGAAGACAAGAATTACTCTTATATTCCTAAGAATTACACCATTCCTACTGATGTTGATTATTTCCACATCACTACCAACAACACCATCTACGGTACTGAAATTCATACAGATATCGACAGTCCTGTAACATTAGTTGCCGATATGTCATCGGACATTATGAGCCGTCCTGTAGATATTAAAAAGTACGGTTTGATTTACGGTGGTGCTCAGAAAAACGTTGGTCCTGCCGGCGTTACCTTCGTTATCGTAAGAGAAGACCTTTTAGGCAAACTCGACCGCAAACTTCAAACTATGGTTGACTACCGCACACACGTAGGAACCGAAGAGAGAGACCGCTCAATGTTCAACACTCCTCCGGTATTTCCTATCTTCGTTATGCACGAAACTTTGAAATGGGTAAAATCTATCGGCGGACTCGAAGCAATGTACAAAATCAACAAAGAGAAAGCCGGTATGCTTTACGACGAGATCGACCGCAATAAAATGTTTGTAGGTACAGCCGAAAAAGAAGACCGCTCTTTGATGAATGTTTGTTTTGTAATGGCTGAACAGTACAAAGACAAAGAGGCTGATTTTATGGCATTTGCAAAAGAACGCGGTATGGTAGGTATCAAAGGACACCGCTCGGTTGGCGGCTTCCGTGCCTCTATCTACAACGCTTGTCCTGTTGAGAGCGTTAAGGCGTTGGTAGAGTGTATGCAAGAGTTCGAAAAACTTAACGCATAATCTAATGTATTGAATAATGGTATTGTTAAAGTTTTTACCACATTAACAATACCATTATTCTTTGTATAAATACCATTAAAAAAACAATAAGGCATTGCCCGACAGTGCTTTTTAGACTCACATTTTTACTAACAAAATAATAGCCTCACAAAGTGTCATTAAAAGTAGAAAATATATTTAAAAGCTACGATAAGAAGAGTGTTCTCAAAGGAGTCTCTTTGTCGGTGGGAAGCAACGAAATAGTTGGACTGCTCGGTCCAAACGGTGCGGGCAAGTCGACTCTTATGAAGATAATCACAGGTTATATAATACAAGATAGTGGCACACTTGAAGTGTGTGGCGAAACTATATTTCCAAATGCTATTGATTATAAACGAAATATAGGCTATCTTCCCGAACACAATCCGTTATATTTGGATATGTTTGTAAAAGAGTATCTTACACATATTGCCGAACTATATATGATAGAAAACAAAAAAGAGGCTGTTGCCGAAGTGATAGAGAAGACAGGTCTAACATCCGAATCTCATAAGATTATCCGCCAACTCTCGAAAGGCTATCGTCAACGCGTTGGGCTGGCTCAGGCTATTATCCACAAACCCAAAGTGTTGATACTCGACGAACCAACCACAGGGCTCGACCCAAACCAAATATTCGAGATACGCCAACTGATAGCAGACTTCGGCAAAGAGCGTAGTGTACTCTTTTCGACACATATACTGCAAGAGGTAGAAGCTATTTGTCAAAAAGCGGTTTTGATAAATAATGGCAGCATAATCCTATCTCTCGAAGAAAACGAAATCACTATCGAACGTCTCGAAAATGAGTTTTTGTCTATCAAAAATTGAATTGTTGTTTGCACTGCATATAATTTCATAATATAATAAACTGATGACCATTTATATGAAAAAAATATTTTTATTACTCACAACAATAGCCGTAATCTATGGTTGCGGACAGAAAAAAGAGCCACAAGTAATTGATACAGAACTAATACCTGTTATACATACAGCTAAAGCTGATACTAACGCAATTAGCCGTTGGATAGCACCGTACAAAGCCACTCTCGACACCGTTATGGGAGTACCAATCGGATATGCTGCAATGACTATGAAAGCAAGTTTGCCCGAATCACTTTTGGGCAACCTTATCACTAACGCAATGGGCGAGTATGCCCGTCAAAAGCGACAATCGTACGACTGTATCATTACCAATATCGGCGGCATACGCGACTCGCTCCGACAGGGCGAAATCACTATCGGCGACATCTACAATATATCACCATTCGACAACAATGTGGTAATACTTACCATTTCCGGTAAAAAGATGGAGGAGTTGTGTCAAATAATCGCCTCGCAAGGAGGACAGGTTACATCGGGCATAGCTATGACAATCGAAAAAGGCGAAGGTAAAGACGTGAAATTAAATCGACTGCCTATCGACACCACATACAACTACAGGATACTAACCAACGACTACCTATCGTTTGGCAACGACCATCTATACCCAATGGCGGAATACACCGAAATATCAACTCTCGGAATAACACTTAGGGATGTATTAATTAACTACATACGAAATAAAACAAGAAATAAAGAGTATATTTCCGCAAAGCTCAACAATGAAATAAATATTGTTAATTAACAATTTACTATATACACAAGCGAATTTATTCAACATTAAAGATTTTTTAAACCATTTTTTCAATTGGTTTTTATATAATGAAAATAGATTTTCTCAACGATGAACCGAGCCATTGTAGCTATTTTTAAGTTTTTCGAGCAAAACAAAAGGCTTTTGGTGGCTATGTTTGCAGCTATTGTAGTGTTGCTTGCGTGGTCGGTGGCGAGGGTCGATTTTGTGGAGGATATATCATCATTTTTGCCCACAAATGACAACAACAAACGAGTAAATGAAGCATACCAAAAGGTAGGCGGAGCAAACAAAATAGTGGTTGTAATATCACACAAAGCCGACACTCTCGATGAGATGTTACTAACTGATGTAGCCACTTATTTTGCCCAAACCTTGCAAGAAGCAGACACGGTTGGTCGTATCAAAGATATTTTCTACGAAATAGACAGTGAACATGTAAACAAAACCACCGATTTTATCCTGCAAAACCTACCTATATACCTTACCGATAGCGACTATCGGCGTATCGACAGCCTCATAACACACAACAGCATAGCCAATCAACTCGAAGCCGACAAAAATATACTGCTGTCGCCGATGGGAGCGTTTATGCGTAACATAGTGATAAACGACCCTATGATGCTATCGTCGAACACTCTAAAAAAGCTCGAAGTATTCCGCCAAAACGACCACTACAATACCGACAACGGCTTTGTATTCAACGACTGCGGCGAGTGTATCGTTGCCATAACATCGGCGCACCGATCGTCGGAGACAGCAGAGAACAAACTACTTGCCTTAGAAATCGGAAAAGCCATAGACCGTACACGCACCGAGTTTGGCAACAAGGTAGAACTCATACCATTTGGGGCGGCTCTTATCTCTATTAGCAACGCCGAACGAATAAAGGCAGACAGTATGATGGCAGTAGGTATATCGGGAGTAGTGATATTGGTATTGCTGCTGTGGTTTTTTCGAAGCCCTAAACAACTAATTTTGATTGTATTATCGATTGGTTTTGGAGCTCTCTTTTCACTTGGAGTGATAGTGATGTTCAAAAGTACATTATCGATAATAGCAATTGGCATTGCATCTATAATATTCGGTATTGCTATCAACTATCCACTGCACTTCCTGACACATTTTAAACACGTCGGTTCAAGGCTTACTACTATCAAAGAGCTTATCAATCCGTTACTTATAGGTAATATCACTACGGTAGGAGCTTTTCTAAGCTTACTCTTTATCTCCTCTGATGCAATGCGAGATTTGGGGCTTTTCTCATCGCTATTGCTCATAGGCACCATTATTTTTGTGCTTATTTTTCTTCCTCATATTCTTAGAGACAATAAATCGGCTAAACATCAACATTCATCGACTAAAGAGCCGAAAGGAGCAAGACTATTATTAAACAAAATAACCAACTTTTCTCCAGAAAATAATAAGATATTGGTAACGATATTTGTATCGGCAACCTTTTTGCTGCTATTTTTTAGCACAGGAGCAAAATTCGACGCCAATATACACAATATCAACTATATGAACGCTGAGCAGCGCTCAATTATGGAGTATATTACCTCTACCTCCCAAAAGGGTAATACTATCTATATTGTCGCCGAAGGTAATACGCCACAAGAGGCACTCTCTCGTTACGAAGAGAAGATTTTACCGTTTTTAAGTAATAAAAATAGGATTTCGGACAAATCCGATAGTCTAAATATATCGGGTATAGGAGCCTTTTTCCCCACCGAAAAGACTCAAACTGAACGTATTGAACGATGGAACAATTTTTGGAAAAATCGCAAAGAGCTGTTAATGTCTCAAATAAAAGTTCAGGCAACTCGCCAGGGCTTTGTGACAGGGACTTTTGACGGTTTTGACCATATTCTCAACAAAGAGTACCACCCCCAACCATTCGCATACTTCTACGACAATCTCGAAGGATTAGCCGAAAACTACATCAATATCGAAAGCGACAAGACAATGATATTTACCCAAATAACAGGCAATATCGAAGAGGCGAAGGCAACCGAAATATTCAATTCAGATGCTACGTATGCATTCGACAACCGCTCTTTTATGCAAAAATTGGTAATGGCTCTCTCCGACGACTTCAATCGAGTGCTTTACATTTGTGGTATCATTGTGGCGATATTTCTATTCTTTTCGTTTGGACGTATCGAACTGGCAACCATAACATTTTTGCCTCTTGCGGTGAGTTGGATATGGATTTTGGGATTGATGAATATATTTGATATTCAATTTAATATTGTAAATATTATACTTGCCACATTCATATTTGGGCAGGGCGACGACTATACGATATTCATTACCGAAGGGTTGATTTACGAATACACATTCGGTCGGAAGATGTTGGCACGCTTCAAAACGTCGATACTGCTCTCGGCGACTATACTTTTTGTGGCTATAGGTACACTTATTTTTGCCCAACACCCCGCTATGAAGTCGCTTGCAGAACTTACAATAGTAGGTATGACCGCCGTTGTAATATGTGCCTACACTATTCCTCCTCTTATTTACAAATGGCTTGTGTACAGGCGAAACGGCAAACAACGCATTATGCCGATAACCCTATGGAATAGCGCAAAAACCATATTTAGCTTTTTAGTATTTATAGTATCCGCCATATTGATGACTATAATAGGCTTTTTTCTCTTAACAATTGGCGGCAAAAACAGACGAAACAAAGATATTTTCCACCGCATACTTTGCAAGGGGTTTCGTTTCCTTGCCACTATGATGCCTCAAGTAAAACATTATGTTCACAACCATTACGACGAAACGTTCGATAAACCCGCCATAATCGTAGCCAACCACCAAAGCCACCTCGACCTTCTCTATATCCTTATGCTATCGCCCAAGATAGTGGTTCTTACCAATAGCTGGGTGTGGCACAATCCATTTTATGGAGCTATTATCCGTTATGCCGACTTTGTGCCTGTTGCCAACGGCATAGAAGCGAATATAGACCGTCTAAAAAAGCTTACCGATGAGGGCTACTCCATACTGATATTTCCCGAAGGGTCGCGTTCGGCTGACTGCTCCATAGGGCGTTTCCGCAAAGGTGCTTTCTATCTTGCCCAACACCTTAAGCTCGACATAGTACCCGTAATTATCCACGGTATAGGACATATACTGCCCAAAGATGAGTTTTTGCTTCGCAAAGGGCGTGTCGATATTGTTGTAGAGGAGCGTATTAATGTTTATGATATTGATGAGAAAACAGCTTATGGTACTCTCGAAAGCACCAACCAAGAGTTACAACTGCTCTCATTGTCGAAAGATGTGCGTAAGATATTCATTGATAAATACGAAGAAATATCCCAAAAGGTCGAAACTCCGGATTATTTTGCCGACAAGGTGTTAAAAAACTACATCTACAAAGGCAGAGACATAGCCCGCACTGCTCATAAGGAGCTTAGAGGACATAACAATTTCGCCCAAATAGTTGCACAACTTCCCGACAAAGGCACTATACTCATTACCAACTGCCGACAAGGTACGTTGCCTTTGATGATAGCACTGGTAAAGAGTCGGCTGCAAGTAACAGCAACAGACCCAAACATCGACCTGCTCGACATTGCCCGAAACTGCGGTTCGGTACCTCCAAACCTGCATTATGTCGACACTCCGCCTGCTTCCGCCAACTACACACACACAATTGATTTCAGCACACTATGACCCAAATATTAGAGCGTATAAGACACATTTACGAAAATTCGTTCCTCGCCGACGAGCGAAGAAGTTTTGCCCAACTTGTAAATACCTTTGCTACCTGTACTACGGTAAATATCAAGGTCTTCGACCATGACAACAAAACAGTCGGATTTATCATCTATTGGCGTTTTACGAGCTTTGTATATATCGAACATTTTGCCTTCGACAGCTTTTGTAGAGGCCAAGGCAATGGCACAAAAGCACTTCGTGAGTTTGTAAAACAGGTCGATATGCCTGTAATCTTGGAGGTAGAGCCTGCTGTGGACAATCTTACTAGTCGCCGTATCGAGTTTTATATCCGACTTGGGTTTTGCCTGCATTCACAACCCTACACCCAACCGCCATACGATGAGACCAAAAATGCAGTCGACATGCACCTTATGAGCTATAACATCGACGATTTCGACAACCGTTTTGCGGAAATAAAAGAGACTATTTATAGAGAGGTGTATGGGAGGGATAAATGAATAATGTAAAAAGTAGGAATTATTGAGTTACTTAATCGTTGAACTATTTAGTCATCCCTTAAAAACTCTCTTTAAGTGAGATTCGATTTTCAAATGGGCTCTCGCTTATTGTTTTGATAAGCAGCCAAAGAGCTCTCATGG
>JRAN01000055.1 GCA_000768855.1 Porphyromonadaceae bacterium COT-184 OH4590 | reverse complement strand
ATCGCTGCTTTTCTTTTATTATGCCAGATCTGACACTTTCTTCACATAAACACTTGGGGCAATTCATATTTTTTTTGCACAAAGATACATATATATATATATTTAATTAGCAATACCAAATAGTTGTAAAGATGGAAGTTATAACAATAGACAGTCAGGCTTATAAGGAATTGGTTACCAAAATAAACACCATAGCAAAATTTGTCATAGACCATCAAAAGGATGAGACAGTCAATCCCGACGAAATGTGGGTAGACAGCTATGAAGTTTGCACATTCCTAAAAATTAGTGAGCGTACATTACAGAGGTTACGTAGTAACCGCATTATCTCTTATTCTATTATATCTGGGAAATCCTATTATACTATTGCCGAAATCAAACGAATGCTGAATGAAAAGAGAATTCGCAGCAATGAAGAATGTTTAAATAACCTTATCAATAACTATACCTTGTATGCTAAACAAAGACGAGCTGTTAAAACGGACAAATAAAGGGTTGGATGTTTTTAAATACTATATAGACATCCCATTTAAAATCGGGCGAAACTTTCTTAATCCATTGTATAATGACAACAAGGCATCCTGCAATGTTTATTTTGACAGAAAAAATGGTATTTACCGTATAAAAGATTTTGGAAATGATGAATATAGTGGAGACTGTTTTTTCTTTGTAGGTAAGCTAAAAGGATTAGACTGTGGAAAAGGGAACAATTTCATTGAGATATTGAAAACTATAAATTACGATATGTCCTTGGGGTTGGATAATTCGAACCACACAGTTTGTGGTATGAAACAAGTATATCCACAAGATAAACAAGCAATCACAGAGCCTCACCGAACGAAGTCATACAATATTATACAGCAACCTTTTACTCAAAAAGAGTTGGATTTTTGGGAACAATCGGGTGTCACTCTCAATATCCTGAAGCTATATAAAACCGTATCTCTGAAAGAGTTTAAAAGTATAAATAGAGATAACAAACCATTTACCTGTATTTCATCCGACAAAGAACCCATATTCGGTTATATAGGTAAACGGTATGTCAAAATATATCGTCCATTTTCCGAAATTCGTTTTTTGTATGGAGGCAATATTGGTGATGGATACTGTTTTGGATTGGAGCAACTACCATCAAAAGGAGATACGCTATTTATTACAGGAGGTGAAAAAGATGTGATGACTTTAGCAGCACACGGGTTCCACTCTATTTGCTTCAATAGTGAAACATCGACTATTCCTCCGGCAATCATTTACAAATTAACATTTCGGTTTAAACACATCGTTTTACTATACGATACAGATAAAACAGGAATAGATGCTGCCATAAGACACGAAAAGGCACTTTCATGTTATGGCGTGAAACGACTTACACTTCCATTGTCTGGTGAAAAAAAAGACAAGGATATTACTGATTATTTTATTAAGGGTAATAGCAGGGAGAACTTTCGCAAATTGTTTCTTGATTTTCTCGATAACCTATATGAGGAGACCATGACCATGCTCAAGTCATGTGAAATCGATTTCGATAATCCTCCTGCAAAGGCAGAGAAAATTATTTCAGCAGGAGATGTTCCTCTCGGTACACAAGGGAACATCCTTTGCATTACGGGAGGAGAAGGAACAGGGAAAAGCAATTATGTGGCTTCCATCATCGCAGGCTCTATAAAACAAGACAATTTATATGTAGATACATTAGGTGTAAATGTGCAGAGCAATTCTAAAGGAGAAGCCATTTTACTCTATGATACGGAACAATCAGAGGTACATCTTTTCAAAAACACATCGAATTTGCTAAGACGAGCAAAGCTAAAAGAAAAGCCGGATGAGTTCAAAGCGTTTTCTATTACGGGAATGTCGCGTAAAGAGAGGATGCAGGCTATTATCCAAAGTATGGATAAATACCATTACCAATATGAAGGTATCCATTTGGTAGTTATTGACGGTATTGCAGATTTGGTACTCTCAGTAAACGATGAAGCAGAAAGTATTCGTATTGTGGAAGAGTTATACCGTTTAGCCGGAATATACCAGACATGTATAATTTGTGTGCTTCATTATGTTCCTAACGGTCTTAAATTAAGAGGTCATCTTGGTTCTGAACTACAGCGTAAAGCTGCTGCTATTTTATCTATTGAGATAGATAAGAACCCAACCATATCTGTAGTAAAAGCCTTAAAAGTACGTGATGGCAGCCCTCTCGATGTCCCGCTTATGCTCTTTTCTTGGGATAAAAATATGGGAATGCATGTACATCGTGGTGAAAAACCGAGAGAAGAAAAAGAGAAACGTAAGGAAAAAGAATTGGTAAATGTTGTATGTGAGATTTTTAGCATAAATAAAAGTATGGCTTATATAGATTTATGCGATCATATCCAACAGATAATGGATGTAAAAGAGCGGACAGCCAAAAGTTATATCAAATTTATGAGAGAAAAAGAGATAATTTTAAAAGACCCGTCTAATCAGAACTATTTTCTGATGGGTTATAATCAATAAAAATACTATGTATATTAGCAAAGAATATTTTGAAGCATGGATGGAGCGCATTGTAGATCGTTTCAATCGGATAGACAAGACTCTTGACAAAATGGGTAGGCACAGAAACATGTTGGATGGTGAGTTACTGTTCGACAATCAGGACTTATGCCAGTTATTAAACGTAAGTAAGCGAACACTACAATGTTATCGTAGTTCAGGTGAGTTACCTTTCCATAAAGTATACCATAAAACTTATTACAAGGAAAGTGATGTACATACCTTTATCAGGGAAAATTTGGCATTGTTAATTTAAAATATATTTTATAATTTTGCACTATGAAATGTTATAAATGTCAATCAGAAGATAGCGTTAAAGCAGGTTTTACAG
>JRAN01000054.1 GCA_000768855.1 Porphyromonadaceae bacterium COT-184 OH4590 | reverse complement strand
ATTACAAAGGTAAGAAAACTTGCAGATTTATCAAAGGGTTTCGAAGATTAATTTACTAAATATCAGATGATCGATGGTTTTTAAGGGACAACTATTTATACTTTATAATACATTAGAACACATATAAGACACTTTACATTCTTTTATATTAATTCTTAATTAATGTATAAAAACACCGTTGTGTAATCTGTCGAAAATATTACGTCAACGGTGTTTTGTTTTTTATCTACCACTAAATCTTGTCTTTTAGAGCCAGTATTCTACTCATCTCATTATACACAATCATATAGCCTTCATCTACGCCCATGCCCGGTTTTGCCAGATATTGAACAGGAGAAGTAGCCATTGCTATATGAGCACATATTTCGGCGGAGCGGTTAGTCTCATTGCAAGTACCGCCCAGATATGCACCCATGCCGTGTTGCTTGCAATATAACACAGCTTCAATAGTGTTGTTGATACCACCCAGATCAGGCGTTTTTATTTGTGCCATGTGCCCTGCTTTTTGTTTTGAAAAATCTATAATATCTTCCAAAGTATTGCACCATTCGTCTGCTACAATTTCGGAATCAATACCTTTGCTATCCATTATGGCACGTATGTCGTGCAACATTTTTATTTGAGATTCTCTTTCTCCTGTATCGGTAGGACCCTCTACACGTAATTTGAAAGGTTTGGCTATCTCTGCAAGTTCGCCTATATAATTTGCAATAACCTCTGCGTCGTTGTCAAAAACAATACCCAGTGTACCATAAACATCAATATGAATTGTCGGGTGATATGCGTCAAAGGGTTTCAGCTTTATAATACGGTTTCTCAACCATTCAACATACTCTTTTATCTTCTCGCCTTTGAAGCCAACTTTTGTTTCTACATGATTAAATAAAGCATGTGGTAATACATCTGCCCCCTTCATTATCATTTTGTCGGCATTCATATAACGGTCATCTCCGGATTGTGAAAAGATAGGTATTATTTTAGAAGAAATTTCCGTACCGTATTCTTCGGCAATTACTTGTGCCATCAGTTTGTTTTTGCTTTTGGCAACGGCATCGAGGCAAGCCTGTGTTACTCCGTAGCGAATAGCAGTGTGGTAAATTTTGCCTGTCGAAGGGCTAATCTGTTTATCTACAATATCAGCCATTTGGCGGAATGTGGTAATCTCTTTACCCACATAGAGGGGAGCAATCTCTTTTTCGATGATGGGGATAAAATTTTCCGCCAAAAAAAGCGGGTCTCTTCCGCCTGCTCCCGAATATTGCACCGCAGCGCAATCGCCATAGGCAAAAGCACCATTCTCTAATACAAATATAACGGAAATAGCTTCACCGGCTTGTCTTACTGCAGTGAAACCATCAGTAACGGGTTTGCCTTCGTAGAAAGCACCATCGTTTTTTGCTCCGGCTTTAATAGCCTTTTGGTCGTCAAAGAAAAAACCTGTTTTCCCTGCGGCACATACTATTTTCTTTATCTTCATATATACTGTTTGTTGTTTAATTATTAAAGTTTATAATCTGTAATTTATTTTCAACTTTTAATTTATATAATAATCGTAAGTTAATAGACACTGTTTTAATTACAGTAAGGACGTCCTACCAAATTGCCCTGCCCGATAGCATAAACATCGTCTATTACCATTTGGAAACTTACAGGACGATTTTCAAAGTGTGCTCTCTCTTCAAGTTTTTGTTTGTGGAAATCAATAATGTCTTTTGTAAAAGGCAGATTACCTGTATCAAGAAGACGCACAGCACCCTGATTATCACGTGCAGGCATTACTTTACCTGCATTATATTTGCTCGGAGCAAAAGGTATGTCTATAACTCCCGCCTCAAAAGCAGCGATAGTTCCCAAAGCGTAGTCGCCTCTACCAAGCTCCTCTACCTTATCCAAGATACATTTCATCTCTTTTGCTATGATTTCGCTCTCGGCAATCACTGCAGGTATGTTTGTAAAATCTTGGTCTTTAAGCATCGAAATTACCTGTTTGGTAGCTCTAAGCCCTGCTGCATTAGCTTCTTTGGTAGGCACACCCATAGCCTCATGCGGAGTTTTCACTATCACTTTGGTGGCCTTAGACAGAGCCGCCGCTGCTGCACCCCACGAGATAACGCCAAAAGATTTCGATTCATCTTGTGGAAAACCTCCCATCCATTGATGAAAAACAGTAGTAATACGGACATCATTATAACCAAATCGGTCTAAATATTCTCTTGTTACTATGTTCAACGAACGTATGGCTGCAACATCCTGAATAAGATTACCACATTGTCCATAACCCACAGTAATGTCTTTTACTCCCTGTTCTGCTGCCAATAGAGCCTCTATAACTGCAACAGAATTGGAGATACATGGAGCAATAAGTGTACCGGTAAGAGGTCCGAATGGCTCACGGTTGATAGATACCCCTGCCTCTTCGTACATACCTACTAACCTGTCTGTATATTGCCAATATGCAATCGTTTTCTCCAAAGAATGGTTTTTGGAATATGGTATATTGTATGAAATACCTCCTCCTTCATAGGAAGTAAATCCTCCTGCAATGGATATTTCTGTAAGCAATCGTGCATCGGGAGTACCGTGTCTTACCTGTACAGGACTTTTCAACGATGATGTTACGATACGACAAACATTTACACCATAATTTACAATAGGAAACCCATTTAACATAGAGCGGTGTGTTTCACGACTTTTTTCGATGCCTGTCTCCGCTTCGCTGTAT
The DNA here is from genome assembly GCA_000768855.1 of Porphyromonadaceae bacterium COT-184 OH4590. Lineage (GTDB taxonomy): Bacteria > Bacteroidota > Bacteroidia > Bacteroidales > Paludibacteraceae > F0058. The sequence goes on along the minus strand of JRAN01000054.1, from coordinate 25,276 downwards.
CTATTTAATCGAGTATAACTATCTACTGTAGTGGGCAAAAGGTCGGCACCCCCTTCCTCTTCGAGGTATTGAAGAAGCTTTACATGCTCACTATATAGAGCTACTCCGGCACGTGGTTGTATAAGAGTGGTTTTGCACTCAACGGCTTGTGCCAGTTTGTTACCGAATCTTTTGTCGTGAGCAATCGACCTTTGATACTCTACCGCTTCGTCGAAATTGACTTCACTACCTGTTTTCCATTGTTGTAAAATCTCGCTGCGTTGCGAAAAAAACTCATCATTAGATAATTTTTTGTTCCTAATATCCATTGTTATTTTGTTTAAATTTGAGTGATTTCTTTTTTCATTATCTTCAAAGCCATATCGGGGTCGATAGCACTAAGCAGACCCATAGAAGCGAAGATATATTTTTTGTCGAGTAAATACTTTGGAGAGTTTGGCTTAGTTGGTAAAACTACGGATACACCTCTGTTTTTTGCTCCTTCGAGTATTGCCAAAGGGTGTGCGTTGTTTATAATAGCTCCTCCGATACCCACTACATAAGGCACAGTCGAAAGGTCTTTGCCTACAAGCGTAAATAGCTGTCCATTAGTAGTAAAAACCGATTGGTACTCGCCGCAATGACGCTCTACGGCTATCCGTACGGCATTGCGGGCAAACAGTTCCTCAATACGCTGCTGAGTGCTGCCCTCTTCGGCTATAATGTCGGGGTTGGCAATGCACGCCTCTACCCACGCCTTTATATCATCTTCGGCAAGTCCCGACTCTTGAGCCAAAGCGTCGATACCCACCTCGTCGAAGAGAGACGGAAGGCTATAACGCATACCCAAATCACCTTCTACAGTGCGTTTGCTATATGGTTCGGGCAGACCTTTTACCATAACGTTATCTACATTGGGAGCTCCCGATGCCATCGAATATACGTCGGTGGTGGCACCTCCCAAATCGACCGCCATAAGGTCACCTATACCGGCTTCATTTTTAGTACCTTTGCTCAACAGTTCGCAGCCATTGAATACAGCCAAAGGGGTAGGTATTATCTGATACCCGCTCATCTGCTGAATAGCCGACAAACCCTTTGCCTCGATTATACGGCTGATAAACAAATCTTTGATACTCTCTTTGGCTGGTTCTATATTTATTTTATTAAATTCGGGCATCACATTTTTTGTGATAACCCAATTTTTGTTTGATTTCGAAAAAATGGCTTCAAGTTCGTCGGTTGCACTTTTATTACCTGCCGCTATTATCGAAAAGTCTCTATTGATACCGCATAGACGTTTAGCATTAGATATTATCACCTCTTTGTTGCCTCCGTCGGTACCACCACAGAGAAGTACCAAATCGGGGTTGATTTGGTATATCTCCTCCTCTTCGGATTTCGATATTTCGAAAGAGTAGGTCTTTATCACCTTAGCCCCTGCACTCGAAGCAGCCATTCGAGCGGCTTTGGCGGTAAGCTCAGGGACCAAGCCGAGAGCCACCATTTTGAGCCCACCCGCAGCACTGCTGCAACATAGTAGTTTATCGTAACGGAAAGGACCTATCTTCGCCTCAAGGCGAGACATAGCCAAACGAAAGCCCTCTATCACATTGGTTTCGATGGTGGTAAATGCCAGCGAAGTTCCCAATACTGTAGCAGTATCAGAGTCGATAGCGGTAAGTTTGGTGTAAGTACTACCAAAATCCGCAGTTAGATATTTCATTATTTTTTACCTAGAATTTCATTGAGGTCTGCAATTGTCTTCTCTATCTTGGTACCCGGAGGATAAACACGAGTAAAGCCCATTGCCATAAAGCGTTGCTCTACATCCTCGAAGTTTTGTTTGCCAACCACAAGATTGCCTCCTGCAAGCAGCGGAATATCTTTAAGCCCCGCCTCATTGCACTTTTCGCGAAGTCCATTGCAGTCGATTTCGCCGTGTCCATAAAGCGACGACACCAAGATAGCATCAGCTTTAGTCTCGATTGCAGCCTCGATATACTCCTCTTGCGAAACCATTACTCCTAAATTGACCACATTAAAACCCGCCTGCTCTAAGGCGTAAGTCAGGATTTTATTCCCAACAGCATGCACATCTGCCCCGATAACACCGGTAACAACTGTATATTTATCCATTATGAAAAATACTTATTAAAATAACGCACAAAATTAATACTTTTAGATATAACGGCAAAATAAAAAAGAATAAAAGAAAAAATAGTATTTACTTGTAGCGAAAAATTACTATTTTCAACAATCTAAAACACTAATTATTCACACCCAATCAATATAACGTTTCGAAATCATTGACTGTGTGAAAGGGCTTTTATAATTATGAGTTAATTAACAATACTCGTAATGTTAATGATATAAAATGGTATAACACTTTTTTTTAGTTTTCCCTAAAATGCAATCTATTCTTAACAATTACGTAAATATGGTGTAATATACGAGAAGTACTTTTGCCGTCGAATTCAAACAGATTATTTAACAACAAAAAACCAAATCAAAGTATGACACAATTGTTATCGAAAATGAGAGTTATAAAGTTGATATCTGTAGCAGCATGCTTTTGTTGGAACAACAAGGAGAGCAACATTCTCTATTATTCATTATTTTTTACTCCTCCTGTGGCTTCGCCCATATCCTCCTCTTGGATAGGAGGATGTTTTTTATTATCTCCACCTTTTCCAAAAGGAGGAAAGTCGTAGGGTGATTTTAATTGTTAATTCTTAAATTCTTACATTTCCCCTCAATGCGTAATGCGGGTTTATCTGTATCGGCACACACAATCGTAACCCTTTCTTAACAAAATCGACACTCTCGTGTAATATCACACTACTATTTTTGCAATGTAAAAAATAAGTATAAATTTCAAAGTAAAAAACAACAAAATGAAAAGATTAATTATTGCGACGATAGCAGTATTTGCAGTAGCACTAAGTGCCAATTCACAACGTATCAAGGGTTCAGATACGGTATTGCCTGTCTCTCAAAAGGAGGCTGAAGATTATAAAAAAACGAACAAATCGAGCAGTGTTTCGGTAACAGGCGGAGGCAGCGGAGTTGGAATATCGGCGTTGTTGGCAGGTACAACAGACATAGTACAGGCGTCACGAAGAATCAAGTTTGACGAACATCAGAAAATGAAAGAAGTAGGTAAAACTGTCAAAGAGGTAATAATAGCATACTATGCGTTGGCTGTGGTAGTTCATCCGTCTAACAAAGTGGGCAAGCTCACTCGCAAACAGCTCGAAAGAATATTCATAGAAAAATCAAAAACCGGAAAGAAGTTGGCGTCGAAGACCTAAAAATAGTACCATACTCATGCAAAACATCGATATGCAGTGGCAACTTCCCGAAGGGCTCGCCGTCAAAGGCAATCGCAACCTACTCTACTCTATCTTCCGCAACTTAGCAGACAACGCTATCCGATACGCCGGCAACGGAGCTACGATAAACATATCCACTTACGACGAAAACAGAGATTTTTACTACTTTTCGTTCTACGACACAGGCGGCTCCGGCGATAGTGAAAAACGCCGTCGCTTTCCGCAAAGGTAACATAATGGTCAAAAACCGCAAGGAGGGCAGACTGGAGTTCTTTTTCAATTTGCATAAATAGGCGTTATCAAAACAACAGAGACACCTACCGATGTCTCTGTTATTTTTTTGACTTTTTATGCTTTACAGACAAGTTTCCTTTTTTAAGTTTCGTCCGATGAGTTGTAACGAATATCATATTGTAAGCTGCTTTGAAAATTGTTTATTGATATCGTAATTTTGTTGGTTATCATTTTTTTTTTAATTTTGCGGAATAATTTAAATCCTCAAAAATAACACTACAAACAATTAAATATCAAGATTATGAATTTATCCATATCAAGAAACGAACTATACAACAAGTTGGCTATAGTGCAAAAGGTAATTAACCCTAAGACAGCTATACCGGTAGCCGAAAACTTCCTGTTTCGTATAGAAGGCAACAATCTTACCATAGTAGCTACCGACTTGGAGACAACTCTATCCACATCTATTACCCTGGAACAAAACAACGGTAACCTTATATTTGCTATGCCTCCCAAGATAATGGAGATACTCAAGGAGTTGCCCGAACAGATATTAAACTTCAATATAGATGAACAGAGCTTCAAGATTGTACTTAGAAATGAGAGTGGCACTTATAATGGCGACTTTTTGGGGATTGATGTCGGACAAAACGGAGAAGAGTTTCCTCGCCCAAAAGAACTTGATACAGAGCACCAAACTATAGAATTGACAAGCGAATTGCTTTTAAACGGTATAAGCAAAACGGTGTTTGCTACTGCCGAAGAAGATTCTCGTCCTGCGATGACAGGTGTTCTGTTCGATATGTTCGACAATAATATTACTTTTGTAGCCACCGATGCTCACAAACTTGTAAAATACAATATAAAAAACATCAATATCGGTTTTGAAAACTCGTTTATTTTGCCTAAAAAACCGGCTTTGACATTAAAAAATGTTTTGGTAAAAACAGATGAAAAAATCACAATAAGATTTGACGAAAAAAACGTGGCTTTTACAATGCCCGAATACGAAATGATTTGTCGAAGAATAGAAGGTAAATATCCAAACTATAATGCTGTTATTCAAAACAATCCAAATAAAGCTATAGTTGATAGAACATCGCTTTTGAGTGCTATCAAACGAGTAAAGGTATTCTCAAACCAAGGTACAGGACTGATTATCTTCAACATAAAAGAAAACAAGATTGAAGTGTCAACTCAAGATATTGATTTTTCGACTTCGGCAAAAGAAGAGATATTGTGCCAATACTCCGAAGCACCTATCGAAATTGGTTTTAAAGCGGCTCTATTGGAAGAGATACTATCTAATATGTCGGACAATCAAATAGTTGTAGAGCTTGCCGACGCCTCAAAAGCAGGAATAATAGTACCTTTTGAAAATGAAGAAAACCAAGAGCTGCTTATGTTGCTAATGCCAATGTTTTTGAACTAAGGTAATATCTGTAATCTCTCAAAATAAACACGACAATTAAATTAATTGTATCTGATATATAGATGATTAGATTTAAGGGATTATAGCAAAATTTATTTTTATGACTAATGTTATAAAACATATAAAATCGGAACTTTCTGCCTTATATAACCAAAATGAGGTGGAAAGTTTTGTTTCGTTACTTCTGTATAAAATCGGTAAAATAGATAGAGTACAAAGGCTTATATCCGACAACATAGCATTTACTCACGAACAGATGATACTGCTTAATGATGCCATATCTCGACTAAAAAAGTACGAACCAATACAATATATATTAGGCAAAACAGAATTTTACGGTCTAACAATAAAAACCGACCGGAGAGCCCTAATACCACGCCCCGAAACCGAAGAGTTGGTAGACTGGATATTGCACGAATATCCTAAAGCACAAACAGTACTCGATATATGCACAGGCAGCGGATGTATAGCTATCGGTTTAGCCAAACAACTATCTACGGCAAAGGTAGATGCTATAGATATTTCTTGCAATGCCATTGACCTTGCCAAAGAAAATGCAAATATAAACAAAGCCCCAATAGATTTTTATCAGGCAGATATATTATCAACAGACAGTTTGTCTAAAAAATATGATATCATAGTATCAAATCCGCCCTACATAACAATATCCGAAAAAACGGATATGATGCCCAATGTACTTGATTATGAACCTGATTTGGCTCTGTTTGTCGATAACGAAAATCCTATCGTTTTTTATAAAAAGATAGCCGACCTTGCTACAACTTACCTCAAAGAAGGCGGTATGCTTTTTTTTGAAATAAATAGAAAGTTTGGTAACGAAATAGTTAGTCTTTTAGCATGCAAAGGATTTCGCGACATAGTATTAAAAAAAGATATATCGGGCAATGACAGATTTATCAAATGCAGTATATAAAAAAGCAAATCTAATGAATGATGGATTATCAAACAGCACTAAATAAAGCAGCTTCGTTGTGTATTTCGAGCGAAAGAAGCGAATACGACATAAAGGAAAAATTGCACAAATTGGCGGTTGAAGTTTCGGATATTATAAAAATAATCGAACAACTCAAAAAAGACGATTTTATCAACGAAAAACGTTATTGCGATGCTTTTGTAAAAGATAAATTCAAGTTCAACCGATGGGGAAAGACAAAGATTGCTTTTATGTTGAGTCAAAAAGGCATAAGCAATCTCTTAATAGAGAGTGCTATTGATAATATAGACCCGGACGAATATATCTCTGTTTTGACCGATATACTATCTAAAAAACACAAGACAATCAAGGACAAAGACCTATACCAAACTAAGGCACAACTATATAATTTTGCAATTTCCAGAGGATTCGAAAATGAAGTAATAAAAGAGGCTATAAAACGGATTCTATAGTTTCTCTACAAGTTCAAAAAATAAACCGTGTTCTATTTATTAATTATAAAAATATCTCGAATAATACCTTTTTATAGTGATATTAATATCGAAAATCATTGTTTTTAGGTATTGGCGATTATTTCTACTCATAGTAATTTTGCAAAATATAATTTTCATATATTATACAAAAAAAATTATCAAACTTCTATATTTTTTTGTTATTACTCCAATACTAATAACCAATGTATAATATATCATTTCCATTATTTATAGTAAAGTATATACTTCTTTTTAATGGGAAAATACCCAATATCTTATTAATAACATAAAATTTAATTATTTCAAAAACAAACTGAAGAATATCAATAATTTAAAAAATATAATAATATGAGTTTTACAAATTTAATTGATTATGGAAGTATCACTATGATACAGGGAGTCGACGGCATACGTCTATGTGAAGAATCGTGGATGAAAAGTAGGTTTGATAAGACAGCAAAACCTCTTGTAATCTCCTCTTATGAAGAAGTTAAAACCTCCTTTAAAGGGAAAGTGTAAGTAATATTAACTTTTAAATTTAAAAGATATATGAAAGATTATATTACTAAAATTATGATGATTGTGTTACAAATAATGATTTTTTGTAATATTGTATTTGCTCAACAGACAGAAAATAAAGCTGTTTTGCAGGGTATAATTACGGATAAAGATAGCGATAAACCTTTGATGGGGGTACATATATCGGTTCGTAATATGGAATTGAACACTGTTTCTGATACTAATGGCAGGTTTGTAATTAATGTTCCTTCAGGTAATAAAAGCTATCTACTTGATTTTTTTTATGAAGGGTATTCAAAGATGTTTCTGAATGTAAAAGATACGGAAAAAGAACTACATGTAAGGCTTAGTAGCAATACCAAGCTTCTTGGCGAAGTAGTGGTGTCTGCCACACGAAACGAAACAGATAAAAAAGAAGCACCGATTATAGTAAATATCGCATCAGCAGAGTTGTTTGAGACAACTTCTTCGTGTAATCTTAAAGAGGTTATGGGCTTCCAACCCGGGTTGCGTGTAGAAAATAATTGTGGTAACTGTGGTACAAGTCAGTTGCGTATCAATGGTCTGGAAGGGCAATATTCTCAGATACTTATTGATAGTCGTCCTGTATTCAGTTCACTTGCTTCCGTTTATGGGCTGGAACAATTTCCTGTGGATATGATAGAACGAGTGGAAATAATACGTGGAGGAGGTTCGGCTCTATTTGGCTCCAATGCTATTGGTGGAATTGTAAATATTATCACAAAAGAGCCTCTGCGAAATTCGGTAATGATTGCCAACACAACTAATATGCTAACAATAAATAGTTTTGATATAAATACATCTCTAAATAGCTCTTTTGTATCAAATGATCATAAAGCGGGAATTTATATTTTCGGAATGCTGAAAAACAGACATTCTTACGACCGAAACCAAGATGGTTTTTCAGATATTCCGAAGCTTAATACCGAAAATATCGGTTTTAGGGGATTTTATAATACAAGCAACTACTCGCAACTAATAGCAGAATTTCATCATATTCATGAATTTAGACGTGGTGGAAATATGTTTGATAACCCTCCCCACGAATCTGATATAGCCGAATATCTAAATCATAAAATTGATGGGGGAAGTCTGAGATTCAAGTCTTATTCTTCCGATTATAAACACAATATAGATATGTTTGTCTCAGGACAATTAATAGATAGAGACAGTTATTTCGGAGCAGAAAAAGGAGCTAATGCTTATGGTAAAACCAATGATAAAACTTTTGCTGCAGGGACTAAATACTCTTTTAATATGGAAAAACTTTTGTTTCTTCCGGCTCAATTGACAGCAGGTATTGAGTATAATTTTAATACTATACATGATAAATTTGCCGGATTGGGACGTAATATTGAACAGATCACACACATATTTGGAGCATATTTGCAAAATGAATGGAAAAACAAGTATATAGGTTTGCTATTTGGAGCAAGGTTGGATAAACATAATATTATGAAAAATGCGGTATTTAGTCCTCGTATTAATATGCGTTACAGTCCTTGCGAAAAAATTGGTTTTCGCGTAAGTTATTCAAGCGGTTATAGAGCTCCACAGACATACAACGAAGATCTTCACATCGAAGCTGTAGGTGGCTCTTTGACATTGATACAACTTGCCAATAATTTGCGTCCCGAATATTCTCATAGTATAAATGCTTCTGTCGATTTTTACCATAATTTCGGAGATATGAAAACAAATTTGTTGTTGGAGGGATTTTATACCACTCTCAATGATGTATTTGTTCTTGAAAATATAGGACAAGATACCGTGAAATCAATAATTTATAAAGAACGTCGTAATGGTTCGGGAGCAACAGTGTACGGTGTCAATATTGAGGGTAAGATTGGTATAGATAATATTTTTGACATACAATTGGGTTATACCTTGCAGTCGAGCCTATATAACAACCCGGAAAGGTGGTCTGACCAACTTACTCCTCAACGACGAATATTTCGTACCCCCGATTATTATGGTTATATCACTTCTAATTTTTATATTACCCAATCATTCAGAGCATCGTTTTTTGGCAACCATACAGGAAGTATGCTTGTGCAACATACCATTAGTGAGGAAGGGAAAGAAAACAAAGAATTGGAAGTAATTACACCTGCATTTTGGGATTTTGGACTAAAACTGGCATATAATTTCCCAATAGCTGATAAAATAAATTTTGAAATAAACGGAGGAGTAAAAAATATATTTGATGCCTATCAAAAAGACCTTGATTATGGCAAACTCAAAGATGCTGCATATGTATACGGGCCTTCGTTGCCCCGTATGTTTTTTATCGGAGCAAAAATTTATTTATAACCAAATTTTTATAAAAAAACCGATGTGAAACCCAATGTTTTTCATCGGTTTTTTATTTTACCACCAACATAACTCCTGCAATTATAAGCACTACTCCTATCCAACGACTAAGAGGTATAGTTTCTCCGAATATAAAAGCAGCAGCCAACATACCAAATACATAAGCAAAGGCAGTAACAGGATATGCTATCGAAAATTCGAAATGCTTCAGTATGTATCCCCACAGGATTGTTGCCGAAACCAGACATATACCGCTTGCAAGCAACCACCAGTTGGTAAGAATATCGTAAAACCAAGCAAACGACAATTGAAACTTGTGAATTTTTTCTACAGCGAGCTTAAAGCAGACCTGACCACTTGCAAGCAAAAAACATTGACATATAGAAAGTAATACTGTTTTTATCATAATCGGACAAAATTTTTATTTCGACAATAATACAAAAGCATGATTTTTACCACCAAAATGGTTGTAAGACAGTATTTTCCGTATTGATTTTGGTCGCTTTTTGTTGTACAGTAAATGCAAGGGTACCACACCAAGTTTTATACATTCGGCTGCAACATATATCCCCAGAGCCGATGCTGTATAGTTCTCTCCAAAAATATTTTTGTATTGTAATATAGGAGTATCGGCGAATAGCTTACCGCAAACATCAGTATATATATTATCATTTTTGTCGAAACCATTGATTCCTGTCATTATTGCATCTATCTCCGTTGGTGGTTGATAGATATTAACAATATCCGATGGTTGTCCGTAGAGAATATCTATTGCCTCTATTTTGCAAAAAGAATAATCGGTTTGTTGTCGCGACAAAAGCATAGCTACTGCCGTTTCTGAGGCGAATGTTTCGCCCTGTTGTCCCAAGTATCCGGCTTTTTGTAGAAAATTGAAATAGGTCGGGGTCATCTCATCGTGTCCACAAACCATGGCAGTAGTGTTGTTGTCTTTGTTGAGTAACATAACAGCATCAAACAATGCGTGTTCGAATGAGACTCCATTATGTGTATGTGTAGAGTTATAACCCTTACAGCCCGTATCTATAGCTATCAACGAACTGATAGTGTTGTGAGTAGAGTTCATAAATTGCGTTGGGTTCAACATCTGTTCGCCTTGGCGTACCATACGGTCGAGAAATAGCTCTGTATTTTCTAAACAACCCAGCCCTGTACCTGTTATAATAGCGTCAAGAGATTTGTTTTCATTACTTTCTAATGCTTTACGTGCTGTGAGCAAAGCCCTTTTCAACATTTTACCCAATCGTCGTACTTCGTTTGGCGAAAAATATTGTCGGTAATCTTCGTCTAACGACTTTACGAAATTCTCACTATAATATATCGGTTTTTCAAACCACTCTTCGCAGAGTGCATTCTGAGCGGATATTTGCTTTATAGCATTTATATATATATTTGCCTTCACAGTAATAGAGACATTTGGATTAAACCTTAGAGAAAATCAGACTTGTGTCGTTGCCTCCAAATCCAAAAGAGTTTGATATAACATTCGTCAGTTTTACGTTTTGTGTTTTTTCTACCACAGGCAAAAAGTTCAACTCCGGCATAGGATTTTCAAAGTTAATGTTTTGAGGTACAATGCTGTTCTGTAAAGCTAAAATAGATATTACCGCCTCTACTCCTCCTGCTGCACTTGTGGTGTGCCCTGTAAACGATTTGGTCGAACTTACATAAGGTATCTCATTGCCCCATAACCGTTGTATCGCTATTCCTTCGCTTAAATCGTTGTTTTGAGTGCCTGTGCCATGAGCATTTATATAGTCTATATCCGATGGTTGCAGGTTAGCATTTTTAAGAGCAACTTTCATAGCTTTGAAAGCTCCATTTCCATTGGGCGATGAGGCTGTTTGATGATAAGCCTCACATACATTTGCTCCCCCTTTAAATTCCGCCAATGGTTTAGATTGTACGGCTCTTTTATTGAAGTGTTCTTCTGTCTCCAGTATTACAAAAGCCGCTCCTTCACCAAGATTTAGACCTTGCCTCATAGCATCAAACGGACGGCAGGGCGACTCGTCTATAATCATCAACGAGTTGAATCCGTTTAGATGAAATCTGGTAATACATTCGCTACCACCCGCTACCACTATATCGGCTTCTGCTTGTCTGAGCATTTCTGCCCCGGACAGGATAGCATTTGCAGCCGAACTGCAAGCGGTGGAGATAGTATTTACTTTTTTGAAACATCTGTGGTAGTCGGCAATCATCTCGGAGCAAGTACCACAATGTTGCATATGTATATATTCGTTTTTGGTATCGTTTTCGATAAAATCGGTATAAAAATCCTCTACTTTGTCCATACCTCCTACTGTGGTACCGTTTATTAACACAGACATACTATCGGACATCGTCTTTTTGTCCAACATTGCCGACCGTATTGCCTCTTCTACAGCTATCATTCCCATTAGAGCGGTGCGTATAGATGGAGTACTTTGGCTAATGCCTAAGAAACGCTTCATCTCCTCATTGGTCTGTTTAACTTCGCCCACAAGAAGATTTTTGTGTGATGTACTCAAATACCGTATCGGGCATATACCCGATTTAGCCCGAATAAACGATTGTGTTGTCTCTGTTGCATTGTTGCCTATTGCCGATATTATACCAATACCCGTAACAAATATTCTCATTCTATAATTTACTGTTTTTGAGCAAATAAGATTGATTTTGCCAAATATATAGTCTGTCTCAAAAATGTTTTTATCCTAAAAATGAGACATTTGCCAACCGAACTATTTGTTTATTTGGTTCTGTTGGCTTTGATATACTCTGCCATAGATACTACCGATTCGAATATTTCTTTGCCCTCGTTAGGACTTCTAAGTTTTATACCATAGTTTTTTTCCATCAATACTATCAACTCCAATGCGTCGATGGAGTCGAGACCGAGTCCATCACCAAAAAGCGGTGCGTTTTCGTCGATATCGGCAGGCGACATATCTTCGAGATTTAATGCTTTAATAATATTTTCTTTGAGTTCTAAAATAATGTCTTGCATATACTTATGTGTTTTTTTTGTTTCTATTAACTATAGTGCAAAAGTAACTATAATTTATGATTTTATCAATTATAAAAATTCACATTTTGGGGTGGTGATACATAGTAGTGTATATTAACTCTTTATATAAATTTTGATTAAGACCTGTGTTTTTAGAAAAAAACTAAACACATTGTTTGTCAAATCAAAAAAATGTATTACTTTTGCACACTATTTTTTTAATGTTGTTCATTCTAAATTAGGAGGATATTACAATAGCAAACAATTTCAATAGTCGTAATAACCAAGAGAGTAAATATCGTGTTAATGAAGAGATAAAACACGTTGCTCGCGTTCGTTTGGTTGGAGATAATATAGATCAAGGTATCTATACTATAGAGCACGCCTTATCTAAGGCTGAAGATTTGGGTTTGGATTTGGTGGAGATTTCGCCGAACGCCGACCCGCCAGTATGTAAGATAGTGGATTATCAGAAGTTTCTATATCAACTAAAGAAAAAAGAGAAAGAGATAAAAGCTAATGCCGTAAAAGTTGTTGTAAAAGAGATACGTTTTGGACCTCAAACAGATGAACATGACTATAACTTTAAGCTTAAACACGCTCGTAACTTTATTGCGGAGGGCAATAAGGTAAAAGCATCGGTGTTTTTTAGAGGTCGTTCGATAATGTTTAAGGAGCATGGCGAAGAGTTGTTGAAAAAATTTATGGAAGATTTGGAAGATATAGCCAAGCCCGACAACACTCCTAAACTTGAAGGTAAAAGAATGATACTCAACATATCACCTAAATCTAAGAAATAAGTATATAAATATTTTTTAATAATAAATTATAAATAACGTAAAAGAAAATGTCTAAGATGAAAACTAATTCCGGTGCCAAAAAAAGGTTTGCCCTTACCGGAACAGGTAAAGTGAAACGGAAACATGCCTTCAAAAGTCATATTCTGACCAAGAAGACCAACAAAAGGAAGCGTAATCTTACGTATACGGGAACTATTCATACTTCCGACGAGAAGAATGTAAAAGCAATGTTGGGTCTCCGTTAAGTGTTAATTAACAAAAAGTATTAACCGAATGTTCAGTAAAAAAGTTTCAAAAATAGAACACTGACTTTCAAAAAAACATTAAAAATTATGCCACGTTCAGTAAATCACGTAGCTTCAAGAGCAAAAAGAAAAAGAATTTTAAAACTTACAAGAGGTTATTTTGGTGCAAGACGCAATGTTTGGACTATCGCAAAAAACACTTGGGAAAAAGGGTTGCAATATGCATACCGCGATAGAAAAAACAAAAAGCGTTCTTTCCGTGCTTTGTGGATTCAGCGTATCAATGCGGCTGCACGCTTGGAAGGTTATTCATATTCTCAACTTATGGGTGCTTTGCACAAAGCGGGTATCACTATAAACAGAAAGGTACTCGCCGATTTGGCTATGAATAACAAAGAGGCTTTTGTAGCTATCGTAAAACAAGCCAAAAATAGCAAATAAATTACTTAAAAATTGGTTTTAATTGTTCATAATACGAAGAGGTTGCCTCCAAACAAGAGACTACCTCTTTTTATTATGTCGCTGTGTCGCTGTTATACAACGTACAATGAACCCAAAGGCACGCAATATAACCAGTTGGTCCGTTTTCGAATGGTTTACTTTCTTATCACCAAATCCAAAGCATCGGCATTGTTAAATTACTATAGTATTATTATATTATCTTTGCTAAAAAAAACTATGGATTGTCTGAGATGTGGAAGCATAAATCATCATAAAGATGTCATTATCGTTATAATGTTAAACAGAGGTCTGATATAAAATCAACTACAACTCGTCGGTTAGCTTTGGAGATGTATTTGGAGAGGCAGGGATTTAGGGTTATCGAACGGATATTGAAAATAAGTCATACAATCGTTTACTATTAGGTAAAAGAATGGTATGAAAGGGTTGATGTACAACAAAAAGGAGGAGTCGGTTTCCGTATTGAATTATATTAGATGCACACATATATAGGTTCAAAAAAAACTACTTCCCGGTATAAATTACTGTTGATCTATTTGGAAACGATTTATCTCTTTTGTCTGTGGATACAGAAGCACAGGTACGGTAGTAAAGCTTTGGAAGAAGATAAAAAATATTCCTACATCAGTGCATTATTCTAACTATTGGAGTAGTTACAAGGAATTTCTCCCTAAGGTAAAACACATTCAAACAAAGACAGAAACTTATACGGCTGAAAGTTATAATAGTAGAATAAGGCATTATTTCGCAAGGTTCAAACGAAAAGTGAAGTGTTATAGCAAGTTAAACATATGATAGAAATATCCATCAAACTTCTTTCTCTAAAGCTAAACAATGAGATTGATATATTTATTTAACAATGCCCTATTTTTATTTTTGCCATAATATCTATCTCGATTGTTACTGTTATATTTGTAAGGAGCCTCTATTTCCAAATAATTTGCTCCAAAAACTTCTTTTTTAATATTCTTGTTAGTTAGTTTAGTTACAAATTCGACAAAATCACTTGCAACAAACTCAGTCTCTTCAAATTCAGAATTGTTTGTTGTAACTAATTTGTTTATATTGTTGTTAAATTGTTCTTGCAATGCGAGTATTCTAATATTGTATTCAATATTCGGTATCTTTTGTTTGGTTGATTGTTTTCTTCTGTTATTTCAAAAATTGGCGCCTCCATATCAATTCTAAAAGTTTATCCCGAATTGAACATAATATATCAAGTTATTATTTGGCTTGTGTCGTTTTTTTCTCTTTTCTTTCCTTTAATTCTTTTAACTCAAATTCAAAAACCTCCCAAAAGTTCATATTGGTATTTTCAATTATATTTTCGTCGTGATTGTATTTTACTATCTGTTTATTTTCGTCAACACAATAGATGTTTGTGTCGGACACAATCTTTAATATTGGAACAGCCTTTATGCCCGTATCGGCTAAAAAGTTTTTGCCTTCTATATCAAGCTTCATCCAGTCGGCACTATCTTTGCAAGCGGTAAACGTATGAAAACCATACAAAAAATTCCAAAACGGTGCAACATCATAAAGTTTTGGTCTTCGCCATATATCCTCTTTGACCTCAATATACACTCCTCTATTTCCCAATATTTCATCGTTTTTGCCAAGTAAGTGGGCAATATATTCATCAGGAAAAGCTATCCCCAGCTCTTTTTCGACATCTCGAATATCTTCAATGGTCGATTTATAAGGAGCCATCGGCGAAACTCTATAGTCTCCATCAAGATATTTTTCCATTAATTCTAAGGTTCGGTCTTTTGTCATAATTTATTTTTGTTTATTTCGTGATATTATCTTTCAATTCGTTGTTTTACTGTTTCCAAAAGTTCGTCTTTGGTCATAAATGTGTTCAAAAAATCTTCAAGGTTTCCTTCGTTTGTTACCTCTCTAAAATATACTTCGTGGTCGGTTCCGAATAGAGTTGGATTATCTGGATGAGGGTCTGACAGACAGATATAATAACTGTCAGGAAACCCGTAGCTGTAGAATATTTGAACAAAGTCGGGCATTTTGTCGTTGGTAACCTTTATTATCTGGGTCAAATCGGTATTTTCGTCTGTAAAATCACAATACCACTCTTCATAGTCTGCCGTCCCCTCTTTGAAAGGTGTGAAAAGCATCGGTTGCCAAAAAAACTGCCCAAAACCTTCTTCTGTCAAGCAAAAATATTTTTCGATTATTTTGTTATAAAAAGCCTGTCTATCGGCTTTAAAAAGCTCTTTGTTTGCATCGATAAACTCCTCGATTCCATAAATCGGCTCTGTATCTTCGGCTGTTTGCCAAGGGGTATCTTTGGGCTTTGGATAGAGGACTGTATCAAATGTTATAGCAAGTATATCTTCTGCCAAAGAATTTCCCTTAACTCGGTCGATATTTCCTCCGAGTTGTTTTATTCTTTCTAAAATCTCTTTTTTCATTTTTTTCTAATTAATTATTTTGGGAGTCTATGTTATTCCATAATTTTGCAACTATTTCGTCTTGAGTGTATTCAAAATAGTTTCCTTTTTTGTCCCTATTTCTTCGAAAAAGGTTGTGATCAAAAGTCTCAAAGTTTAGTCTTAGAAAATCTATAAAGTAGTCGTTAAGATAGTAGTGAAACTGTGCTTTTAATGATGTATCTTGTTCATCTCTAATCACAAAAGTTTTTAGCCTTTTGACTATTTCGATCAACTCTTCTTTTGTGATTGTATCGACAACTTTGGGAATGGGTAATGAAATTCTAAAAGCCAAAACTTCGGCACCCTCTTCTTCCCACCACTCCCAGAGATTATACTGCGAGATATCTTTACCTGTCATCTGACCAAGCTTATTTTCTAATTTTTGGCACTCGATATTGTCTTCATATCCGTTTTCGTCGCAATAATCGGTAAATTCCAAAATGAGTTTCAAAACTTCAGGATAAAGCTTTTCGGCTGTTTCAAAGTCGGGTAATATCTCTTTCCTCAACTTCATTGTGTTTGATGTTAGTGAGTTGTTATTTCATTTCGCGATTTAATACTATTATCTCCCTGTTTTTGGTTTTGGGGTCAGTCATTGGGTGAAACACAACTGCATAACTATTATCTTTGGTTTTGTTAATGCTCGAAATTACCAAATGTTCTCTTCCCATTTCCAAAACTTCATTTGTCAATAAGTTTTTAAATCCTTTTTCTCCTTTGCTGTAAAATATCTCTAACAATTGGTCGTTTTTCGTTACTAACCAACCATTGCCAAATTCTCCGTTAAATCTGGTAACAAAAGTGCCTTTGGATATTTCTACAGGTCTCCAAGTATTAAAAAATTCATTACCTATATCTATCAATTCGGTGGTTTCACATTCGTTGTCGGTATAGACTACCTCTATTGCTATTTTTCCGTCTTCTTCGCAAAGTATATACGACTTTTCGGTAAAAGACAGACTCAATATTTGCAAAAAGTATTCCCGATTGGATTTAATTTTTCTTTCTCTTATAATATTTCCTCGCTCGTCTATCTGTCTATGATGCCAAATATTTCCGTCGGACGAGAGTAAATGAATTTCGTCATTTGCAATAAATACATTGTTGTTTCTTGGAAGAGCTATTTTTATGTTATGCTTCTTCTTTATCACGCCATTTTTAAATTCGATTGCAAGCATTTTGTCGGGTTTGGTATCAGACCAAATATCAACACCATAAAAGATTGAAAATTGATTTGAAGTTCCAATAAAATCACCTACAAAGGGTCTGTTTCCCTTTGGCAACTCTATATTTTCTCTATTAAACACAGGAATACTGATTTCCAAATCTTTATCGGGGTGATACGGAATTACCGAAACATAATTTTCTCCTTTGGGACTCAAAAAAAGTGTTGGTAAAATACCGTCATCTTCTATAAAACTTTCGACATTGCTGTTTGTGTCAATAATTGTATAGACCAAATCATAAGATTCATCTTCTTTATCAACATAATTTGCCAAAAGCGTTTTTTCTTCCATAGAGATACTATCTTTAGCCGAAACTCCAAATTCTGTAAGTAATGTTGTTAGTATTCCGAAGTTTGTCTTCCGAATAGTCGGTTTGAATGGCTCGGTTTTATTAATATTTTTCATTTATTAATTTAGTTTTATACTGTTATACATTGTGTTTGTAATGCTAAAACTAAGCCTGTGCTTAGAGCAAAAGTCTTTTGTTTTTTTTTACAACTAATTTTATAATACATTCGAATATTTATTTATACTCTCTGGCTCCAAAAATTTTAGAACCTATACGCACCATAGTACTACCATTGGCTATTGCCAAACGATAATCGTCCGACATACCGATAGATAACTCTTTGAAACTGGGATTTGGGTAAATATTTTTTATCTTTTCAAAAATGTCTCGGGAACGAGCAAACTCCTCTGATATTTGTGCTTCCGAATCGGTAAGAGTAGCAATAGTCATTATACCACACACCTCAATATTAGGGTATTGTTCATAAATGCGATTAGAAAAAAAATCAATTATTTCCTCGTACAAAAAGCCGTGTTTCTGCTTCTCTTGTGCAATATGAACCTCCAACAAAACATTGATTTTTTTATCGATTTTTGTGGCACATTTCTGTATCTCCTCTATCTGTCGCATATTTTCTATACTCTGTATCATAGATATAAATGGCACAATCTGTTTTATCTTATTGGTCTGTAATGGTCCTATAAAATGCCACCTAATATCTTGTGGCAAAGCAGGTTGTTTTTGCAACAACTCCTGCACACGGCTTTCGCCAAAGTCTCGCTGTCCTTCATTATATGCCTCTAAAATATCTTCGATTGAATGAAATTTTGAAACACAAATAAGTTGTACATTATCAGGCATATCACCCAATATTTTATTTAAATTTTCTTTTACCATATTTTTGTAGTGTAAACCTATATTTTGCCTCAAAATTAATAATTTTTTGTCTAATTCTTTTATGTTTACAAAAAAATAAATCCTCCATAGACCGAAGCAAACAATACATTAATAATCGCCAAAACATAGAAATACTAATTAAACGCTTATTTTATTAACATTACAACCAAAACTTAAAACTAATTTCCATCATTTGAAAACTATTTTGTATTTTTGCAAAAAACTTCATACGCTCACCGTGGGAATTACTCATTAATAAATGCATAAAAAACGCAGATACAACATTATACTCGGCTCACAATCGGCACGACGGCAGCATCTGCTCAAAAGTTTAGATATTGATTTTGAGGTGAAAACTATCGACGGTCTCGATGAAACTTACCCCGACTATATACCTGTAGATGAGGTTGCATTATACCTTTCAGAGCAAAAAGCTGATACTTTTAAGCCCTTTATCACAGCCGATACACTGCTTATTACCGCCGATACAATCGTGGTAGTCGATGGTGTGGTCTATGGCAAACCCTCCGACAAGGCAGAGGCTCGTACAATGCTCCGAACATTGGCCGGGCGTAAACACGAGGTGATTACTGGCGTGTGTATAAGCACATCAGACTACCGTGAAACATTTTCGGTATCGACCAAAGTAACGTTTTCGAACCTTACCGACGACGAAATAGAGTATTACATCGACCGCTACAAACCTTTCGACAAGGCAGGAAGCTATGGCATACAGGAGTGGATAGGTTTCGTAGGAGTAGAGAGTATCGAAGGGTCGTTCTACAATGTTATGGGGTTACCTGTACAACGTATTTATAAAATTTTAAAAAGTTTGGACGCAATATGAAACCACTGTTTAACACAAAGATAATCACAATATTACTACTGACAGCGTCAGTTCCATTTATCGCTGCCAACGCCTATGATTATACGCTCACAAACAAGAATTTTACAGCCAAAGGCCGAAGCACCGCCCCAAACAATTACTCCGATACCATCAATGCAATAGTCGACTATAGTCGCAACTATATCGGCACCCGATACCGCTACGGCGGCACCACTCCCAAAGGCTTCGACTGTTCGGGCTTTATGGTATATATATTCAGAAACTTTGAAGTAAATCTGCCACGCACAGGAACCGAACAATACAAAGCATACGGCGATGTGCCTAAGGATAACATCAAAAAAGGCGATTTGGTCTTTTTCGCCGGCAGACGGCGAGGTAAGCGAATTGGGCATGTGGGAATGGTGGTATCCGACTCTATCGACGAGAACGGTGTTTTTCAGTTTATACACTCCTCGACCCAGCGAGGTGTTATCATCTCAAAATCGAGCGAACCATACTATGCGAGCCGCTATATATCGGCGTGTCGTGTATTTGACTCTAAATCAGGTATTCCGCCGATATTGCAATTTGCCGAAGAATCTGTCTCCAACAAAGCATATCATACTGTGGTACAAGGCGAAACGCTATTTTCCATAGCAAAACAATACAACATACCAATAGACTCTATCCGTTCTATTAACAACCTTACGGACAATAACATACTGGCAGGACAAAATCTACTAATCGGCTCTTTGATAGAGACCCAAAGCCAAACCACAACAGAGACTGCAAAAGCAATACCCGACACCATTCAAACACATTCAAACATAGTGGCAGAAGATACTATTTGGCATCGTGTAAAAAAGGGCGATACGCTATACTCCCTTGCCAAGCGTTACAACACTACAGTGGCAAAGATAAAAAAGGATAACACACTAAATTCCAGCAACTTAAAAATAGGACAAAAATTAAAAATCAAAAAATAGTTTATGGCAGTAATACTTAGTATCGAGACCTCAACAAACATCTGCTCGGCTCTGATAGCCAGAGATAGCGAAATACTATCGGAAAAAATTTGCACACAACCGCAAAATCACGCTAAGCAACTACCTCTTTTTTTGGAAGAAATTATTAACTTTGCACGCCAAAACTCGGTTATGCCCGATGCCGTTGCCGTTAGTGCCGGACCCGGCTCATACACGGGACTACGCATAGGAGTATCGTCTGCCAAAGGGCTGTGCTACGCTTTGGGAATACCATTGATAGCGGTAGACACTTTGCAAATAATTGCAAAAGAGGCAATTGCAAAATACGGAGATAATAGCCTACTCTACTGTCCGATGATAGATGCCCGAAGAATGGAGGTATATACAGCTCTCTTCGACGGGAAACTTGACAAAATCACCCAAACAGAGGCAAAAATAATTGACAACCAATCGTTTGCCGACCTGTTGGAGACACAAAAGATACTCTTCTGCGGTAATGGATCCGACAAGTGCCGTCAAACAATAGTGAGCGACAACGCTATTTTTCTCGACAATATCAATCCATTGAGCAGCAATATGGTAGCAATAGCACAAGAGAAGTTTGCAAATGGTATTTTTGAGGATACAGCCTATTTTGAGCCTTTCTATCTGAAAGAGTTTGTAGGTACTAAACCAAAATCGCCAATAGTCGGCTAATAATCTTTGCAAAAGACAAAAAAATTTTTATTACAAAAAACTAAACAGATAAATTATTTATAATCAAACATTTGATGAAAAACCCTATAACATTTAATCCCAAAAAAGAGTTGATATTGCCCGAATATGGCAGAAACATACAAAATTTGGTAGAGTACGCCGTAAACATCAAGGATAAAGAAGAACGCACCAAGTGTGCCAATACCATTATCCGAATAATGGGTACGATGTTCCCATATCTTCGTGATAGAGAGGACTTTAAACACAAACTTTGGGATCATCTTGCTATCATATCCGATTTTAAGCTCGATATAGACTATCCGTTTGAGATAGTAAAAAAGGAGAATATCAATCCTAAACCCGTTCCCCTGTCCTACAGCACTGGTAAAGCACGCTATATGCACTATGGTAAAAATATCGAACGCTTGATAGAGGCTGCCACCAAAATCGAAGAGCCGAACAAACGTAGCAGACTTACCGAGCTAATATGTTACTATATGAAAAAGAGCCTCATAGAGCGTAACAAAGAGAGTGCTACTGACAAAAAAGTGGTGGACGACCTTCGTATATTATCGGGCTATCAGCTTGAAGTTCAAGAAGATGCTTCGTTCCTAAGTGTAGAGGAGTTTAAAAAAGCCAAACTGCAACGTGGCGAAATGTTTACCAAAAAGAACAAGAAAAACAAAAAGAATAATAAGAAGAACAAATCACAGAACAACCGCTAAGAGATACTCTTTCTATGAGTTATAAGCGATTGATAATCGGGTATTTGTTCAAAAAAAAGCAACTTCTTATTGTCTCTATCAACATAACAAAAGAGATGAACCAAACCATTGCTAATGAGCAAATAAGGTACATTTAATTTCTGATTATAAACCGATGCTTGGTCGAAAACTGTTTGGGTAATTTCGACCGACTCGGCTTTGTATTCGGCTATTACAATAGGCGCAAAATCGTCATCGTAAACGATTGAATCACAACGTTTTTTGAGTTTATTATAAGTAATACTCACCTCGTTAGCAATACTATTGGCAGGATAAGCAAGATTCTCAATAAGGTGATTTACAACATTTTGCCTGACCCACTCTTCGGGCGTAAGAGCCACAAAAGTACGTCTTATACGGTCGAAAATTTGGTACTTTTCGTTTTCTTTCTTAATTTTGAACTCAAAATCGGGTAAATTCATTTCAACTTATAATCAATCAAAAACGCGATACAAAAGTAACTAAAATATGGCAAAAGACGACGGTAAAGTTAGTTTCAACAAAATAATGGCAAACCTAAAAGCAGGTAACTACGCCCCAATCTACTTTCTGATGGGCGAAGAGCCGTATTTTATCGATAAAATATCCGACTACATCGAACACAACATACTTAACGATGACGAAAAGGATATGAATCTCAGAGTATTATACGGCAAAGACATAAAGATAGAAGATGCCATTATAGAGGCTCGTCAGTACCCTTTTATGGCAGAACATCGTGTGGTAATCATCAAGGAGGCTCAAAATCTAAAACGCAACATCGACAAAATAGAGCTTTACCTCAAAGCACCCGTACAATCGACTATATTGGTCTTTTGCTACAAGTACGACAAACTCGACGGAAGAAAAAAATATGTAAAAGATATAGAAAAAGCAGGAGTACTATTCCAAACACCAACCATCTACGACAACCAAATGCCTGAATGGGTTATTAGCTATTGCCAAGAGGAGGGGCTTAAAATCGATGCCCGTGCTGCCAATATGCTGGCAAACCATATTGGCAAAGACCTGCTTAGAATGGCAAGCGAAATCGACAAACTCAAAATAATCATTGCACCGAGCAAAACCAACACCATAACCGCCGAAATAGTAGAGCGAAACGTGGGTATCAGCAAAGAGTACAACAACTTTGAGTTAGTCAATGCCTTGGGTAAAAAAAATGTAGAGCTAACCTTTCGGATAGTCGATTATTTCGGCAAAAGCCCCAAGTCGTTTGTGATACAGACCACATTGGCAGTGTTGTTTAATTTTTTTCATAACACACTACACTATCAACTACTTACTGACAAAACGTCAGAGGCGGCATCACAACGTCTTGGCATAAATCGCTTTTTTATAAAGGATTATGTCGATGCTGCACGCCTCTACCCTATTGCAAAGCTACGCCGTATAATCGGCTATATACGCCACACCGATGCCAAAAGCAAAGGCTTTGGAAGTATAAATACCTCACCCGAAGACTTACTCAAAGAGCTGTGTTATAAAATATTATATTAAAAACCAAAAACCCTGTTCAACTGACAGGGTTTCTATTATTTATTTGCTCAATCGTACTTGCAGAGCCTGATATTCGGCCTCATAACCCGGTTTTTGAAGTAAAGCAAACATATTCTTTTTATATGCTTCTACGCCGGGTTGGTCAAAAGGATTGACGCCTAACATATACCCGCTTATTCCACAAGCCTTTTCGAAGAAATATATTAATTGTCCAAGTGATGCTTCATCAAGCTGTGGCAGTGTTATTTTTATATTCGGCACACCTCCGTCTACGTGGGCAATCATTGTACCAAGTTCTGCCATTTTATTGATATGGTCTATTTTGCGTCCAGCAAGGAAGTTCAGTCCATCAAGATTGTCATTATCAGGTATAACTCTGTATTCGAAGTTAGATTTTTCGACCGAAATAACGGTCTCAAACAAAATGCGTTCTCCTTCTTGAAGATATTGTCCCATTGAATGAAGGTCGGTAGTAAAATCAACCGATGCAGGGAAAATACCTTTGTGTTTCTTTCCTTCGCTTTCTCCATAAAGTTGTTTCCACCATTCCGAGATATAGTGTAGTTTGGGATTGAAATTAGCCAAAACCTCTATTTTTTTACCTTTGTTGTACAATACATTTCTTACTGCCGCATATTGCATTGCTATATTATGCTCAAACTCAATGTATTGAGAAGTATTTTTCTCCATAAGTTTTGCCCCTTCTATCAAACGTTTTATATCAAAACCTGCGACAGCAATCGGCAACAAACCTACAGGCGACAATACCGAAAAACGCCCTCCTATATTATCTTCTATCACATACGAACGATAACCTTGTTTGTCGGCAAGGGTTTTCAAGGCACCACGAGACCTATCGGTAACAGCTACTATCAAACGCTTGGCTGCCTCTTTTCCTTGCTGTCTTTCCAACTGTTCTCTCAACAGACGGAATGCCAAAGCCGGTTCGGTGGTAGTACCTGACTTGGATATAGAAATAATACCAAACTTATAGTTTTTTAGCAATTCCTGCAATTCAAACAAATAATCTTCTCCGATATTTTGCCCCGCATACAACACCAAAGGATATTTACGGTCTCTTATAACAGCATCAAATGAGTTTGATAGTGCATCTATAACAGCTCTTGCCCCTAGATAACTACCTCCTATACCTACTACAACCACTATCTGGCACTCCTGCTGCAATAATAGTGAAGTATGCCGTATATTTTCCAAAAGGTTGTCTGTGGTAGCCGAAGGTAAATTGACCCAACCCAGAAAGTCATTACCTTCTCCTTTAGCATTATATAAAAGTTCACAAGCTACTTTGGCTCTGTCTTTTATCTCTTGCGAAAATACTACTCCGGCATTTTCCAAATTAAGCATAATAGCATTATCCATATTATTTTTATATTTTTAGTGTTTACAAAATAATAATAATTATCTGTTGCAAAGTTAGTAATTATTTTGAGTTGATGTGCAGTATTATAGTTAGTTATTTTATGCAGGATTATCTATGATACGCAGTATATCACCGAATATGCAACGAGCCGTAACAGCAGCTCCGACACCTAATCCTTATATTAATATGTGGTTTGCACCGTACGATTCGGTATAGATTTCGAATATAGGAATCCGCACCCTTTACTTGTCCTAAAGCACTATCTTTGGGCACCGACATCAACTTAACCTCCAATTTGGCGGTTTCGGTATCGGACAAATTGCCGTAAAGGTCTTCGACATATCTCAATAAATGGTTAGGAGCGACATTGTTATCTATAGTATTATTGGAATTGCTAACTAAGTATATATAGACTTCCGTTGCGATGATGCATTAGCAAAAGTATGGATAATTTTAGCATCTCCATCTTTTTTGAATAGCACT
>JRAN01000053.1 GCA_000768855.1 Porphyromonadaceae bacterium COT-184 OH4590 | reverse complement strand
ATTATGCCAGATCTGACACTTTCTTCACATAAACACTTGGGGCAATTCATATTTTTTTTGCACAAAGATACATATATATATTTAATTAGCAATACCAATTTTTTATATCCGTTTCATCAAAAAAGAGCAATCTTAAAAAAGTTGCTCTTTTTGATGTTTCCCAATCACTTTAATATTTTTTTTAAATAACTACCTGTTATGCTTTTCGAATTATCGGCAATCTGTTCGGGTGTACCTTGGGCAACAATATCGCCTCCACCTGCACCGGCATCGGGACCAAGTTCTATTATATGGTCGGCACATTTTAATACATCAAGGTTATGTTCTATTATGATTACCGTATTACCGTTTTTTACCAAGCGGTCTATGATTTTTAAAAACACATTTATATCCTCAAAGTGCAGCCCGGTAGTTGGTTCGTCGAGTATATAAAGAGTTTTGCCCGTATCTCTTTTGGATAGCTCCGTAGCGAGTTTTATGCGTTGTGCCTCACCGCCCGAAAGTGTAGTGGCAGCCTGCCCAAGCCTTATATAACCAACCCCGACGTCTTGCAATACTTTTAGTTTGCGTACCAGTTGCGGGATATTTTCGAAAAATTCTACACTTTGATTGATGGTCATATCCAGCACATCTGCAATAGATTTACCTTTAAAACGCACTTCGAGTGTTTCGCGGTTGTAGCGTTTGCCATTACAGGCATCGCATGGTATCATCACATTGGGTAGAAAGTTCATCTCCAATGTCTTGTATCCGTTGCCGTCACATACGGGACAACGTCCGCCTGCTACATTGAACGAAAAACGCCCTGCCTTATAGCCTCTTATCTTGCTCTCATTAAGTTCGGCAAACAGATTGCGTATATCGGTAAAGATATTTGTATATGTGGCAGGATTGGAGCGAGGTATTCTGCCGATAGGACTTTGATCGACCTCTATTACTTTGTCCAAAAACTCAAGACCTTCAATAGTGTCATAATGCAATGGTTCGATGTTTGAGCGGTAGAAGTGTTTGCTCAATATGGGATGAAGTGTCTTGTTAATAAGCGACGACTTACCGCTACCGCTCACTCCTGCTATACAGACAAACATTCCAAGTGGTATGTCGAGAGTAACGTTTTTGAGGTTATTGCCTGTGGCTCCCTTGAGTATTAAGTGGTTGCCATTGCCTGCTCTGCGTTGCTTGGGCACCTCTATTGACCTTTTGCCGTTGAGGTATAAGGCAGTAAGTGTCGATGTTTGGAGCATTTCCTCTGGCGTACCGCTAAACATCACCTCGCCACCGAGCCGTCCTGCTACCGGCCCCATATCTATTATGTAGTCGGCAGATAACATCATCTCCTCATCGTGTTCGACCACCACCACGGAATTTCCTATATCTCTGAGTTTTTTGAGCGAGTCTATTAGTTTTATATTATCGCGTTGGTGTAGCCCTATACTAGGTTCGTCGAGGATATAAAGCACATTTACCAGCTGCGACCCTATCTGTGTGGCAAGGCGTATGCGTTGTCCTTCTCCTCCAGAGAGAGTTTCGGTGGGGCGGCTCATTGTAAGGTAGTTGAGCCCGACACGCAATAGGAAGTCGAGGCGGGTCGAAATCTCCTTTATTATCTCTGCTGCTATCTTTAGCTGACTCTCTGACATTATCGAAGGGAGCGAATCGACCCAACCTTTTAGCTCGTCGAGTGGTAACAACGATATTTCGGCAATATTTTTGCCATCTATACGATAGCTTAGAGCCTCCTCATTTAGGCGTGAGCCGTTACATTTTGGACATACCGAAGTGCGATAAAACTGCCCTGCCCATTTCTGCTCCGAAGCCGTTGCCGACTCGTCGCTGTGCAGTTCGATATAGTGTATCAATCCCTGATAGCTTGTGTTGTACGAATAACCGCCGTCGCCTTGCGAAAACTCTATTTCGAGACTTTCGGCAGAGCCGTTCATTATCTCGTCGATACCCTCTTCGGAAATCATCTCGATAGGTGTATTGAGATCGAAACCGTACTTATTGCCTATTGCCGACAGTTTATGAAAAATAGCACTGTTTTTTGCCTTTCCAAGCGGCAATATACCGCCTTGGCTTATACTCAACTTGGCATTGGGTATTATTTTCCGAATGTCAATCTTATTGACCGTACCTAAACCGTTACAATTGCTACAGGCACCTTTTGGGGTGTTGAACGAAAAATTGTGCGGAGCGGTCTCGGCATACGACAGACCCGTGATAGGACACATCAGTTTCGACGAAAAGTAATGTACAGCCTCCGTATCTTTCTCCATTACTATCATCACGCCGTCGCCCATTTTCATAGCAAGGCTAACACTCTTTTTGATACGGGTCAAATCTTTTTTATCCACTATCAGTTTGTCGATTACCACGTCAATGTCGTGGTTTTTGTAGCGGTCAAGCTTAAGCCCAAGCTTTATCTCTTGCATCTGCCCGTCGATTCGGACATTGCTAAATCCCTTTTTACGTACACTCTCGAACAATTCGCGATAGTGCCCCTTACGATTTTTGACCAGAGGAGAGAGTATTATGCAAGGCATAGAGGCAAATTTGTCGAGTATCATCTCAATAGTCTGCTCCTCGGTGTAACGCACCATCTGCTCGCCACTTTGGTACGAATAGGCTACAGCGGCACGAGCATAGAGCAGGCGGAAAAAGTCGTAAATTTCGGTGGTAGTACCCACAGTCGAACGCGGGTTTTTCGATACTGTCTTCTGCTCAATGGCAATTACTGGACTTAATCCCGAAATTTTATCAACATCGGGGCGTTCGATATTACCGATAAAGTGGCGTGCATAAGCCGAAAATGTTTCGATATAACGCCTCTGTCCTTCGGCATAAATGGTATTGAAAGCCAAAGACGACTTGCCACTACCACTCAATCCTGTAATAACCGACAGTTTATAACGCGGAATATCGACATCTATATTTTTGAGGTTGTGCGTCCTTGCACCCAGAACCTCTATTTTTTGCTCTTTATCAATATTTTGTTGCACTTTGTTACCCTTGTTGGTTTTGGTAAAAAAAATGAGTACAAAGATAGTAAATCAATTACGAATTCTAACTAATTTTTTGGAGCGATTTTTTAGCTCGTAAAAACATAATAGCCCCAGCTTATAGAAATCGAAAAGCATTAGCGAGGGTTTATCACCTTTGAGGTTGTTTTCGATAAGGCGACGAAACAATCTGAAAACTTTGCCGACAAGCGATGTTAGCTCAAAACGCTCTATATTAGAATAGTAGCGAATAATTCTGGAATATTGTGCGAGGTTTGGATAGTCGTTCGACTTGTAGAGACGCCAAAGATTATGCACTCCTATGTCAGCTTTGTTGATGAAAGTAAGAGTATCATCTACACCTTTATGTATCAATGGGTTGTCGATATGTCGAATACAATAACCCCTTTCCATGAGCGTATATCCCAAAGCTAAATCCTCATAACCGTACCCTTTTATCCTTTGGTCGAAACGTATTTGCATAAACAAATTACGGTCTATTAGTAAGTTAAATGTAGTAAATGACAATTTTAGCCGTTGTCGCTCTTCGGCTGTTCGTATCTCGCGTTCGGTATATCTTAGCCTTAGTCGATAATTATCTTTATTCTGTATAAAATTATAAGCAATACCTCCATTGATAACACAATCGGGGGTAACAAAATGCAAATATTTTTCTACAAAATCGTTTGAACACACCTCCGAATCGCAATCTATAAATAATAGATATGAGTATCTGGATCTGTCGGCAAGCATATTGCGAACTACAGATCGTCCTACATTATTATCTAATACAGAATAATTTACATTGGTAAGCGAGGTTACTGTTTGGTTCTCGGCGAGATACAGAGTAGAGCCGTCTTCGAGCACTATTATCTCAAAATCAATACCCAGAGCCACAGCCTGAGCGTGTAAGTCACCCACAAGCTTGGTAACATCGTAGTCAAAAACAGGTATTAATATCGACAACACTTTTTTAATTTTGAATTATAAATTTTGAGTTGACTCTTTATCAATTATTTACCTAAAATTTCAAGCGGCGTTACACCAAATTATACATTATTCATTTTACATTTGCCTCAGGCTAAGCGCTATTCTTTTTCTTTGGGTATCTACTTCGATTACTGTTGCCATTACCTGTTGGTTGAGCTTTACTACCTCAGTGGGGTCGGATATAAACCTATCGGTAAGTTGCGATATATGCACCAAACCGCTATGATGTACGCCAATATCGACAAATGCACCAAACTTAGTAATATTGGTAACTATCCCCGGCAGACGCATTCCCACTTTTAGGTCATCGATACTGTGGACGTTTTGGTCAAACTCAAAAAGCGAAATAGATGTTCGCGGGTCGCGAGTGGGCTTTTCGAGTTCGCTCACTATATCGAGCAGTGTGGGCATACCGACAGTGTCGGTTACATACTTTTTCAGTTCTATCTTTTGGCGAATATCCTTGTCGCCTACCATATCTTTGAGGGCAATACCCAAATCCTTTGCCATCAACGATACAATATGGTAACTCTCAGGATGAACAGCACTATTATCGAGCGGATTGTCAGAGTTTTCTACACGCATAAAACCAGCGCATTGCTCAAACGACTTTACACCCATCTTAGGCACTTTAAGCAACTCTTTGCGAGAGGCGAAAGCACCGTTTTTGGCTCTGTAATCCACTATATTTTGTGCCAAGGTAGCCCCAATACCCGAAATATAGGTAAGCAGATACTTACTTGCAGTATTTACATTTACCCCAACAAGGTTTACGCACGACGACACCACGCGGTCGAGAGCCTCACGCAGCTCCTTCTGATTGACATCGTGCTGATACTGCCCTACTCCGATAGACTTAGGGTCTATCTTAACCAACTCTGCCAGCGGGTCCATCAGTCGCCTGCCAAGCGATACCGAACCTCGCACTGTTACATCGTAGTCGGGAAACTCATCGCGTGCTATCTTAGATGCAGAGTAGATACTTGCACCGCTCTCGTTTACCACAAACACCTGGATATCATTGGCAAAACGTATTTTCTTTATAAAATCTTCGGTTTGCCTCCCCGCTGTGCCGTTACCTATTGCGATAGCCTCTACTTTATATATCTCGGTAAGAGTCGATATCTTACGAGTCGCCTCTGTCATTTTGTTTATTGGAGGATGAGGATAAATAGTATCATTATGTAGTAGATTCCCTTGTGCATCGAGTATTACCACTTTGCAACCTGTCCTAAAACCAGGGTCTATAGCCAAGACTCGTTTCTGCCCAAGTGGGGGGGCAAGCAGCAGTTGACGAAGGTTTTCGGCAAACATTGCAATAGCCTCTTTGTCCGCTTTCTCACGGCTTAGGTTGTCAAACTCTGTCTCTATTGACGGCTTGAGTAGTCGCTTGTAACTGTCCTCAACGGCAAGGCTAACTATATCGGCTGCCTCAGTATTATTTTTTATAAAAATCCTATCCAAAGCATTGAGAGCCTCGTTAGTATCAATCGAAATCTCCACTTTAAGAAAACCCTCTCTCTCTCCTCTACGAATAGCAAGCAATGTGTGTGAACGTATTCTTTTTAGTGGTGCCGAATAGTCAAAATAGTCTTTGAAATTTTGAGCCTCCTCTTTGCTTTTACCTTTTGCTAACTTACTAATAATAAAAGCATTATTAGCAAACAGTCGGCGTATGCTACCACGAGCGGCACTGCTTTCGTTAATCCATTCGGCTATAATATCTTGAGCTCCGGCAATAGCATCGTCTTCGGTGTGGACATTGTTTGTAAGATAACGACCGGCAACGGTACGAACATCTCTATCAGACTGCGACATAATTATCTTTGCCAATGGCTCAAGCCCTCGCTCAATGGCTATCTGTGCCTTAGTACGACGCTTAGGCTTAAAAGGCAGATAAAGGTCTTCGAGTTCTGTGGAGTTGAAACACTGCTCTATCTTGTCTCTTAGCTCGTCTGTGAGTTTGCCTTGCTCCTGAATAGTAGCTAAAATAGATGCTTTGCGTTTAAGGAGCTCTTTGAGTTTTTCGTTCTCCCTATGTATATTGCCTATTGCCACCTCATCGAGACTGCCTGTGAGTTCCTTTCGATAACGTGCTATAAATGGAATGGTTGCACCCTCGTCTAGCAACTTTATTACACTCCTCACCTGTGTCTCCGATATGTTGAGCAACAGCGAGATTTGTTTGGCTATCATTTATTTTAATTATAATATTATTTTAATTCTCTGCGTTTGCTTCTCTATCTTTTTTCAATCTCTTTTCTTCACCGACAAACATTTCGAGTATCTCTTTAGATCCTTCAAGTTCTCCGTGTTTTTCTATCAATGCTTTCAGGTCGGTAATCGACTCATTAATCCAATATTGAGCATTTTTATCTTTAGCAAAGAGAGCTATAGCTATGGCATAATTCTCTATTGCCGATACATAGTCGCCTCTTATAAGATACACCAACCCCAAGTTATTATTTACCCAACCAAGAGTTGGATTGTTTGCCAAAGCTTTTTTGCTGAGTTCCCAACACATATCGTAGTTACCATTTAGGTATGCCTTTCTTCCCAAAGTTCCAAACACTTCGGCTTTGGTTTCGGCTAACGGTCGGTCTATTATTTTGGTCTCCTCTACTATTGCTACTATTTCGAATGTAATGGCAATACCCTCAGTTGCACTCGTATTTCTAAATCCGAGACACCACTCCCCTTCTTTTATATTATCTATTTTTACAGTACCGTTTCTAAAATTCTCTCTCGACCCTGCCAAATCATAATCGAATGGCTGAGAAGAGTTACTGTTTTTACCCAAAAAGATATTGGTGTTTTTGCTGTCCATAAGATAAATATCACATGCACCGGCTCCAGGCAGTGTAAATATAGCATTAGTAGCTATAGCCGTCAATCCTGTAGGATCGATAAGTTTTGTCAGCTGCGAAAAAAGCTCTACAGATGCCTTAGATTTTTCACCTTTGGTGGTGGTAAAAGAGTAATACCATTCCACAGTATTAGGCGGTAATGGTATATTAAACCAAGTTTTTGATTTTCCTCCAAATGTTGCTCGTGCTACACTATTGAGGTAAAAAGTCTGCTGATGCAATATCTGAACAGCTTTTCGTTCTTTGACCAAAACCTGCCCTTGCATATACATTATGTTTAGGAATAATAGTAGAATTATAAATACATTTCTCATTCTATTTTATGTTTGTATATTATTGTTAAAAATAATACTGTTGTTACAGCCAAATGGATTATTAATATATGATATGGTTTAATTCATGTTGTATAATTTTATACAAAAGCCCTATCAAACTAAATGCTTACTTTATCTTATGATTATCAAATCTACGTATCTGTTATTTTTTTATTATCGCATTGCGGATAAAATCAATAAAAAGAGGATGTGGTTTTAATACAGTAGAGCTGTATTCGGGGTGAAACTGAACTCCTATATACCAACGATTCGGGTTGTTCATCTCTATTATCTCGGTTAGATTGGTCTTGGGATTGTAACCCGACAGTATCATACCGTTCTGTTCGAATATGTCGGCATATTTTGAGTTGAACTCATAGCGATGGCGGTGGCGTTCGAATATTGTATCCGATTTGTATATCTGTTTTACTCTGGTATTCTCTTTGAGTCGGCACTCAAAAGCTCCAAGTCTCATAGTACCACCCATATCATTTACCTGTTTTTGCTCCTCCATAATATCGATTACGGGATTTTTAGTATCTTCACTCACTTCTGTAGAGTGAGCATCTGTCAATTTCAATACATTACGTGCAAACTCAATAGCCATACACTGCATACCGAAACATATACCCAGACAAGTAATATTGTTTTCTCTGGCATAGTTAGCAGCTACTATCTTACCTTCCATACCACGTTCGCCAAAGCCGGGAGCTATTATTATACCATCAAGGTTGGCAAGTTTTTCTTTGGCATTTTCATAATTAATATCTTCAGATAGTATCAAGCGGAGGTCGAGTTTACGGTCGTTGTATGCAGAGGCGTGTATAAGGCTTTCTATTATAGACTTATAAGCGTCCGACAGGCGGACATATTTGCCGACAAGTCCTATTTTTACCGTCTCTTTGGCATTTTTAAGTTTGTTTAGAAACAGGTTCCAGTCGTCCATATCGGGCTTGCGAGTATCTTCGATACCCAACTTGCGAAGTACTATGCGGTCTAACCCCTCCTCTTGCATCCTTATAGGAACATCATATATTGTCTTCATATCGGCACTCTCTATCACTGCGTCGTACTCTACATTACAAAACAGAGCGACCTTATGTCTTATCTGCTGAGATATAGGATGTTCGGTGCGAAGTACTATAATATCAGGCTGCACCCCCTCTTGTTGCAACTCTTTTACAGAGTGTTGAGAAGGTTTGGTCTTAAGCTCACCTGCCGCTTTGAGATATGGCACATATGTAAGATGTATGTTGATACAGTTTTTGCCCATCTCCCAACGCAACTGACGAATACTTTCGATAAACGGCAAACTCTCTATATCGCCTACTGTACCGCCTATCTCTGTGATAACAAAATCGAAATTATCGGAATTGCCAAGATGAAGAATATTCTCTTTTATTTCGTTGGTAATATGTGGTATCACCTGTACCGTAGTACCGAGATAGTCACCTCGACGCTCTTTGTTTATTACCTCCTGATATATACGTCCGCTTGTAACATTGTTGCCTCTGTGAGTCTCAATATTGAGAAATCGTTCGTAATGTCCCAAATCGAGGTCTGTCTCGGTCCCGTCAACAGTAACGTAACACTCTCCGTGTTCGAACGGATTGAGTGTGCCGGGGTCAACATTAATATATGGATCGAATTTCTGAATAGTAACTCTATAACCACGTGCCTGAAGCAGCTTACCCAAAGATGCCGAAATTATACCTTTACCCAATGAAGAGGCTACCCCACCTGTAACGAAAATATACTTTGTTTTTGACATAAATATCAGATTTTTTTCTATAATATAACAAAAAAACAAAAAAGAAAAACAAATAATTTTACTCTGTTTGCAATCGGTTTTTAGTAAAATTATAAGTTTTTACTCGGTTTTGTATTCACTATGATTTTTCAGTTGGCAAAATTATAAAAAATAATTGAAATAAAACTCAAATCCGCATTAGAATTTACTATCTCGATTACGCAGTTAAATGATTCAATATTTCAATATCATCAACTATAAAGCATCCCCAAAAATTCCAATCTCGTTTCATACTCTTAGATTGGGGCTATCCGCTCCAATGAAATGTTGCAACATTCCGACAGTATGCATTTTTGTTCCAAACCCTTACTTTACATTTAGTTTTACAAGCTCTATTCTATTGTTTGTAGCCTGTAGCACCTTAAAAGTCCAATTATCTATCTCAATAGATTCATTTAGTTTTGGTATCTTTTGGTAGTGTTGTAGGAGAAATCCAGCGAGGGTTACATACTCATCAGACTCTGGCAAATTGAGGTTCAGTTTTCGATTGATAGTATCTATTTCGAGTCGTCCGGAGATAAGATATTCGTTGTCGGCTGTTTTTTTCAACACATAAACATTGGTATCATGTTCGTCCTCGATTTCTCCAAAAATCTCTTCCATAATATCCTCTAAGGTAACAATACCGGCTGTGCCTCCAAACTCATCAATTACGACGGCAATACTCTTTTTCTCTTTCAAAAGCGAATGCATCAACTTGTTGGCAGGCATAGTTTCGGGCACTACGGGTATCTTTCGCAACAGCGTACGCCAATCTTCTGTCTGCTCAAACAAATCCGAAGAGTGAATATAACCTATTATATTGTCTATGGTATCTTTGTAAATAGGTATTTTAGAGAATCCCGATTCGGCAAAGGTACTTCTAAGGTCTTCGAGCGAAGCCGTTTCTATATCGAGAGCCTCTATTTCATTGCGAGGCACTATACATTCGCGTAGCTTTACGGAAGAGAAGTCGAGTGCATTTTTGAATATTTTTATCTCATTTTCTATACTCTGGTTCGACGATTTTTCGATGGTTTCCTCAAGCAAAAAACTCAAATCAACCTTATCGAATACATCCGCCTGATTGTGCAGGTTGATTTTAATACCGAATATTCTGAGGATACCTACCGAAAGCCACATCGATAGTTTCGATATGGGGTACAATATTATGTAAAAAACAAAAGTAACGGGTGAAAAAAAGCGTAACCAAAAGTTGGAATTGTATCGAAATATGGTTTTGGGTATAAATTCGCCTATAAATATAACTATAATAGTGGCTATAACTGTTTGTATCAGGCTTATTAGCAAAGTATTGTCGGTAATATAAGATTTGATATAAGGGTCCATTACTCTTGCCATAGCTATAGAGTATATTACCAAAACTATATTGCAGCCCACAAGCATAGTGGATATAAACTGCCCGGAGTTTTTATAAAACAGCGAAAGAATAGTACCTGCTATCGACTTGTCGGCACTGTCTATCTTAGCTATCAATCTGTTCGACGAATTAAAAGCTATCTCCATTCCTGCAAAAAACGCAGATAGCGCAAGCGATATGATAATTACAAGCAGAATGTCCATTAAAATGAAATATTTGACTTACACTATATTTTGCGGGCAAAATTACAAAATAATTATCAATTTACGGATGTTTTTGATTATTTTACCACAAGGAACTCAAGGGGGTGCGAGAGTCATAAAGGTAGTTTAGAAAACAAAGTATGTCGGGGGATTGGGAATGAACGGCAAAAAATATTCAATTTATGTTTGTTTTTAAAAAAAAATTTTTTTCTATCTCTGTACGTATAAACAGTTAAGAAACAAAGCAGTAGTATTATGAATACAAAAGCAGAAAACATATTTCACCCACAACAGACTGCTCCCGATATCTTTACTGCAAATATTTGTGGAGGTATTTTACCTACTTTTGTCTATTTACTAACTTTATTAAATAAAATAAAACTTTTTGCTTACAGATATAATACGCTGTAGTACAGACAGTTGATTTACTATTCTCGACAACGGAAACGGAAGACGTGCGGAGTAATATTTTCTGACGTCAAGAAATTTCGTTGCTGACGTGCGGAATTTCGCAAGGGTAAAAACAACGATTTCGATTAGCTTTTATCAACTTATTAATTTAAAAAATGTACAACTACAATGGGAATTCCGAAAGGAAAGCCTTTTTTAATGTAGAATGTATAATCAATAATTAAGATAAGAAATAAAAAAAACAATACCCCCAAACTACCCCCACTTACGTGCTTTGCGGCTTTCGGCTATTTTTACTGCAATTACAGAAGAGTAAGCAGCAGAATGACAGTTACTAAAAAGTAGTACCCAAAAGTGTGTAAATAGTTGTCCCTTAAAAACCATCGATCATCTGATATTTAGTAAATTAATCTTCGAAACCCTTTGATAAATCTGCAAGTTTTCTTACCTTTGTAAT
>JRAN01000052.1 GCA_000768855.1 Porphyromonadaceae bacterium COT-184 OH4590 | reverse complement strand
TTATATAAAGGGATTAACCCATCCTTTTCGATACTTATTAATTGTGCATTTTGAAGAGTTACCGAACTTTGCCAAGGAGCTGTATTTATTACAGGAGAATTGCCGTCAGTGTTTATTGTACCGATAAGACTATGAGTCGGATCTCCTCCTATTGTTCGATAATGCAGTTTGGAATTTTTATTTGCATTAGTTTGTGTAGATGATGATGAGACAGATACATTCAACTTGAATATACTCCCTACACCAGCGGATAATCCGGCTTCAACAGCTTCTTTTTTATTTTCAGCTGTTGTTTCACATCTAAACATTACACTTAGTTTGCCTCCTAACTTAATATTTCTCAAAACATGTGTGCCGTATCTAGCCACAAGTTCTTTCGCGGATAACCTTTTACAATCAAATACAAAATCAGAGGTAAGATAGTTGTTGTATAATTCATCTTCATCTACATTTAAAGTCAATCTCTTACGTTGTACTTCAAGGTCATAACTTGCATATGAATATTTAGAAGACGAGAAATCTTCGCTTGAAAAAGCAGCAGATATAGAGCCAGTGAACAGCATATATTTGGCAGTAGCATCTACCTTCGCCGATAAAGTTTTAGCATAAGATTTGCTGTCTGCTCCACTTACTACTACACCATCTTGTTGCCCTATGATACTTGATTCTATACGCGAGGGGTTTAATCTTAATATTTTATTAATATCTATTACTTTAGCTTTTGAGGAGTTAGCATTAGCAAATTCTTGAGTCGCATCATAACCATAACCGAGCAAATCGTAATTACCATCTCCTGCAGCTCTGAATATAGGCGATTCATTTGTCAAGTCTTTTTCTTTTTGGATAATATTATTCTTACACGATACGATAGTCAATAAAACACCACCAAATAAAAATAAACTAAATTTTTTCATAAAACACTTTTTTTAATTAGTTATTAAATATTTATTACATTGTACTCTAATATAAATATAGGATATTATCCGTTTTTTTTNTAAACTAAATTTTTTCATAAAACACTTTTTTTAATTAGTTATTAAATATTTATTACATTGTACTCTAATATAAATATAGGATATTATCCGTTTTTTTTGCAAAGATAGTTTTTTTTTAAATAAAAACTACAAAATATGCTTTTTTTTATACTTTAAATTTATAATATTTTTGCTGACGTGTCGTAATGCCGTAATTTTTATGGTTTTTTATGTCGAATTTGTATGCAAATTAATATAAATTGATATAAAACTCTTTTTCTCGCCTAAAAATTCCATCTTAGCCCACCCGATATATTCAAAGCAATTGGGCTTTCGGTAATTTTGCTCTTAGGCTGAGGAGATTTTGTATTAGGTATATACCAAGATACCTCCGGCTCTATATAAAAATCCAGATGTTTTGATAAAGCAATGCCAACTCCGACTTTTAAATTTAATGAAAACAATAATCCATTTATATTTGACTTTTCATTGTGTCGTGTATCTATAGATCCATTTTGAGCATAATATTTTTTAGTGTTATCTTTGACAATACCTTTTTCGATGGTAGCACCTCCTGCCATATAGAGTTTAAACAGATTGTTGTCCAAAAACTTATAAGCTACGGCTACGGGGATACCCAAATAGTGTAGTTGCTGTTCGTCGGTAGAGTAGAGTCTATTGGTGCCTGTCTCTGTAGTGGAGGTTTTAGAGTAGAGGTAGGTATATTTTATGCCTGTGTTGATATAGATTTTGTCGTCTGCTATGGGTAATCCCAAGTTAAGCCCAAAAGATACCGGTAGGTTGTGTTGTGTCTCTGTGTACAAAGTACTCATTATTGACATAAATCCGTCCGGTGTCCAAAGACGAGTATTATTCTGGTGACTGTTGTCCCAATTGCCCGAAAGAGTAGATACAGAGGTATTTGCGGAGGCATAGTAGTTTTTTCTCAAAGAGTTTCGCTCTTTCAAATCTTTGCGCTGCTTTTTGAAATCTTCTTTTTGTGAGGGTTTGCCCACTTCCTTTATATAATCGTCCAATGACTTATTGTCATCCGGTATAGGCAGTTTTTGTTTGGAGTCTGCC
This sequence comes from Porphyromonadaceae bacterium COT-184 OH4590, assembly GCA_000768855.1. Taxonomy (GTDB): domain Bacteria; phylum Bacteroidota; class Bacteroidia; order Bacteroidales; family Paludibacteraceae; genus F0058. The sequence continues at coordinate 188,510 of JRAN01000052.1, read as the reverse complement.
TCTGACTGTTTGTTGCCATCGTCTTTCGTCGCCACAGTTTGGTTATCTCTGTTGTGTTGGGATGCCGAGTTTTGCTCTTTTATTGCGGGCGATGCAGCTATATTTTTTTTCTTATTATATCGTGGTGTCTTTTTGTGTTTAAACTCTTGATAATATGAGTTTTTTAGGCGACTGTTCATATCGCCATTGTCTGCATTGCTATCTTTGTGAGTGGTTACTTTTGGGGTTTTATTGCTTTTTTCGATACAATAGCGGTCGTTGTCTGTTGCCTGTTCTGTGGAGGCTACTTTTGCTACCACAGGTGTGTGTCCACTCGGCTCTCTGTATAAGAACATTATGGAGACGATGCCAAGCAGAATAGTCACAGAGGCGGCAATTGCATAATACCATAGAGGTATGCGTCTTCGCCTCTTGGGCATTTTTGCCAACAACACTCCCCAATCGTCTTGAGGCAAATCTATCTCAAAATTGTTTAGCTTTTCTATTGTTTTTTCGTCAAATAGTTTGTTCATATATGTTTTGTACAAGCTAATACTTGTGCGTTTTTTTTTATAATAATAAGTTATTCTTTCATGAGTATCCGACGAAGTCTCTCTTTTGCCCTGCTATGCTGCGACCTAACGGCTTCGCTGCTCATATTCAACTGTTCGCCAATCTCTTTTATAGAATATCCGTCGATATTAAACATATTAAAAATAGTTCTTGCCACCTCGGGCAACTGTTTTATGGCATCGTATATAGCCATAGTGTCTATGTCTTGTGTCAGGCTAAAATCATCCCTTTCCCTCTCCGACAGGCAATCGACTTGCTCTATATCCACTCTGTTGATACGTTTTTTTATGTAATCGAGCGACAGGTTTACAAAAATCCTCCTCAGCCATCCTTCAAAACTACCATATCCCCTATAATCGGCAATACAATGAAAAACCTTAATAAATCCATCGTGCATCAAATCTCTCGCTATCTCATAATCGTCGGTATATCTAAGGCATACCGCTACCATTCGCTTTGCATACAGTTCATATAAGCGTCTCTGACTACTTTGTTCGTTGTTTTGGCAGCCCTCTATTATCTTATTCAAAATGACTGTATCCACAAAAACTCATATACTTTTTTTAATATAGACGTTTTTTACAAAAAAATGTTGCAAGTAAATTGATATTTAACTTTATTTAACCTTTTTTGTTGTTTAAAGATTTATAAATCATTGAAGCTGTATTGTTTGAAGCTGATTCTACTCCAAGTTTTTTTCTTATCTGAGAGTAATCTTTTTTTATTTCGTCTATTTTGTGAGGGTTTTCAATAATTTTTGCGAGTTCGTCTCTAAGTTTTTTTTCTGTGAAGTTTGGTGTAATAAGCTCCTTTACAGCCTCTTTGCAGGCAATAAGATTAACTAACGACACAAAAGGTATCTTGATTAGTATTTTGCGCAATAATGGTACAATCAATCCACCAACAACGTGATAAACAACTACTTGAGGAGTGCCTAAGAGAGCTGTTTCCAGAGTAGCTGTACCCGAATTTACTATTGCTGCTTCTGCTTGTATCAATACATTATAGGTGTTATCGTAGACCACTTCTATATCTGCTGTCAATAGTTTGTTGTAAAAATCTCTTTCGATATTCGGAGCGGCAGCTACCACAAACTTATAATCGGGGAAATAAGCTGCCATCTTTGCCATTATAGGCAGGCATTTGGCTACTTCCTGCCGCCTGCTGCCCGACAACAAGGCAATGATAGGTTTGTTGGTCGATACGGGAGGTGTCAAATTTGCCTCATCGCTCCGTTTTAGAAATTTGTCTATTGTCTCGGCTGTCGGATTACCTACATAATCTACCTTATAACCAAGCGTCGCAAAATAGTCCGTTTCGAACGGAAATATAACGAACATTTTATCTACATATCGCTTTATCGTTTTTATGCGATACTCTTTCCAAGCCCATAGTTTAGGAGCGATATAGTAATATACAGGTGTGTTTAGTGTTGTCTTTACATATTTTGCCACCTTCAGATTGAATCCCGGATAATCTATCAATATCACTACATCCGGAGAAAATTGACGTATCGCTTTGGTACAGAGTTCGAAGTTTTTGGCAATTTTTTTTAGATTCAAAATTACATTTACAATACCCATAAATGCCATATTTTTGTAATGTTGCACAAGAGTGCCACCCTCTTTTCGCATCAAATCGCCTCCTAAAAAACAAAATTCGGCGTTAGCGTCGATAGTTTTCAACTCTCTCATTAGAGAGGCTCCGTGCAAATCGCCCGATGCCTCGCCTGCTACCAAAAAATATCTCATTTTACTCTTTTTCTATATTGTTGAAATAATACAAATGCAAATTTAATCAAATTTTCCAACAACAAAAAAACACAAACTTTCCAAATAGCGAAAGTTTGTGTCCAATGAACATAAACAAATTAAATTAAGGAGAGTATATCTTTACTTTAATACCCCAAGTTCTTTACCTATTTTGGTGAAAGCAGCTATGCATTTATCGAGGTGTTCTCTCTCGTGTGCCGCCGATATTTGTACTCGTATGCGAGCCTCTCCTTTGGGTACCACAGGATAATAGAAGCCTGTAACATAGATACCTTCTTTCATAAGAGACGCTGCCATATCTTGAGACAATTTGGCGTCATAGAGCATAACGGCACATATAGCCGATTCTGTGGGTTTGATGTCGAAACCGGCTTCTTTCATTTTAGAGATAAAATATTCGGTATTAGCGTGCAGTTTGTCTTGTAGCTCGTTGGAGTTTTGCATAATATCGAATGCTTCGATACCTGCCGCAGCTACCATAGGAGGTATAGAGTTGGAGAAAAGATACGGACGAGAGCGTTGTCTTAGCATATCTATTATCTCTTTTTTACCTGTGGTAAAGCCACCAATGGCACCGCCAAAAGCCTTGCCAAGTGTACCTGTGATAATCTCTATCTTACCCATAAGGTTGTAACGTTCGGTAACACCGCGTCCTGTTTTACCCACCACTCCTGCCGAATGGCTTTCGTCAACCATTACCATAGCTCCGTATTTTTCGGCTAACGCATATATCTTGTCGAGAGGAGCAACGTTGCCGTCCATAGAAAAGACACCGTCTGTAACAATAAGTTTGAAACGACAATCTTTGGCTGCAACAAGCTGTGCCTCTAAGTCTGCCATATCGGCATTGGCATAACGGAAGCGTTTTGCCTTACACAAGCGTACACCATCTATAATAGATGCGTGGTTGAGTGCATCCGAAATAATAGCGTCTTGGTCGTTAAGAAGAGGTTCGAAAACCCCGCCGTTGGCATCGAAACAGGCAGCGTATAAAATGGTGTCTTCCATATTAAAGAATTTTGCAATAGCTTTTTCCAGAGTCTTATGCAAATCTTGAGTGCCACAAATGAAACGAACCGATGCCATACCATAACCACGCTCATCCATAGCTTTTTTAGCCGCATTTATCAAACGAGGGTGGTTGGCTAAACCGAGGTAGTTGTTGGCACAGAAGTTTAGTACTTTGTCATCTTTTACGCTGATGTTTGCGTTTTGCGGAGAAGTGATTTCACGCTCATTTTTCCATAATCCTGCTTTTTTTATCTCTTGCAGTTCATTAGTGAGAAAATCTTGAAAATTTTGATACATAATTATTTGATTTTTACAATATTGCTGTTGTATAAGAATAGAAGCAAATTAACATACAAAGTTACATTTTTTTAATTTAAAACACGCAAAAAATTAAATTAATGGTTTAATACAACTTTTTTATACCTTTGTAAAAAAATATTGAAAGATATGAAATACAGGTTATTAGTATTGTTTTTGGTAATAATAGGGTGTGCTATAGGCGTTTGTGCTCAAAAAAAATCTAAAACACAAAACAAAGCCAAGTCCAAGACACAGACAAACAGCCTAAAAGCCAAACAAATATACAATGCTGCAATCAAAAAGAGTTCCACAATGTCCGCAGAGGCTTTTGTTACCGAGATGCGTAAAGCCATAAAAGCAGACAAACAGTTTATAGACCCTTATTGGGCTATTGCAAAAAGTAAACTCGATAAGCCAAACGAAGTGATAGAGATACTAAGCCTTGCTATAAAAAACGATGCTCAAAAAAAAGACGAAACCATTTTTCGGCTTGCAGAGACCTACAAATCTATCGGAGATTATGATAAAGCTCTATCTACTATAATGAAGATATCCGCCTCAAATCCGGCAAAGACACAGATAGTTGGTCAATATACCGAATTGTTGCAAATGATGAAGTCGCCCGTACCATTCGAGCCCAAAAATCTTATATATGCCAATTCTGAAAGAGACGAATATTTCCCCTCTGTTACGGCAGATGACGAAATATTGTCGGTAACACGTTCCGAATTTGGCAATTACTCTTCTAACGAAGACCTCTATTTTAGCAAAAAGGTCAATAACAACTGGGGACCATTTATGCCTATAAACGAACTGAACGACCCTTCGTTCAACGAGGGTTCGCAAACAATATCGGCAGATGGGCGTTATATGTTTTTTATTGCCTGCAATAGACCCGATGGTCTGGGTAGTTGCGATATATACTACTCCATCAATACAAACGGCAAATGGAGTAAGCCAATCAATGCGGGTAGACCTCTTAACAGTGCGGATTGGGAAAGCAATCCATCGCTATCGCCTGCCGGCGACGAGATATTTTTTACATCAAACAGGCAACCCTCTTTTGGAGGGCGTGACCTATGGCACTGTAAGGTAGAGATACTCGAAAATGGAGCACTTAAATTCTCCGAACCTAAAAATATGGGTAATATAATAAACTCTACACGCGACGACTACACTCCCTACATTCATTTGGATAATCAAACACTATATTTTTTATCGAATGGACATATCGGTTTCGGGGGCTCAGACATATTTGTAGCACGAAAAATAGATGGAAAATGGGGAACACCCAAAAATCTCGGGTATCCGATAAATAACGAAGATAATTGCTATGGATTTACCCTCACCGGAGCAGGTGATAAGGGATATATCTCTCTAAAGAACAAAGATATGCCGTCAAATGGATTGGATATTTATGAGTTGGCGATTTATCCGGATATTCGTCCGCAGGTAATGAGCTATGTAAAAGGATTTGTTTTTGATGCAGATACAAAGCAACCTATTGGTGCCACCGTAGAGACATTCAACTACAACAACTCTCAAAATGCTATTGCTATCACTTTGTCAGACAGAAAATCGGGTGAATTTACAACATTCATACCGGACACAGGGCTGTATGGGCTAAATGTGAGAAAATCGGGGTATCTTTTTTATTCTTCAAAAATAAATAACTCCAAAGGGATATTAAAGGTATATCTACAACCAATAAAATCCGGCAAAAAGATAGTGCTTAATAATATATTTTTTGATTTTAATTCATACGAATTAGACCCTAAGTCGGAGAAAGAGATTATGCAGTTATACTCTTTTCTGAAGAAAAACCCTAATGTAAGTATCGAGATAGTAGGACACACCGACAATATAGGAAGTGAAAATAGCAATCTGGTATTGAGTGAAAATCGCGCTTTGTCTGTTATGCAGTCTTTGATAAAAAAAGGAATACCGTACAACAGACTTTCGTACAAAGGTATGGGGTTGTCGCAGCCTATCGCCTCAAATAATACCGAAGAGGGTAGAGAAAAAAACCGAAGAGTAGAGTTTGTAATCAAATAGATAATAATTGGGAAGACTTCCGGTCGGGTTTAAAGGAGTGTATTTGTTTTTGGACTATGTAATGTGCTGGATATTAGAATTGTCTTCGTGGATTTGAAAAAGTTTTACATTTCTAATTTATCTGCTTTACGATTATTTATTTGTTGGTTCAAAAAAAAGTATTACCTTTGCACTCGGGTAAGTCCCATACGACCAGCTCCCTTTGAATCCCCCAGGGCTTGACCGCAGCAAGGGTAGAAGGTTGTAGCGGTGCGATATGGTAAGCTTGCCCTTTTTTATTTTTTATAATGCATATTATCAAAAAAATATATGCCTCACAATGTTTGACAATATAGAGTATCAATCGAGAGAGAAAATAAAACTTTTTCAAGAGATGAGATTGAAAGAGGCATTGGTATATCTCAGCAAACACTCACGATTTTATCAAAAGATGTTTGATGAACACAGTATTGATATTGAGCAAATAACGACGATTGAGGATTTAAGAAATATCCCGTTTACCGCCAAAATAGACCTACAAGAGCATAATGACGATTTTCTTTGTGTGCCTAAGGATAAAATTATTGATTTTATCACTACTTCAGGCACTTTGGGTGACCCCGTTACATTTGCTATGACCGATAGAGATCTCAACCGTTTGGCTTACAATGAGCGTATCTCGTTTGCCTGTGCAGGTGTACGATATGATGATATAGTGCAAATTATGACTACTCTTGACAAGCGCTTTATGGCAGGTCTCGCATATTTTCTCGGTCTGAGAGCACTCGGAGCCGGCATCATCCGTGTGGGAAACGGTATCCCCGAACTGCAATGGGATACCATCAACCGCATTAAGCCCAACACCATTATGTGCGTGCCGTCGTTTATACTCAAAATCATCGACTACGCCGAAGAGCATGGTATCGACTATCGTTCTTCGAGTATAAAAAAAGTGGTCTGTATCGGTGAAAATCTAAGAGAGCAGGATTTTTCGCTCAATCTCTTGGGCAGGCGTATCAAAGAGAAGTGGGATATAGAGCTGTATTCGACATACGCCTCCACCGAGATGGCTACCACCTTTGCCGAATGTGAATATGGCTGTGGCGGGCATCATCATCCGGAGTTGATAATATGCGAGGTGGTCGATGAGAACGGTAATGTGGTCGCCGACGGTGCTGTGGGAGAATTGGTTGTTACTACCTTGGGTGTTGAGGGTATGCCGTTGTTACGCTTCAAGACGGGCGATTTAGTGTCGTTTCACTATGAGCCGTGCCGTTGCGGAAGGCACTCTATGCGAGTGTCGCCGGTTGTGGGCAGAGCCAACCACTTGCTAAAGTACAAAGGCACAACGCTATATCCGCCCGCAATATACGATGTACTCGACAATTCGCCTTATATCGAAAACTATCAGATAGTGGTTTCGACCAATGATATAGGCAATGACGATATAGTTGTAAAAATTGGCTTATCGCCTGCGGTATATGGCTACAATACAGATATTGCTACTCTTATCAAAGAGTTAAAAGATAGTTTTAGGGCAAAAATACGCGTTGCTCCGGCAATAGAGGTGTGTGCTAGTGATGTTCTGAAAAAACAGATACTGACAGATACTACTCGTAAACCGCTGAAATTTGTTGACAAACGAAGAAAGAATAATATTTAACCAATTAATTAAAAATACATTATAAAATCTCAATAGATATGCAAATATCCGAATTAGGCGAATTTAACCTTATAAAACGACTAACCGAAGGGGTAAAACTACAAAACTCATCGTCGGAACGAGGTATAGGCGATGACTGTGCCGTGATGAACTACGGTGACAAACGCCTGCTTGCCACTACCGACGTACTGCTCGAAGGCATACATTTCGACCTCACATACACACCGCTAAAACACCTTGGCTACAAGGCTGCAGTAGTCAATTTTTCGGATATTTATGCAATGAATGGACAGCCCAAACAGATATTGGTAACTGTCGGCATCTCAAAACGTTTTGAGGTAGAGCAGATAGAAGAGCTATATAGAGGTATCTTGCTTGCCTGCCAAAAATATAAGGTTGACCTTATCGGAGGCGATACATCAGCCTCATTGACGGGGCTTACAATTAGTATAACCTGCCTTGGTGAGGGCGAGAGCGACAAAATTGTGTATCGTAATGGAGCTAAGGTAACCGATTTAGTTTGTGTTTCGGGCAATCTTGGTGCGTCCTATATGGGATTGCAGCTGCTCGAACGCGAAAAGCAAGTTTTCCAACAGGTAAAAGACCCTGATTTTCAGCCCGATTTTTCGACAAAAGAGTATGTGCTTGAGCGTCAACTCAAACCTGAAGCCCGTCGCGATATAATATCCGAGTTGGCAAAACACAACATACAGCCAACTTCGATGATTGATGTCTCCGACGGACTTTCGTCGGAGATAATGCATATATGTACACAGAGCGGATGCGGTTGCGAGGTATATGAGGATAAAATTCCTATCGACTACCAGACCGCCGTTACAGCCGAGGAGTTTAATATGAACCTTACTACCGTTGCTCTCAATGGCGGTGAAGACTACGAGTTGCTATTTACCGCTCCCCTTGCCGACTATGACAAACTAAAAAATATCGACGACCTACATATAATCGGACACATAACCAAGCCCGAAAATGGCATGTTGCTTATTACACGCGATGGACAGTCAATAGCATTCAAAGCTCAGGGATGGAATTCTCTCGAGAAGTGAAACAAAAAAAGTGTCGTTTAAAAATAACGACACTTTTTTGTTTTATAAAATAAATTGCTATTTTCTTTTCAATATTATATCTTTTGTTTTGAGTTTATAAATTAACTTCTTAGGTCCATCACTTTGAAGAACCTCTTTGGCTCCTCCTTCATAATTGAGAACAACTGTGGTCCCACTAATTGTATAAGTACCATTAGATGTAAATGGGAGAGTCGAAGAAAAAGTGAATTTTTGTTCAGATTTATCAAATACCAAAGTATAAGTTACTTTGCTTTTATCGTCTTTTATGTCATCTCCTTCGAAAGTGTAACCTGCTAAATCTTTTAAAGTTAGAGGTTTTTCTTCTTGTTTACATGAAGAAAACATAATAGTAGCTAAAATAATGGTTGTTAATACTAAAAGTCCTTTTTTCATTTTTTTATTTTTTTTGTTAGTTATTATTAATTTATTTTGATTATATAAAGTTTTACTTAGAAATGGCTTCTTTTTTAGCTCTTTCTGCGGCAGCAGCAGCTTCAGCAGGAGTTTGGGCTTTTTGAATAGCTTCTTTTTTAGCTTTTTCTACGGCAGCAGCAGCTTCAGCAGGAGTTTGAGGAGCCTTTGGCTCTTCTTTTTTTACAGATGGGCTTTCGGTATTTAGCTGAGTATTCTTGAGGCTCTCGCTTTTTATGTCTTTTTCCCTTGTTGCCTCTAAAGCCTTGATTGAAGGTTTTGTTACAGGCTTTTCTGCCGGTTTAGCAACAGCTCTTTTAGGAATAGGTTTACCACTTTTTACAGCGGCGATAGAATCAGCTTTTGCGATAGAATCCAAACGGGCTTGTTCGGCAGCGGCTTCGGCTTGTTGTATAGCAGCCAAAGAGTCGGCTATCATAGCTTCTACCTTAGCAATAGAGTCTGCTCGTGCAATAGAATCCAAACGAGCCTGTTCGGCTTCTTTGGCTTTGTTACCACATGCAACCATAACGGCTGCAGTCAATAGAATTAATCCTAATTTTTTCATACTTTCTAAATCTTTTTAATTTAATATACAGTTAATTAATTTGTAATAAATTATTATTTTACAAAATTACAATTTATTTTTGATATGGAAAATTTTTTTATCATTTTGTAATTGTTTTTTAGTCAGTGTTTTATGTTCTTAAATCAATAGCTTATCCTCTTTTTTATGCTTTTTTTCGATAAAAAAACGACATTTTTTTATTAGTAATTCAAAAAATAGGTAACTTTGCAGAGGTTTTTTCACTGATATATCAAAGAATTAAGATTATGGCTGCCAAAATAAAAAAAGTACAACCAAACAATATTAATATGAGGTATGGAGATGCAATAAAAAAACTCGAAACCATTGTAGAGGGTATCGAAAACAATATGTACGATATAGATATTCTTACAGAAAAGATAGAAGAGGCAGTCGAATTAATCGCTTTTTGCAAGGCAAAACTGAAAAATACGGAAGAGGGTGTGGAAAAAATTTTTGCCCTAAATAGTTAAAAACCGATTGCCCTAAAACAATAATTTTTATAAAAAAACGTTTCAAACAAAATATATACTGTTTTCTATTAAATTATATAATGAAGTACTTCAAGAATCTATATTTACCTGTATTGGTTATGCTGTTTTTGGCATCTTGTTCTACCAAAAACAATACTTGGCTATCGAGAAACTATCATAACTTTGCAAGCAGATATAATATCAAATACAATGCTGTGAATGCATTTGAAGATGGGCAAGAAATGCTTATTTTAGCCAATCAGGATAACTATTCGGATATAATTACTCTGTACCCAATTGTTGACGAATCCACAGCAAACGGTATAACATCGCAGATAAATATCACCATAGAGAAGTGTCGGAAGGTAATAAAATTGCACTCCATACGCTCGAAACCAACTAAAAAGCCATTGGGTATGAGCAGTCAAGAGTATAGAAAGTTTAGAAATCAGGAAGAATTTAACCCGCAAGTTCGTCAGGCATGGTTGTTGTTGGGTAAAGCAGAATATTACAAAGCTGAGTTTATAGAGGCAATATCTATTTTTAATTATATAATAAGGCATTATCCCGAAAACGAACTGCTTGTGTATGAGGCAAAATTGTGGCAACTGCGTGTATACACCGATATGGGGTGGCTTCACGAAGCCGAAAGCCATTTGTCGCAGATAAAGGCATCGAGTGTGCCGGCTCCTTTAAAAGCGACATATTCCGCATTTACAGCCAATCTATTAGTAGCACAAAAAAGATACGAAGAGGCTATACCGCATTTGCAGACAGCTATTACAGGAGCAAAAAATAGATACGAAAAATCGCGATTCAACTTTGTGTTGGCTCAACTGTACGAGCATACAGGCAAAAAAAATCTCGCTCAACAGCACTACAAAACAGCTCAAAACAGTGCTACAAATTATGAGATGATATTCAATGCAAACCTAAGAGCTATGATACTTGAAAGTAATATGAAAAAAGCTATATACGGACTGCAAAGAATGGCGAAATCGAGTAACAATAAAAACTATCTCGACCAGATATATTACGCAATAGGTAACAGATATTTGCAAGATGGTAAAGAAGACAAAGCTATTGAAAATTACAAACAGGCAATGGCAAAAAGCACACGCAACGGAGTAGAAAAAGCTTTGGTTGCCCTAAAAATAGCAGAGATATACTATGATAAAAAAGATTATATACCTTCTTCGCACTATTACGATTCGGTGCTTATTGCTATGCCAAGTACCCATGTCAAATATAAGATAGCCGAAAGTCGCTCCCAAATACTTGGCGAGCTTGCACAAAACTATAATGTAGTCTATCAGCAAGATAGTCTGCTTCGACTTTCGTTTATGTCGGAAGCAGAACAACTTAAAGTTATAAACAAAGTAATAGACGATTTGATAGCTGCCGAAAAGCTCGCAGCCAAAGACTCTGCCGACAAAGCGGCATTAGATGTTGCTGAGCGTTATAGTCCTTCGTTTGACCCTATTATGAATCAGCAGATAAAGGGTGGTAACGATTGGTATTTTTACAATACGGCATCTATTAGCCAAGGTAAAAAAGATTTTAGAAGAAAATGGGGCAATCGTCCTTTGGAAGATAACTGGAATAGGGAGACCAAAACAATGGCGATGACTACTAACAGAAACGAGTGGCAGACAAACACACAAAGCAACGACTCTACCTCTAATAGTAAGACCGAAAACGATCCTCACAAACCTGAGTACTATTTGGCACAGATACCCAAAACAGAAGAAGATAGAAAAATCGCTAATGAACAGATAGCTACAGCATTGTATAATATGGGCGGTATATTTCATACAAAAATAAATGATATACAAAGTGCCGACGATACTTATAGAGAATTTCAGAGACGTTTCCCAAAAGACGAACGAAAAGCAGAGATATATTATTTTGAATATCAGATAAATGGACAATTGAACAAACCTGAAGAGCAGGCTCTGTTTAGAAACAAACTCATCAGTGAATATCCCGACAGTAAATATGCAATGATGTTGTCAAATCCAAACTATGCCGAAAATATGCAAAAAATGTTGCAGATACAGGATAATCTTTATCAAGAGACATACGATGCCTATACCAATGGTAATTATATTAAGGTTAAACAGAATTACAATCGTATCTTGCAAGATTTTCCGATGTCCGAATATTTGCCTAAGTTTGCATTTGTCAATGCTCTTGCGGCAGCCAAATCTGGCCATAAAGGTATTTTTGAAGCTGCGCTTGATACAATCATAACCAAATATCCGGAGGCTGATGTTACGCCCATAAGTAAAGATATTTTAGCATTGATACGTCAGGGTCGCGAACAGGTAGCACAAGCAGGTTCGGATAATATCAACGAACGACGTACTCAAGAGGCTCAAATCGAAATAGCCGAGATGAAACAAAAAACAGTAGGGTATGACGTGAAGTTAGCAGAACGCCAGAATATTATTTTAGTGCCAGTTGCTAACGATAAAAATATGTTGAATAGTATGATATACGATATTGCTGTGTATAACTTCAATAAGTTTATCGTGAAAGATTTTGACTTAGATACTCGCAAAGTAGGCACTAAGGATATTATAATTATATCCGGAATAGAGAGTGTTGAAGAGGGTGAATGGTATAGAAATCTTTTGCTTACGGACGGTAGATTCCCTGGTAAGAACAATATAAAAAATTTCAACTTAATAATGGTATCAGATATTGATTTAGTAAAAATCAATTCGGAAGATATACTGGAGAGCTATCTAAAAAAAGAAAATATTAAGCAATAATTTAGCTTATTTTGCTCCAATTGACCTCTTTGCGGTTTAGTTCTGTGAGACGTTGGGCGATAATGGTATTGTGAGAGTTTTCAAGGTGTGGGTCGCGTTCAAGTATTTGTTTCGATATGTCGCGTGCAGTCTGTAATATTATGCCGTCCTGTGCAAGGTTTGCTATATGCAGGTCGAATGGAAGTCCGCTTTGAGCTGTGCCTTCGAGTTCGCCCGGTCCACGGAGTGTAAGGTCAGCCTCAGCTATATCAAAACCATTGTTGGTTTCGGTCATTATTTGTAATCTTCTCAGAGAGTTGTCCGAGAGTTTGAAACTTGACATCAATATACAGTAACTTTGGTCGGCTCCCCGTCCTACTCTGCCTCTAAGCTGATGCAACTGAGAGAGCCCAAAACGCTCAGCACTTTCGATTATCATCACCGAAGCGTTTGGCACATCAACTCCTACTTCTATTACTGTTGTTGACATCAAAATATCGGTTTGCCCGTTTTTGAAACGAGCCATTCGGTCGTCTTTTTCGGCAGGTGTCATTTTACCGTGTAGAAAATCTATCGTAAGGTCGGGAAACACTTCGCACATAGTGTTATACCCGTCTTCGAGGCTCTTCAAATCGAGCTTTTCGGAATCCTGAATAAGCGGATAGACCACATATATCTGCGACTGCTGCTCTATTTGGCGGCGGATAAACTTATATAGCTCCTTTCGCTTGTTGTCGTAATAGTGATAGGTCTGTATCGGCTTGCGTCCGGGAGGCAATTCATCAATAACCGATATATCAAGGTTGCCATAAAGAGTCATTGCCAATGTGCGAGGTATTGGTGTGGCGGTCATTACCAATATGTGTGGAGGTTGAATGTTTTTTGTCCATAACTTGGCTCTCTGTGCCACACCAAAACGGTGCTGTTCATCAATGATTACAATGCCTAAATTATGAAATTGCACATTGTCTTCTATCAATGCGTGCGTACCGATGAGTATGTTGAGTTGGCCATTTTCGAGTTGATCGTGTATTTGGATACGCTCTTTTTTCTTGGTAGAGCCGATAAGTAGATTGATGTTGATACCAAGATTTTGTGTCAATTTTGAAATACCGTTGTAGTGCTGTGTGGCAAGTATTTCGGTGGGTGCCATTATACACGCTTGAAAGCCGTTGTCGACAGCCATAAGGCACGAGAGTAGAGCCACGATAGTTTTACCGCTGCCCACATCGCCTTGCAGCAGGCGATTCATCTGTTTCCCGCTTTTTAAGTCGGTATATATCTCTTTTACAACACGTTTTTGGGCGTTGGTAAGGGAGAATGGCAGATGATGTTTGTAGAAATCGTTAAAGTGCTTTCCGATATGCTTCATTACAAAACCTTCGGACTTCTCTTGACGCTCTACCGACTGCCGTAAAATACTCATCTGTATGTAGAAAAGCTCCTCAAATTTTAGTCTACGGATGGCAGCATCCAATAGCGTCTGATTGTGAGGCAGATGTATGTTGTATATGGCTTCGGCTCTGGACAATAGTTTGTATTTGTCGATAAGGTATTGTGGCAATGTCTCCGGAATATTGAGCTGTACGGTAGTAAGCAGGTTGGCTATAAGTTCTCGTACAACGGATGAGTTGAGGTAATGGTTTTTCATTGTCTCTGTAGTGTTGTACATAGTCTTAAAACCTATATCGGCACGAGGGTTGTTGCCCTTAAACACTTCTATTTCGGGGTGTGCCATCGAGAAAATCGCTCCGTAACGTTTGGGCTTGCCAAAGACTATATACTCTTCGTCAGGCTTGTAGGTTTGAGTTACGTATTTCTCATTAGAGAACCAAACAAGCTCCATAAAACCTTTACCATCGGTAAACTCTGCAACAAGGCGTTTGCCTCGCCCTTTTCCTTTGGTCTCAAAACTGACTATTTGTCCCTTTATTTGTACATAAGGCATATTGTCTGATAGTGACGAAATGGGGTAAAATGTGCGAACATCAATATAGCGGTACGGAAAGTGCATTAGCAAATCTTCCACAGTCTTTATTTTTAGCTCGGCAAATAGGATTCCTGCTCGCTTTACCCCTATTTTAGGTACATATTGTACATTGTCGGTCAGCTTCATTGTTTATTATGCTACAGAAATACAAAAATAATACAATCTTTATATTGTACAATCAATAAAAACAAAAATATAAGGGCATAAAATAATTTTGTCCTTATATTTTTGTCTATTTTTATAAATTATAATAAATGATTAGTATCGGTTTTTTATTTATATGATAAAAATATCAATCACAATTCTACTACAAACTCTTTTAGACTTGGGTTCTGCATAGACTTAGGTACCGATTGTTTTATAATATCTACTATACAGTCTTGTATTGCTGTTTTGGCATTGTGTTTATTGACTATAAGACACACTTCACGGACAGCATTAAAATCTTTGAATGGACGGAGACAGTCTTGTTTATCTTCGGAGAGCCCCATGGCATGCATCTCTGGAATAATGGTAATGCCCGGATTCATATCTACCACATGCAATAAAGTATCTATACTTCCCGATTCAAATTTAATAGTAGAGTGTTGTCTGTTACTGCGAGCTTTGCATAGACGCTCTATCTGTCCACGTAGGCAGTGTACATTTTCGAGTAACCATACTTTACTTATATCCACTTTATTGATGTCTATCTCTTTGTCTTCATACATTTTGTCTAAAGGCGAAACATAGGCATAGAATTTTTCGTAATAGAGTGGAAAAGATATAATATCTTCGTGTTGTATAGGACCTGCAAGTATAGCTCCGTCAATATGCTCCAACAAGAGTTGTTCCATAATCCTGCCGGTAGTTTGCTCTTTTATTATCAACTCCAATTCAGGGAATTGACTGTATTGTTTGGAGAGCATCTGCGGTACTAAATATGGGGCAATAGTAGGTATTACGCTAAGACGGAATGTGCCTGATATAGTAGTTTGTTCGGCATTAACTATCTTTTTGATTTTGTTTAATTGTTGTATTGATATACGTGCTTGATTAATGATTTGCTTACCTATTTCGGTTGCTTCTATCGGATGTCGCGAACGGTTGAATATTTTTACATTCAACTCCTCTTCCATTTTTTGAATCATTGTACTCAGCGTTGGTTGTGTTACGCTGCAGTGTTCGGCAGCTTTTGCAAAGTGTCTGAAATCATCGACTGCAATTAGATATTCGAGCTGTTGTATATTCATATCGCAATATATTTTTGAAGGTTAATAAAATTATTTATTTTGGTTTTCATCTTTTTTAAGCTCTTTAGGTTTCTGTTCGAGAATATGGAACTCCTTATAATCCCAGTACTCTTCGGAATCCCACATTTGTCGCAATTGGAAATTGTATGGATAATAATATACCGGCTCGGGTTGCAAATTTTCCGAAAACTTGCCAGTGTCCCATTTGCTATTACCGTTAAGGTCAACAAAAAGTCGTGCATAATATGTGCCGGCATCAAGATTTTCGAATTTTATTTTCTCTGTATTGACATGCACTCTCCTAACTACTTTCTCGCTTTTGTCTAATAGTTCGACTATCTCTTTACCTGTAAAAAGTCCCATTTCCAGAGTCAGTGAAGCATAAGAATCTTTGTCTTTGCAAGATATATTGGCTGTAAACTTGTTATTTACATGTCCGTATATATCACTAAAATATGCAGAATCGACAGTAAATCTATATGTTTCAGAAGGTTTAAGAGTAGTTTTAAGTATATATTTTAGTCCTAAAGAGTCGATTTTTTCTAAATTAGAGGTTTGTTTTTTCCATAAAGTATCTACTTTTTGCTCTAATAATATCTGTTTGGTTTTATCCAAAGTGGTCGGAACATCAAAATTTATCTCTATATTGTCAAAAAAATTGAAATTAGAATTTCCATTAGTACTAACAGATAGAAACTGCTGGCGACTCTTTTGTTGAGGTTTATTGTTTTTGGGTTTCTTTTTGAGTGACCTTAAAGATAGAGTGTCTGTTTGATTTACAAGGTTTTGAGTGGAGTCGGTTTTGAGATAAGTAAGCTTGAGTTTTAGTGTGTCGGTATTCCATGCCATGGTATCTTTGAGCCAATATGTGATGGTATCTCGCCGTTCGTTATGCTGAATAAGTACTTGATTTTCGAATGGGAAGTTAATGGCTTCTATAGTAGGCAGTTGTTCATTAGGGGCATTGAAGTACAAAGTGAAATTTTGCATATCTTTTCGTTCGCTTTTTACCAAATATTGAATAGTAGTCTCTTCAGTAAAGACCTTCAATATTATGGAGTCAGGGAAAAACATCTGAGTACTCCTGTTTATAATGGTATCAATAATTTGCAGAGTGTCATTAATGCCATTTTGAGCAACTATCGAATCTCTGAAAATGGTATCAATCTTTTGTTTTATCTCTACTGTTGGTATAAAAGTAGTATCTATGAATGCTATCTGTTCGTTAGGCAGGTCAAATTTATAATTGCTGCCTATATCTCCGAGTGCGTATATGCGATATTTGCCCTCTTTGATATTGTTAATGGTAAAGTTGCCCTTTTTGTCGGTTTTGGTAATTCGGTCGAAAGGTTTGCTCCTAAATGCCGAGTCTGCAAGGTCTCTATGGATACCTACAAGTATGCCGGCTACAGGATTTAGCGAAGAGGCGTCAATGATAGTGCCCGACATTTTGAGCGAATCTATTACATCGCCGGTAGAAAACGAAAAAGTGTAGTTCGACAGAGGATTTTTCTCGTTGTTATCCACTATAGCGTCTCCAAAAAATATTGTATATGTGGTGTTCTCTATCAAAGTATCTTTGAGTTCTACTATTAGCTTTTTACCAAGAGCTTTTACCACTGGCATTTGTTTCTGTGGGGGCGATATTATTACATTGTCAAAAGCCTTTTCGACCTGTATTATCTCGTCGAATATTATCTCAATTCTATTTTTTTTGTAGTTTAAGGTGTTCAGGTTGGGAGTGCTTTTGATAGGGTGTGGCGGAGTAATATCTTTTGGTCCGCCTTGAGGCCCTGCTCCTCGGTTGGCACAGGCTATTGCTATTATATATGCAGCAAAAGCCATTGTTAAAAGCACAAAAACCGATTTTAAACTATATCTCTTCATATACTATTTTTGTTGTACTGTCTCAAAAATGTCTGTAATGGAGTCTTTTCAATCTTTTACCCTTTTCCTGCAAATAGTTGTTCTGCCTATCCAGCCTTTTATGGAATATATATCACCCTCTTTAATACCATAATTGTTGTGAATCTGTTCCTCGGTCGGGAATTTTCGAGAGTATTCATACAAAAGTCTTTCTGCTTTTGCCATATTGCTAAAACTGAAGTTTGCCTCCATTGCTTTCTCTACCATATCAGCTGCCAGCCAATATCGAGATAGATTCAATATGCTATCGTTCGATACTTTGGAAGCTATATAGATTTCTGCCAAAAGGAAATATGGCTCTCCTTGATCTTTAGAATTATTCAACGACATTATAATGTTTTCCCTTGCCTTCTGGAAATTTTTGAGATTGCGAAAATAGACTTCTGCTCTGTATAGATATATTT
The DNA here is from genome assembly GCA_000768855.1 of Porphyromonadaceae bacterium COT-184 OH4590. GTDB lineage: Bacteria > Bacteroidota > Bacteroidia > Bacteroidales > Paludibacteraceae > F0058. The sequence continues at coordinate 170,315 of JRAN01000052.1, read as the reverse complement.
CCGCTTTGGAGGATAGTGCCTCGTAAGGAAAATCTTTCTGCCACTTCTCTACATCCTTAAAAGCTAAATCGTAGTATTGCAACGCCTTTTTGGGATTGTTTTTTTTGTAATAATATTTGCCACAACCGATAGACGAAAGATAGTTGGGGGCTATCTCCTGCAGGTAAAGCGAGGCTTGTATAAATGTTGGTGTAAAACCACATTTTGCCTCCTGCAAGGTTATCAAAACGTCATTGAGATACTCGGCATTATTTCGGTTTTTTTCTATCTGCCCTGCGAGTTCGTTTTTGAGTTCGTCGCAGAGTTCTTCATCGGTCTGTGAGTAGGCAACCGGCGACACCGCACAAAGCCAGAATAACATAAATAAAAACTTTCTCATATTCATATATTCATAAAATTTGGGAGTGTCAAATCTTTTTCGGAGACAATCATTTTGTTATTAGGTACTTTCCAGTCGATGTTTAGAGTTGGGTCGTTGTATATGATACCGGCTTCCGACTGTTTGTTGTAGAGATTGTCGCACTTGTAGCTGAATATAGCCATTGGGCTAAGTACCGAAAAACCGTGTGCAAAACCTCTTGGTATAAGGAATTGCAGATGATTTTCTTCGGACAACTCCACTCCAAACCACTTTCCATAAGTATCGGAAGTAGGGCGTAAGTCCACTGCCACGTCCCATACCTTTCCACATATAACTTTTACCAATTTCGCTTGAGCATACTCGCCTTTTTGAAAATGAAGACCTCGTACTACTCCGTAACACGATTTTGATAGGTTGTCCTGTATGAAATTCTGTGTTATACCACTATCTTTATATCTGCTTTCGTTGTAAATCTCTGTAAAATAACCCCTTGTGTCGGCAAAAACATCAGGTTTGATTATTATTAAATCTTTTATTGGTGTTGTTGTTATCTCCATATCGTTATTATAAAATACTAATAAGAAAATATTGGGATTATCAACCTATTGTTTAATTAACCAACGCCATAATATATTGACCGTATTCGGTTTTTTCGAGTCTTCTGCCAAGGTTATAAAGTTGTTCGCTCGAAATCCAACCATTACGCCATGCTATCTCCTCAATACACGAGATGTAAAATCCTTGTCTGTTTTGGATAGTTGCTACAAAGTTCGAAGCCTCAAGCAGACTATTGCAATTGCCTGTATCGAGCCATGTAAATCCACGTCCAAATGTTTCGACTCTCAATGTCCCTTCTTTAAGAAACAGTTTATTGAGGTCGGTTATTTCATACTCTCCGCGAGCCGATGGCTTTAGCTCTTTTGCCTTTTGTACCACTGTATTATCGTAGAAATATAGCCCAGGTACGGCATAGTTGCTTTTGGGCTGAGCAGGTTTCTCTTCAAGGCTGACAACATTCATTTGACTGTCGAATTCGACAACGCCATAAGCACGCGGGTCTTTTACTGCATAACCGAATATACAAGCTCCTCTCTCTATACTCGACGCACGTTGGAGCATAGCCGAGAAGTTTTGCCCATAAAACAGATTGTCGCCAAGTATAAGGCAACCTCCTTCGCCATTTAGGAAGTCGGCACCAAGTACAAAAGCTTGCGCCAAACCATTAGGTTGATGTTGCACCTTGTATTCGAATCTAATTCCCAAATCTTCACCTGAGCCAAGCAACTCTTCGAACATAGGCAAATCTCTTGGTGTGGATATTACCAATATTTCGCGTATCCCTGCCAACATTAAGGTTGATAAAGGATAGTAAATCATAGGTTTATCGTACACAGGCATTATCTGTTTGGATATTGCTTTTGATAGGGGAAACAATCTTGTGGCACTACCACCCGCGAGTATTATTCCTTTCATATATCTTTTTCTATTAATAATTAGTAAACCAACTGCAAAGATACAAAACAATTATGAATTACAAGACACTAATTAAAAATTAATGATTTGTTAGGTTACAATAAAAAAGGCTGTCTTAAAATTCAAGACAACCTTTTATGTATATTTTGCTCCAAAATCTTATAGCCTTATTCCGAAACTACTACAAGATTGATAACCGGAGACACTTCTTTATGAAGTTTTATAGTAGCAGTATAGTTACCTACCTCTTTGATAGCATCTTTGATAACAATAGTTTTTCTGTCAATATTGAATCCTTGTTTCTCTAATGCCTCTGCTACCTGAATATTATTTACCGAACCAAATATAGCACCGGTACTGCTTGTCTTGGCTCCAAGAGTAAGAGTAAGACCTTCGAGCTTTGTGGCCAAGGCTTCGGCATCGGCTTTGATTTTGGCAAGTTTGTGAGCTCGTTGTTTAAGGTTTTCTGCCAAAACTTTTTTAGCAGACTCGCTTGCTATAACAGCTTTGCCTGTAGGTATAAGGTAATTGCGACCATAACCGTCTTTTACTTTTACTATATCGTCTTTATATCCAAGATTTATAACATCTTCTTTAAGTATAATTTCCATAAAAATTCCTCCTACTTTATTATTTCAACATATCGGTTACATAAGGAAGCAATGCCAAATGGCGAGCTCTTTTTACTGCTTGAGCCACTTTACGTTGGTATTTCAACGAAGTTCCTGTGATACGGCGAGGTAAAATTTTACCCTGTTCGTTTAGAAATTTTTTCAAGAATTCGGGGTCTTTATAATCAATGTATTTTATACCGCTCTTTTTGAAACGACAATATTTTTTTCTATTCTTATCAACAGTAACTGGTTGTAGATAACGTATCTCTGTGTTATTAGCTGTGTTTGTTGTCATAATTTATACCTCCTCAACTTTAATTTCATTCTCTACCAAAGCTTCTTTTTTTACTTTGTCTTTAACATCTGTTTGTTCAGTATTTTTTTTTACTCGTTTAGAAGCATATTCATAAGCATATTTATCTAAACGGAATACTAAAAAACGAATTACTCTTTCGTCCCTACGGAATTGTGTCTCAAGTGTTTCTACAAGAGTAGAGTCTCCGCTAAATTGTAAAATCACATAAAATCCTGTCGATTTTTTGTCGATAGTATAGGCTAATTTTTTTAAACCCCACAACTCCTCATTCTCAATAGTTGCTCCAGCATCTGTAAGCAATGCTTTGAATTTCTCTACTGCTTCCTTCATCTGTACGTCAGACAAAACGGGAGTCAAAATGAAAGCAGCTTCATAATGATTTGCCATAAATCCTTCAAAATTTTATTGTTAATTAAAAATAATAAGGTTGCAAAGGTAATACATTTTTTTTTACTGACCAAACAAATTATATTGATAGATTTAATTATTGATTTTTATTTGTATGACTTGAGGTCGTTTTAAAGATATTTTGTTTGTAATAAAGTCATTGTATAGCTATAATTTATTCGTTAATTGTGAGTATTTGTTGAATTGATTATATTAAAACAAAAATCCAACCGAATTTAAAATTTTATTTGGTCGGATTTTTGTTGTCTAAAAAAAACTTTAAGTATTTAAATATTCCACCCATAACGCGCCAAATCGCCAAGTTCCTCTTCAATACGTAGAAGTTGATTGTATTTTGCCATACGGTCAGATCGGCTCAAAGACCCTGTCTTTATTTGTCCGGAATTGGTAGCAACAGCTATATCTGCTATTGTAGCATCTTCCGTCTCTCCGCTACGATGTGAAGTTACCGAAGTATAACCCGCACGGTGAGCCATTTCGATTGCATCAAGGGTTTCGGTAAGGGTACCTATTTGATTTACTTTTATAAGAATGGAGTTAGCACAACCCTCATCTATCCCTTTTTTTAGATATTCTACATTTGTTACGAAAAGATCATCTCCTACAAGTTGTACTTTTTTGCCGAGCTTGTCGGTAAGCATTTTCCAACCATCCCAGTCATTTTCTGCCATACCGTCTTCGATACTGTCAATAGGATATTTTTTTACCAATTTTTCGAGATATTCTACCTGTTTTTTTGAATCTAACTCAGCACCTTTTTTACCTTCAAATTTAGAGTAATCGTATATACCATCTTTGTAAAATTCGGATGCAGCACAGTCAAGAGCTATAGTAATATCTTTACCTGCCTTATAACCTGCATTCTCTATAGCTTCGATAATACTCTCCAAAGCATCTTCTGTCCCTTTTAGAGCAGGGGCAAAACCGCCTTCATCACCTACAGCCGTGCTAAGCCCTTTGTCATGTAATACTTTTTTTAGTGCATGAAATACCTCTGTTCCATACCGTAAGCCTTCACTAAAAGATTTGGCACCAACAGGACGTATCATAAATTCTTGAAATGCAATTGGAGCATCTGAATGAGAGCCTCCATTTATTATATTCATCATAGGAACAGGTAGAGTATATGTGTTTGTTCCTCCAATATAGCGATATAAAGGCATATCAAGATACGCAGCTGCAGCTTTTGCAACAGCAAGTGATACTCCTAATATAGCATTGGCTCCAAGTTTTGATTTGGTTTTTGTACCATCTAAAGTTATCATTTTAGAATCAATTTTTCTTTGCTGTAAAGCACATTGTCCGATCAACTCTTTTGATAATATTTTATTGACATTATCGACCGCTTTTGTAACTCCTTTGCCTAAATACCGTTTTTTGTTTCCATCTCGTAGTTCGAGAGCTTCATTTTCGCCGGTAGATGCTCCTGAAGGTACGGCAGCACGTCCCATTACTCCACATTCTAAAGTTACATCTACTTCTATAGTTGGATTACCGCGTGAATCAAGTATTTCTCTTGCATGAATTTTTTCTATTTTACACATATTAATGAATTAAAATTGGTTATGTATTGTTTTTTTGAATAAAATTGATATTTGATTTTGTATTTGATGATAAACCGTTGTATCTGTTAAAATTTAATATCTAATAATCTTGTTTCAAGTAAATTTCTTATTGTTATAGTCCTTTCGTTTTTGAAAAAACCTAATATTCGTATCATGAGGTCATAATCATATTTATGGTCTATATTATTAACTATTTCTTTAATTAAAGTTTCGGCTTTGTAAGACATATTGCATAATAATAATGAAATCATATAAAAATATCCTACTACATCATAAAAGCGTAACCCTGCAGGATCTTTTTTATAACTGTATAACTCCCAGATTTTATAATTATTAACCACATCTAATACTATATCATATATTACTTGATTTTGAGCAAATAAATTCATTCTTTGTGAATGATTTGCACTTAGAGGAGCTGTCGTATATTTATTAAGATTATTGATTAAATTATTCAATAGTTTTTTATCTTCGTTATTAACAACACTAAGCAATTTGTTACTTAGCAAGTCTTTAATAAAAACAATTTCCATACATTATTCGAGTTTTGCAGTAAATTAATCTTAAGCAATATGACAATTAATATCATTTTTTACTGATATACATTATAATAGTTTGTACCCCCGTGCAGAATCGAACTGCAACCAAAAGAACCGGAATCTCTCATTCTATCCATTAAACTACGGGGGCAATCTTATATAAAAACAATGAAAAATACGGAATTAACATCTTCTTGTTTTCGGAGTGCAAAGATAATTAATAATTTGTAATTATCAACGCAGTAGCAACAAACTTATTTTTACAGTACCAGTCTATCCAGTACTGTGGCAACGAGTCCCTCCATTGAGCCTTTGTATTCTGTATTCATCTCTTTCGAAACTCTGCCGGCTATTATCAGACAGATAGTGATTGCTTTGTGACCGAGCATTTTGCCAAGTCCTGCCACAGCCGAACTCTCCATTTCGAAGTTGGCTATCTTTTCGTCATTATAGCGAAATGCTTCTATCTTTTGATTGAGTTTTTCGTCTATCGGCTTGAGGCGAACATGTCTGCCTTGCGGACCGTAAAAACCGGGAGCCGATATTGTAACTCCCTTAAACATATCGAATCCGAGTCGCTCCGTAAGTTCGGTATCGGCTAATACGGCATAAGGGCGTGGCAGTCGAGGGTTCCAATCGACAAAACGACAAAACGCCTCTTCAAAATCGAGGTCTAAAACACCGTCTTTTGTCTCGTAAAAGTTGAGCAACCCATCGAATCCAATAGAGCGACGTGCCACCACATAAGACCCAATAGGGCATTCGGGCTGTAATCCGCCGGAAGTGCCTATACGTACAAGTGTTAACTGTCGGAATTCGGACTTTTCTTGCCTTGTGGCGAAGTCAATATTTGCTAAGGCATCAAGCTCTGTTACTACTATATCTATATTGTCGGTGCCTATACCGTGCGATACGCAGGTTATACGTTTGCCTTTGTATCTGCCTGTTATTGTATGAAACTCACGACTTTGAATGTCGTATTCGATGCTGTCGAAAAATGAAGCTACCATATTTACTCTCGAAGGGTCGCCTACAAGTATTACTGTGTCGGCAAGCTGTTCGGGCTTTATGTGTAGATGAAAAGCCGAACCGTCTTCGTTTATAATCAATTCTGATGAAGGTATCTTTCTCATAATATTGTATTTATGTTATTTGTTTAAAATTGATAATTGCATAATTATAGAAAACAAAAATAATAAAAAATTACGATAAAAGTTTGGATATTGGTTTTTATTTATAAAAAAATAGTACCTTTGAGGATTATTTTAAATAATAAAATAGTATTCATTTTCAGGCATATAAATTAAAATAATAAATAAAATTATGGCTATTATCAAACCATTTAAGGGTATTCGCCCACAAAAACAGTTAGTGGAAAAAATTGCATCACGTCCTTATGATGTGCTTAATTCGGAAGAGGCACGTGCTGAGGCTGCAGGCAATGAAATGAGTCTTTATCACATTATTAAGCCCGAAATTGATTTTCCCGTAGGCACAGACGAACATGATGAGAAAGTGTATCTGAAGGCAGCAGAAAATTTTGAAAAATTTCAGAAAAATGGCTGGCTTATACAAGACAGTAAAGAGAATTACTATGTTTATGCTCAGACAATGAACGGTAAAACTCAATATGGACTTGTAGTGTGTGCTTATGTAGATGATTATATGACTGGCAAAATCAAAAAGCACGAACTTACTCGTAAAGATAAAGAGGAAGACCGTATGAAACATGTTCGTGTTAATAATGCCAATATAGAGCCGGTTTTCTTTGCATATCCGCACCACAACGAGCTTGATGCCATAGTAAAAGAGGTAGTAAAAGACACTCCGGAATATAACTTTGTTGCAGAAATTGATGGATTCGGACACACTTTCTGGGTGATCGAAGATGAAGCTAAAATAAAACGTATTACCGAAATTTTTGCTACAATACCTTCTCTCTATATAGCCGACGGACACCACAGAAGCGCTGCTGCTGCTCTGGTAGGAGACGAAAAACGTCGTCAAAACCCAAATCACAAAGGTGATGAAGAGTACAACTACTTTATGGCAGTATGTTTCCCTGATGACCAACTCACAATTATCGACTACAATCGTGTGGTAAAAGACCTTAACGGACTTACCGAAGAGCAATTTGTAGAAAAATTGAATAAAAACTTTGTTGTTGAACTCAAAGGCAAAGACATATACACTCCATCTAAGCTACATAATTTTTCAATGTATTTAGCGGGCAACTGGTATTCGCTTACAGCCAAAGAGGGTACATATGATGATAAAGACCCAATAGGAGTACTTGACGTAACAGTATCTTCAAACTTGATTTTGGACGAAATACTTGGGATTAAAGATTTGCGTACCGACAAACGTATTGATTTTGTAGGCGGTATACGTGGACTCGGTGAGTTGAAAAAACGGGTGGATTCGGGCGAAATGAAAGTGGCTTTTGCTCTATACCCTGTTTCGATGAAACAACTCATAGACATAGCCGATACCAACAACATTATGCCTCCCAAAACCACTTGGTTTGAACCGAAATTACGTTCCGGACTTGTGATACACAAACTTGTTTAAATAAAGTTTGTATAAAGTTAAAATTTTAGAAAAAGTTACTTTCGGGTAACTTTTTTTTTCTAAAAAACTATACATAAACAAAATTAATTTATATCTTTGTATCATCATTAATTTTATTTACAATATATTATGTCGGATATACATGATAAAACTGTCATATACAAATCGTTTGACAATCTTTATGATGCTTTGTATGTTAAAGATATACTTAAAGAAAACGAAATAGAAAGTTTTATCTCGGACGACTCTATGTTGCCTTTGAATCCGATTGTATCAGGGCAAAGTTGGGGTACCAAACTACATGTTTTCGAAAGAGACATAGAACGGATAGAACAAATTTTAAACGAACTGAATAATAATAAATAGAATTTTTTAAATTAAATAAGTATGAAAAAATCAATAATGTTATTTGCAATGGCTTTTTTGCTAATTGCTTGTGGACAAAATGAAGAGAAAAAAGCAGGTATTATTTACCAAAATGCCTTAACTTTTTATAACGAAAAATCTTTTGATAATGCTAAAAATTTGCTTGATTCGCTTCACGCAAAATATCCTCGTCAGGTAGAATATCGGAAAAAAGCAGATACTCTATTTTGGCAGATAACTATAGATGAAATAAATCGTGATATGCCTATTATAGACAGTGCTTTGCAGACTCTTTTAAAAGATGCTGAATCTATAGCAAAAAACTATAAGTTTACAAAAGACGAAAAATACCAAGAGGTAGGCGACTATGAGCATAAAAATATGCAAAATGCCGGTAATAGCAACAGAACCTATCTAAAACCGATTACAGATGAACGAGGCAGATTTCGTATAATAAGCAATCTTGTAGGTAAATCGATAAAACACAAACAAATAGTAGCCAAAGTTGGAGATGCTAATGCATCGAGTGTTGTGGCAAACGATGAGAAATATAACTCATACAACGACTTCGGTGTTAATTACGAATTGGTAAATTACAGCGAAGATGAAGTGAAAAGTTTGATTGATTTCTTTAGACAAAGAGCAGACAGTCAGATAGAAATAGTCCTAAAAGGAGAAAAGGATTACTCTTACAAAATCTCTAAAAATAATGTAAAAATAATCCTTGAGACTTACGATTTTGCACAAATATTAAAAGAGGTTTACAAAAATCAGGCTCATAAGTCTGAGATGTCTAAGGTTTATAATATCTTAACATTAAGACTATCGAAAACAGAACCTTCGAAAGCTAATTAAAATTCAACTTTTGGAGCTTGTTTTGCCTCTTTGTCGGCTTCGAAAAATGGCTTTTGACTAAAACCGAAGAGACCTGCAGGTATATTTGTAGGGAACACTCGAATTTTCTTATTAAATTCGGCTGATACTTCATTGTAACGTTGGCGTGCTACTTGTATTCGATTTTCGGTACCTTCGAGTTGAGCCTGTAGCTCCAAAAAGTTTTGATTCGCTTTGAGGTCTGGATAACGCTCTACAGTCACCAAAAGTCTGCCTAAAGCAGAAGATAATTCACCTTGTGCCTCCTGAAATTGCTGTAGCTTTTCGGGAGTCAGGTCTTTGGAGTCTATTTTGGTCTGTGTAGCAGCTGCTCGAGCAGCAATTACTTCATTTAGAGTAGTCTTTTCGTGCTCGGCGTACCCTTTTACGGTCGCTACAAGATTTCCTATCAAGTCGGAGCGACGTTGATATTGCGTCTCAACATTAGACCACTCTTGTTCTACATTTACCTCCGATTTTACAAGCCCATTGTAAACGGATACTCCCCAGATTATAAGTATTATTGCTATACCTGCAACAATTAATAAAGATTTACTTTTCATTTTGTCGATTTTTATTTGATGATTAGATTAATATAAATTTCTGTTGGCAAAAGTAAGTAAAATTTTTTGATTTTTGATGTTCAATGATATATGCTAAGATTTGTCAGAACAACTTAACCTATTCATTCCAATAGTTTGTATCAATAAAATATTTAATTGTAAATAATATTATAATAAAAATAAGTTTGTATCTTTGTAGATTGAAATAATAGTATCTTTTAACAAAAACAAATCTTTTATTATTAAATGGGTGCATCTTTATTTGAAATTATATTTTTTATAGGATTTACGGTTATAATTGCCTCTATCCTTATTCTCGACCTTGGGGTGTTTGAAAAAGAAAATAAAGTAGTTACTATGAAAAATGCTGCTATAAGTACCTCTGCGTGGGTTTTGTTAGCAATACTGTTTTTCGTTTTTATATATTTTCACGGCGAAAAAATACATGGAGTAAACGACTACGATGCTTTAAATGAAATAGCTCTTAAATATCATAAAGGAACCGATTACAAGGCTATGGGATTGAGTTATGAAGAAGCACTGCAGAAGTATCGTTCTCAAATGTCATTGGAATACATAACTGGTTATCTTATAGAGTACTCTCTGTCGATAGATAATATCTTTGTGATGATACTGATATTCTCATCTTTTGGAATAAATAGAAAATTCTACAAAAGAGTATTGATGTGGGGAGTATTGGGAGCTATAGTGATGCGTTTTATTTTTATATTTCTAAGCTCTGCTCTAATACAAGAATACGAATGGATATTGTATATTTTCGGAGCGTTTCTGGTATATACGGGTGTAATGATGTTTGTAAGAAGGAATGAGGAGGAGAGTGTAAAGACTACAGACAACACACTTGTTAAGCTATTTGCTAAAATTATCCCTATATCAAGAGATATAGACGACGATACGTTTTTTAAAAGGATAGATGGCAAACTGCATATGACAATACTTTTTGTATGTCTGTTGGTAATAGAGTTTTCAGACCTTATTTTTGCCGTAGATTCCATACCGGCTATCTTTTCGGTTACACAAGACCCTTTTGTGGTATTTTTTTCTAATATTTTTGCAATACTTGGTCTTCGTTCGCTATTCTTCTTAGTAAGTAATATTATGGATAAGTTCCGCTTTTTGAAAATTGGTCTTGCCGTACTTCTTACTTTTATCGGTATAAAAATGCTTACAGTAGAGTGGCTGCACAAAATAGGTTTTGAGATATATCATTCTCTTATAATAATAGTTAGTATATTGTTTGTGAGTATATTAAGCTCCGTGCTTATCCCCGAAAAAAACAAGGATATAAAAAGAGTAGAGTAGCATTACATATTAAGATATGAAAAAATGCAGAAAATGATATACCCAATGAAGCAGTATTAAAATTACATTTTGTATCTGCCTATAAGTGGTGTTCAAAATTAATTGTCCAAAGGTGTAATTACATTGACATATTTAGTTACCTTTTGTCAATCAGTGTGGGGTGGGATATATACTGTTCTTTTTCTGTTCGGATATTACAATTGCTTTCGCCTAAAAGTTGTAGGGCTTAACCTCATAATCGGTAGGGAAAATTTTGGGGAAGATGTTTGTTGGATAGACACGCAAGTTTTAATTGTGCAATAATCGCCTCTAAGGTAGTGTTACAATTTAGAAAGATAATAGGAAAAAGAGTGGTGATACAAACCACAAAATTTGAATTTTATGGACGTTATGTCGTTAAGGCAGGAATTTTAGGGTTAAAAAAACAAAAAGCATCCCTTATCAAATGCCTAAAAAACAATAATGCCTGTAGTCTCTCACCCCCAAACAACAGGCTACTCAATAAAAAAAGTAGGTGCATAAAACACCTACTTTTTGTTTTTTCTCTTGTTTTTAAATCCTACATATAGCCCAGCCAATACAACTAATACTGAAGTGCCTCCGACAGGGATTTGCTCACCCGGGTCAGGGTCTCCTGCACCCGGGTCCCCCCCAAACGCTATTATTTGGTGCTCTGAAGAGTTCCAACCGTTATATAGTGAAAAATCATCTCCAAAAGGAGTGTATGGGTTATTTATAGAATTGTTGAACGTTTTGTCATTGTTATATACAGAAAAAGGTTCATCTTGAAACTGTGCCTTTGCTGTAAACGCAAAAACAAGCATCAATAAAGATAATAATAATTTTTTCATGCCATTAAGCTTTTTTTGTAAATATTCTAATTGTATTCAAGATTTAGAGATTAAAGTTAATAATTACATTCATTTCTCTTTTTTAACCTTTTCTAACAATACTGCATACAGCAGTATTGTTAGAAAAGGTTTTTGAGCGGAAGACGGGGCTCAAACCCGCGACCCTCAGCTTGGAAGGCTAATGCTCTATCAACTGAGCTACTTCCGCAAAAAAATTAGTGGGCAGTGATGGATTCGAACCACCGAAGTCGAAAGACAGCTGAGTTACAGTCAGCCCCATTTGGCCACTCTGGTAACTGCCCAACAATATTTCTTGTCAATTTTTCTTGAGCCTCTTGTCGGATTCGAACCAACGACCCCGAGATTACAAATCACGTGCTCTGGCCAACTGAGCTAAAGAGGCAGTATAATAACTAAATTCAAGTGCAAAGGTACAACTTTTTTTTTAACTGCAAAAAAAAAAATTAGTTTTTTTACGGTTTTCTATGTCGATTCTGTTGTTTTGTGACATTGTTTATTGTAAATCAATGCATTGTCTTGTGGGTGAAAATATGCTATATATTATTTATTTGCTACTTTTGTGTTGTTAAATGTTTTTAAAAATAGAAAAATATATCCAAATATAGATGAAATAATATTAATTTTGCAGGCAACTATGTCTTGTTTGGTGTATTTCAATGTTTGTTTAGCTATATGATGTTAGGATGTTGAATCTGAGCAGAGTGTTGAAAATCAATCTTATGTGTTGTTAAATATTATATGAGCCTATATTTTATCGGTAAATAAAGAGATAAAGTTGTTGGGAAATGTTGATTTTGTTAATAAATATTAATCAGTTGATCTATGCAGTCATACAAAAAAATAATATTAATGTTGTTGTGTCTGATTTCGACCAATATGTTTTCTAAAAATAACGTTGAGGAGCTACCAAAACAAGCTGTTGTATATACGATAAAAGGTTTAGTTGTAGATTCGGTAGGCAACTCGGTGGCTTATCCCACTATTTCGCTAAAAAGAGATAGTGCCACTTTAGCCTATTCTGAGCGCTATTCGGGGTTGGATAATGGCAAGTTTGAGATAAAATATACATCTGCCGACGATACTGTGTTTGTTAATATCGGAGCTGCAGCAAAGATGTCGGAGAATATAACTCTGTCTTTGGGAGCAAATACTGTGATTGATTTAGGGAAAGTTATGCTCAAAGATGGTAACGAACTTGCAGGTGTGGCGGTGGTTGCGTATAAACCTCTTGTTACGCAAAACTTAGACCGTATCAACTATGATGTGGAGGCAGACCCCGAGAGCAAGACCAATACTGTTATGGAGATGTTGCGTAAAGTTCCGCTTGTTACTGTTGATAATGACGAAAATATACAGGTAAAAGGGTCGTCGAGTTTCAAGATATATGTCAATGGTAAACCCTCGAATATGGTTACCAAAAATCCCAAAGAGATATTCAAAAGTATGCCTGCAACTTCGATAAAACGTATCGAGGTTATTACTGACCCAGGAGCAAAGTACGATGCCGAAGGCATTTCGGCGATACTAAATGTCGTCACGCAGAGTGCCTTACAGGGCTATCAAGGCAGTGTACGACTCGGGGCAAGTACTCGTGGCGAGATGAGTGTCGGCAGTTATATCTCGACAAAAGTAGGTAAACTCGGAGTATCGGGCAGATACAGCTATCGCCAATATAAAGGGCTTCCCTATCTATCGGAAAGCACTTCGGAAAATTACAGCGAAGCTACTCCTTATAAATACTCGTATACAAAGAGCGAGGGGAGGTATATCAACATCAGTAATTATGGTTCAGTAGAGATTAGTTATGAGTTTGATACGCTCAATCTAATGAGTGTGTCGTTTGGTATGGCGAGTGATAATCGGAAATCGGAAAGTAGAAGTAATAAGCTGTTTTTTGATAAAAATAAAAATGTTGTGTCTGCTTACAATACGAGTAGTTTGTCGGGTGGCAACGAAATTTCTTACTATGGCAGTATCGACTATCAAAGGTCGTTTGCCAAGCCTGATCAACTATTGACAGTATCGTACAATTTCGACGTCGTACCCAACGAGCCAATAACGTTTTCTACTCTTGAAGTAGATTCCGCATATTCTAATGCGCTTAATATCAAGCCTAAAAATCTTAGATACAGGAATAGTAATCGAAGTGATGAACACACATTTCAGATAGACTACACCGAGCCATTTGACAATAATAAGCACATCGTAGAGGGCGGAGTAAAATATATATTACGCTATAATGCGTCGGACAATGAGTATCGCAGACACAATCCTATTACGGGCAAATACGACTTAGTCGAACTCGACGACAACGGAAATCCCCGATTGGAGAACGATATGGAGCATTATCAACATATTTTGGGCGGATACGCTTCCTACTCTTTCAAACTTAAGAACTTTTCGCTTCGTATCGGAGGACGTTTTGAGGGTACATATCAAGATGTCAGATTCGTAGATATACCCAAAAATAATTTTAAACTGCCGTTTTTCGATCTTATACCTTCTATATCGACCAATTGGAAGCCTTCTTCATCTTCGAGCATACGATTTGGTTATAGTAATGGTATATCTCGCCCCGGTATTTGGTATCTAAATCCTTATGTTGATGATAGTAATCCTTATCATATATCTTATGGCAATCCAAATTTGAAATCTGAGCGAAGTCATAGTTTTTCGCTTAGCTATGGTTTGTTTTCATCGAAATTCAATATGAATATTTCGTCTTATACCTCTATTGTAAACAATTCTATAGAAAGGCAAACAACAGTAGATGATAAAGGTATAGTTCATAGTACTTATGCCAATATAGGCAGATATAATAGTTTTGGTGGGCATCTGTATATTAATTATAATCCTTGGAAATGGCTTCGTTTTTGGGGGCAAAGTTCGGTGGGCTATTCTCTATATTTGAACGAAAACAGAGCTTCTGCCGGTATTACTATAAACGGATATGGAGGTATCAATATGCTATTGCCGTGGAAGATGCGGTTTAGTATCAATGCAGGAGGTTCGCCAAAGTACTACTCGTACCAGATTCAGAGTAATGGTTGGTACTACTATGGTTGTTCGCTATCGCGTAACTTCCTCAAAGGCGACAAACTATCGGTAAGCATTAGTGGCAACAATTTTTTGAGAAAATATCGCATATATCGCACCAAATCGTGGGTTGATGGAGTATATGAATCGACCTCAATATCGAGGTCAATATCAAGGTCGGTTTCATTGTCGGTGTCGTGGCGTTTTGGGGAGATGAAAGCAGAGATAAAAAAGATAGAGCGAGGCATATCGAATGATGATAAAAAGTCAGGCAGCTCAGGTGACGCCGGCGGAGGCAATTAACCTATATGAAAATAAATATATAGGCTATTTGACGATTGTTTATTAACTTTGTCCACACAATTTAAAAGAGTAGTATGACAAAATCTGAATATAAGCTTGTAATATTCGACCTTGATGGTACATTGATAAATTCGGTTACCGATTTGGCTATAGCTACCAATTATACGTTGCAATATTTTGGACTGCCTATGCATACAGAAGACGAATACAGATATTTTGTCGGTAATGGTGTAAATATGTTGCTATACAGAGCTTTGCCCGAAGGGTACAAAAACGATGAATGGATACAAAAAATGCGTGAAGTAATGCTTCCATACTACTCCGAACACTGCACGGACAAAACTGCTCCATACACAGGAATATCGTCTCTTTTGAATAAACTTTGCGATTCGAATATAAAAATAGCTGTTGCCTCCAACAAATATCAGGCAGCTACCACAGCAATGGTAAAACACTATTTTCCCGATGTGCGTTTTGTGGCTACTCTCGGTCAGAGAGACGGGGTGCCTATAAAGCCCGACCCTACCATTGTGGCAGAGATATTAAATATTGCTAATGTAGATGTTAAAGATGTTTTATATGTAGGCGATACGGCAGTGGATATGCAAACCGCAAATAGAGCGGGAGTAACGGCGGTGGGCGTTACGTGGGGATTTCGCCCGAGAGCCGAATTGGAAGCCGAAAATCCAAGATTCATCGTAGATACGGTAGGTGAATTGGAGAGAGTAATTTTTGACTGATAAAGAGTCGATATTATGTTGTTGGTACCGATGCTTGAACTGTTTTACATTATACTTGCCATATATGCGGTCTTTATTTTGGGTTGTCTATTGGCTTGGTTGTGTAATAAGTCGTTTATTGTGCAAAAAAAAGATTCGGATATAAGTCTGTCTTTGGTAGTGTGTTGCAAAAACGAAGAGAGGCAGCTACCCACTCTGTTTGCTTCCATAGAGCCACAAGTGGGCGAAATAGATGAGGTAATATTTGTTTCCGACCATTCGACTGACTCTACTCTGACATTATTGGAATGTTTTGCTCAAAAACATCATAAAATAATGGTCTTCTCATCTATCGGCAGAGGTAAAAAAAATGCACTTAAAGAGGCTGTAAATAAGGTACAAAGTCTATATGTGCTTTGTACGGATGCCGATTGTGTAGTGTCGCCTGATTATTTTAGTATGGTAAAAAGTTTTTTATGGCAACATAAGCCTGATTTGATGGTTGGCGGAGTAAAATATACCGACAGTGCGAAATTGTTTGGGCAGATGCAGGCATTGGAATTTGCCTCTCTTGCCTCTACTACCGCAGCAACGGCTCTTGCGGGATATCCTATAATGTGCAATGGAGCAAACTTGGCTTTTAGTCGTGATATATGGAACAAGGCACAGAATCACCTTGTAGATTCCGAAGCGTCGGGCGACGATATGTTTCTGATGCATTTTGTGAAGAGAGTAAAAGGTAAAATAGTTTTTCTCAAACATACAGAAGGATTTGTGGAGACCTTTGCAGTAGATGGCTTAAAACAGTTTTTCGAACAACGCAAGCGGTGGGTGTCCAAGAGCCGAAGTTATACCGATTGTCATACCATTTTTGTGGCTTTGCTTGTGGCTGTTTTAAATATGTGTATAACAATATCGTTGTTTATGGCCGTTTTTGATATTCGGTTTATTTGGTTGTTTGTGATTAAGTTTTTGATTGATAGTTGTTTGTTGTTGCCTTTTTTGTGTTTTTCAAACCAAAAAAAATTAATAAAATTTATTCCCCTCATATCAATAATTTACCCTTTTTATATTGTACTTACACTATTGGGTGGAATGTTCGGTAGATTCGATTGGAAAAAATAGAGATTTTACAAAAACCGTTATCCGAAAAAAAATAAAAAAATCGTATCTTTGTATTTTAATCAAATCGCATATTAAACAGTTATGAAATATCTGAGATTTGTTCCGATAGTTTTGATATTGGTATCGTGCAAAAACAACAAGCATTTTCCTGATTATCCTGTTTTTCTGGAGTTTAATATTACAGCAAATGCCCCTGAGCTTGCTGCTTTAAACGGATTCAAAGAGTTTACAAAACAGACTAATGCCAATCAGCGACTTGGTTTGGGCGGAATACTCGTTTTTCACTCTATAGATGATAAATTTTATGCTTTCGATATGGCTTGTACCAACGAACAAAAGGCTGATGCAAAGGTTCGTTGCGACAATTTGGGAATAGTTGTGTGCGATAGCTGCAAAACTCAGTTTTATGTCGGAGACGGAACGGGATATGTCCAGAATGGAGTAGCTAGATACCCTCTAAAAAAATATAGTGTGTATTACGATGCCTCTCTACAAAATATAATAATAACCAATTGATTGTGTGGTAAAACAAACAACATTTCTGCCGATGATTTTGATTGATTACATACTGCTTGCTCCCATAATATTTGGTGTTGTTTATGGGTTTTATCGTGGCTTTTTCAAAGAGTTGGTGCTGGTGGTATGTGTTATGGTGGCTCTGTTTGTGTCTCGCTACTTTGGCGAACTTGTAGCAATTGTGTTGTCGAAGCTAATTGGTTGTAGCCTTAATGTAGCAAAATCCGTTTCGTTTATACTTATATTTGTTGCTACCATAATAGGCTTAAATATATTGGCAAATATATTTACGGAGCTTACCAAAGTACTCACCCTTTCGTGGTTGAATCGACTTTTGGGGGCTTTGCTCGGAGGGTTTAAATGGTTGATTGTAGTGAGTGTGGTTGTAAATTTGTTGTCGTTTTTTTATGAAAAAACCGGTGCCGAAAACGAAAATCGTTTGTCGCGTTTGTATTTTTACAAGCCGATAGAAAACGTCTTGATAAAGGCTGTTCCATTATTGAAATTCGACAAATTTATAGACAAGGTAAAGCCAAATGTAGAAAACGACAAAACTAACATCTAAACATATTCAATAACGCTATGACTTCACAATTAAAAAATATAGCAGTATTTGCATCGGGTAATGGCTCTAATTTTGAGGCTATTGCCACAGCGTGTTTAAATAATGAAATCAATGGAGCCAGAGTATCATTGCTGATTTGCGACAAACACCACGCTTTTGCTTTGCAACGAGCCAAAAGATTAAATATCCCTGCGTTTGAGTTTGACCCCAAAGCATTTGGATCTAAATCTGAATATGAACAGAAAATATTAGAGACCTTACGTGCTTATAGTATCGACCTTATATGCCTTGCCGGTTATATGCGTATTGTGGGCAGTACGCTTTTGGAGGCTTTCCCAAAAAAAATATTGAATATACACCCTTCACTACTGCCGGCTTTCAAAGGAGCAATGGCTATTATAGAGGCTTTTGAGTTTGGTGTAAAAGTATTTGGTGTTACGGTACATCTTATAGACGGAGCCATTGACGAAGGTACTATAATTGCTCAAAGAGCGTTTGAGTATCACGGTGATTCGATTACTGAGGTGGAGACAAAAATACACGAAATCGAACATGATCTTTACCCTGAGGCTATAAATAGCATATTATCAACAATATAAGTAGACTGTTTTTTTATAATAAACTTTTAATAAATATACTATTATGACTATTTTCGATAGAATATCTGACGATATCAAAAAAGCGATGATTGCACAGAATAAGGTAGAGCTTTTGGCTCTGAGAAATATAAAAAAGGAGCTTATTGAAGCAAAGACTTCAAAAGAGGTGGCAGGCAATCTGACAGACGAAATTGCTCTTAGAATTATTTCTAAGATAGTAAAGCAGAATAAAGATGCCGCCACAGTATTTATAGAACAAAATCGTTCGGATTTGGCAGAAGAGTATATGGCACAAGCGGAGGTTATACAGCGATATATGCCTGCTCAAATGTCAGATTCAGAGCTTACTGTGGCTGTCAAAGAGATAATTTCCCATACAGGAGCTTGTTCTTTAAAAGATTTGGGTAAGGTAATGGGTGTAGCCTCCAAGCAACTTGCAGGTAAAGCCGAAGGGCGTGCTATTTCGGACAAAGTAAAAGAGCTACTAAGTTGATTCTGGTGTAATTATATGCCAATACATATTTATTGTCCAACTTGTTTGGATTATTAAACTTTTTTTATCTTTGTAAGCAATAAACTTTTGTAGAAAATGCAAGATAAATTCGATAAAATACGTCCGTATTTAAACCACGAGATACAAGCAGTTTTTAGTCAGTTAGTGGCTAATGATGAGGTTTTGCAGGGTGCCGGAGTAGTTATGCCGAGCGAACTTATAGAAGATTTTTTGCAAAATTATGAGCAAATAGCCGACATCGACTCTTTTCAGAAACGTTATATGCTGCCGATGCTTGAAAATCTCAAAAAGATAAAACGCACCGAAATTACCTTTTCTGAAATAGAACATTACCGGCCGTCAGCCCTTTTGCTATCCAACCACCGTGATATAATAATGGACTCCGCTTTTTTGCAATATGTTTTGGTATCCAATGGTTTTAGAACATCAGAAATAGCAATTGGCAATAATCTTATGGCAAAACCTTGGATAACTGCTGCTATGCGAATAAACAAAAGTTTTATTGTCCGTCGCAATCTTACCAAAGGGGAGCAAATATCGGCATTTGTAGAACTTTCGAGTTATATAGCCAATACCATTACTACCGAACGAAATTCGATATGGCTTGCCCACCGCGAGGGCAGAGCCAAAGATTCAGACGACAGAACACAGGTGTCGTTGCTAAAAATGCTGGCGCTAAGCGGGAAAGGTAGTTTTATCGAAAATCTTAAGACTCTAAACATACAGCCGTTATCTATTTCGTATGAGTATGATGCTTGCGATTATTTGAAAGCCAAAGAGTTGCAGCAAAAAAGAGATAATCCCGACTTCGAAAAATCGACAATGGACGATGTTAAAAGTATGCAGATAGGTGCTTTGGGTTTTGCGTCGACAATACATTACTCTTTTACTCCAACTATAAATGACGAATTGGATAAGATATCGATGCTACGTCTGCCTCGTAATAAAGAGGTAGAGCTGGTAGCGGAGCTTATCGACAGGCAAATACATAAAGCATACAAAATTTATAAATCTAATTACATAGCCTACGATATGCTGAAAGGCGAAAAATTTTACGAAAGTTTTTATAATTCGGAAGAAAAAACTATCTTTGCAAACTATATTGCGGGTCAAGTATCCAAAATAGACTTGGATAATGTTGATAAAGAGTTTTGTACGGAGAAAATTTTGGAAATGTACGCCAATCCGTTAAAGAACAAATTATCTGCCGACCTGCATTAATTTTGTGTAGATAGAGATAATTTAACTAATTGTAAATTTTATATTAATTAAAAACTAAAAAAGTATTTATGTTTAAAAATCATCCCAAAGGACTAATTGGCGCAGCCCTTTCTAATATGGGTGAACGCTTCGGTTTTTACATCATGATGGCGATACTTTCGCTATTTCTTGTAACAAAATTTGGTCTTGAAAAGACACAATCGACCATTATTTATTCTACGTTTTATGCCTTAATTTATCTACTTGCTTTGGCCGGTGGTTTTATTGCAGATAAAACAAAAAAGTACAAAGGGACTATATTTACAGGTCTTATCTTAATGACTATCGGTTATGCGTTACTAGCTATTCCAACTCCGACTCCTGTTCCGAATCTTACTCTATATTTGGTACTTACTTGTATCGGTCTTTTTGTAATTGCATTTGGTAATGGTTTGTTTAAAGGTAATTTGCAGGCTGTTGTAGGACAAATGTATGATGACCCTAAGTATTCAGATAAAAGAGATGTTGGATTCCAAATTTTTTATATGTTTATCAATGTCGGAGCTCTTTTTGCACCTATGATTGCTACAGGCATGCGTAATTGGTGGGTTCAAAGACATGGCTTTGAATATAACCCTGACCTGCCTTCTATGTGTCATAAGTTTCTTGAAGGAACAATGACTGCCGATGCTATGGAGAAATTCCCCTCTATAGCGCAGATGGCAAACAAAGGCAATGAAGTAACTGACCTTACAGCTTTTGCTAACCAATATTTGGATGTTTTTAACACCGGATTCCACTATGCTTTTGGTGCTGCAATATTTGCTATGTTAATTTCAATAATCATTTACATTTACAATAGAAGATTGTTGCCAGATCCAAGTCAGAAATCGGTAGCAAAAGATGGCTCCAATAAACAAGAAATTCAAATGTCTGCAAGCGAAATCAGCCAACGTATTTATGCTCTTTTAGCTGTATTTGCTGTTGTAATATTCTTTTGGTTCTCTTTCCACCAAAATGGCGTTACTCTTACATTTTTTGCATCGGACTATACCGATTTAAGCATGATTGATATCAACCTTGGATTTACTCGCATCAAAGGTGCTGAAATATTCCAATCATTTAATCCGTTCTTTGTTGTATTCCTTACTCCTATAGTGATTGCTCTTTTTGGTTGGTTGCGTAAGAAAGGAATTGAGCCATCTACTCCTAAAAAGATTGCTATCGGTATGGGTATTGCTGCTATAGCATTTGTTGTAATGACTCTTGGCTCTTTTGGTTTGCCAACATCTGCTGAGCGTGAAGCTATGGGTGGTCTCGATAGTGCTATGCGTGTAACCCCATTTTTATTGATCGGTACATATTTGATATTGACAATCGCAGAGTTGTTCATATCGCCGCTTGGCTTGTCATTTGTATCAAAAGTAGCGCCGCCTCACTTGCAAGGTATAATGCAGGGGTGCTGGCTCGGAGCTACTGCGTTGGGTAACCAACTTCTGATATTTGGCACTATAATGTATGAAAACATTCCGATTTGGGCAACATGGGCTGTATTTGTTGTGGCATGCGTAATCTCTATGACTACTATGTTAGTTATGGTAAAATGGCTCGAAAGAGTGGCTAAATAAACTATATTGTGTCGTGTTTAAAAGGGAGTTGTTTTTTGGGCAGACTCCCTTTTTTGTGAGAAAATGAGCAACAGCAAAAAGGAGGCTCTATATTGGTTTTTGTTGCTTTGACCTATATGTCATTTTTTAGTACTTTTGTGGAACTATTTGTAACAACTATGTTTTTGTCTATTTTATGATTAACAAAAAGAGAGTTTCAATTATTATATTGCTCTGTACCGTTGGTTTGTTATCTGCCCAGACACAAGCAAAACAGCAGGTGAGTATGGTAATTACGGATTTGGATACCAAACAGATTGTAGTAAATAGGAATGGAGCTGTTAAGATGACTCCGGCGTCTATTACCAAACTCATTACTACGGCTACCGCATTGGAGATTTTGGGTGACGATTTTCGGTTCAAGACCGAGATATTGGTAGATGGAACCATCAATAAAGGTAAACTCAATGGCAATCTAATAATAAAGGCAGGCGGAGACCCTGTTTTAGGGTCATCTTATTTTGATGACACCAACTTTCTAAACGATTGGGCTAGTGCTGTTAAAGCGTTTGGTATTAGTGAGATATATGGTGATATTGTAGCCGATGTCTCTGTTTTTGACAATAATCCATTGCCAAGAGGGTGGGGAAGTCCCGATGTGGGCAACTATTACGCTGCGGGTATTTATGGATTATCTTTTTTGGACAACTCTTTGGCAGTATATTTTCGGTCAGGTCGAGTAGGTACTAAGCCTCAGATTATAGGAACTTTCCCTAAAATAGATGGCTTTAAGATATATAATCACATTACTTCTCAAAGAGGCGTGGGAGATAAAGCTTATTTTTCGGGCTTACCTTACGAAAATCATCGGAAAGTAGGAGGTTTTATAGAGGCAAATACCGATAGTTTTTTGGTAAAAGCTGATATGCCCAATCCGCCTATGGTACTGATAAAGGCATTTAAGGATACCCTACAAAAACACGGGGTTCTACAACACGGCAAACTTAAAGTGTCTCATCAAAATGTTACCTATAATCGTACCTTGCTACCTGTTTTTGCATCATATTCTGTACCATTGTCAGATATAGTGAGTGTTACAAATGTCTATTCGAACAATATGACTGCCGAGTATCTTTTGAAGTACCTTTCGCTTCAAAAGCATCAACAGGGCAGTTCTCTCGGTGGAGTGGAGGTAATTAAAGAGTTTTGGGAAAGTCGTGGACTCGATTTTTCGTCTCTTAGTATGTACGATGGTAGCGGACTTACGAGGTATAACAGATTCTCGGCTCTTTTTCTCAACAGCTTGCTTGTCTATATGGCAAAAGAGAGTAGGTATGCCGATGTGTTTTTTGAGTCGTTGCCGGTGGCAGGAGTCAATGGCACTGTACGTAATCTGTTGAAGAATACGGAGCTGTCCGGAACTGCTTATTTGAAATCCGGCAGTATGTCGAAGGTGCAATGCTATGCCGGATATATTATATATGGCAACAAAAAATATTCTATAGTAGTGATGGTAAATAACTATGCAGGCAAACGTAAGGATACTGTGGCGATGATAGAAAAAATGGTTGTAGATTCATTCAAAGGGTTATGAACAGTAGCGTTTCCGATATTCTCCTCCTTGATACGGTTGATTCGACCAATAGATACCTGGCCGATATGTTGAAGAATGGTCTGTTGCCAAATGGGTATTGCGTGTGTAGCGAATTTCAAGAGTCGGGCAGAGGGCAGGTAGGCAATGTGTGGGAGAGCCAAAAAGCACAGAATTTGTTGATTTCTATTCTTTTGCATTCCGAAAAAATTCCTTTAGACAAACAGTTTCTACTATCGAAGGTAGTATCTATTGCTATATGTCAATTTTTGGAGAAAAACAGTATATCCGCGAAGATTAAATACCCTAATGATATTTTTTATGGAGATAAGAAAATAGCAGGGATATTGATAGAAAACCAAATAACGGGTAATAAAATGAAATACTCTATAGTGGGTATCGGGCTTAATGTCAATCAGTTGGAGTTTGAAGCAAATAACTCTCGTACAGCCACTTCTATGCGACAGATAACAGGTATTATATACGATCGTCAATTGCTGTTGTCGAACCTGCGAAGTTTGATTGTCGATTTAGTCGAAGATTTTGATGTGGAACATAAAGATTTTTATAAAAAACTATATTTTGCCAATCTCTACCGTAGAGATGGCTTTTATAAATATGAAACTGCCGACGGAGAGACTTTTGAGGCAAAAATTGTTGATATTGCTGACGATGGTATGCTGCAACTTATTACAGATAACGGTATTGAATACAGTTTTTATTTCAAGCAGGTACGTTTTGTTATTTGATTATGATTGAGGTGTAAGGATATAAAAAAGCCGTCCTCAAAAAGGGGGGCGGCTTGCTTTTCTTTTCGTTAGCCAATTACTTTTGAATGGCAGCAGCAGTAGAATCAACAACAGCTGTAGCAACACTGTCAACAGTAGGAACTACTTCATTAACAACAGTTTCAACAACTGTAGTAGTGTCTTGAGTTTCTGTTTTAGCGCCTTTGTTTCCACAAGATGCAAATGATACTGCAACGATAGCAGCAACGAATAATACTAATTTTTTCATTTTTACAATTAATTAAAATATTAAATTTATTATTTATAATAGCAACCGCAAAAGTAATATTATTTTTTCTAATAGCAATGTTTTTTTTGAAAAAAAATCTAAAAATTAATTATTAAGAGTATGAGGTGTTTGTAAGGTGTTTGTTTTAAGGTGTTTATGTAAGTGTGAGATAAGGTGTAGTTTTTATTTCAATGGTTTTAGGGTTATGTGTTATTTGCGATATAAAGAGGTATTTTATGTTGTTTTAGCATTTTGTAGAGATAAAAACTGCTTTTGTATCATTTTTTTTTATTACTTTTGCATCGCTTTTCGAGAAAAAGCAATTTAGGTTAAATTAATAATTATTTTTTATAAAAAATGGCAACAAAAATTAGATTACAGCGTCACGGACGCAAAGGGTATGCCTATTACCACGTTGTAGTAGCAGATAGCAGAGCACCAAGAGATGGCCGCTGCATCGAACGTTTGGGTACATACAACCCCAATACAAACCCTGCTACAATCAATCTTAACTTCGAGCGTGCTTTATATTGGTTAGAAGTTGGGGCACAGCCTACAGATACAGCTAATACAATACTTAGCAGGGAGGGTGTTTTATTGAAAAAACACTTACTCGGAGGTGTAAAAAAAGGTGCTTTCGACAATGCTACTGCCGAAAAGAAGTTTGAGGCTTGGAAAAAAGAGAAAGAAAATGCTTTGAACAAGCAAGTTGAAAAGTTTAATTCGGACAAAGCTACTGAGGCTAAAAAACGTTTAGAAGCGGAGCAAGAAAAGAGTAAAGCCAGAGCAGCCGAGATAGCAAAGAAAATGGCAGAAGCGAAACTTGCCGAACAAGAGGCAGCAGCAGCCGAAACAACATCGGAAGAGACAGCTGAGGCTACCGAGCAAGAATAAAATTAAGAAATTTTGTTTTAGAAATTTTACTCATTTGCCAGCAACGAGGAAGATAATTCCTCGCTGCTTTTTGTTTATTAGCATTTATGCATGTTCTGGTGATGCGGTTTTCCACCGTTGGTGCATCCATACCCATTGTGTGGTGTTTTTGCGAATTATCTCCTCTATAATGTTCGATTGGATTTGGGTATTTGCTATCAGGTCGCTCTCCGGATTGTCGGTTTTTATTATTGGTAATTCGGGTAGTATTGAGAACTTATATTTTTTTATATCCAATTGTGTCATAGCCATCGGCACTATAGAGGCATCGGTATCTGCGACAAGCCTCGATGCACCGAGTGGAGTAAATGTTTTTCTTCCGAAGAAATCTACGAAACAACCCTTTACGTTTGTGTCTTGGTCTATCATAAGTATGAGGCATTTACCTTCTTTGAGGCTTTTTACTAGCTTTTTGTATGAACCGTCACGACTAAAATTTACCATACCTCGTCTTTTGCGAAACCAAACCATAGTTTTTTGTATCAAAAATCCTTTTATGGGTTTGCTTGCTGCCACAGTTTTGTAGCCAAGCATTGGTGGGGTAACTGCCGATAATTCCCACGAAGATATATGAGGTATAAGACAGATTACGCCTTTACCTCTGTCGTATGCCTTTTTTAGGTGTTCTTCGCCTTCTACATCTACTATCTTGAAGTAACGCTCAGGACTTTTTATATATACAAACGAGAAAAAGTCCAAAAGAGCCGATGCTACATTGGCAAAAACTTTTTTTGCCATACTTTCGACCTCCTGTTGAGAGAAGTTTTGATATGCCTTGGCTATATTGTCCAATGCTGTCTCTCTGGCTTTATGTCCATATTTATAGTAAATCTTACCGGCGTATTTATCTGTTTTCTTGCGTAAAAAACGAGGACACAGCCATAAAAAAAGCATAGTAACGACAAAAAACGGATAAGCCAGTAGCAATACCAACTCTCTCCGAAAATTACTTATTTGCCATCTATATATTTTCAGCATTTTTCATTAAGCCATTTAATATAACATCCATTATTTTTATCCTTCTGTCATTTACATGACTGGCTACATTGCTATTCATATAAGGGGCCTCCATACCTTTTAGAGCATACAGCATAAACATAGCAGTCCATTGCGACGAGATTGCTTTGAACGAACCGTCTTCTATGCCTTCGTCTATAATTTGCCGTATCATTTTTATCTCTTTTAGGTCTATCGGGCGACGTGCTTTCTCTACCTCTTGTATGTTTTTGAAAAAATCGGCTTTCAGCGAACCATTTCTATATACAACCTCTTTTATAGCTTCGAATCGAGTGAAAATATATACCTCCAACTTTTTGAAAGAGGGGATATTTAATGACATTATTTCTTGTAATTTTTTGACTAAAATATCAAGTTCATTCTCGATTACGGCCAAATATACCTCGTCTTTATTATTGAAATATACATATAATGTACGTCTGCCTTTGCCCGAATGTAAGGCTATATCATTCATAGTAACATTGTCTTTGCCTTTTTGAGCAAATAATTCACGAGCTACGTTTATAAACATTGCGCGTGTTATTGCTGTTTTAGACGTTTTCATGTGTGCTTTTTTCTGCAAAATTACAAAAAATTACCAAAGATTGAATCTGTTTTTGCAAAGAAAACAGCTTTTTGTATCACAATATCTTGTTTTTAGTTCATTTAACGCCTGCGACTGAAAAGCATTGTTGCTTGCTATGTTTATCTTTGCAAATTCTTTGGTAATACGATTGTTTTCGGCAGGTATTTGCCTAAGCAATTCGGGTGCGAGGTCGGTAAGTTGTTGGCGATTGAATTTTTTGCCGAAAGTGTATATAAATGGTATTGTACTATTGATTAGCAATATGTCTATTGAAGATTTCGATATGTTTTTAGTCCTCATCTCCGATTTATAACCGAAACGGTAATGGTTTGTCCAGTACTCGGAGGGCGTACATCGATAGTAGTTGATAAGCGATGGATACGACTGTATCTCTATTATTTGCGAAAATAGCTTGGTCGATTTAAAAATAAGATTGGCAAATTGTGCTATCCTTACGGTTGGGAAGTTGGTAGGACGTATTCTAAACAGTTTCCATTGTGATAGTGGTATGAGAGTTAATCCATATTTTTTTCTAAGATGAGCAAATTCATTTTTTAACAAAACAAAATATTCATCTTTAATGTTTTGTTCTAAAAAACCTCCCGTGCCAAAAAGCAAAGCCTCTATCTGCATTTGATTATTGCGGTGTTTTGCCAATATTTTTTGAGGTAATCTTTTGGCTAACGATTCGAATGCATCGGCATTGGTACCAAATCCAAAACTGCGAGCTGTGGTTATATAGAATGCTTCCTCCCAATCGTTTGATGTTTGATTAAGAAGGTTTTCGATGGCAATAGCTCTGTTTTCGAGTCTTTCTCTCAACAGTTGGTCAAACACTGCAGTTAAGTCGTCTTTACAATTTTTTATCAACTTATCCTCACAAGGTATAAAAAACATCTTATCTAAATCCCGAAACTGCTCTTCTATATGTTTTGGATATGTGATAACTAATTGCGGAACAATTGTTTGGTTTGCTCGTATTGCCGTATCGTCGTGTTTTAGTATAACATGAAGTATAACAGCATTGTACGCTTGGTCTGTGTGATGGTTGTGTCTTTTCCAATCACTTGCGCAGATATGAAACTCTACATTGCCCGCCCATAAAGTATTGCCTATTTTTATTTTGGCATTGAATACATCAGCTCCGGCATCGGTATTCATCTGACCTATGTCGATTATTTCTACTTCTTGCCCGTCGGTGGTAATTTGCTTGTGTGAAAATAGCTTGTTGAACCAAATGTATTGCAAAAATTTTTCTGTCATCATTGGGGAGTGGCTTTGGGGTGTTTATAAAAAATCTATTTCTCTTCGTTGCCTGTAATTGTTTCTTAGCTGCTCGAAACTATTCGGAGCTGCTTTTAGCATATCGGAATCGTATATTATATCGTAGTTTTGGAGTAATATGTGAGAAAGCTCTTCATTGCGTACTTTATATCGAATTTTGGGTGATAGCTCTACTTGGGGTTTGGTGGGAGTAAGTCCGAAAAAATTGGCAACAGCCTCTATACACATTTTTGTGGCATTGGCTTTGCCATCGGCAGAATAGCCGGCTATATGAGGTGTAGATATAAAAGCGTTATTTAGTGTTTCGGAGCAAATATCAGGCTCTGCCTCCCAGCAATCTACGACAAAACCACTTATTTGCCCGATGCGGTAGGCTGTTATCATAGACTTTTCGCATACTACACCACCACGTGCGGCATTTATGATTAGCGGACTACGCTTGCATTGTCTGAAAAAAGACTCTTCAGCCAAATGGTGTGTGGCAAACACACCTTCATTTGTCAGAGGCGTGTGAAATGTGATGATATTGCAACGATTGGCTATCTCGGTTAATGATACAAAAGGGTGGTTGTATCCGTTATACTCCAAAGGCGGGTCATTTATCAATACACTTATACCCGTGGCTTTTGCCAACAATTCTACTGCTTTCCCTACAAAGCCATATCCTACTATTCCGAGTGTTAATTCGCTTTGATTTAGTCTTTTGGTTTCTACCCAAGCAGCTATAGCCGCTCCCACATATTGAGCTACCGATGAGGCATTGCAGCCTCGTGCTATAAACGTCTTTATACCGTTTTTGTCACAAAAATCCATATCTATATGTTCATAACCGGCAGTGGCAGTGGCTATCATTTTGATACCTGTGTTGGCAAGTAATTCGGCATTACATTTGGTACGTGTGCGTACCACGAGACATTGGGACGCTTCGATGGTTTGGCTATTAATATCCGATGCCGATAGATACTCCGCCCTACATACATCGTCGAAAGCACCTTGTATAAATGGAATGTGTCGGTCGATAACGAGTTTCATACAGGACAAAAATTTTTGTAAAATTACATTTTTTTTATCACAATAAAAAAAAGATTGTAACTTTGTATCCTCAAAAATTAAAGTATTTTGGAGCAAATATACAAAAAGAGATACGGATTGCCAAAATCGGAGCATCTTGTCGGTAGAAGCGACATTGCTCGTCTGTATGAAAGTGGTAAAAAAATTGTAGAACAACCTCTGTTGGTTGTTTACCTGCCAACGTCTGTTTCCCGACAGATTAGGGTACTTTTTGCCGTACCCAAAAAACATTTCAAACTTGCAGTAGATAGGAATCGTTACAAACGTCTTCTTCGTGAAGCTTATCGTCTTAATAAAGAGTCTCTTTTGGAGTGTGCCGAAAATAAAGGCTTGGGCATTGATATCGCTATCTCTATAACCAACTCTGAAAGACTTAGTTTTGCATCGGTGGAGGAAAGAATGATAAAAATTCTAAACATTTTGACAGAGACACTCAATGAAAACGATTGTTAGAATAATACGTAAGATATTTATTCTGCCTGTGATATTCTACCAAAAGGCTATATCGCCGATGTTGCCGTCGAGTTGCAGATTTGTGCCTACTTGTTCGCAATATACGATAGAAGCCATTTTGAAACACGGTATATTCAAAGGAGGCTTTATGGCTCTCAAGAGACTTTTGCGTTGTCATCCTTGGGGAGGAGACGGCTACGACCCTGTACCTGATTGATTGTATTGTGGCTGTCGCATAATCAGTTTTTTGAGCTGTCTTTTTGAAATGGTATTTAAGTTGAGACTGAATATTTCATCTTTAGGCATAAGTTCGGGTATATTGTGTGGAGGTGTTTTCTTGTTATAAGGGCAGACGTCTATACAGGTATCGCAACCCCAAATACGATTGCCTATAAGAGATTTTAACGATTGTGGTACATCGCCCTTGTGAGTCTTGTTTAGATATGATATACATCTTGTGGCGTCGATTATTCTCGGCTTTACTATTGCTTTGGTAGGGCAGTGGTCTATACATCGTTGGCAGTTGCCACAGCCGTCAGGTTCAATTTGCTTGTTGTAATGTAAAGAAATATCTACAAAAAGTGTACCGATGAAGGTCATTGAACCATATTTTTTATTGACCAAAAGAGAATTTTTGCCTATCCAGCCCAATCCGGCTTTTACGGCTAAGGCTTTTTCGAGTACAGGAGCCGAATCTACGAAAGCTACACCCCGACAGGGCATAATCTCTTTTTGTATCCATTGTAATAGTTGTGTTAGTCTGTTTTTTACAACAAAGTGGTAATCGGTACCGTAGGCGTATTTTGATACTTGTGGTTTATCTGCAGGTATTGTCCTTGATGGTTTATAGTTTAATAGAACAACGATAGCAGACTTCGACTGTTCGACCAAAAGAGCCGGATTGTGTCGCTTGTCGAAGTAATTTTCCATATATTTCATTGTTCCGTTATAGCCGAGCTTGAGCCAGTTTTTGAGATGTTTCGATTCGTCATCAAGAGGCTTGGTGTCTGTTACTCCGCATTCCGAAAATCCGATTTCCAGAGCTTGGGCTATTATTTGTTTTGTAATTGTCTCTAAATGCATATTGTATGCTTATTGGCAAACAGCAATCAAAGGTAATGAATTATACAAAAATAGCAAAAAATGATATTGTCGTGAAATACACATTTGCAAGTGATATTCATCCCAATTCCATAAGATTCCGATTTGGCAAAGAGAGAGATTGGTGAAAATATCTTCTTTCCGAAGAGAAGAACATTATCAAAAATTTTACACTTTCTTAAAAGAGGGAAAGCCACAAAGTCGCAGGGAGATATTGATTTTTAATTTTACATTAATCAAACGTTTCAAATTTACAATTACGCTTTCTTATCTTTCAGGTTGAGGCAGATAGACCCAAAGAATATTTGAAATATTCAGACAATCACACATTCTTTCCCAATGTTGAATTCGGGTTGAAAATAAGTCTTTTTTTATAGGGTAGGGAGGTAGGTCAAAACTATTGAAAATTTTTCTAATTTGTAATTGATATAGTTGATTTATACATACTAAAAATAGAATGTCTTTTTTACTTTATTTAAAATAAAATTATATAATTTTGAAAATTAATTATTTTTGAGATAACATGAAAAAATCATCAATCATTTTATTTGTGAAAATAGTAGTTGCAGTCATTTTGCTGTTTTCTTTTTATAATATTGTTTATAAGGGATTTGTGTGCAAACAAGACGATTACATTAAATTTGGTTTTTCTGGATTGGACGAACTCTTTCATAAAGATGGCAAAGTCAGATTTTATTATAAAGAATATGTTACTTACGAACTGAATGGTATAGACCAGTCATATCTGTTTTATGAAAATGGGAGCAAAAGAATTGTCTCTGTTGACGAAAATAATAATATTACAGATACTATAATACCATTGCTTTTTGTCGAATGTCCGGTTAGAGGAGAAGACAATATTTGCGACACATCGAATGTTGAGCCTTTGGGATTGAATATAATATCAGCCAAATCGAAAATCGGTTTTGAAGTGCCAAATTATAATAATTTGTGTAATCCGCCTGAGAGTAGATATGAAACAGAGGAAAAGATATTTGCAATATCCGATGTCGAAGGTAATTTTGATAAATTTGTTGTTATGCTTAAAAACAATAATGTAATTACCAATAGCCTAAAATGGAATTTTGGTAAAGGACATTTGGTGTTGCTTGGCGATTTTTTTGATAGAGGAGACGATGTTACCGCATTACTTTGGCTTTGTTATAAGTTAGAGTTTGAAGCCAATGTGTCGGGAGGTAAAGTTCACTTTATTTTGGGCAATCACGAACAGATGAATCTACAAGGCAATACAAAGTATGTAGATGGCAAATATTTGGCTCTTGCTAAGAAGTTGCAAATTCCTTATAAAGATTTGTACGGCAAAAATACGGAACTTGGACGTTGGATTAGGAGTAAAAATGCAGTTGAGGTTATAAACGATATCCTTTTTGTGCATGCAGGTATAAGTCCGGTTTTTGTAAATAGAGGAGAGATGTTGGATACTATCAATCACAATACTCGTCTTGCTTTGTGCAAATCACTTGAAGATTACTATGACCAAGAGGGTAATGGTAAAGGAGATAGACTTCTTGCATACATAAATTCGGAAAGTCCTTTGTGGTATAGAGGATATTTTAGAGACCACAAAAAAGGTATTTATAAACAGGCAATACAATCGGACATTTCTGCTATCTGTAAGTTTTACGAGGTAGATAGGATTGTGGTAGGACATACGGTTGTAGACGAGATTAGCAGTTATTACGAAGGTAAAGTTCTGAATATAGACGTATTAAGGAATGGGGAAGTAGGAAAAAACAAGCCGTCTGCTTTGTTGATAGAGAAAAATAAATTTTATGTGGTAGATGAATTGGGTAGAAAATTTTCTCTGAGGTTTTAACCAGAAGCATTATCTTTGAAAAAAAATATTTTAAGGAAATACTTGTTAATTAACGTATTGAAACTGTGATAATAAGTTTTTTCGTTATTTATTACAAAAAAAATGCTTTTTCAGTTTGTATATAAAAAAAAAATACTACCTTTGCAGTCCAAATTAACGGGAGTAGTGAAAAACTGCTATTATTGATTCAGTAGCTCAGCAGGTAGAGCACATCCCTTTTAAGGATGGGGTCCTGGGTTCGAGCCCCAGCTGAATCACAAAAGCCGCCTGCATAAGGTGGCTTTTGTTGTAATATGAGTTGAGAGGGCTTTTTATGCTTTATATATGTTGCCGGGTAGTGCTGTTACTACACCTTTAAACTCTAACAGTATCAATATAGATATAAGTTTTTGGATAGGAATCCCTGCTTCGCGGCTTAATTCGTTGGCACTTATTTCATTTCGACGCAATATAGATACTACTTTCTGCTCTTCTTCGGTTAGTTCGACAAAGAGTTCGGCTTGTGGCTTTTTGTGATTTTGTACCCAACCCATGATTTTGAATATATCGTCTGCAGAGGTAATCATTTGGGCTTGATGATTTTTTATAAGATTGTTGCACCCTTCCGAAAAAGTATCATCAACACGTCCTGCAAAAGCAAAAACATCGCGATTGTAGCTATTGGCAGCCTCGGCAGTAATTAGAGCCCCTCCTTTGCGGGCACTCTCTACCACTATTGTGGCATCGCTCATTCCGGCTATTATGCGGTTTCGTTGTACAAAATTTGGGGCATCGGGAATTGTGTTTGACGGGTATTCCGTAACTATTGCACCTCCTTTCTCGATAATATGTGTGGCTAAACTCTTGTGTTGGGAGGGATATAGCGTATCCAGACCGTGAGCCACAACTGCTATTGTCGGTATATCCTCCTTTATAGCCGTTCGATGAGCCAATCCATCTACGCCGTAAGCCAACCCACTCACTATTATTGTGTTTGTCTGATATGAGGCGATTTGACTTATTAGATTATTTGTAAGCTCTTTGCCATATTGAGTTATATTGCGAGTGCCTACCACGGCAAGCAGATGCCCGCAATTGAGGTCAATATTGCCCGACTGATATAGTATTATAGGAGCATCGTCGCACTCTTTGAGACGATATGGATAGGTTGGGTCGAGATAGTAATGTATTTTGATATTGTTTTTAATAGCAAAGTTGATTTCGCTATCTGCTCGCCTTAAAGCCTCTTCTTTGATAGTTTTGTTGCTCAAAACCTGACCTACTCGAGCAATTTTCGCTAATATGTGTGATTTTTCTTTAAAAATATTCTCCGAGTATTTGTATTTGGCAATAAGATTTTTGGCTCCAATAGAACCAATCCCTTTTATAAAAGTTAATGCTATATTGTATAAGTTGCTCATATTTTTTGATTTTAGGTAAACAAAATTAATAAATTTAGCAGTAAAAATAGTAATTTTGTCTCTATTTTTTAATTTTGAACAAATGAGTAGTAAAAAAAGCAAAATAATAGTTCTTGGTGCGGGCGAAAGCGGTGTTGGTACTGCTATACTAGCAAAAAAACAGGGATTTGATGTATTTGTCTCCGATTTTGACAAGATACAATCGGAATATCGCGATGTGCTTAATTCGCGTAACATATCGTTTGAAGAGAATACCCACGATATGGTTTGGAGTTTGTTGTCGGTGACAAATGAATACGCTTCAATAGAGGTCATTAAAAGTCCCGGTATTCCGGATAAAGCACCGATTGTTAAAGCTATTTTGGAGAAAGATATACCTGTGATTTCGGAGATTGAGTTTGCAGGACGTTATACCGATGCCAAAACAGTCTGTATAACAGGTTCTAATGGTAAAACTACCACTACTATGCTCACTTATTATATCTTGAAGAATGCGGGATATAATGTAGGATTGGCGGGTAATGTGGGTAAGAGTTTTGCTTGGCAAGTGGCAGAAGCCGATTTCGACTATTATGTGTTGGAGTTGAGCAGTTTTCAGCTCGATGGTATGTATCGCTTCAAGGCTGATATAGCGGTTATTACCAATATTACTCCCGACCATTTAGACCGCTACAATTACGATTTTCAGAATTATGTAGATTCTAAATTCAGAATTTTGCAAAATCAGACAGAAGACGATTATTTTATCTTTTGGTCGGGCGACGAAGTAGTAAACAGAGAAATAGAGCGACGAGACATCAGAGCTCGAATGATGCCTTTCGGCAACACTGATAAGGATAAAAAAGATAATCGAGCTTTTATGAATGATGATAGTCTTGTTTTTGAGGATATTACAAAGTTGCAGTTTTTGACAATGGACATTGACAGCCTATCTCTGAAAGGTATTCATAATATGTATAACTCTATGGCAGCAGGGCTTGTTGGGGCAATTTTGAATGTAGATAAGTCAATTGTTAAGCAATCGCTCGCGACTTTTGAAGGTGTGGAGCATCGTATGGAGTATGTGGCTACAGTAAGAGGAGTGCGTTATATCAACGATTCTAAGGCTACAAATGTAAACTCTTGTTTTTATGCTTTACAGAGCATAAAAACGCCGGTGGTACTTATATTGGGAGGTACCGACAAAGGCAACGACTATACCGATATAGCCGAATTGGTTTGTCAAAAGGTGAGTGCTTTGATATTTCTTGGAGTTGATAATGAGAAACTTGTGAGGTTTTTTTCTAAATATAAAAATAAGGGGGGCAATGCAATATCTTATTATGAAGTCCGTTCTATGAGCGAATGTGTCGAAAAGGCTTACCAAAAAGCCAAAGAGGGTGATACTGTGTTGCTCTCGCCCTGTTGTGCAAGTTTCGATTTATTTAAAAACTATCAAGATAGAGGCGAGCAGTTCAAACAAGCTGTTTTACGGTTGTAATACAATATACATAAATGATAATCTAAATGTTAATTTAGTGTTTTTGCTCGTTTTTTTGCAAATTTCTTTGCGGTTTAATGTGAAAAAATGTTGTTTTTGTGCGAAATTTAACAAATAGGATTAAACCTTTTTTTGTATAGCTATCTAAGGTTTCAAAAACAAAGAGTAAAAAATAAGTATAAAATATAAATTTGATTTTATGAGCAGAAAGAACTTAATTTTAATTGTAGGTGCAATAGTTTTGTCTTCTGTAACATCTATTGCAACAGTAACAGTTTACCGAAATTTTGATAAAAACAATTCTAAAGAGATTGCAACAGAGGCAAATACTCCCGTAAAATTTGCTTCTATGTCTAATACTCAAATAGGGCAAACCGACCTTACTATTGCAGCAGAACGCACGGTACACTCTGTGGTACACGTTAAGGTAAAGCATAAAGTGCAGAATCAGGGAGGTTTTGGAGGTTTCAACGACCCATTTTTTGAATTCTTTTTCGGGCAACCCAATCAACGAGAGTATTCTCAGCCTGAGAGCGTAACAGGAGCAGGTTCGGGAGTGATTATTTCCACCGATGGATATATAGTAACCAACAATCATGTAATAGACAAAGCTACTGAAATAGAGGTAACTCTTAATGACAAGCGTACATTTAAAGCAAAAATCGTGGGAACAGACCCATCTACAGACATAGCTCTTATAAAGATAGAGACTACAGATTTGCAGCCAATTGTTTTGGGCAATTCGGATAATCTGAAAGTTGGAGAATGGGTACTTGCCATAGGCAATCCGTTTAATTTGACTTCAACGGTTACAGCAGGTATTGTGTCGGCAAAAGCAAGAAATATAAGCATTCTGAACGCAGAGCGAAAGATAGAGAGTTTTATTCAGACCGATGCGGCTATAAATCCCGGTAATAGCGGAGGTGCTTTGGTAAATACAGCAGGCGAACTTGTAGGTATTAATACGGCTATTGCCACACATACAGGCTCATATTCAGGATATGGATTTGCTGTGCCGACTACAATTGTAAGTAAAGTAGTAACCGACCTTAAAGAATTTGGTACAGTACAAAGAGCCATACTTGGTGTGCGTATATCAAATATAGACGACAAGCTCGCAAGAGAGAAAGATATACAGATACTTGATGGTGCTTATGTAGGAGGTGTAGAAGAAAACTCTTCGGCAAAAGAGGCAGGCATTAAGGTAGGCGATGTGATAACAGCTGTTAATGGTGTGAAAGTAAAATCGGTTGCCGAACTTCAAGAGCAAGTGGCGGCTTATCGTCCTGGTAACGAAATTAGTGTGGTAGTAAACAGAAAAAACAAAGAGCAAACTCTCAAAGTGAAACTAAAAAATACCAACGGCAATACAAATATAGTAAAAGGTGTGAGTGTAGCCGATTTGGGAGTGGAGCTTGTACCGCTATCGACACAGATGAAACGACAGTTGAACTATAATGGAGGTTTGTTGGTACAAGATGTAAAAAAAAGTGGACTGTTTGCCAAAGCAGGTATAGAAAAAGGTTTTATAGTGCTAAAAATAAATAACAAAACCGTATCTTCTACCGATGATTTATCGTCGATATATTCTGAGGCTATTAATAATGAAGATACAGATAAAGTGCTTTTTGTTACCGGTATAGCCAGAGATAATACTATAAAACACTATGTGGTAAATCTCAAATAGTTATTGACAAAAAATTTTTTCATAATAAAAATAAATTTTAGTTGTTGATGGGTATCCGTGTACTTTTTTGAAGGGTGCGGATACTTTTCGTTTATTACAATATTTTTTGAAAAATATCTATATCGTGATATTTTGAACTGAAATAGAGCCATTCTTTTAGTGTAGCCGTGTGTGTAAATCCGCATTTGAGCATAGTTTGCCGAGAGGCTATATTTTTGCTTTCTACATAGCTATATAGTTGATGTAAGTTTAGGAAATTTTTGCTATACGACGATAATAATTCGATTGCCTGTGCCGCATAGCCGTTGTGTCGGTATTGAGAGTCGATAAATATTCCGAATTCAGCCTTTCGGTTGTTGTAATCAAAATCGAAAATATCAATAGTACCGATAGTTGTATTTTGAATATTCAATACAATCATAAAGCGCAATTGCCCTCTTTCGAAGACAGACTGGTCGCAGTTTTTGATATATTGTTTTAGAGCAAATTTTGAATATGGTTCTTTACGTGTCGAATAAAACCATAGAGAAGGTTCATTTTCTATGGTGTACAGAAAATCCAAATCTTCGGGTTCTACAGCTCTTAATGTAATATCTTTGTTAGCAATCATATCGAATACAAAGATATATCAAATTTGTATCATACAAAAAATTGTCTCAAAAAAATATTATTGAGACAATTTATGCTATTAACCTATTTTTTTTTTTAGTGATGGTGATCGTGTCCTTTGGCAGAATATGATATCTCTATCTCACGAGCTACCATAGATTGGTTACCTACATGGTCAGTGCAATATACCATAAAGTGATAATGTCCCTCTTTAATAGGTTTGCCATTGATGGTGGCAGGTATTTCGATATAATGATGATGGATGGTAGCATTCTTTTTGCCATTGATGCTCTCTTTTGCTCCCATTTTGATGAAATCATCTTCTACCCATGTGTGTTCAAAGGCTATTGAGTCCCCCGCTGCATTGCTTATAACTTTGTGTGTGTGTCCGTCAAATGCACCATGTATATTTACACTATACGATTTTAGAGCCTCATTGTCGGAAAAAGCTACATCGAAATGTACATCGCTGCCTGGCTTTAAAGCTTCGTCTTCTTTGGGTGCTATCAGGTTGATAACCGGTTTCTCTGTGTCTTTTGCTTCTTTTTCGCATGAAACAAAAGTGAATGTACTAATAAATACGATACTTAATAAAAATAATTTTTTCATTTTTTTACTTTGTTTTAATTGATATTTATTTTGATAATTTATTTAATATTTTGATTTTATATACTAAAAGGAATTTTGATTATTAGTTGAATATTACGACCGGGTTCGGGAGCATTAAGTTTTCGGTAAAAACTCAAATGGTTGAAATATCGAGTGTTAAGTATGTTTTGTGCTTGAAAGTCTGTTATCATAGACCACTTGTTTATTCGCCAAAAAACATTTGCCGAAAAGTTTAGCAATAGAGCGTCGGGGGTTGTATCTTCGTTTCGAGCTATACGGTTTTGTGCAAAAATATAGTCTGCCCCAAGTTTTAGCGAGTAACTTTTGATAATATCCATAGTCGTAATATTTGTGTATAGTATATCGAATGCCATTTTAGCCGGTACAGAGAAAGGCAAAGGATATTTGTCTGTTATGTTTAGATTATGTATGTATTCTGCACTGAACGAAGCTGTAAAGTCTTTGATGGGAGAGTATTGTGCCGATATTTCACCTCCTCCAAGCCATACTTGTGCCTGTCTGTATCTGTGAATTTGTCCGCTATGAGGTAATATCGACCATTCGCCTGTGGGTTCTAAAAATATATAGTTCGAAAAATATGATATAAAGGGGGTTGCCGAAATACTAAAATTTGATATGGAGTATTCATAACCGGCATCTAATTGATAGCTCTGTTCGGGTAATAGTGAAATATTACCCTGTTCATGTCGAAATGCACCATGGTGTATGCCGTTTGATGCTAATTCGTTTGCAGAAGGATAGCGAAAACTTTTACCAATATTCACTCTCCATGTCTGATAGGCTTTTTTATACACAAATCCGATAGAACCGGATATGTCATTGAATGTTTTTTGCAGATCTGCTGCCCTTTGTGCATATTTTGCTATTTCATCTTGGTTATATCCTCGTCCTTTGAGGTATTCTGCAAATAGATTGTCGAAATATCCGTCGATATTCAATCTGCCTATATCGTATCGTATCCCTGCTAATAAGTATATGTGATTGCAAAACTTAAAGGTATTTACCCAATAAGCCCCTGTGGCTATTTGACGGAAATTGGGTAATAGGAATGAGTATCCGCCCACACTGTTTTTTTGCACCTCAGCAGTAACTCCTACGGATTGTGTCCAGGGTTTGTTTTCATTTAATATAAGATGTGTATTTACCGATACGGTATTGAGTTTGAATAATAGCTCCAAATCGGGATTGGTCGCAGGTGGTTGTTGGTTGCTGTAATGAGTATGAAATACAGATACCTCTTCTCGTCTATTTTGTTGAAACCCTAAGTTGAATGTTAGTTTAGCATTGTCTGTAATGAGAATAGAGGCATTGCTTATAGCCTTAAAGTGATTGACTGTAGCATATGGCATTTCTATATTCCGATAAGAGCCGTCGTGAACCAGTCGGGCGAGATTTGGGATCCCATGCGAACCGGGGAAAAATCCGTTTTTTGAAAATATATTGGACAGATGAACCCACCAATCCCACCTACCATCATTGTAATTGGCTGATAAAGACAGGTTGTGTTCTCTGCCGGCTGTGTTTTTGAGTCGTCCTGATTGTAAAGGCATTTTCCAAGTAAGATATACAATGGTATCGGTTGGTATGCGATAATCACCAAAATATTGAGAAGTTGCTCTGACTTTTACAAACCACTTGTTACGTTTGAGATTGGCAGATATAGACGTGCCTATGAGGTCGTTGTTAGACTTGCCTATTAGATTGATATCGCCCCAGAATAGATTCTCTTTGGGTGGTGTTGTGGGTAATATCTCTATAACGCCACCAATAGCATCAGAGCCGTATAGTAGCGACATCGGCCCTTTGTGTATTCGTACATTGTCAACGTCGTATTGGTCTATCTCTAAGCCGTGGTCGGCACCCCACTGTTGGTTTTGCTGTACTATTGCTTTATCTACTACAGCTATGCGGTTGAATCCCAGCCCCCTGATGACAGGTTTAGATAAACCGGCACCTATATCCATAGATGCGATACCCGGAATAGATGTCAGTGTCTTGGCAAAAGTGGCATCATTATTTTTTATGAAATAATTTTTACCAATGGTCTCCACTTTTATTGGTATTATTATGTTGTTGTCTGCAAATTCATTTTTGGCTTCGACCACTACTTCGGATAGCCTGTCGATAGTAATTTTAGTCTTCGGATAAGCAGTGTCGTTTGGCTCTGTTATTTGAGCTGTGTCTATTGGCAATATTGAACTCGAACGTACAATAGTATGACTTGCAGCCCACATATTATAAGTACAAATCAATATTATTGCCAATAAAATTATTTTTTGCTTCTTCACAACGATTAAATATTAACTTTTAGAAATTTTTAGAAAATACCCTAAATAAAATTTTAGAGTGCAAAGGTAATAAAAAAATATTATTGCGTTAAATTAATATAGATATTTTTGTATAAAATAAAAAAAAATATCTATATCTATTGTTTGTCAACTATAGATATAGATGTGTTTTTAATAGATAATAGTAAGCTATCCGTTTTTTTTATTGTTTAACCGATAGAAATGCTGTGCCATTGTTCATATCTATAAGTATTAGTCCATGACGGTCACTGGATTTGGCATTGACTACATATTGCTCTATCTGCTCTATTGTGGTAATATTGATAGTGCGGTCGGAGTGCAACATTTTGGTTTGTTTGTTCAAATCCTTGACCCATTGATAAACAGTGCCATAGCTTATATTCAATATCTTGCCTATAGTGCGATAACTCAACCCCTCAATATACATCGCAAGGGCTAACTTCTTGGTGTCGTTTGGCTTAACGTCGGATTTTTGGGCTACGGTATAATTATACCCACAGTCGTTGCATCTATATCGTTGTCTCGACGATACTATGCCGTTTTTAACAGATTTATCGGATTTACATTTAACACAAGCCATTTATGATATATTTTTTTTGAATAAAATAAAAAATCTATTTTAATTTGACACTATTTGTTGTTGAATATAGTCAATTCTTTTTCTATACAATTTAGTACAAAATTAGAAATAAATTTTGATTTCTGCAATCGTATATAATTTGCTTATTATGTATGTTTTATGGTGATGACAAAGATTTGTGTTGTTATATTTTTTGTGATAAAAAAATTAAAGTATAAATTTGCAAGAAATTATTTGAATTTACAAACTACCAAAAATAGATTAATAATGCTTGTTATTTTATCCCCAGCCAAGATACAAAACTTCAAAAACTCGTCTATATCACGTTTTACATTGCCGATGTTTTTGCCTCGGTCAGCCACACTAATAGAGCAAATGCGTAAATACTCTTTAAAAGAGTTGGTATCGCTACTAAATATCAACTATAAACTGGCAGAAGAGACCTACGAATGCTTTGTTAAATGGTCTGTGCCTTTTACTACAAAAAACTCAAAACAGGCAGTATTAGCGTATAATGGGGAGGTTTATAAATCATTAAATGTAACTGACTTTTCTGATGAAGATTTTGACTATTTGCAATATCATCTTCGGATTATGAGCGGATTGTATGGTATGTTACGTCCATTGGATTTGATACAGGCATATCGTTTAGATGTGAGCAACAAAATAGATTTGAATGGAACCATTACCGATTTGTATCCATTTTGGCGGTCTGTGGTTACCGAACAGTTGAGTCAAGACCTCAAAGAGGCAGACAATCGAAGTTTGATTGTCAATTTAGCATCTTCAGAATACTCTAAAATGGTTGACTTCAAGCAATTGGGAGCAAAAGTTGTCAATTTTGAATTCTTGCAATACGACCCTAATACAAACCGTTACAAATCGATAGTGATACATATAAAAAAAGCTCGTGGACTAATGCTACGTTTTATTGTGAAAAATCAAATAAGCCAACTAAATGATCTGCAGCAATTTAGTGACGGAGGTTATTGGTACAACAAAAAAATGTCGAGCGAAAACAAGATGGTTTTTGTAAGGTAGTATTGAGTTTCCTTTGTTATAAATATGACTCAATGTCCCTCAGATGCTCTTCGTAAAGTGCTTTTGTTGCAGGCTCTTTTCGTATAGGTCTTTACAGGAGATAAACTTAAACCCTTTTTTATCAAAAAACTGCAACTCGCGTTCAAGAATAGGTATAGCCTTGATGCCTAAGTTTTTTACTTTCAGCTTGTGGCGTAGCACATCGCCCATCAGATAAGCTAAGTAGTTGCTCCCGCGACGCTCTATTTGGTCGGTTTCTCGCTCTTCGTCGATAAACTCGTTGGGGTGTGTAAGAAAGTTGAACTGTCTGCCGTTGGCAAGGGTTTCGAGGTATAGAAAGCGACGTGTCATACGATTGAGCCATGGAGAAATACGCATAAATGTGCCAATGTACGGGAAGCCTAATGCTGATATAGGTATCTCGAATATAGGCGAAGAACCACGTCTGAAAATATTGTCTTCGGCGGAGAAATAAGCTTTCCGTGGTGCGGTAATCCAGTTGAGTTTGTTGAGCGACCCGAATGAGAAAAACATATCGAGACGTTGAGACGAAACAGAACTATCTATCTTGTACCCGGCTTCGTGCAACACTTCGCAGAACTTTTTATCGACCCTTGCTGCAGGTGCGCGAAACGAAACTACCTCATCGCCTATTATATCTTCCAATA
This sequence comes from Porphyromonadaceae bacterium COT-184 OH4590, assembly GCA_000768855.1. Lineage (GTDB taxonomy): Bacteria > Bacteroidota > Bacteroidia > Bacteroidales > Paludibacteraceae > F0058. The sequence goes on along the minus strand of JRAN01000052.1, from coordinate 127,014 downwards.
TTTTTTTCGACTCAATAAGGTGTTCGAGTTGAGTGCTTCGTGGGAGAACATCGATTGCTTGGCTTACCTTATGTGTCAGTCCGTGCGAACCCACTTCATGCCCTTTGTCGTAAGCCATTTGCACTACTTGCGGGTAGAGGCGGGCAATGTAGCCTGTGAAAAAGAATGTTGCCTTTACATCATAACGCTCGTATAGGTCGAGCAGTCGGGGCATTCCTTGTTTTAACACATATTCGCCTGTCTTGTCCCTTAGTTTATGATTAAGAATTGAAGTAGTCTCTACATCATTGGTTATGAGGCAGTATTTCTCTTTTGCCATATTTTGTTATTTTTAAAAATGTGTTAATCGTTTTTTGATAAAATAGTGTTTTATAGATAGCTCTTTAAAAAATTTAATGTTATTTATGCCCATTTGATAAGTGCTGTCCCGTATTTCCGACAACTATTATAAGGTAAATATTATTGGGTTGTAGTTATGCATCGCAGATATTTTGTTTGCTTAATTTTTTTACAACTCTTTATTTACAAATTATTTAAAGCCGACAGGAACTCCATCTTTCATTTCAAATTCTTTGATAACCTTTGCTGGAGTACCACCTACCATACAGAATGGAGGCACATCTTTGGTTACCACGCTTCCGGCAGCTACAATCGAACCTTCACCTATGGTAACACCCGGTAGAATGGTAACATTAATAGCTATCCAAGCATTCTTTTTGATAACTACCGGAGCTACATAAGACTCGGTAAGAAAGCGGTGATATTCAAGTGGTTTGCTATGTGTAAGGATATAATCATTAGCAGCTAATGAAACACCATCTTCGATTATAACAAAATTTGGATATACGTCGTCAATAACTACTTGAGGACCGATCATTACGTTTTTGCCTATCTTTACTCCACGCCATTTATGTACCTTTACCCGTATTTTGCTATATGGTATTGCTCTGAATGCTAACATTTGCCAAAAATAGTCCATATAGCGACGGTATAAAAAACGAACACTTGCCATAAAACCTTTATATCCGTGTTCTTTAGCCGATAAGCGACAGGCTTTAAAGAAATTACGTTCCTTGTGATTGGGAAGAGGTTGTTTTTCTAATGGTAAAAAATCCTTCATTTGTTTGATTTATAGTGGTTTATGTTTTGATGATTAGTGATTTCATTTTCAATTTGTTTGTGTGTCTATTTGAATAATACTGGCAATACTGTTTTGGAAATGAGTTTATCTTTTCCAATATGCTTTTACCATTCTCCCATATATGTTATGCAAAAACTTATTGCGCATGGCTAAGTATTTAAGATTGTTACGGATAAATTCTCGTATGTGCAATAATGTCCATTGCATAATGTTATCGCTCCATAAGGTATGAGCCAGCATCAGGCATTGTGGTGGAAAGTCGCCTTTCTCAACCGCTCTTATTATCTCATCTGACGAGTGGAACGAAATTCCGAAGCTATCTTCTACTATATCGCGGACAGCATATTTGCCTCCATCCCAAGCGTAACCTGTGTCGGTAAAGTAAAAAATGTCTTTGAAGTTGGTAGTAAGATAAGGTTCACCTATTAACCCGAAATCGCTAAGGGAGAATGCCCGCCAAAACTCACGATTGTCGTATTTTGAGGTAGAACTGCCGTGCATACAGACAGTGCAAACAGGATAAAATTCTCTAAAATAGGTGAGATTTTTCTCGAAAGTTTTGCGAGCTTGTTGCAAATCGCCTTTGGTAAAAGCTAAATCCTCATAGTGGTAGCCTATTTCATGTCCAAGCGCGGATATTGCTTTGATAATGTTAGGTTGGTTGCTCTGCTTTACGATTCGGAAATAGTATGTTGCACTTATACCCAAGCGATGCTCTACTTTAGCCATTTTCAGTGCATTATTGGCTATTTCATCTACATCGTGCCTAAGTATAACGAAATTTCCTTCGGGTTTTTGCTTACAATATTGTTGATATGTTATAAGCGAATAACCATTTGTCAAAAAGCTTTTTAACAGTCGTTCATATGTTTTTATCGTAAAATCCATCTATCTAAACTTAAATTGGTAATCGGGATTTTCTTTCATTATCTTGGCACTTTCGGGATAGTTTTCTATAAACCATACCAAAAAGGCTGTAACATCTATTTTGTCGGCAATAAATTGTTCTTTTTTAAAAAGCCACTCTTTTTTAAAATCTGGTTGTTGAAGTAACTCTTTTATATGATTGTATAGTTTATCGAAATCTTCTGGTGTATAAGCGTAACATAAATGATACTTGTTCTCTAATTCGTTTGGTACGGATAATATACCTGCAAAAGTATTACATTTAAAAGCAGGAACTCCCATAATAGCTGCTTCGGATGTCATAGTTTGACTATCTCCTATGAATAAAGTAGAAAAATACATTAAAGAATGTATTTTTTCGGGAGGAATAGGTAGTCGGTATTTTTCAAATTCTGTTTCAATTGGGTATTCTGAAGTTATGATTACTCTTCCATATTCACTTAATAGATCTATAAGTTTTTTCTTTTGTTCAAAAGATAAACCTTTATGATTTGCATCATGGTATGCATTAAAAGTAACAAAACGCATTATAAAAAAACGATCTTTTTTACTCAGACCAATTTCTTGTATAACTTTCTCATTGGGAGTGAATCTATTTGGATGAAGATAAGCTAATTCATGAATACCTTCATAAAAAAGAGCTCTTTTTGATTTTCTATGTCCTATTATAGCAGATGGGGTTAGTCTTATATCTGTGAATGGATGCGAAAAATTAACCATTATAGATTGCACCTCATCATCATCATCATCTAAATTTATTGATGACATTTTACATAGACGAGAAATTCTTGTTATAGAGGCAGAAACTCCTGTGCCAATGTTAATTTTATGTTTAATGCATATCCATAGTATCTTAATATCAAATTTTATTTGGTGAAGTATTTTTGATACAATTGATTTTCCTTTTTTCCCTAATAAAATATAATCTAAAGATTCTGTTTTTAATAATCTTTCTATAATAGGAACAGTTTTAGCAGTAATAATAACATGATGTCCTTTTTTAATAAGTTCCTTGATCAAATTTTTTGTAAGATGTACATGTGCAGGATGTCCAATATCAACTAATATATTCATATATTTATCTTCTTTTTATTATTATATATAATAACATAAAAGGGAAAATAACACCAGGCAATATATCGTTCCAAGTCCATATTGCATTTATTTTTTTCCCTTTTAAAGATGAGAAATATTCTTTTATAGAAATGTGTTTTTTTATTATAGCTATAAAGCCATAAATAATATCTGTAAACCAATTGATCCATTTTACTTCTAATTTATATTCTTGTGTGTATTTTTGTGGTATATGCATAAGGTAGTTATACATTATTTTCGCATAATCAATTCCACATGCTTTTGCTAGACCAACCCACAACCAAGTTCTGGGGTTGATTTCGATTAACTTATAAACATTGTCACGGCAATCGTAAATAAATTCTATTTCACAAACACCTGTGTAATTTAAAGAAGCAATCAAAGGTTTGGCTGATTCTAAAACTTCGGGTATTATAATACTCTGACTGCTTGTTGCTGTTCCGTATTTTATAGGATGCTCACGTATCTTTTGTCCCATCCAATATATTTTGATTTCTCCTTTTTCTGCAAAACAGGTAAAAGATACTACTTTATTGTTTCTATCATATGGAATCAATTCTTGTATCATAAAATCATTTGTAACATCAGAAACTTTATTTACTACTATTTCTAATTCTTCAATATTGTTAACTTGAATAGCTTTATTATGTATAATTTTGTAGAAAGATAATCCGAGATTTCCTTTTATAAGTAATGGAAATCTAAATTTTCTTGCATTTTCTATATTATTAAGGTAACATGTTGCAGGAGTATTTGTTCCACTTTTTTCTGCTAACTCCATAAGTTTTTTTTTGTTTATAATATTGTAAATATTATCTTTATGTGGTACAAGCATCTTGAAATAAGGGGCTAATTTGTCATAATTAATGGACAAGTTTTCTACTATGTGATCATTACTGGCGATAAGCATCCAGCCTTTAAGTTGATATTTTTTCGCGATTGATATCAAAAATGTTATAAACTCTTCAGATTGAAAACTTGGTGAACGAAAGTATTTTTTACAATATTTTGAAAATTGTGCTAAACAGTAATTTTTGTCAATTACATAGACAGGGATACCCAATTCTCCTAAAGATCGTGTATTTGATAACCCTTGTATATGCCCTTCTAAAACAATTGCTCCTTTTTTCATAATTAAATATTTAATTTTATTTTTCTTTAAATTTAAATCTCAAAGAGACTTTTTCATTATTATTTTAATAGTAAATACACATGTATTTTGGTGTTTGAAAATCAATTTATTTATTTTTTGTAAACAATAATCGTTTGTTAATAATAGTTTTACCTAATCTATAAAGTGTGCAGTTGGCTATGTAAATAAATCGTCCGTACTCTACGAGGTTGCCTCCGAACTTGCCTTTAAACTCCCTCACTCCATAACTCTCGTTGGGATTGCCTGCTCCCATAAAATCGAACTTCTCAAAGCCTTTATTACAAGCAAATTCGATTGCCGAGTTTGTTGCAACAACAGACGGATACAAGCGATTGAAATTTACCGTATCTCCACAGACAAACCACTCGTATAATACTTTGTTAGTTAATGCAACACATGCAATGCCACCTATTATTGTTTTATCTTTTTTTACTACAAAAAGATGAGAATTAGATATTTTTACAAAATTATCAAAAAATTCTTTCGGGAAAAGCGGTTTTTTTATTTTTGTTTTATACAATTTGTATAAAAGTTTATAGAACGTATCGATATCGTCTTGATTATTAGTGAGAAGGCATGTTACATTTTGCTCTTTAGCTTTGCGTATTTGTCTTTTTTTGCTTTCACTGTATTGTTCTCGGATTTTTGAAATATTTACAGAGGTATCCACAATGTAATTAAGATGAGGTTTGTACTCGAATCCTTCTCTGCTGAATATATGTCTGTATTTTGAATAATCATTATTATTCCTTATCTCTAAATATATAATTTTGTGCTTAATATCATTTTTCAACATAGCCAGCAAAACAGATATTTCATCGTCTTTAACATCTTTCGCCAATAATAATCCTCCGTGTATAACGGCACGACGTGACAAATATTGCTTGATTTTTCCGCCGTTTGCCGTTATATAACCGCATACCAAACCTTTAATTGTACCATTTGTATAAACGGCCCAACCAAATGTATCTAAAAAAGATAAGGAACGAAAAAACTCATAGCATTCGGGTGTTTGGAAATAGGATGTCGTAGAGGAGTTTTGTACTAACTCTCTCCAATCGTTTATATCTATGTCGTCAATCGGTAAAGTATGTGTCATCACCGGTTTTGAGTAATTGTTTTATAAACGTCGAATATTCTATTGGCAATAGATATTTTATCTAATCTCATTGATGTTATCTTGTCTATGCCATTACTTCTCTGGTTATTGCTCATAACTATCTGTAATTTATCTGCAATTTCGTCTGCTTTGTAATCTGTTATAAAACAGTTGTGAGTGTCTCCTACAACATCGCTTACATCGCCCACTTTGACCGATACAATCGGGCAGCCACACGCCATAGCTTCTTTGATAAATTGGGGTGAACCTTCGGTATGACTTGTCATAAGGCACACATCGACTGCATTCATCAATAATGCCACTTCTTGCCGACTATAGCCTGCAAGTTCGATAAGTCGTATGCCACCCAACTTCTGTACCGCTGCTTTAGCCAATTCGGGATTTTTTACGTTATTTTTAAAAGAGCTAGAGAATAGTACCAAATGTTCGTCGAGGTCTAAGCCCATTCGTTGTCGAGCCTCTATTTTATCTATTTGGAAAAATGTGTTTGTATCGACACCACAAGGTATTACGGTTGCTTTGAGGTGTTTTTTTGCTGCCTTATCGTAGTTTTTTTTCGATACAAAAATATTATAAGACGATAGTCTGATACTCCATTTCGAAAACCTAAATATGGCATTGTTGTTAATGTCGCTGCCATGATATGTGGTAACAACAGGTACTTTGCGTTGTAGGTTAGCCAGAAGTCCGGATAGCCCGAAGTGAGCATGCAGTAAATCAGGTTTGTAATTGGCTATCGTTTTAAGTAGTGATTTTCGACTCTTTAGATATCCTATTACACCTTTTTGTTTAATAGTGAAGTATTCGGTTTCTATGCCAAGATGATTTAGTGCCTCGACCTGCTCTATTATAAATGGTGCTATATTACCCGAATTTTTGCTGCAAACTATTAATACTCTCATTTTGCCATATTACATTTAATTCTCAAATATTACCTAAACCAATCCTCTACCTGCAAGTTTAAACCAGTTCCACGCTACGATAATTACAAACAGTACTACCATATACCGGTTAAAATATTTCTTTTGTTTATCGGTAATATTACTTATGCCATAACCCGCCAATATGATATAACAAGGCATAGCCGGTAGATGAAACCTTTCGGATTGGGCAAAAGCACTAAAAGCGATTATTATTAAATAACCCAACAGAAAAGCTTCTAAGATAGAGACATCACGCCATTTTTTGTTTTTGATAACCACAATAAATGCAAACAATAAGAAGAAAGCCAAAATCTCTTTTATATAGTTTCCTCCGTGTATAATTTGTTGGTTTTCTTGCCCATCTAAATGTATCATAGTAGGTACAGGAATAGCAAAGATAGCAGGGGCAAATATCGCAGCACTCATATGTTTGGCAAACTTGTTGCCCCCCTGACGTCCTGCTCGCCACTCCATAGAGGTCCTCTGGTTGTCGGTTCGGTTTGCCCACACCTCTTCGACTTCGGTAGCTATACGTCCACCCATGAAGTAGGATACGGCAACAGCCAACCATACTATTATCAGGGGACGTTTCCATCGCTTTTTTATAGACTTCGACGAAACAAGCATCAGGGCAGTTAGTAGCGAAAATAGTGCGGTAACACCCAAGACTGTACGAAATGTGAATAGCATTGCTCCTATTAGTATAGGAGCAATCAGATTGCGTAATGTGATTTTATTAGCCCGTAGAAGAAAGTCGGCTCGCTCTATGAATACAACTACAAGGAATATCATCTCCGTCTCTTTGAGATGCAACCCTGTGTAATAGATAAAATTTGCCCATAACATACAGATTATAGCCGAAATACGAGCCGCATTGTCGCCAAAATTGCGAAGGGATATTTTGTAAATAATCACACACGTCCAAGCCCCTAAAATAGCTTTTATTAAACGTGTTATAATTATACTGTTGTTCGTAATTACATATAAAATAGACAGATATGTGGAATAACCCATATCAGACACCTCCAGCCAACCAAATATGGCAGGAAGATTGAAATTGCCTTTTTTGAAATTGATAGCGCCCCACTCTCCGTTCCCGTGATAACCGATGGCGTCTGCAGCCTCAAATTCAAAGGGTTGTCCTGTCATAGCTTGGTAGAAAAAGTAGCTAAACACTACCCATGCCAAACGCAAAAACAGAGCAGAAGTGAACAACCGTTTGATAAACAGCTTTTCGGGTAGTAAAGACCAACGTTTTGTTAAAATATTTACAAAATAGAAAAAGCTCACTACTTCGACCATTCCGAAGACTATCCACAATGCACTCATACTATATTGACTAAAAGCCACAGATATGGCAATTAACGCAATAAAGTATAGCGTGATGGCTTTTGAGGTGAAATATTTTGGAAAATAGTTGAGCATTAGTTATGGCTTGTCTATCAGTTTTTTATATAGCAGTTTTGTGTTTTCAATATGCTTTTTTATGCTGTATTGTTCCCTGACAATACGAGCATTCTCTTCGGCTTGTTTTTTTATGTTTTTTTTATTTTGCAAAAATAATATAAATTTTTCGAGCAGATCGTTTTCATCTTTGGTTTTGTATAACATAGCGAGTTTTCCCTCTTGGGTAATCTCCTTCATTACTGCCCAATCATTTACAAATACCGGAGTACTGCTTGCAATGGCTTCTACTACTGCAATACCGAAAGTATCATGGTCGGTGGCATAGACAAAGGCATCGAGTTGGTTTAGAATCTGAGGCACGTCGTTGCGAACACCGAGAAAGCTAACTGTATGGCTTAACTCGTTGGTTTGACAAAACTCTACACAATGGTCATAACGATATGGTTCGTTCTCCACTTTTTTACCTATAAAAATAAAATGAAAATCAATGTTATGTGCGTTGAGAAGCTTCAAAAAACGGCATACTGTCATTTGGTCTCTACCTATATTAAAGTTGCCTACCATACCGAACAATAGGGTAGAGTGAGGCAGTTTTAATTCTTCTCTTAATGGTATACTTTGATTATTATCGATATTTTTTAATTTGTCAAAATTTATACCATTGTAGATAATGTTCTGTTTGGAGTTATTTAGCCTATACTTTTCATTGTAATACTGTCTCTGATAATTGCTGACAAATATATTTTTGTCCGTTCTGCGGATTATATATTTTATTATTGCTTTATTGTCATTATAATCAAACCTGTGAAAAGTCAGTACAACTTTTACTTTTGTACCGACACAGGCGAGCTGTGCAAAAATGGCATCGATAGGCTGTTGTGCGTGTACAATATCTGTTTTATTGGAAATAATTGATTTTCTTAGCTTATACAGGTATTTAAAAATATTTTTACTTACAGGTAAATAGACAAAAGGTACCCCGGTTTTGATAAAATCCTGTTCCAAAGCGCCGCCTTTGCGGTAAAATGCTATTGCATTAAAATCTTCCTTGCAAATATTTTGACATACATCCAGCATAAGTGTCTCTAAACCACCTCTATTTAATGAACCGAAAAGATATGCTACTTTCATTGCATTTTATTTTCAAACATATAAGTAAAACCCTCCTTTATTCCTTTTAATATTGCTTTATTTATTAAATATAAATGTTTGGGCAATAATATATTAGGAAGCGAATAAATTAATATTGTGTTGATAGTAGCATAGAAATAACATATTGAAAGCCATAACTTAGATAAATTGTTTGAGGGTAAATAAAGAAATCTTCGCCAAAACAGAGTTCTGTTACGAGTATTACCATATAGTTTTCTATAAAATCTATCATTTTTATTAGTGTTTATTCTGCCAGCTCCTCCATCTAAGTGTGTATATTTGATCTGCGGTGCAAAGATAATCTTTTGTCCTAATAAAAATGCTTTATAGAAGAATATTTGGTCATCATATATGGCATATTGAGTGGCTTCTACCCATGCCTCTTTTTCAAATTGAATTTCTTTTGCTTTTTCTGTTTTTATGAAAAAACATTGAAAATTACCACTTTGTGAAAGATAATATTCATTTATATTCATGTTGGATTTAATACTGTGCCCCCCTGTACCTATAATCTTTATTGCATATTCCGATTTTTTATGAAACAAACGATTACCAAGTAAAAAATGTTTGATAATTTTGATATTTTCTATAAGTGTTTTTTTGTGAGATAACTTCCAGTCTAATATTTCATTAGAATTTGGACATATCACATCAGCATTTGTGGTTTGTATGCATTCAAGCATTTTTTTTGCAAAAGAATTGTCAAAAGAAATATCATCGTCTAATACTAAAATGTATTTGCTATCAGCGTTATTTATACCGACGACTCTCTGATTAACCATTCCTTTTTTACAGTATATTATTTTTTCATTGCCTAACTTATAGTCTAACTTATAATCATAAGGTAATACCACAATTATCTCTTTGGGAGTAATGGTTTGTTTCTCTATAGAGTGAATTAACTTTTTATATTTTTCTCCTCCATTGCCTAATGTTCTAATTACAACCGAATAATTCATGTTTTTTTATTGATTTGTATTTTTTTGTTAATATTGTTCTTTATATTACCCAAATACTGAATAATTATGAACCCTATTTTTAGTAAAAAGATGGGTAGATTATATATTATGGTTGCCTTTTTAGATTGTTTTGACCAATCAATTTTTTGAAGCTGTTCTTTTGCATCATTTCGTCTTTGTTTATTCAAATAATAAGGTAACAATAAAAGTCTAAATTTATCTAATATATAATTCAAGTTTTTGTTGCTTTCTTCATACTGATGTAAATAATCCAAGTTAAATAAAAAATGTTCATCTTGGTTGTAAAATTTATGGTTTCCCACAGCTCTATATGCCATCTCTACATCTTGATTGTAAAAGGCTAAAGGTTTGTTCAAAAATACCACTTTGTGTTTTATTGCCACCCGAATCCAAAGGTCGAAATCTTCGCCGAGTTTTAGAGTCGGCTTAAAACCTTTTTCTTCATCGAAAACAGATTTAGGGATACATACAGCCCCTGTCCACAAAGGCATACACAATGTTTTGGCATATACTTGGCAGTAGTCTATTTCGCCGTACTTAAATCCTTCCGGAATTCCGATGGGAGCTATACGGTTTTTGCCGTTTTTTACTATGTAGTAGTTTGTGCCGTAAATACCTGCATTGGGGTAATTTTCTATAAGTTGGTGCATCTCCTCCAAAAAGGTCGGTTCCCACCAATCGTCGGCATCCAAGAAACAGATGTAAGGGTGTTTAGCCAGTTTAACCCCATTATTACGAGCAATAGAAACACCCGAATTTTCCTGTGTTATAATTTTCAGTCGACTATCAACAATCTGACTTGCTTCCTCTAATGAGTTGTCTATGCTGCCATCATTAATCACTATCACCTCAAATTCATTAAAAGTTTGAGCTAATACACTGTTGATAGCTTTCTTGATATAAGATGCTTTATTGTATAGTGGTATTATTATTGAGAACATTTCTTTAGTGTGTTTTTAGTTTTAATACTTATAAGATGACATGTCGTTCCTATCTATTTTTAATGATTTTCTCCAATTTCAAATATAAATGAAACAATTTCGGACTTATGCTGATTAGCCTGTAAATCCTTTTGTGTCTTGGATATTGGCTTACTGTTCGGTAACTCTCCCAATTTATAAGAGAGTTAACTTTTTTATAATCAAATCCATATGCTTTTGCCCGTTCAGGCAGAAAGGCGGAGAAATACTCTCCGGCTATTTCGCGGTAAACTACCGTTTTGTCAATATCTGTTTTGGGTATAAAAAACTCTGCAAGGCGGTTGGCAATAGTTATAGTGTTGGTAATGTGTTTGAAGTTAATGTTTTGTGTTATACTACCTGCACGAATACGGTATTGATATAGAGAGTCGGGTATCGACTTTACTATAGTTGCTTTATACAAGGTTATGGGTGTAAATAGGTTATCTTCATGGTATATTCTAGATGCGAAAAACAGTTTATTCGACAGTAAAAACTCACGTTTATACACTCGAAGTACTACACAAACAAAGTGAAATTTCCTTGATTGAAGGGCATAACGATTATAATACTCCCATCCCGAAATATTTATAATATCAATTCCCTCATCAGGTGTCTCTTTAGTGCCATCTTCGAAATATCGTTTGCCATTGAAACATATAATTTCTTCTTTATCAATGTTTTTATGTAGTGTTTCTAAAGCTATGTGCTCTATCCAATCATCGCTATCAACAAACCATACATAGTCACCTTTTGCTACTCTTAATCCTGCATTGCGTGCCTCGCTAAGCCCACTGTTTACCTGATTTATTATTTTTATCTTATCATATTTTTCTCCATAATCTTCTAAAACAGCCAAACTGCTGTCAGTACTGCCGTCGTTTACGCAAATCACTTCGTAGTCAGCCTTATACGACTGTTCTAATACGGAATCCAAACACTTGGAAAGGTATTGTTCAACGTTATATACAGGGATTATTATTGACAATTTCATTTGCTTATTGACTTTTGGAGTTTATAAAATACAAAGTTAAACTTTTTACTTTTGATGATATTTAAAGAGTTTTAATGTTATATGTTTAATAATTTTGTCCTCTAAAAAACTGTACATAGATATTATACGAATTTTATCTACAATAATGCTTGATAGAAGTGAAACAATCAATAAAATCAAGAATATAAAAATTGGCACATTGGTTTGATAGCAAAATAGCGGAAACATCATTATAAAAAAGCTATGAATCATGTACATATTGGCAGAGTGCTTTCCCAAATAGGCAAGTATAGGGAAAGAGTAGTGAGAAAAACAAAATGTCTTGAACAATCCGACGAATGTTGCAACGAAAAGAGTATCTATTAAGGTAAAACGTATATTAGAGAGGTTAAATCGTATGATTATTAGAGTGATAATAATAGCCGTAAAAATTAAGACAACCGGCAATGATTTTTTTATATTTACAGGAAAAATTGCAATAAATATACCTAAACAAAAGGCAAATATTCCCCCTTCAATTACAGAAAATATATTTATCAATGAAAATTGTTCTATTATTCCCAATATAATCAGAGCCACAAAACCAATCCATTTTCGAGAAAAGAGTGTAAGAAGTAAAGGAAAAAGCATGTAGAGCTGTATAATCAACTTATTAAACCACCAAGTAGGTATGTATGAACTGTAACCCATTTGCCCCAAAAAATCTAGTATTAGGCTTTTGTATTGGTTTAGATTTGGATAAGCCTCAGACAGATTTCTTCCCAACAACAATCCAATTCCTATAATTATAAAAAAAACAAACCAATATGACATAAAAAATTTGGCCAATTTTCTAACTAAAAATATAAGAGAATATCTTAGTCTGTTAGAGGCAAATCTATCGTACTGCTTAGCTAATCCATAACCACTTAAAAAAAGGAAAAAACTAACACATACTTTGCCAAATATACCAATATGATTCGATATGATTCCAAATTCTAATGTATTATGAAATAAATGATGCCATAACATCAAACAGATAGCAATCCCTTTAAATACTGAAGTTTCTTTAATGCTTATCTCCATTGTACATTATCTTTTATTACTTTTGCAGGTACTCCTGCCACTATGCTATGCGGAGGTACATCTTTAGTTACTACTGAGCCAGCTGCTATTATAGCTCCATCACCGATGGTTACATCTTTGAGAATAGTAACATTTAACCCTATCCATACATGATTACCTATCTTTATAGGTTGTGTAAATGCTTTGGTCGAACCAACTATATTGTGATTGTCGCTGTCTCGTATGGTTACATTTTCGCCAATCACTACACCTTTACCAATCTCTATTTTCTTAAAACAACTGATATTTACATTGTGATTGATATAGCCACCGCCCAAAGATAGTTGTGCCCCTCGGTTTATATAAATCTTTGCTCCCGAGTATATGTCGAAACTGTCCTCTGCTTTTAATATTGCATCTTCAGCCATAAATAGATAGCTTGCAAAAGGGTCGCCTTTCGACCAACTTTTGTTGATAGTCAATTTACCATTAGCAACATATATTTTTGCACTTTTTGCAATATTTAAGCCTGTCTTGCGATGCACAACCATAAAATTTCTTTTTGGAGGTTGCATTTTAAGCCACAAGCGGAAAGTTTTTGTAAAAGATAAGTTTTTGTGTTTAATCATTTGAATATAAGGGAATAATAATAGTATAAGCTGTTTTAGCCTTAAATCGAATGAGTAACATAATTTTGATACTGAACAAGTTTCTGTTTCGAATTGTGTTACGAGTATGTTTTGATAAAATCGTTTTAATTTGGTTTTCAGCCTATTGTGGTCAAAAAACTTATCATTCTCGTTTGCCTTAATTATAGCCCTATAGAGATCCTTTTGTTCTTTAATATTTTTTGCCGAACTCTCCAATGGTTTTAAGAAATTATCGACACAACGCTCGCAATCGATTGCTGAGAGAGACGGCATACACTGTTGTAAATATCTGATTTTGATTTCTCTATTGTGAATGGCGGCTCTATCATCGGTTTTTGTAACCTGTTCGCCATGAATACGATAGCGGTAAAGTACTTGGGGAATGTTTGCCAAACGGCAACCGCTTGCCACAGCTCTCGCCCACAGGTCGTAATCTTCGGCAGGGAACGCCTCTTGACGATATATTAATCCGTGTCGGTCGAACGCCTCCCTACGCCACATAGCTGAAGCGTGCAGTATGGGCGAGTAGAAAAGCATCGTTATTTTTACATCTTCGGGGTTGGGTTCTCGTAGCCACACTTTGTTGTCTTTGCCGAACATCTCCATACCGCACGAACATAGGTCTATATCGGGGTGTGCTTCGAGAAAATCAACTTGCGTTTGCAGTCTTTCGGGTAGCGAAATATCGTCTCCGTCCATACGTGCAATAAGTTTACCCCGAGCCATTTGTAGGCCGATATTTAGGTTGTTGGCAAGTCCTGTGTTCTGTTCGTTGTGGTGATAAACAATGCGTTTGTCGGTAAAGCCTTTGATAACCTCCGCCGAGTTGTCCGAAGAACAATCATCTAATATAATCAACTCGAAATCGGTAAAGGTTTGATTCAACATGCTATCAATAGCTTCAGCCACGTAAGTAGCATTATTGTAGCAGGGCATTAAAACAGATACAGCAGGTGTCATATTTCAATTATCTTTAAAATAAAATGTCGTTTGATAATTATTTGGTATGCAAACAATTAGTATTGCAGTTTGTTGTTTTTTGTCAATAAAATATAATTTTGCAAAGATATAAAATATATTATTATGTGTATATGTAAAATTGGGTTTAATCCTCAAAAGTCGGTTTTTAATTCAAAAATATTTTGTGGAATAAAAAAAATGTATTACCTTTGCACGCTTTCTATAAATAGAGAGTATTTGCGGTTGTTTAGTTGCTTTTATGTAACATAAATGATTAAAGATGTGCGTGTTGCTTCCACTTTTGCGCGTATTGAAGCAAATGGTTTGAAAGTTGTTTTTGAGGTTACGCTCAGGGATATTCTTTCAGGTATGAAATATTTATATAATAATAACAAAAGAGAATTATGGCAAAAGAAATTGCTGGTTTTATTAAATTACAGATTAAAGGTGGGGCGGCTAATCCTTCACCTCCGGTGGGTCCTGCATTGGGTTCCAAGGGTTTGAATATTATGGATTTCTGTAAGCAATTTAATGCCAGAACTCAAGAGAGGGCTGGTAAAGTCCTACCTGTTGTTATTACGTACTATTCGGACAAGAGCTTCACTTTCATTGTGAAGAATCCGCCGGTAGCAGTGCAGTTGCTCGAGCTTGCCAAGGCAAAAAGCGGTTCGGCTGAGCCAAACCGTAAAAAGATTGCTGAGATAACTTGGGAACAGGTAAAAACTATTGCCGCCGACAAGATGTCCGATTTGAACTGTTTTACATTAGAATCTGCTATGACAATGGTAGCAGGTACTGCGAGAAGTATGGGTATTACTGTTAAAGGTGAATTTCCCGAAAATGTTTAATTTTTAATCTTCAATTGAAAAAAAGAAATGGGTAAACTTACAAAAAATCAAAAGTTGGCGTTCGAGAAAATTGAAGAGGGGAAAGCATACTCTCTCTCAGAAGCGGCTAAACTTGTAAAAGAGATTACTTTTACCAAGTTCGATTCTTCTGTAGATATTGACGTGCGTCTTGGGGTTGACCCTCGTAAAGCGAACCAAATGGTCCGCGGCGTGGTGTCGTTGCCTCACGGAACAGGTAAACAAACAAGAGTTTTGGTATTGTGTACTCCCGATAAGGAGGCAGAGGCTAAAGAAGCCGGAGCCGACTATGTTGGGTTAGATGATTATATCGAAAAAATCAAAGGTGGCTGGACAGATATTGATGTTATCATCACTATGCCTGCCATTATGGGTAAAATAGGTGCTTTGGGTCGTGTTTTAGGTCCTCGTGGTCTTATGCCGAATCCGAAATCGGGCACTGTTACTATGGAGGTCGGTAAAGCTGTTGCTGAGGTTAAGCAGGGTAAAATCGACTTTAAAGTTGATAAATACGGTATAGTTCATACTTCTATCGGTAAGGTTTCGTTTGATGAAGGCAAAATCGTGGACAATGCTCGCGAATTTATGTCAACAATAATGAAACTTAAGCCTACATCAGCGAAAGGAACTTATGTGAAGAGCGTTTATCTTTCATCTACAATGAGTCCCGGTATTAAAATTGATACTCGTAGTATAGACGAATAACTTTTTAAAAATTAGGAGGAATTCAAAATGAGAAAAGAAGATAAAACCCTTATGATTGCTAAAATTGAGGAGACCTTAAAATCTTACTCATCGTATTATCTTACCGACGCACAAGGGTTGAATGCCGAGCAAGTAAGCAATTTGCGTAGAAAATGCTCAAAGCAAGACATCAAAATGTTTGTCGTTAAAAATACTTTGTTGAGAAAGGCTTTCGAAAATCTTGGAATTGATGCTTCACAATTCGGCGATGCCCTTAAATTGAATACTGCACTGTTCTTGTCGAATACAGGTAATGCACCTGCAAAATTGATTAAAGACTTTGTCGGTAATGGAAAGGTTGTTCAAAAACCTGTACTTAAGGCTGCTTATGTCGAAGAGTGTTTCTATGTAGGTGCTAATCAGCTTGATACGCTTATTGATATCAAGAGCAAAAACGAACTTATCGGCGATATCATCGGATTGTTGCAATCGCCTGCTAAGAACGTCGTTTCTGCCCTCCAAAGTGGAGGAAATAAACTTTCGGGTATTGTTAAAACTTTGTCTGAGAGGGAATAATTATATTTTTAATAAAAAATAGGCTGTTTGTCTCAACATCAATAATTAATAATAAACAAAACGACGACAGTCTTAAAAAAACAAATTAATTTAATAATTTAAAAAACACAAAATCAATAATATGGCAGATTTAAAAGCTTTTGCAGAACAATTGGTTAATCTTACAGTAAAAGAAGTAAACGAATTAGCCGAAATTTTAAAAAATGAATATGGTATAGAACCTGCTGCTGCAGCTGTTGCTGTTGCTGCCGGTCCTGTTGCTGCCACTGCAGCTGTTGAAGAAAAAACATCTTTCGACGTTGTATTGAAATCGGCAGGTGCAAACAAACTTGCAGTTGTTAAATTGGTGAAAGAGCTTACCGGTCTTGGCTTGAAAGAAGCTAAAGACATAGTAGATGCAGCTCCTTCTAAAGTTAAAGAAGGCGTATCGAAAGAGGAAGCCGACGAACTCCAAAAGCAACTTACAGGAGCAGGCGCTGAGGTTGAACTCAAATAAACCTTCCCTGTTCTATCAGGCTTACGGTTTAGGGGATAAAACCCCTAAACCTTTTTTCCGTTAAAAACAATAAGTTCAATAATTTTAAAATAAACATGTCGCAAAAAGCTGAAACCCAAAGAATTAGTTTTGCTACCACAAAAAATCAATTCCCTTATCCCGATTTTTTGGAGGTGCAGCTAAAATCGTTTCGAGATTTTTTTCAACTCGATACACAAACAGAAAAGAGAAAAAACGAGGGAATGTACAAGGTTTTCTCCGAGAACTTCCCGATTTCAGATACAAGAAACAATTTTACACTGTACTTTCTTGACTATTTCGTTGACCCTCCGAGATACACGGTTGACGAATGTATAGCCCGCGGTTTGACTTATAGCGTGCCTCTAAAAGCGAAATTGCGATTGGAGTGTAACGACCCAGACCACGAAGATTTTGCTACTGTTGTGCAAGATGTTTATTTGGGAACCATTCCATATATGACCGAAAAGGGAACTTTTGTTATTAATGGAGCCGAAAGAGTGATTGTATCGCAGCTCCACCGCTCTCCCGGTGTATTCTTCGGTTCGTCGGTACACACCAACAATACGGTATTGTATTCGGCAAGAATAATACCATTCCGTGGTTCTTGGATAGAGTTTGCCACAGACATCAACAATGTGATGTACGCATATATAGACAGAAAAAAGAAATTGCCTGTTACCACATTGTTGCGTGCTATTGGTTTTGAGACCGACAAGGACATCCTCGAAAGTTTCGGTCTTGCCGAAGAGGTAAAAGCCAATAAAACAAATTTGAAAAAATATGTGGGTCGCACCCTCGCTGCCCGCGTAGTAAAACCTTGGGTCGAAGACTTTGTGGACGATGCTACAGGTGAGGTAGTAACAGTTGAGCGTACCGAAGTGCTTATCGAACGCGAAACGGTACTCGAAAACAAGCACATACAGTTGATAGTAGATTCAGGTGCCCAGTCGATACTTATTCACAAAGAAGATGCGTCGAAAAACGATTATACCATTATATACAACTCACTACAAAAAGACCCCTCAAATACAGAAAGAGAAGCCATTATTCATATATATAGGCAATTGCGTAATGCAGAACCTGCCGATGATGCCTCTGCTCGCGATTTGGTTTATGGTCTGTTTTTCTCCGAAAAACGTTATGACCTCGGCGAAGTAGGTCGCTATCGTATCAATCGTAAGTTGGGTTTGACAACCGACCCAAAGGTGAGAGTGCTAACAAAAGAGGATATTATCGAAATAATAAAATATCTAATCGAACTCATCAACGGAAAGGTAATAGTTGATGATATTGACCACTTGAGCAATCGTCGTGTGCGTACTGTCGGCGAACAACTTTATGCACAGTTCGGAGTCGGCTTGGCTCGTATGGCAAGAACTATCCGTGAGCGTATGAATGTGCGTGATAACGAGGTATTTACGCCGATTGACCTTATCAATGCAAAAACTATCTCTTCCGTTATCAATACATATTTTGGCACAAATGCACTTTCGCAGTTTATGGACCAGCAAAATCCATTGGCTGAAATCACTCACAAGCGTCGTCTTTCGGCTCTTGGTCCCGGTGGTCTTAGCCGCGACAGAGCGGGTTTTGAGGTTCGCGATGTGCATTATACACACTATGGACGTTTATGTCCGATAGAAACACCGGAAGGTCCGAACATAGGACTTATTTCGTCGCTATGTATATTCGCAAAAATAGACTCTCTCGGCTTTATCGAGACACCATACCGCAAGGTGGATGAGAGTGTCGTTGATAACGACCCGAACAATGTTATATACCTAACTGCCGAAGACGAAGAGGGTAAATTTATTGCTCAGGGCAACGCTCCTCTCGACGACAATGGCAAGTTTATTCTCGACAGAGTGAAATCACGTCGCGATGCCGATTATCCTGTAATAGCACCGGAGCAAGTGGAGCTTATGGATGTAGCTCCTCAGCAGATAGCATCGCTTGCCGCAGCACTTATACCATTCCTCGAACACGACGATGCCAACCGTGCTCTTATGGGTTCGAATATGATGCGTCAGGCAGTGCCTCTTCTTCGACCTGAAGCTCCTATTGTGGGTACAGGTATCGAACGTCAGATGATTAGCGACTCAAGAACGCAAATAATGGCTGAAGCTGACGGAGTAGTGGAGTATGTGGATGCAAAAACTATAACCATAAAATACGACAGAACCGAGTTGGAAGAGTTTGTAAACTTTGTAGGTTCGACAAAGACGTATAAACTGCCTAAATTCCAACGTACCAACCAAGATACTGTTATTGACCTTCATCCATTGGTACGCAAAGGCGATAGAGTAACCAAAGGACAGATACTTACTGAGGGATTTGCTACTCAAAATGGCGAACTTGCTTTGGGTAGAAATCTGAAAGTTGCCTTTATGCCTTGGAAAGGATATAACTATGAAGATGCTATCGTTATCAACGAAAAGGTGGTACGCGAAGATATATTTACCTCTGTTCATGTATCGGAGTATTCGCTCGAAGTGCGTGAAACCAAGCGAGGTATGGAGGAGCTTACAGCTGATATTCCAAACATATCGGAAGATGCTACCAAAAACCTAGACGAAAATGGTATCATTCGTCTCGGAGCATATATTATGCCGGGCGATATTATGATTGGTAAAATCACTCCCAAAGGCGAAACCGACCCAACACCTGAGGAGAAACTCCTTCGTGCTATCTTTGGCGATAAAGCAGGCGATGTAAAAGATGCATCGCTAAAAGCATCGCCGTCGTTGAGCGGAGTTGTTATCGGTAGAGAGTTGTACTCTAAGGCTGTAAAGAATAAAAAGTCGAAAGCCGAAGAAAAGATAGAAATGGAGGCTCTCAAAGAGGAGTTCAATCGTAAGGCAGCAGCTCTCAAAAAGGTGCTTGTGGATAAACTGATAAAGGTTACAGAAGGAAAATCGTCGCAGGGAGTAAAAGATATACTCGGTACAGAGCTTATTCCAAAGGGTAGCAAATTCACACAGAAATTGCTTTCGGATATAGATTACACTGTTGCTCAACTTAACAAATGGACAACTGACGAAAAACGCAATGCCCAAATTCGTCAAATTGTAATCAACTATCTTCGTCAGTACAAAGAGTATGATGCAGAACTTAAACGTAAACAGTTTAACCTATCTATCGGTGATGAGTTGCCATCGGGTATAATACAGCTCGCCAAAGTATATGTTGCCAAAAAACGTAAAATACGTGTGGGCGACAAAATGGCGGGACGTCACGGTAATAAAGGTATTGTATCTAAGATAGTAAAACAGGAGGATATGCCATATCTTGCCGACGGTACGCCTGTTGATATAGTACTTAACCCTCTTGGAGTGCCTTCACGTATGAATTTGGGACAGATTTTCGAAACTGTACTCGGATGGTCAGGCAAAGAATTGGGAGTTAAGTTTGCTACACCTATATTCGATGGAGCAAATCTTAAAGATTTAAGTGAATGGACAGAAAAAGCAGGTATACCTGAGTATGGTAAAACATACCTTTATGACGGAGGTACAGGTGAACGTTTCGACCAACCGGCTACTGTTGGTGTTATCTATATGCTCAAACTCGGACACATGGTTGATGATAAGATGCATGCACGCTCAATAGGTCCGTATTCGCTTATCACTCAGCAACCTCTCGGCGGTAAGGCTCAGTTTGGAGGACAGCGTTTTGGAGAGATGGAGGTTTGGGCATTGGAGGCATTTGGTGCCTCGAATATCTTGCAAGAGATATTGACAGTTAAGTCCGATGATGTTGTGGGTAGAGCTAAGACTTATGAGGCTATTGTAAAAGGCGAACCTATGCCGACACCCGGATTGCCGGAATCGTTCAACGTTCTTCTACACGAATTGCGAGGTTTGGGTCTGAGTGTAAAACTGGATTGATTGATTAATAATTGGTTGGATAGTAGGTGATTATGTCTATTATCCAACCAATTATAAACATATTTTATGTATTTATTAGATAATAAATAAAGTAATAAAACAAAAAATGTTTTTGCAAAAAATAAAAATATCTTTGCCTGACCGCATCTTGGAAGTTATGTCTGTATTAGCACTATTGGCAACAATAATTACTCCTATCATTTTTTATAGTAATGTAAGCGAAGATGCAGAGATTGCAGATAAAACTATCGTTTTGGTTATGACATCTGTAGCCATTATTACATACATTGCTCTGTCTTTTTTACAAAGAAAACCACAGATTTTTAATTTCCCTATTCCTGTAACAGACCAGAATAGAGAAACACTTTATACTTTGGGACTTAAAATAATTATAAGAATTAAGTTTTTAATAATGCTTTCATTTTTGTATGCCAATATAACATCTGCTTGTTTTTTAGAAAAATATGACGATATGGTCTCTTGGGCATTCTATTTTATTATTGCTCTTATTTTTATCGTTCCAATATATTACATACGCAAAATGTACACTCTTAAATAGTTTTTAATAATAGACATTTCATATATACAAAAATATAAAATAATACTTATGGCAGTAAAAAAAGATACTAAGATAAAGGGTAATTTAAAGAAAATTACAATTAGTCTTGCTTCGCCTGAAGAGATTTTGGAAAATTCAAATGGTGAGGTTACCAAACCCGAAACGGTCAACTATCGTACTTATAAGCCCGAACGTGATGGACTTTTCTGTGAAAGAATATTTGGACCTGTTCGTGATTATGAGTGTCATTGCGGCAAATACAAACGTATTCGTTATAAAGGCATAGTATGTGACCGTTGTGGAGTAGAGGTTACCGAAAAAAAGGTACGACGCGAACGTTCGGGACATATTCAGCTTGCCGTTCCGGTAGCTCATGTTTGGTATTTTCACTCATTGCCAAACAAAATAGGTTACCTTTTGGGTATGTCCACCAAAAAGTTGGATTCCATAGTTTATTATGAAAAATATGTGGTAATACAGCTCGGTGCTTTGGCAGACAACGAAGATGGAATTGCTGTAGGCGACCTCCTCGACGAAGATCAATATCTTGCCATTATGGAAAAAGTCTCCAAAGACAACTACTTGCTCGAAGATAGCGACCCAAATAAATTTATTGCCAAAATGGGTGCTGAGGCTATCCGTGAAATGCTTATGCGTTTGGATTTGGATAAACTGTCTTACGAACTTCGTAATAAGGCAGATACGGATACATCGCAGCAACGCAAAGCAGAGGCTCTCAAACGACTTCATGTAATAGAATCGTTCCGTGCTTCGAAAGTGCCGAATAAACCTGAATGGATGATACTGACAGTGTTACCTGTGATACCTCCCGAATTGCGTCCTCTTGTTCCTCTTGATGGGGGCAGATTTGCCACTTCGGATCTAAATGACCTTTATCGTCGTGTAATAATTAGAAACAACCGACTAAAACGCCTTATCGAGATAAAAGCACCGGAGGTAATACTTCGTAATGAAAAACGTATGTTACAAGAGGCAGTAGATAGTCTTATCGATAACTCGAGAAGGGCAGCTGCGGCAAAAGCCGACTCTACTCGTCCACTTAAATCGCTTTCTGAAAGCCTGAAAGGTAAGCAAGGGCGTTTCCGTCAGAACCTCTTGGGTAAACGTGTTGATTACTCGGCTCGTTCGGTTATTGTCGTTGGTCCGGAGTTGAAAATGGGTGAGTGCGGTTTGCCCAAAGAGATGGCAGCAGAACTTTACAAGCCTTTTATTATTAGAAAATTAATAGAGCGTGGAATAGTAAAAACAGTGAAGTCGGCAAAGAAATTTATTGACCGCAAAGATCCTGTCGTTTATGACATACTCGAAAATGTGATGAAAGGTCACCCTGTATTACTCAATCGTGCTCCAACGCTGCACCGCTTAGGTATTCAAGCGTTTCAGCCAAAGATGATTGAGGGACGTGCTATTCAGCTGCATCCGCTTGCTTGTACAGCTTTCAATGCCGATTTTGACGGAGACCAGATGGCAGTACACCTTCCATTGGGTAACGAAGCTATATTAGAGGCTCAACTTCTTATGCTCGGTTCGCACAACATTTTGAATCCCGCAAATGGTGCTCCTATCACTATTCCTTCGCAAGATATGGTGCTTGGACTATATTATATAACAAAAGAGTTGCCCGGTGCCAAAGGTGAGGGTATGATCTTTGCTTCACCGGAAGAGGCCGAAATAGCCCTTAATGAAGGTAAAGTAGATATTCATGCAAGAGTGAATGTGCGTGTAAAAGAGTACGATGCAGAGGGTAATGTGATAACAAGAATAATTAAAGACACTACTGTTGGACGTATTGTTGTAAATAAATATCGTCCTAAAGAGGTATTGTTTATTAATGAACTATTTACCAAAAAATCGCTTAGAGATATTATTGGTAATGTAATAGAAAATGCGGGAGTGGCTAAAACGGCTCAATTCCTTGACGATATTAAAAACCTTGGCTATCAAATGGCGTTCAAAGGTGGTCTGTCGTTCAACCTTTTCGACGTAATTATACCCGACGAAAAAGAGAGTCTGGTAAAAGCCGGTTACGACGAGGTGGACAAAATCGTAAGCGACTATAATATGGGTTTCATCACCAACAATGAGCGTTACAACCAAATCATCGACGTTTGGACTCGTGTAAACAAACAACTTACCGATGTGTTGATGAAAAAATTCGTTGCCGACAAACAAGGTTTCAACTCTGTTTATATGATGCTCGACTCAGGTGCTCGTGGTAGTAAGGAGCAGATACGTCAGCTTTCGGGTATGCGTGGTCTTATGGCTAAACCCCAAAAGGCAGGCGCAGAGGGCGGACAGATTATCGAAAACCCTATTTTGGCTAACTTCAAAGAGGGTCTAAGCGTGTTGGAGTACTTTATCTCTACTCATGGTGCTCGTAAGGGTCTGGCTGATACGGCTCTTAAAACCGCCGATGCGGGTTATCTTACTCGTCGTTTGGTCGATGTGTCGCACGATGTTATCATCACTGCCGAAGATTGCGGTACATTGAGAGGACTTACCGTTACCGAGCTGAAAAACAAAGAGGAGGTAATCTCTACTTTGGGTGAAAGAATATTGGGACGTGTAACGGTTCATGATGTTCGTAATCCTAAGACTAACGAAGTGATAGTGCCTGCCGGAGAGGTAATAGACGAAAAAATAGCAGCCGAAATCGAAAAAGCTTCAATAGAACGTGTAGAAGTACGTTCGGTATTGACTTGTGAACAACGCCTTGGAGTCTGTGCAAAATGTTATGGACGTAATTTGTCTAACGGTCTGTTAGTTAATAAGGGAGAAGCAGTAGGAGTAATAGCTGCTCAATCTATAGGAGAACCCGGTACACAGCTTACACTTCGTACATTCCACGTCGGTGGTATTGCATCGAATATAGCAGCCGAATCAAAAATCATCTCTCGCTATGACGGTATATTGGAGATAGATGAAATACGTACCGTTGATACTTTCGATGCTGCGGGCAAACAGTATCAGGTGGTGGTGTCGCGTCAGACCGAGATGAGAATAATCGACCCGAATACAAAGATAGCAATGACAATACAGTCTATCCCTTATGGAGCCAAATTGTATTTTAAAGCGGGTTCTGAAGTGAAAAAGGGAGATTTAATTTGCGATTGGGATCCATTCAACGCCGTTATCGTATCGGAGGCTTCTGGTAAAACCGATTTCGACTCTCTTATTGAGGGTGTTACATACAAAACCGAATCGGACGAATCGACAGGTCTTAAAGAGAAAATTATTACTGAAAGCAAGGATAAAACCAAAACTCCTTCGGTACATATTTTGGATAAGAACAAAAATATACTTCGTACCTACAACTTGCCTGTATCGGCTCATCTTGTGGTGGACGACAAGCAGGATATCAAAGCTGGTGATATTTTGGTAAAAATACCAAGGGCTCAAGGTAAAGCGGGTGATATCACAGGAGGGTTGCCTCGTGTTACAGAGTTGTTTGAGGCTCGCAATCCAAGTAATCCTGCTGTGGTAGCCGAAATCGACGGCGAAGTATCGTTCGGTAAAATCAAACGTGGTAACCGCGAAATATCCGTTACCTCACGGACAGGTGAGGAGAAAAAATATCTCGTACCTCTATCGAAACAGATACTTGTACAAGAGGGCGACTTCGTTCGTGCGGGTATTCCGCTTTCCGACGGAGTTATCACTCCTTCCGACATCTTGGCTATTAAAGGACCGACCGCTGTTCAGGAGTATATCGTTAATGAGATACAGGACGTTTACCGCTTGCAGGGCGTGAAAATCAATGATAAACACTTCGAGATTATCGTTCGTCAGATGATGAGCAAGGTACAGATAAACGAACCCGGAGACACTCACTTTCTCGAAGGACAGCTTGTTGATAAACATATCTTTATGGAGGAAAACGATAAGATTTGGGGAACAAAGGTTGTAACCGACGCTGGTGACTCTACCAACTTCCAAGCGGGACAGATGGTTACGGCTCGTCGCTTGAGAGAGGAGAATTCGTCGCTCAAACGTAAAGACCTCCGTCTGGTCGAAACACGCGATACCGTGCCTGCTACCTCATCACCTGTATTGCAGGGTATCACTCGTGCAGCGTTGCAGACTCGCAGCTTTATGTCTGCTGCATCTTTCCAAGAGACTACCAAGGTCTTGAACGAAGCAGCTATCAACGGCAGAGTCGATAAACTCGAAGGTATGAAGGAGAACGTTATCGTAGGTAATCGCATACCCGCAGGTACGGGGCTTCGTCAGTACGACAAGATTATTGTTATGACCAAAGAGGAATACGACAAGCTACACGAAACAAGTATGGTAGTAACGGATTTCGATGAACTGACAGGAGAAATTGTTTAAGAATTTAATATTTGTTTGTGATAATGGCTATCTTTGTAGAACATAATAAAAGATAGCCATTTGAATTAACACACTATTTGCGAGTATAACAATGTTTTATTTATATAATAAAATATGTAAATCAAAAAAAAGATAAAAAAAATGTCTGGAATTTAAATTTTTTTATAATTTTGTAGTCTGTAAGATAAAAATTCAGATTAAAAGTAAATTAATAATAAAGTATATGAAACACTTATTTTTAGCATTATTTTTGACCATGTCAGTTAGTATATCTGCACATAATAGCATTGCATTCAATGATGTAAGCGAAAAAAATGGCTCAATAATAACAAAA
Organism: Porphyromonadaceae bacterium COT-184 OH4590; assembly: GCA_000768855.1. Taxonomy (GTDB): domain Bacteria; phylum Bacteroidota; class Bacteroidia; order Bacteroidales; family Paludibacteraceae; genus F0058. Next base: position 100,754 of record JRAN01000052.1, on the reverse strand, counting down.
GAAATAGCAAGTAGTACTGTGGATGTTCCTGTCGATAATTTTCAGGCTCCAACAAGGCTTGTACATAAGCGCCCCCAGTCTGGCAGTGTGAAAAAACGTCTTAGATCAATATCGTTCGGAACTACGGAATGGACGTTGAGTAATGATGTGGTGGTAGTGTTAAGACCTACCGATTACAAAGATAATGAGATTGTTTTTGAAGCTTCTTCTTTGGGAGGTTATAGCAAAGTATCATTGGGCGATTTGCCTTCTGCTTATGCACTTAATGAAATTATGAAAACCAATGGACGATCTGATTTATCTTATGCCAACTTACAGCAGATACTTGGAGGCAAAACAGCTAAAGTAGAGGCTTCGTTGGACGAACAAACAGAGAATCTCAGCGGGCGTTCGTCTATACAGGATTTTGAGACAATGTTGCAGTTGATTTATCTTAACTTTCAAAAACCACACGAGGATGCAGATGCTTTTGATACCTCTATGCAAAGATTGCGTAATGAGGCCTCAAGTAGAGCAAGCAATCAGCAAAAAGTTTTTGCCGACTCTCTTTTGATGAAGTGGACTTCTTACGACAAACGCACTACTCTTCTTAATGAAGAGATGCTTAATAATGTAAACTATAACAAAGTTTTGGATATATTTAACAAAAGATTTTCTTCTGCCAACGATTTTGTATTTGTTTTTACCGGCAATATTGATCCGGAAGATGCTGCAACCGAAAAATTGATATGCACTTGGTTAGGTTCTTTGCCAAAAGGTAAAGCAGAAGAGTACTCAAAACAAGGAAACGACCATCCCAAAGGACCTTATACTTCGAGATTTGTCACTAATGTCGGTATGGACATATCTACCAATACAATCAGATATTATGCACCAATGGAATACAGTTGGACTAACTTGATAAATATGCATATAATTGAGTATATAGCCAAATATCGCATTATGGAAAAGGCAAAAGGAGCAAGTCCTCTTGAAGTAAAAACGTGGATAAGCAAATATCCTACAGAGGAAGGAGTGTTGAGCATTCAATTTAATTGCAACCCCAAAGCTCGTGAGGCGGTAGTAAGACTGGTTAAAGAAGAGGTACAGAGACTTGTAAAAGAAGGAGCTTCGAGCGAGGATTTTATCAAGGCAAAAGAGAGTATGTTTGACCAATTTGACAAAGATGTACAAGATAACGGATATTGGGCATCGTCTCTTGTTAGATATTATATGTATGGCAGAGATTATATAAACGAATATAGAGACTGGATAGACTATATTACTTTGGAAAGCATAAGAGAAACTCTTGACAAATTAGTGGCTTCCGAAAATGTTTTCGAAGTATCTATGCAAAAAGAGAGATAAATGTGTGTTGAAAGTTTTTTTCATTTGAGTAAAAAGTCACGGTTTGCTTTGTGGCTTTTTATTTTTAGGGTGATTTGTGAACTTATAAGGCTATCCTCGAAAAAAATAACTTTAATAGACAAAAATATCGTAGTAAATATATTTATTCCAAAAAAAAATATTACTTTTGCAAAACTTTTGGGGGTTTAGCTCAGTTGGCTAGAGCGTTTGACTGGCAGTCAAAAGGTCAGGGGTTCGATTCCCCTAATCTCCACTAAAACACATTGTTTTCTTAACTATTTACGAAAGAATGTATTATTGTATAAAATAGTCTCATATTTTTAGAGACTATTTTTATTATTAATGATATAGATACATACGACCGAGAAGTAAACTATTTTTTATTAACTTTGTATTTCCGTTTTTGGATAATTGTATAATAAACTGTAAATGGCAAAAAAATCAACTAACAAGAAAGTATATATTGTCGATTTTTTTAGAGACAAAACAGTGCAATTCATTGTTGGGGTTGTGTTATTTTTCTTAACCATTTATGTAAGTCTTGCATTGATATCGTTTTTATATTCGGGTAAAGCCGACCAAAGCGTTGTTGCCGAATATAACACCAAAAAACAGGAGTATGTGGATAAAAAAAGCCATGCACCACTGACCGATGCCGATAAAAAAGAGCTACAAAATATAAAAAAAGAGTTGCTCAAAATACAGGTGAAGGCTGATAATATTACAGGGTATCGTGGCGCTGTAATGTCGGAATATATGATTAATAATTGGCTTGGTCTGGGTGTGTTTTTTTTGTGTGCCTTTGGATTTGTCTGCTCATTACGACTGTTTGGTGTCAAAAAAATATCTATTTGGAAGTCGTTCTTGTTCTTTATTTTTCTCACTATATGGACTTCACTATTATTAGCTTTTGTGCTTGATAGTTTTATTGAAGATTCGTTTATAAGATTTGGAGGCGATTTTGGTATCTCTTTCAACGATTGGTTGTCTGCCAATCTTGGCAAATTGGGTGCATTGTTGGTTATAGTGGGGTCGGGTGTTATTTTTGCGACTTTGGCAATTAGCGGTACTATCCCGTTTTTTAAGAAAATATATAGTAATCTCTCTGACAAAAAAATATTTTCATTGTCGGGCGACAAAAGCAGTAAAGATACCTACAAACCTAATACAGATAGTGTAGATAGTGTAAAAATAGGCGATGAAATTGTTCCTGAAGATTGGAAACAGCAGGATAAAAACAGACAAAATACCTCTAATCCAACTATAATAGAGGTTACTCCAAATAAAAACAACGGTGCCGACAATGATTTTTTTGTCGAGATTAATACTGATGAGGGCCAGTTGATAATAGAGGAGCTTGGTGATTCTGACGATGGAGCAATTGTTATCATCGAAGATGAAGAAAACCAACACGGTATTGTAGATACAGAACCTTACAACCCTCGAAAAGATTTGTCTCAATATATGATACCTAGATTTTACGATAAGTATAAGGACAAACCCTTGTTAACAGACTATCCTGTAAGCGACAATTCTCAGAATGAGGAAGAAAAAGCAGCTAACCGCAAAAAAATAGTAGAGACTCTTCAAAAGTTCGGTATAGGTATTAAAAAGATTTATGAAACTATTGGTCCGACTATAACATTATACGAGATAGTGCCCGAAGATGGTGTCAGAATCAATAAGATACGCAACCTTGCCGACGATATAATGTTGTCGTTGGCAGCAACAGGTATAAGAATTATAGCCCCAATCCCCGGCAAAGGCACTATTGGTATAGAGGTGCCCAACTCCAAACCGCAGATAGTTAGTATGTATGCTACTATTGCTTCTAAAAAATTTCAGGAATCGACATACGATTTGCCTGTTGCTTTGGGAAGAACTATTACCAACGAAGTGTTTATGTTTGATTTGTGTAAAATGCCTCATCTCTTGGTAGCAGGAGCCACAGGGCAGGGTAAATCCGTAGGACTTAATGCAATTATTACTTCACTTTTGTTCAAAAAACATCCTTCGGAACTAAAATTTGTGCTTATAGACCCCAAAAAGGTTGAGTTTAATATTTATGCAGATATTGAAAGGCATTTTTTGGCTAAATTACCAGACGAACAAGAGCCTGTTATAACCGATGTAGAGAAAGTTAAACAGACATTAAATTCGCTTTGTAAAGAGATGGATAGTCGTTATGACCTTCTTAAAATGGCTCATTCGCGAAATATAAAAGAGTATAATGAAAAGTTTATATCGCGTCATCTGAATCCTCTAAAAGGACATAGATATTTGCCTTATATTGTGGTTATAGTAGATGAATTTGGCGATTTGATAATGACCGCAGGCAAAGATGTGGAGATGCCTATTGCTCGTATAGCTCAGCTTGCTCGTGCTGTGGGCATACATATGGTGATTGCTACGCAACGCCCGTCTGTAAATATAATTACAGGTGTTATCAAAGCCAACTTCCCTGCAAGAATTGCCTTTAAGGTATCGTCAGGAGTTGACTCCAAAACTATTCTCGATGGCTCGGGGGCTCAGCAACTTATAGGGCGTGGCGATATGTTGTTTTCGCAAGGTAACGAACCGACTCGTGTACAGTGTGCTTTTGTGGATACTCCTGAGGTAGAGAATATTGTACATTTTATTGGTAATCAACAAGGGTATCCGAGTGCTTTTCCTCTGCCCGAACCCGATTTTGCAGAAGGCGGTACCGATAAAAAAGAGCTTGACCCAGCAAAAAGGGACAGCCTGTTCGAAGATGTCGCTCGTTTCGTGGTCTCTACGCAACAGGGGTCGACATCGAATGTTCAGCGTAAGTTCGAAATCGGATTTAATCGTGCCGGACGAATTGTCGACCAACTTGAGGCGGCAGGTATAGTAGGTCCTATCAATGGCTCAAAACCTCGTCAGGTACTGATACCAACAGAGTATGAACTCGAAAAACTTCTAAACAGTTAAAAAAAGAGATACTGCATAATTTATTGTGAAAAAGAGTAAATAAATAAGAGTAATGGATATTATTGACATTGAGTCTATTGCAAAAACAAAAACAGACAAAAAAATTCCTAAAATAGTATTTTGGTTGATAAAAAAAATAATCTGCCTCAAGCGTATCAACTATATTATTGAAAAATACGGAGAGCAACACAAAGGTATTGCCTTTGCCGAAAAAGTACTTGAGGAACTTAAAATTAAAACCGATATTAAGGGACTCGAGAATATCCCAAAAGATAATAAACTTGTATTTGTGTCGAACCATCCGCTGGGAGCATTAGAAGCCTTAGCTATGGGTAAACATCTAAATATGATGTTTGAGGGTAAAATCAACTTTATAACAAACGAAATACTGACCTATATACCTCCGTTGAAAGATATATTTATACCTGTTACAGTTGGTGGCAACAGGCAGGATAGAGTCAAAATGGAAGCCATAGAAAACCTCTTTGTTTCAGATAATCACATTATTTTGTTCCCCTCAGGTGGTATATCGCGTCGTACTAACGGCAAGGTGCAAGACCCTGAATGGAAAAAAATGTTTGTTACCAAAGCACGATTGCACCGAAGAACTATAGTGCCAGTGTTCTGTTCGGGACAGAGTTCGGAGTTTTTCTTGAAATTTTCTAATTTTCGCAAAAAAATAGGTATTAAAAGCAATATAGAGTTGATACTTTTTCCACGTGAAATGTTTAAATACGAAGGTAAAAAAATAGACATAACAGTGGGAAAACCTATCTCTATCGACTTGCTCGGAAGGAATAAAAGTGATTACGCTATAGCTCAAGATATTCGGGAAATAGTATATGGACTCGAATTACACAAAAACGGAACTGTGTAAATAGTTCCGTTTTTCGTTTGTTTATAGCCTTGTGGTGTTATATCGTTTTGATTATCAGAGCGCTGTTTGTGCCCCCAAAACCAAATGAATTTGACAATATTGTGTTCAACCGCTTTTGTTTGGTGGTGGTAATAATGTTTAGATTTTTAGAATATTCATCGGGTGACTCAAAGTTGATATTTGGAGCAATAAAATCGTTTTTCATCATCAATATCGAATATACTATCTCGCTGGCACCTGCCATCCAGCACTCGTGTCCGGTCATAGATTTGGTCGAAGATATTGGTGTCTTATAGGGCGAAAATATGTTGTCTAGAGCAACAGCTTCCGCAGCGTCGCCTTGTGGCGTCGATGTTGCGTGTGCATTGACATAGTCTATTGAATTGGCTTTTAGAGAGGCGTCGGCTAATGCTCTGTCTATAGCTGCATTGCACCCTTCGGGGCTTGGCTGCGAAATATTAAGTCCGTTGGACGAAAAGCCATACCCTACTACCTCTGCTAATATATTGGCTCCACGAGTCTTGGCATGTTCGTACTCTTCGAGCACAAGTGATGCAGCGCCTCCACTTGGTATAAGTCCGTCACGTGACTTGTCGAACGGTCGCGAGGCTTTTGTCGGGTCGGCTATGTGTGTGGAGAAAGCCCCCAGAGCATCGAAACTACCCATAGAGTATAGATTAGTCTCTTGTGCACCTCCGCACAAAACCAAATCCTGTAATCCTTGTTTTATAAATAGATAGCCCAATCCGATTGAATGTGAGCCACTTGCACAGGCAGCGGAGATAGTCATATTGGCTCCTCTAAGTTTGAATATTGTAGATAAATTCATTGTAACGGTGGAATTCATCGACTGGAAAATAGCTCCCGAACCAATCAACGAAGTGTCTCGCTTTTCCATAGCTATATTGTTAGCCTCTATTACTGCTTTAGCCGATGAATCGTTTCCATAGAATATACCCATTTCGTTATTTTCGAGATAATCCAAATCTATTTTTGCGTTAGCAAAAGCCTCTAAAGTAGCCATATAGGCGTATTCGCCCTCTTCGGCAAGTCCTATTCTTAGACGACGGTCTAAGACACCTTTCAGCTTGGGTCTCTCCACAATGCCTGTTAGTGGCGAGCGGTAACCATATTCCGAACGTTCGGGTTCAATACCTATACCCGATTTGCCCTCATACAGCGATTTTGCGACCTCCTCTATATTTTTACCAATACAAGAGTATATGCCAACTCCTGTTATAACAACTCTTCTCATCTATTTTAAATTAAATTTTTCGCAAAATTAATAAAAAAGATTGTTTTGTAAAATGCTTTGATAATCAAATTGTTTTGTTTTTGTGTGGAAGTTATTAACATTGTTTAATATAGCTTTGCTAAATTTTAATATTTATTAAAGATGTAACAAACAAGTATTTAATAATTTTTAATAACATTATTTGTGCTCAAATATGAGCTTAGTGTGCATTTTTGTCTTTTTTTTGGTAAAAATAAAAATCGATAAATCAAAAAAGTATTACTTTTGCAGTACCAAAAAAGTAAATTTAAAGTATTAACTAATTTTTTTTATTTTATTATGTCAGAAGTAACACAAAAAGTAAAAGACATTATTGTAGGTAAATTAGGAGTATCTGAAGCAGAAGTAGTTAACTCAGCTTCTTTCACAAATGACCTTGGAGCGGACTCTTTGGACACTGTTGAATTGATTATGGAATTTGAAAAAGAATTCGGAATTCAAATAGCAGAAGAAGACGCATCCAAAATTTCAACAGTAGGCGAAGCCATTTCGCATATTGAAGCAGCCATTAAATAAATTTGTATATGGAGTTAAAGAGAGTAGTAGTAACCGGTCTCGGCGCTATTACCCCTATTGGTAACACCGTCTCAGAATTCTGGGACGGCGTTGTCAAAGGGAGAAGTGGAGCAGGACCTATTACACGTTTTGATACCGAAAAGTTCAAGGTTAAATTTGCTTGTGAGGTAAAAGGGTTTGACCCAAATCAATATATTGAGCCCAAAGAGGCTCGCAAGATGGATTTATATACGCAATATTCCATGGCAGTTGCTACACAAGCTGTAGAAGATGCCAAGCTTGAAACAGACAAACTGAATTTAGACCGAATAGGTGTAATCTTCGGAGTTGGCATAGGTGGCATTATCACTTTTGAGCAGGAGATGGAGGGATATTTTTCCAATAGAGAGATGGGACCGAGGTTCAACCCATTTTTTATTCCCAAAATGATTGCCGATATAGCTCCGGGTATGATATCAATAAAATACGGTTTTAGAGGTGTCAACTTTACCACTACGTCGGCTTGTGCGTCATCTACTAATGCTTTGGTAGATGCATTCAACTACATAAGACTCGGCAAAGCCGATGTTATCTTGGCGGGAGGTTCGGAGGCGGCAGTATGTGCGGCAGGTATAGGCGGTTTCTCGTCTATGCATGCTCTGTCTACTCGCAATGACAGCCCCGAGACGGCTTCTCGCCCCTACTCCAAGTCTCGCGATGGTTTTGTATTGGGCGAAGGAGCAGGTTGTCTTGTGCTCGAAGAGTACGAACATGCCAAGGCACGTGGAGCCAAAATATATGCCGAATTTGTGGGAGGAGGTCTAAGTGCCGATGCTTACCACCTAACAGCCCCACACCCGGAAGGTTACGGAGCACAGATGGTAATGCGTAATGCATTGGAAGACGCAGGTATGCAACCGACCGATATAGACTATATCAATGTTCATGGCACATCCACACCTTTGGGCGACGTGTCGGAGTTGAAGGCTATCAAAAACGTATTCGGTGACCATGCATATAAATTAAATATTAGTGCTACAAAGTCTATGACAGGACACCTACTCGGTGCTACAGGTGCTATTGAGGCTATTATTTCGGTGTTGTCTATTCAAAACGATATAATACCGCCTACAATCAATCACGCCGCAGACGATATAGACGAAGAAATAGATTATAACCTAAATCTAACATTCAATACAGCCCAAAAGCGTACCGTTAGAGCAGTTCTGTCAAATACATTTGGTTTTGGCGGACACAATGCAAGTATTATTGTAAAAAAGATTTGATTGAGTAATAAAATTTAACAAAAAGGGATTGACCGATAAAAAAGCCAATCCCTTTTTTATTTGTATTAAGTTCGTAAAATTATCAACTCGGATTGTTAGTTAAGTTTTTATATGAAATCAATTGCAATAAGTTTATTTTCTTTCGCTAAATGCTTTTGGCTATTACGCTTTTGTTTGCTTAAAAAACTAAAAATTATTATCTTTGTAAATTATTAAAAAAAAATATGGTATTAATTATGAAGAAGTTATTGTTGTTGGTGATGCTGGCACTTTGGGTTGGTTCGGTATCGGCACAAAAAAATAGTGAAAAAACAGGTGCATTATTGTGGAAAATATCGGGCAATGGGCTAAAGAAGCCATCATATGTGTTTGGCACGCATCATATTTTCCCACTTAGTTTTTTGGATAGTGTGCCTGGATTAAAAAAGGCATTCGACTTGAGCGAACAGGTGGTAGTAGAACTTATAATGAGCGATATGGCTAATATAGCCGTTGCGATGCAGGCAGCAAGTATGATGCCACAAGACACCACTTGGCAGATGTTGCTGTCCAAAGAAGATTACGCATTTGTTGACGAACAGCTGAAGGCATTGTTTGGTGCCGGATTAGAGACGTTTGCGGCATTGAAGCCTGCTATGGTAAATACACTTTATTCTGCAAATATACACCAAAAGATGTTTCCTAACGTAAAACCTGACGAAGCATTCGATGTTTGGTTTCAGCAACAGGCAATAAAGAAAGGACTTCCGGTGATAGGTTTGGAACAAGTACAAGACCAATTAGCCCTATTATTCGAATCGTCTTCCCTTTCTCGTCAGGCTAACGACCTGTTGTGTATGTTAAGGAACAAAGATTATGCTGAGAATATGGCTAAAAATTATCGTAAAGCAGACTTTAAAGGTCTGTCGACACAGTTGCATAATATATGCCCGATGAGTGCAGATCAGCAAATGGCTTTAATAGATAATCGCAACAAGAATTGGTTAGAACAGCTACCTGCCATTATGTCGAAAAAAAGTACTTTCGTTGCTGTGGGTTGCCTCCATCTTGTAGGAGAGGTAGGCTTACTTTCCGGACTGCAGCGACTTGGATATAAAGTAGAGCCTGTTAGAAAGTAATTTTAGATAAAAATATATCAACGAGTTATTGATAAAATAACTCGTTTTTTTCGATATTTTATGTAAAACATTACAAAATACAAATTATTAAAAAAATATTACCTTTGTGCTAAATTATATGTTTTCGATATGAGGTTTATATATGTAATATTTTTGTTTTTAACATTCTCTCATTGTCTATTTCCACAGGATAAGATAAAGATAATGACTTATAATGTCGAAAACTTGTTTGATAATAAAGACGATTCTCTGTATAATGATAGAGAGTATCTGTATGGAGGTAGTCGCGGGTGGACTTATGAGCGATACCGTCAGAAACTTTATAATATATCGAAGGTTATAGTTGCCTCCGGAGAGTGGGAGCCACCCGCTTTGATAGGGCTTTGTGAAATAGAAAACTATAATGTTCTGTACGAGCTCACTCATAAAACGGGGCTGAAAAACCTTGATTATCGAATAGTTCACTATGAATCGCCCGATGCGCGAGGTGTTGATGTCGGTTTGCTATATTTGCCGGATAAGTTTAGGTTGATAAACTCTCGACCTATCTCTGTGCAATTGCCTAATACAGTGGTTACTACGAGAGATATTCTATACGCAAGCGGTAAATTAACCAATGGAGATACGTTGCATGTCTTTGTAAATCACTTCCCTTCGCGACTTGGAGGGGAATTGGAGAGCGAAGAGCGAAGAGTGGCGGCTGCGGGACGGTTGAGAAATGCCTGTGATAGTCTGTTTGCTATTAGCAATGCAGCCAAAATAGTGATTGTCGGCGACTTTAATGATATGCCCGATAACCATTCGATAAGGATAACCTTAGACGCCAACCCTTTGCCCAATGATGGTAAAGTAACAAACAATAATCTTTATAATTTGACATATAAACTTCATAAACAGTCCAATATAGGTTCTTACCGTCATAGAGACCAATGGAATATGTTAGACCAAATAATTGTATCGGGGGCACTGTTGAGTAATGAAAGTAAAACTACGGTTTTGGAAGATAAAGTAAGAGTTTTTGCTCCCGATTGGCTATTGGAAGACGACAAAATAGTAGGTAAACGCCCATTTCGCACTTACATCGGTATGAGGTATAACAATGGTTATAGTGACCACTTGCCCGTATTGGTCGATTTGATATTAAAATGAAATTGCTTTTATGAAAAAAACAGAACCAATAAAAATATCTAAGCAAGCTATAATAGAGTCGTTAAGATTGGAATGTGGAGATGAATTTTATCGTAGTTTTATAGAAAAAGATATTGCTTCGACTATTCTGCCACAGGTGTTGGGAGATGTGGTGTGTAGCTACTTTACAGAAGTAAAAAACAGAGACGGAGTAATGATTGTAAAAGTATCATCAGCTCCTCTGAAATTGAATTTGGTACTACAGAAATCGAATATTATAGAAAAAATTAATAAAGAAATCGGAATAAAATTTGTGGATAATATTGTTTTTTTATAATTTTGTCGGTCGTAAAATTTAAAAAAAATAGAAAGTTATGAATAAGAAAGTTTTAGTAACAGTAGGTATAATTGCCATTGTAATATTGGCAGGTTTGATAGGTTTTTTAGCTTATCAATTGAACAGTGCTAAAAAAGAAAGAGACGAAATTTTAGAACAATTTTCGTATGAAAAAGAGCAAATGGAACAGAACAAAACTCAGCTCGAGCAAGACTATGTTACCTTGTCTAATGATTTGGAGGGGTTTAGTTTGCAGGTTAATAATGATTCTATACTTAAAAAACTTAATAATGAGCAAAAGAGAGTTCAGCTTTTGCTTGAAGAGTTGCGAACAACCAAAGCAACCAATGTAAAACGAATAAACGAGTTAAAAAATGAGCTTTCTACCGTTCGTAAGGTATTGACATACTACATAGCTCAGGTTGACTCTTTGAACAAGGCAAATACTCAACTAAAAACAGAAAACGTGGAGGTTAATCGCAAGTTTCAAGAGGCATCGCGAAGAGTGGATACATTGTCGCTACGCAACGAAAACTTGACAGAAAAAGTTATGCGTGCGGCACAGCTCGAAGCAAGAAATATAGCGGTAGAGCTACAGACCAAAAATGGCAAAAAAACAACTCGATTAAGTAGAGCCGATGTAGTAAAAATCTCGTTTACTATATCTAAAAATATCACTGCCAATGTTGGCGAAAAAACGGTGTATATCAGAATAGTGAATCCTAATAAAGATGTGTTGTTTACAAAATCTTCGGACACATTCTTTTACGAAAATAAAAATATTGTCTATTCTGCAAAAAAGAATTTTGAATATTCGGGCATAGAGACTTCTCAGACTGTGTACTGGACAGTTAATGAGACTCTTATCAAAGGTTCCTATAGAGTTGATATATTTGTAGATTCGCATCTTATAGGTTCAGCCGATTTTTCGTTGCCAAAATAACATCAATTCTAAAATAACAATCGCATAGTGGAGGCAGAATACAAGGGCGATGTCATTATAGCAGGCAGCGGACTTGGAGGTTTGGTTTGTGGATATATACTTGCCAAAAACGGATACAAGGTATCTATCTTCGAAAAAAATCATCAAATAGGAGGCTGTCTGCAGACATTTACCCGAAAGGGAATAAAGTTTGATACGGGAATGCACTATGTCGGCTCTTTGGATGAAGGGCAGATTATGCACAAGTTCTTTAAATATCTCAATCTGCTCAATGATGTTAAAATCTCGTCGCTTGATAGAGATGGTTTTGATGTGATATCTATTGGTGGTGATATATATAAATATGCTAATGGAATAGATAATTTTGTAGATACGCTTGCCGAAAAATTTCCCAATAATAAATCTGATATTCGATTATATGCCAATAAGATAAAAGAGATTGCTGATGCCTCTTTTATATACAATCTGCAAAATGTCAATCCTGATGTGGTAGTGGATAAAGATATATTTGCCACCTCATTCAATGAGTTTATAGACTCTTGTACGGACAATCCAAAGCTTCGTAAAGTGCTTGCAGCCAATATGTTTCTCTATGCAGGGGTATGGGACAAGACTCCCGTCTATGTACAGGCACACCTCAATAATTTCTACATTCAGTCGGCATATCGTATTGTTGGAGGAAGCGATTCGGTTGCTTTTTCTCTTGCAAAATCAATAGAGAATCTCGGCGGGAAAATATATAAAAAAGCAGAAGTAGAGGAGTTCGTTTGCGACGAAAAGAGAATGACCAAAATTCGATTGAAAGATGGCAGAACTTTCGAAGCCAACTATTTTATCTCCAATATTCACCCTCAAGTAACTATAAACAAGATAGCATCGCCACTGCTTCGGAATGTCTATCGGCAACGTATCGCAAGTATCGAAAATTCGATATCAAACTTTACCGTTTTTCTCGTTTTCAAAAAAAATAGTGTAAAATACAGTAACTATAACTTTTATTTTTACGAAAATGAAGAAGCTATTGGGTTGGAAAAGTATGATTTGAAACAATTTCCTTTGAACTATTTTTATATACATCAAGCTATCGATACAGATAATGAATATGCCCAAGGCGCTGAGGTAATGACCTATATGAGCTACGATTGCGTCCGTAAATGGGAAAATTCTACTGTAGGTAAGCGAGGTGAGGATTATGAGGAGTTTAAACGCGAGTGTGCAGAAAAGATAATAAACAAACTCAACGAACATTTTCCGGGTATAAAAGATTGTATAACCAACTATTACACCTCATCTCCTTTGACATATCGCGATTATACGGCAACGGTAGAGGGTGCAATGTATGGAGTGATAAAAGATAAAAATTTGCCAATGCAGACGCGTATATCTCAGAGAACAAAGATTCCAAACTTTTATTTTACAGGGCAAAATATAAATTCGCATGGTATGCTTGGTGTTATAGTAAGTGCCATATCTACGGCTTCCGAACTTGTCCCAAAAGAAAAAATCATATCTGATATAAACAGCTGTTAGGGATTCTTAGGTATTTTTAGATATCTTTTTTAAGGCTATCTCTATCAAGATTTTATCGGCAGTATGTTGTGTTATAATGTTTAAAAATGCAAATAAATATTGTATTTTTTTTGCATTGTGATGAAAAAAAATATAAATTTGCCGTCGAAATATTTTTTTTATTAACTAAAAACTTATTAATAAAGATGAAAACACAACTATTTAATTTTAGAAGTTTTATTTTGTGCTTATTAACAACCTCTTTTAGTTTAGGGTATGCACAGCAGGGTAGTTATACTACAGATGGTAGTAAAATAACAATTACTACCAGTAGAGAAAACGGTTCTTGGGAGCTTGTTGTTATTACTAACTTTTTGAAACCAGGTTATGATGGTAAAACTTGGATAGATTGGAATAGCAATGGTAAATATGATGAACAAGAACAAATATATACAGGTCCTAATATAATAAAACATACACAATCATCCAAAACTATTACTGTGTATGGTGATGTAAAATACTTTTTAGCTATCAATCAGGAACTTACTTCGATAGACGTAACAGAATGCCCTAGTTTATCAACCCTTAATGTATCTAAAAACAAACTAACCAGTCTAAACTTAACTAATCTTGATAATATTAAATATTTACATTGTAACAATAATGAATTGACTGAGTTAGATTTTTCGAATAAACAAAAACTTTACAAAGTGAGTATTTTTTTGAACAATTTATCTCAAGAAGCATTTAAAAATATTGCTGAAGCTATTGTAGACAGATCTCAAATGATAGACGGGAAAGAACAGGATGCAGGAAATATTTATGTAGTAGATTTACGTGATATAGAAAAAAATATATGCTCTAAGGAAGTCGTAGATAAAATGAAATCAAAAAAATGGGTGGTTTACGCTTATCCAGATTATAGTAATCCTGATGAAGATGAGATTGAATATGATGGATATACTACAGATATCTGTACTCCAAACAGTTCGAATAGTCAATTGGAGGTGTATCCAAACCCTGTTAATAAAATAATGAATATAGAGATACCCGAAAAATACATAGGGCATACTATGAATATAATAAGCATTAATGGCAGTGTTGTGGCAACCTATAAAATATTACAAACTAATACTGCAATAGATGTTTCTACCATTCCTATGGGAAAATATATTATAAGGGTAGGCAATATGTCAAGTAAAATTGAGGTTGTGAAATAAACATTTTTTGTAAAATTGACTTTGAAAATAAAGACTCTCGGCTTTATTAGTCGACAGTCTTTATTTATTTAAAAATAATATTATATAATTTTGAATTCGATTGTCTACCCAAAATTATTTTGTAAAATATTTTTCTAAATCAAAAAAAAGTATTAACTTTGTACCCTATTTTGTGATGGTGCTATCTAATAACACTATATCATATAATAGATAACTGAATATTAACTAAATATTGCCCCACTTAGAGGGGGTTAATTAAAATTAATTGTTTTATGACAGATCCTATTGCAGACTACTTAACAAGGGTGAGAAATGCCGTTAGTGCAAAGCACCGTGTGGTAGAGATTCCGGCCTCTAATCTCAAAAAAGAGATTACAAGAGTGCTATTTGAGAAGGGCTATATCTTGAATTACAAGTTCATTGATGAAGGTCCGCAAGGCTCTATAAAAATAGCCTTGAAGTATGATCCCGTTAACAAAGTTAACGCTATTAAGAAGATTATCAGAGTGTCTACTCCGGGTCTTCGTCGTTATGTTGGGTACAAAGATATGCCGAGAGTACTTAACGGATTAGGCATTGCTATTATTTCTACCTCTAAAGGTGTGATGACCGATAAAGAGGCTCGTGCAATGGAAGTTGGCGGAGAAGTATTGTGTTACGTTTATTAATTTTGGAGGATTATCTATGTCAAGAATTGGTAAATTACCCATTAAAATTCCCGCAGGAGTAACTGTAACTGCCGACAAAGGCACTGTGACAGTAAAAGGACCTAAAGGCGAATTGTCTCAAAAGGTAGATCCGAGTATCGAAGTTAAAATCGAAGATGGCTCAATATCTTTTGTGCGTCAAAACAATTTGCCTCAAAATAGATCAAATCACGGTCTTTATCGTGCATTGGTTCAGAATATGGTAACAGGTGTTTCGACCGGTTATACCAAAACGTTAGAACTTGTAGGTGTGGGTTTCCGTGCCTCAAATCAGGGTCAGATATTAGAGTTGTCATTAGGTTTCTCGCACAATATATTTTTGCAACTACCAAACGAAATCAAACTTACAACAGTTACAGAGCGTAACCAAAATCCATTGATTACACTTGAATGTGCCGATAAACAATTGCTTGGGCAAGTATGTGCAAAAATTCGCTCTTTCCGTAAACCTGAACCTTACAAAGGTAAAGGAGTATTGTTTAAAGGTGAAGTTGTTCGCAAAAAAGCAGGTAAAACAGCAAGCAAATAATCGTTAAAAACTAAGTAAATTATGGTAGGAAAAATAGAAAGAAGAGCTAAAATAAGAGCTCACATAAGAAATAAAATCTCAGGAACAGCCGAAAAACCTCGTTTGTCGGTATTCAGAAGCAACTCGCAGATTTATGCACAAGTTATCGATGATGTTGCTGGTAAGACTCTTGCTTCTGCTTCATCTTTGATTATCAAAGATAAGATGAACAAAAAAGAACAAGCTGCAAAAGTGGGTGAATTTATCGCCAAAAACGCCCAAGAGGCAGGTATTCAATCTGTGGTATTCGATCGCAGCGGTTATTTATATCACGGCAGAATTAAGGAGTTAGCCGAAGCTGCCCGTAAAAATGGTTTAAAATTTTAAGAAATTATGGCAGAATATAAAAATAGAGTAAATATTGAAGCAGATGCCCAATTAGAGGAGCGTTTGGTAGCCGTAAATCGTGTTACAAAGGTAACAAAAGGGGGACGTACTTTTAGTTTCGCAGCTATTGTTGTGGTTGGTGACAAAAACGGCATTGTAGGCTGGGGGCTTGGAAAGGCAGGTGAAGTGGCTGCTGCTATGCAAAAAGGTACAGAGGCGGCTCGCAAAAACCTTATTAAAGTGCCTGTACACAAAGGAACTATCCCTCACGAACAGACAGCACACTTCGGTGGTGCTACCATATTGCTAAAACCGGCTTCACATGGTACTGGTGTAAAAGCAGGTGGTGCTATGCGTGCCGTTTTGGAGAGTGTGGGTATTACAGATATTTTGGCCAAGTCAAAAGGTTCGTCGAATCCTCACAACTTGGTGAAAGCTACTTTCGAAGCCTTGTGTGAACTCAGAGATCCTGCTACTGTGGCTCAAAATCGCGGTATATCGGTAACTAAAGTGTTTAATGGTTAATCTTAGGAGGATAATTTTATGGCTAAAATAAGAATTCAACAGGTAAAAAGTAGAATTAAATGTCCTGCCGTGCAAAAGCGTACTTTAGATGCACTTGGATTGCACAAAATGAACCAAATAGTGGAACACGATGATACCCCGGCAATAATGGGAATGGTAAAAACAGTTCATCATTTGGTAAAAATATTGGACTAAATTAATAAGTAAATCAGTTTTTTCATAGTGAGGAGGTGTAGGAAAAGTTATTTTTTCTGCACCTTTTGTTTTGTACAGATGATAATAGTAGTGTGTTAGGCAGTAGACTCTCTAATTATTGTTTGTTTTATGTCCAATAGCTCTTTGTATTGGAGTATTAAGCGAGGAATACTTGAAATTAATATAAATATTCTTCACTCATACCGTAAATATTCGTTTTAAAATAACAATCAGTAGTAAATGGCAAATCCTGAGACCTCATATGAACTTTTTTTAACTTGTATGATTTGATATTGTCCCCTACAGATTACGATAAAATATCGTATCTTTGTATTCTAATAAATATAATTTGATATAGATGCACTCAAAAGATGAGATTTTGGCTTCGTTCTCTAAGTTGCTTGATGTGATGAGCGATTTAAGAGAAAAATGTCCTTGGGACAAAAAACAGACCTTCCTTTCATTACGAAATAATACCATAGAGGAGGCTTTTGAGTTGTCCGATGCCATTCATAAATGCGATATGACACAGATAAAAAAGGAACTTGGTGATGTGTTGTTACACGTGGTTTTTTACGCAAAAATGGGTAGCGAGACAGGCGATTTTGATATAAAGGATGTCTGCGATACGCTTGTCGAAAAACTTATCTTCCGCCATCCGCACATATATGGCAATGTAAGTGCCGAGACTTCGGAAGAGGTAAAACAAAATTGGGAGGAGCTCAAACTCAAAGAGAAAGACGGTAACAAACGAGTTCTTAGCGGAGTGCCTTCTGCCTTGCCTGCTATGATTAAGGCGAACAGAATTCAGGACAAAGCTGCATCTGTAGGTTTCGACTGGGACGAAAAAGAGCAGGTTTGGAATAAGGTAAAAGAGGAGATAGATGAGTTTGGACAAGAGTTGAAAAATGGAAACATTCAAGCAATGGAAGCCGAAATGGGCGATATCTTTTTTGCTCTAATCAATGCAGCACGTCTATATGGAATAAACCCCGAAAATGCGTTGGAGACGACCAACCGTAAGTTTATATCGCGTTTCGAATACCTCGAAGACAAGACTATAAAGCAAGGCAAACAACTCAAAAGTATGTCACTCAACGAAATGAACGATATTTGGGAAGAGGCAAAGCATATCAAACGCAGATGATTTTGCATATAAACAAAATTGTAGTAGAGATACTTATATAATTATTCTGAGTGAAAAAAAATATAACCACACCACACAGCACTATTACATTCTGCCTCGACTATCAGCCGATAGACGAAGGTATTAATGTCGGTATCGTTGGGTCGTGCAGAATGCTTGGGGATTGGGATATTCCTGTAAGAATGAATAAAGTAGGGTTTCGCTCGTGGAGTATAATCCTCGACTACGATATGCTACCCGAATATTTCGAGTATAAGTTTGTACTCTTCGACAGCAGCACAAATCAAATAACCCTTTGGGAAGATGGTTTTAACCGTACTTTAACAAAAGAGACGACAGCACCGAATAGCCGAATTAGAGTGGCTTTTCGTGGTTCACTCACGTGGCACGGAGCAGGTGTGGCTATTCCTGTGTTTTCGCTTAGGCGCAAGAATGGCTGGGGCGTTGGTGAGTTTACCGACCTTTGTACCCTTGCTGATTGGTGCAGTTTAACGCAACAAAAACTGATACAGATACTGCCTATAAACGATACAAATATAACAATGAGCGATAGTGATTCGTATCCTTATCGCTCTGTTTCGGTCGATGCTCTAAATCCGATTTACTTAAATGTCGAAAAAATATGTGAAGTAACTCACTCGGATTTGCAAAATGATATAAATGAGAAGCGTCTGTTGCTTGACGCCATGCCAAAAGTAAGCTACTCCGAAGTTTTGCAATTGAAGCTAAGAGTATTGAGACATATATACTTAGAGCAACGTGCTTATAGTGATGCTTGGATTAAAACAGCGAAGCTATTACACCGGTTTGAGCAGGCTAACAGTTGGCTTATGCCATACGCTGTGTTTCGTTGCTTAATAGAAGATTTTAGTAGTTGCCAATTTGATAGTTGGGGCGAATATTCTCGATACGACCACAAAAGAGTTAAACAATACGCCAAGGATAATGCTGAGCGAGTGGAGTTTTATTACTTTATTCAATATCATCTTTTTGAGCAACTTAGAGAAGCTAAAGAGTATTTAAATGCTCGTTCTATTTTGTTAAAAGGCGATTTGCCTGTGGGAGTAGGGCGATATAGTGTTGATGTTTGGCGTTATTCCGAACTGTTTAATGTCGACAAACAGGCAGGTGCTCCGCCTGACGATTTTTCGGAAGAAGGGCAAAATTGGGGTTTCCCGACATACAATTGGGCTAATATGGCAAAAGACCGCTACCGCTGGTGGCGTGAGCGTTTTGGCTCTATTGGTAAGATTTTCGATGCCTTTCGTATCGACCACATCTTGGGATTTTTCCGTATATGGGAGATACCTCAGCCATTCAAAAGCGGATTGTTGGGTTACTTTTCACCATCGTTGCCTTTAAGTAAAGAGGAGATAGAGGCTTGTGGTATAACGATAAACAGAAGTAATACAATGTTTTATCGGGATGAAATCAAAACGCCGACCACCGACATTCTGTTTATCGAAGACCCATATAAGCAGTCGTACTACCATCCTCGTATAATGGCTTGCAAAACAGGTGTTTATCAAAAGCTTACCGATGAGCAACGTAAGGCATTCGACCGACTGTACGACGACTATTTTTATTGTCGTCATAATGAGTTTTGGACTCGAAGTGCCTTGGAGAAACTTCCCGAAATGCTTGAAACTACCAATATGCTCGTCTGCGGTGAAGATTTGGGAATGGTACCAGCCTCAGTGCCTTATGTAATGCGGAGACTCAATATTCTTTCGCTCGAAATATTGCGTATGCCCAAAGAGTTTGGGCGTGAGTTTGTAGATATAGCTAAAGTACCCTACAATTCGGTCGTCTCTACAGGTACGCATGATACCTCTACTCTCAGAATGTGGTGGGGAGAAGATGAGAGTAAAACACAACGTTTTTATAATGATGTGCTTATGCTTGACGGCAATGCCCCAAAACTCTACACATCCGATATTGCTAAAAAAATATTATCTTCACTTTTTGCCTCTGATGCGATGTGGGTAATATTGCCTATGCAAGACTATATGGCTATAGATGAAATGTTTATAGCTGAAAATCTCGAACAAGAGCGTATCAACTACCCCGAAAATCCTCACCATATTTGGAATTACCGTATGCATCTATTTTTGGAAGATATTTTGGAGAAAAAAGATTTTAATGAAACACTTAAACAATTGATAATAACTAATAAAAGATGAATTTTAGAATATTAATATTACTTATAAATTTTGCATTTTGGGGTAATAATATAATATGTGCTCAAATAGCTGATAATAAGTGTTATGTGGAGAAGATAAACACTCTGTTTGAAAAAATAATTAAAGAGGAAAACGATAAAAACAGGATTACTCTCAACGATTCGGTTTATGCTGTGTTGGAGGGAGTGCTTCGGCAAAATAATTCGTTTGCTTTACCATTTGACAGTGTACGTTATATCGGTAAGGTGGTGGCTGCCGACTATGCTGTGGCTGTGTACTCTTGGATGGTGCCTCTTAAAGGACAAACTATATACAATGTGGTATTTCAGAAGTCTGACGGATATTTTTTTTCGATGAAAAAAATATCTTCTACGGAAGGGGTAGTTGAGCAGCAGCTATATTATACCGACAACTGGTATGGGGCTTTGTATTATGATATTATCCCTTTTAAGGTTGATAAACAGACACTGTACGTACTGCTCGGCTTACGTAACAGGCAGGTAGCCAATCAGAAAGTTATTGATGTGCTTAATTTTTATGACCTTGAACCAATATTTGGTTTTCCTGTTTTTGAAAAAAAGGAGTATAGCGAACGTTATCGAAAAAATATCAAAGTAACGAGAGGCAGAGTAGTGTTTGAATTTGATAGCCGTGTGGCTATGTATCTCGGATATAATGCGGATAAAAAACAACTCGAATTTGATAATCTTTCGCCTATGGAGATAGAGGAGGGTAAGGTTGTGTCCTACGGACCCGATTTTTCGGTCAATGCATATCGTCTGAAAAGTGGAAAATGGATTTTTGTAGATGATATAAAAGTGCAAAATAAGGCAACTAAATAATATACAGTTGATTATATCTATTTGTTGTATAAGAACACAATTGAAAAAATTGTGCTAATTTTGCTAAATTAATTTCAAATAGAGGTAAAGACAATATTTATGCATAATTCGATTAATTATAGAATTGCCGAGCGAGTGAGGCAATTTGTCATCATATTTTATCCGCCATTTAAAAGATTGTGTTCCGAACAGTTTTTTATTTATGGAGTATGTGGTGCAACCAACACTTTGTTTAGCTGGATTTTATATTGGTTTTTGTACAATTTTGTGTTGCAAAAAGAGAATCTCGATTTGGGTATTATTGTTTTTAAGCCTCATATAGCAGCGTTTTTTATACAGTTTGCAATTACTTTTGTTAGCGGATTTTGGTTGAATCGCTATGTGAGTTTTTCGACCTCTTCGTTGAAAAAACGAGTGCAAGTGCCACGTTATTTAAGTGTGGTAACTGCTTGTGTATTGGTAAATTACTGGGGATTAAAGCTTTTTGTCGAAATTTTGGGTATCTATCCCACTCCTTCGCAAATGTTGAATACTTTGATTACAACGGCTTTTAGTTTTTTTGCACAAAAGCATTTTGCATTTAAAACTAAATAATAGCGAATATATTTTTCATTTTTTGGTTGTAAACGAAATTTTATTTATAAATTTGCTTTATGAAAATAAAAATGTAGTACATTTGCACAAAGTTTTTAGAAAAATTTTAGGAAATATCAAGTTAGTAACTATTAAATACTTTTATTAAAATTGATTTTATCGGAGGAGTTAAAAAAGAAATTTGGGTTTGATACCTTCAAAGGCAATCAGGAGGCTATCATCAATAACGTGCTTGCGGGCAAAGATACTTTTGTACTTATGCCAACAGGTGGTGGCAAGTCGCTATGCTATCAACTTCCGGCACAGTTGTTAGATGGGGTGGCTATTGTGATTTCGCCTCTTATAGCTCTTATGAAAAATCAGGTAGATGCTATCCGTACCTTTTCGGAGTTTGCCTCTATTGCCCATTTTCTGAATTCATCTTTGAAAAAAGACCAAATAGAAGAAGTAAAAAAAGATGTTTTGGCAGGCAAAACCAAGCTACTTTATGTAGCTCCCGAATCGCTTACAAAAGATGAGAATGTAGAGTTTTTACAGAAGATAAAAATATCTTTTTATGCTATTGATGAGGCTCATTGTATATCAGAATGGGGACATGACTTTCGTCCGGAGTATAGACGTATTAGGCAGATAATCAATCGTATAGGACAAGCTCCTATTATCGCCCTCACAGCAACGGCTACACCAAAAGTTCAGCAAGATATTCAGAAAACACTTGATATGAATAATGCTACTGTCTTTAAGTCATCATTTAATAGAGAAAATCTATATTATGAGGTGAGGATGAAGACGCAGAATGTTGAAAAAGATATTATTAAATATATCAAAAGTCAAGGCTCCAAATCGGGTATAGTGTATTGCCTTAGTCGCAAAAGAGTGGAGGAGTTGGCAGAGTCGTTGTGTGTCAACGGTATATCTGCTTTGCCTTATCACGCGGGGCTGGACGCTGCAGTAAGAAGTCAAAATCAGGATTTCTTTTTGATGGAAAAATGCGATGTTATCGTGGCTACCATTGCCTTTGGTATGGGTATCGACAAGCCCGATGTTCGCTATGTTATCCATAATGATATTCCGAAAAGTCTTGAAGGATATTATCAAGAGACTGGTAGAGCTGGTAGAGACGGAGGCGAGGGCAATTGCATATTATTCTACAATAGAAAAGATTTGCAGAAATTGGAGAAGTTTATGCAAGGCAAGCCTATTTCGGAGCAAGAGATAGGCAAACAGTTGCTGTTGGAGGCGGCTTCTTATGCGGAGAGTTCGATTTGCCGACGCAAGATGCTCCTACACTATTTTGGCGAAGAGTATACTATAGATAATTGTTGTAATTGTGATAATTGTTTACACCCCCCAAATATGACAGACGCAAAAGATTTATTATGTGCAGTTTTAGAGTTGATATCTACCCTTGGAGGTAAGTTCAAAGCAGAGGTCATCATTGATATTCTTACAGGAAAAGAGAATGTTGAGACAGATGCTTATCATTTCGATGAATTGGAGTTGTTTAATTCCGTAAATAACGATGAAATAAAATTGTTACAACCGGTAATTCGTCAAGCTATAATAGATGGATATATTACCAAAAAGATAGAAAACTATGGTATATTGAAGATAACGAAGCAAGGTAAGGAGTTTTTGAAGCATCCTCGAGAGTTTATGGTGGCTCAAGACGAAGAGTTCAACGAAGATGTAGATGTAGATGTTATTGCAAAAGGCGGAGGAGGTTCGTCTGCTTTGGATGCAGAACTTTTTTCTATATTAAAAGATTTAAGAAAAAAATATTCTAAAAAACTCAATCTGCCTCCATTTGCCATATTTCAAGACCCATCGTTGGAGGCTATGTGTACCACATATCCTATTACTTTGGACGAATTGCAGAATGTGCCGGGTGTAGGTGCAGGTAAAGCCAAAAATTTCGGACAGGAGTTTATTGATGTTATAGCTCGTTATGTAAAAGAGAATGATATAATACGTCCCGAAGACCTTAGAATAAAAACTGTTGCCAACAAATCGAAATTGAAACTTGAAATCATTCAGGCTATCGACCGCAAAGTGGCTCTCGATGACTTGGCAATATCAAAGGGCATAGAGTTTCCCGAATTGCTCAATGAGATAGATGCTATTGTGTTTTCGGGCACGAAGATAAATATCGACTATTTCCTCGAAGAGGTAATGGACGCAGAGATGATAGAGGAGGCTTTTGACTATTTTAAAAATAAGGCAGAAACAGACAATATAGATGCTGCTATAGACTATCTTGGAGAGAACGATTACTCTCGCGAGGAGGTAAGGCTTGTCAGAATTAAGTTTTTGTCGGAAGTAGGTAATTAACCCATTACTGATTGACCTAAATGTTGAATAATTTAATTGTTGTAAAGGATGTGTCGCAAGGCATATCTTTTTTTACGATATTGTAAATAAATGGGTTCGGAAAAGTAATATCTAATATCAATAAAATAGCTTCACTTACAAGATGTTTAAAATTATTAATACAGCAGAGATATAATAAAATTCACAATAAAGAATTGTCAAGCAAAAAAATATTAACTTTGCAGGTGCGTTTTCGTTTTGAACGCATACAACATTGCAATATATATATATCAGAGTATCAATTTTAAAATAAAATCATTATAATATTATGAGTAAAGAAGTTGTAATAGTTTCGGCGGCACGTACGCCCATAGGCAGTTTCAACGGTTCGTTGGCAGGTATGTCAGCGGTCGAAATCGGTGTAATAGCGGCAAAAGAGGCAATCAGCCGTGCGGGTATCACGCCCGACCAAATCGACGAAGTGGTAGCAGGTAATGTACTTGGGGCTGGTCTCGGACAAAACGTTATTCGTCAGGTAGCTGTTCACGCAGGTATCCCTGTGGAGAGACCCGCTTTTTCGATAAATATTGTTTGTGGTTCGGGCTTGCGTAGTGTTTCGCTTGCTGCTCAGATGATAAAAGCAGGCGATGCAGACGTGGTGCTTTGCGGTGGTACCGAAAGTATGACCAATGCACCTTATTTATTGCCCAATGCTCGTAATGGGTATCGTATGGGCGATGGACAGATTGTCGATTCGATGATAAAAGACGGGCTTACAGAAGCTTTTTCGCATGTGCATATGGGCATGACAGCTGAAAATATTGCCGAACGTTGGAACATCACACGTGAGGAGCAAGACCAATTTGCTCTTGCAAGTCAGCAACGTTGTGAAGCGGCTCAGAAAGCAGGTAGGTTTAAAGACGAGATTGTACCTGTTGTTATTCCTCAAAAAAAAGGCGACCCCAAGATATTCGATACAGACGAGTTCCCGCGTGCCGGCACCACTCTCGATGCGTTAGCTAAGCTTCGTCCTGCATTCAAAAAAGATGGTACTGTTACAGCCGGCAATGCATCGGGTATCAACGACGGAGCTGCTTTTTTGGTGGTTATGTCGGCAGAGAAAGCCGAGTATTTAGGCGTTAAACCGCTTGCACGTATCAAAGCATACGGCACAGCAGGTTTAGACCCACAGATAATGGGCTATGGACCTGTGTATGCTACCGAAAAAGCTCTTAAAATGGCAGGTATGAAGGTTGAAGAACTCGAACTTATCGAGGCTAACGAGGCGTTTGCTTCACAGAGTATAGCTGTAGTACGCGACCTCAAGCTCAACCCCGAAATAGTGAATGTAAATGGCGGAGCCATCGCTCTGGGACACCCCATAGGTGCATCGGGAGCTCGAATCCTTACTTCGCTTATATATGAAATGCGTCGTCGCAATGTCAAAAACGGCTTGGCAACATTATGTATCGGGGGGGGACAAGGCACAGCGATTATAATAGAAAATATGTTTTAACACCTAAAAACAATAAAAAGATGAAAGGACTAAAAGATAAGGTAGTAGTAGTAACAGGTGGAGCCGATGGTATCGGCAAAGCAACAGCACTGCGTTTTGCACAAGAGGGAGCAAAGGTTGTGGTATGGGATTTGAACGAGGCAAAAGGAGCCGAAACAATAGCCGAAATAAAGGCCTTGGGTGTGGAGGCTACTTTCATAAAGGTCAATACCTCGAAATTTGTGGAGGTCGAAAGAGCTTCGCAGCAGGTTGTAGAGCAGTTTGGTAGATACGATGTGCTTATCAACAACGCCGGTATCACTCGTGACGCAACACTAAAAAAGATGACTCCCGACCTTTGGCAACAGGTGATAGACGTTAATCTTACGGGCGTTTTCAACTGTGCCAAATGTGCTGCCGATATTATGGTAGAGCAGAATTGGGGACGTATCATCAATGCTTCGTCGGTGGTAGCCCTGTACGGTAATTTTGGACAGACCAACTATGCTGCTACCAAAGCTGGACTTGTGGGTATGACCAAAACTATGGCAAAAGAGCTTGGCAAAAAAGGTGTAACGGTTAACGCCGTGGCACCCGGTTTTATCCTTACCGAAATGGTAAAGAAGATGCCTGCCGAAGTGCTTAAGTCGATGGAAGATAAGGTGCCTGTACGTCGTCTCGGACTACCTGAGGAGATAGCTGCGACATACGCATTTTTGGCATCGGATGATGCTGCCTATATCAATGGTACTGTTATTAGTGTCGATGGTGGTATTACTATTTGATATATAATTTAGTTTATTATAAAAAGAGATTTTTTCAAATAATGACAGGTCTCTTTTTTATCGTATATTTTTTAATGTTTTCAGAAAGAATAGATGTGTGTAAAAAAAATAGTACTGACAATATTATGTGTTTCTTTTGTTAATGGATTGATATTGGGACAAAACTTTGATGATATAATGTCTGTAAAAAGGCAATTGACTTGCTCGGATATAGCCAGTAGTAGTGGACTATATTTTGTAAAATATATGCAACAAAACGAACTTGACTCCGCAAGACTACTTTTGGAATATTGGGAGAGTAAATGTGGCATGAGAGAACCTATATACAGAGCAAAAATATTATTGGCTTTAAAAGAAAATAGCTTTAAAGAATGGTCGGTAGATGAAGTCATGCTCTCTAATATATTTAATTATAAAAATAGAATTAATGTAATAAAGACTTCTAATTACTATCAATACGAAGATAACAACTCTTATTACGGTTTTGTGCCTATAGGTAAAGGTTTTGATAGATACACACAATATTTGGCAAATAGCCTGATTAATCAATACCAACCCGGGCAGACAGAGTATCTCTTGGCAGAGTTTTATAGTGAGAATAACGATAGTATATTTGAAAAACTTCAGACAAAGCCCTATTCGAACTCCTCTTTGGCGATACAATATAAAAAAGTAGTAAACGAGTATTTGAATATGGTCGAAGGACATATGTCTTGGATTACAGGAATATGGATTCCTACCGGTCGGTTAAGTCTTTTAGGTGTTCACCCGGAATTAGGTTTTCAGCTTGGGTTAAAACATAAAAAGATGAACTATGACCTCACTTTGACAATTAGATTTCTAAACTCAGCCAATTATTATTATGGAAGACGTTCCAAATTAGATGACTTTGTAGAGTTAACAAATCATTTTTTTAGTGGATATATAGGGTTGGAAGTGGGCAGAGATATTTATGCTAAAAATGGACACGAAATTCAACTGACAGGAGGAGTTGCTTTTGATGGCTTTGATGTGTTGAATGAAGATAAATATAGAAACCTCAAGTCTGCTTCAACATATACATACAATATTAATTTTGGGTTAGGCTATAGATATTATATAAAAAATAGTTTTTATCTCGGACTAAGAGCTAAGTATAATATTGTCGATTATTCATTGAACAAAGTAATCAACTTTACAGGCAATCCCATAACAGTTCAATTTATAGTGGGAGGTTTAGAAAATGTGCTTAAATACAACGCTCTAAAAGTTCTAAGATATAAAAACAGACGATAGAGTTGTATATAAATTATACTCTATCAAATTTGAGCAAAATAAAAAAGGGAATATATATTCCCTTTTTGTGTATCTAATATGTGTTGTGCATAATCTTAAGAATTTAGTCTTCTGTCGAGCTCTTGTGCAATGTATGATGCTACATCGTCCGCATACGTATTAGCCCCAAATCCGGCATCGTATCCCAACTCTTTGGCTAATTCGTGAGTGATACGCGGACCTCCGCAAATAAGAATAATCTTGTGTCTTAGCCCCTCTGCTTCGAGAAGTTCTACAAGATTTACCAAATTATGGATATGCACGTCTTTTTGTGTAACAGTCTGCGACACAAGAAGTGCGTCAGCCTTTATTTCCAATGCTTTGGCTATAAAATCTTCGTTTTCGACTTGACTACCCATATTTATAGCCTCTATCATATCGTAACGTTCGAGACCATAGTGTCCGGCGTAACCCTTCATATTCATAATAGCATCAATACCTACGGTATGAGCGTCTGTTCCGGTAGATGCCCCTAATACTGTTATTTTACGCCCGATATGTTCTTTGATGTACTCATCACATTCTGTCATATCCATAACGTTGCTTTCCACTTTTGGTACATGGATAGAGGTATAATCTACGTTGTGTGTACAGCTGCCATAGCAGTTGAAAAAAGTAAAACCCTCGGTAAGTTCTTTATAAAACACTACTTGAGGATTTTCAAATCCCATTTTTTTTATCAACTGTTTAGCTGCTTCAACAGCTTCGTCTCCACACACTACAGGAAGCGTAAAACTCAATTGAGTCTTACCATCGTTCATTGTATCGCCGTATGGTTTAATCTTTGTGAGATCGAGGGTTTTGTCAAAATCTTTTCCCTCCATTGAATATAATCCGCCACTCATATTTTTAATTCAATTTTTTATTTACTCTTTTGTCGTATAATCTATTGGTCTCTAATATATAAGATAATGTTGGTGTAATGCCCCAAGATAAAACTGCAAAATTAATCTTTTTTATATAACTGACAAAACAGAATTAACTAGTCTCTACCAACTACAAGTAAGCGGATAAACTATATATTTTGTGTGTTTATTTATTTAAAAGCCTCCAAAGCTTTACTTACCCATTCGTCGTAACGAAGAATGAATTCGGAATACCCTTTTTGATAGTAATATCGTTTGACTATCTCTGCCTCTATTAGGTATTGTATATCTTTGCGAAAATCTCGCAAATCTCTCTCTACATCAGCTTTTAATAAAGGAGTAAGCTGTTTGAAAATTGAGTCGGTTTTGCCTATATACCCTTCTGTTTCTACCATTTTTTGCAATTGTGTAAGCATTTTTTCACTTTCGAGTTTGTATGTGAAATTTTTGCTTTTTACAAAAGCTATAAAATCACTATACTCCTCATCTGTAAGCTTAAATGTACCGGGAGAAGGTATACGTTCGTGCGAATAATAGTATTTTGTGGCAAAATCAAATATTATATTGTCGACAAATAGATAGTATGAGATATAATTGCCTTTTTTTTCTTCAACAAAAATGTCCGGTGTAATACCGCTCTTATCTCTGACTGTACGTCCCTGTTGAGTTTTAAATTTGTTGGTAAGGCTGTCGGGAATTGTTTTGGGACGTTCGCCTCTGATATTATTTTCGTAATCAACTGATTGAATGCATCTCCCTGAGGGGAGGTAATATTTGGCAGTAGTTACTTTTAGATAACCACCATAGGGCAATTGCCTTATACTCTGTACAAGTCCTTTACCAAAACTTCGTTCGCCCACTATGGTTGCTCTATCCAAATCCTGAAAGGCGCCTGCAATAATCTCGGATGCCGAAGCTGAATTTTCGTTTATAATTACTACAATCGGAATGTTAGGCATAATGGGAGCAAAAGGAGTTTTGTATTTTCTCTCATTTTTTGAACTTTTGCCTTTCATTGAAACAACCGTTGTGCCGCGTGGTAAAAACATAGAAGCGATGTTTACAGCCTCGTTTACCAATCCTCCGCCATTATTGCGCAGGTCGATAACCAGTTTTTTTATGTCTTTGTCTTTTAGTTCTGTCAATGCTGTTTTGAAGTCATTGTACGATTTGTCGGTAAAATCCGATAGAGCTATATAGCCGATGCTGTCTTGCAAAATACCATAATAATCAATGGAGTTTATATGGATTACTTCTCGCAAAAAAGTTTTTTCTATCAGCTTTTTCTCTCCATTTCTTCGTAATTTTAATTTTATTTCTGTGCCGGGTATCCCTTTCAACTTGTTACTTACATATGAAGTACTTTTCCCTTTCATGCTCTCGTTGTTGATAGATATAATTTGATCGCCGGCTAAAATACCGTTTTTCTGTGCAGGCAATCCGAATTTAGGTTCGGATATTACTACATAGTCTTTGTATCTTTGTATAACCGCCCCTATACCGCCGTACATACCTGTTGTCATTGCCTGTAGGTTCTCTTCCTGTTGTTCAGGGATATAGATAGTGTAAGGGTCGAGTTGTTGCAACATGCTGTTGATAGCGACATCATTCAGCTTTTCGTAGTTAAGCGAATCGACATAGTTGATATCTAACTCTCTCCATACCGAATTGTAAATATCGGACGAACGAAAAATATTATAGTACTTGCCATCATTGGATTTGTCTTGCGAAAACAGAGAAAGAGAAATAATCGTAAATATACTGTAAATGAATAGTTTTTTCATTATTGTGTTTTTATAAAAGTTTATGAACAAAGATAATACAATTTTTATTTTATTTAAATCTGTATTTGCAGTTCATTTTTCGTTTTACTATATCCGTCAACTTCGATTTGATAAGTTGTTTCCTAAGAGGCGATATATGGTCTGTAAATACTTTGCCGTCAATATGATCATATTCGTGTTGGATGATACGGGCAAAGTAACCTTCGTACTCTTCGAGATGTTCTTCGAAATTTTCGTCCAAATATTTGATTTTGATTTTATCTGGACGAGATACTTTCTCGTTAATGTTCGGCAACGAGAGACAACCCTCTTCGTGTACGATCATATCACCGTAACGTTCGATTATCTCGGCATTAATAAATATTTTTGTCTTTGGATAATTTTTTAGCTCTGCGAAAGTTTTTTCGGTATCAAGAGGAGAAATATCTATGACAAAAAGACGAATAGGAAGCCCTATCTGAGGTGCAGCCAACCCTATACCGTCTGCGTTGTACATAGTTTCGAACATATTATCGATAAGTTCTTTTAGTTTTGGATAATCTTTGTCAATAGGCTTGGACACTTCTCTAAGTACGCTTGAGCCATATAAGAATATAGGTAATATCATCAGGTTTAGCAATTAAATATTAAAATTAATGTGCAAAATTAGCAAAAAATAGGGAATTAAGCCTTTTGTTTTCCAACTCTATAGATAAATAACATATAATTAGTTATAACTTTTATCAATAAGTCTTTATCATGCTTTCAATATCTCTATCAAGTCCTTTATTCCCTCCGAAGCTCCCTTCTTAATATAATACCAATTGGGATTGTTGATGGCTACACTGTTGGGGTCGATTATATAAATAGGCGTATCTCTACGAGTATAGTGAACAAGCGAAGCTGCCGGATACACATTAAGAGATGTGCCTATTACCACTAAAATATCGGCTTTTTCGGTAATCTTAACAGCTTGTTCGAGCATTGGTACAGCCTCTCCAAACCATACTATATGTGGGCGAAGTTGGTAGCCTTTCTCACATTTGTCTCCTATTTTTATTTCATAGTTTTCGGGCTTAAGTTCGTATATAATGTTCTCGAAACGCTCCGAACGTACTTTGATAAGTTCACCGTGCAGATGAATAATGTTTTTTGAACCGGCTCTTTCGTGCAGGTTATCTACATTTTGTGTGATTATTTGCACATTGAAATATTTTTCAAGTTCGACCAAACCAATATGTCCATAGTTTGGCTCTACCTCAAGAAGTTGTTTTCTGCGTTGATTATAAAAATCGGTTACAAGCTGAGGGTTTTTGACCCAAGCTTCGGGAGTAGCTACATCTTCTATACTGTATTGCTCCCAAAGTCCTCCGCTATCGCGAAAAGTGGATATTCCGCTCTCGGCACTGATACCTGCACCGGTTAGTACTACAAGATTTTTCATTATGTTTTGTTGTCGTTTTATGTGAATTATTATTGTAATTTCCCAAAGTTACAATTTTTTTTCAACCTAAATTACATATAATAATATTTTTTCAAATGTTTAGGTACAAGAATAAGTGTAGTCTATATGTTATGAAGAGAATAATTAGTATACGAAAGTATTGTTATTTTGTGCTTTTCTCCTAAAAAATGGAATTAAATTAGAAATATTTCTGTCCATTCGCAATAAATTTATTAACTTTGAAGTCCGATTTTTTTAGAATAATAAACGATAAATAATTACACAAGTATGACAGACTTCCAGAAACAGGTATCGGAGGGTATTCCCGATATTCTTCCTCCTAAAAAAGAGTACGACACATCAATCAATCATGCACCCAAACGTAAAGAGATTTTGTCGGAAGACGAAAAGCGTTTGGCTATACGCAATGCATTGAGATACTTTCCTGCAAAGCACCACAAGGAGCTTGCTGAGGAGTTTGCCGAGGAACTCAAACGCTATGGTAGAATCTATATGTATCGTTTTCGTCCTGATTACGAGATGAAGGCACGTCCAATCGATGAATACCCTGCCAAAAGCTGTCAAGCTGCAGCTATTATGTTAATGATAAACAACAATCTCGATTATGCTGTGGCACAGCATCCTCACGAACTTATCACATACGGAGGCAATGGTGCAGTATTTCAGAATTGGGCTCAATACCGCCTTACAATGCAATACTTGTCGAAGATGACCGACGAACAGACACTTGTAATGTACTCCGGGCATCCGATGGGACTTTTCCCGTCGCACAAAGATGCACCTCGTGTAATAGTTACCAACGGTATAATGATACCAAATTACTCTAAGCCCGACGATTGGGAAAAATTCAATGCTCTCGGCGTAACGCAGTACGGACAGATGACTGCCGGCTCGTATATGTATATAGGACCTCAAGGTATAGTACACGGTACCACTATCACGGTAATGAATGCTGCCCGTATGCGTCTGAAAGAGGGACAGACCGATATTCGCGGTATGCTGTTTGTATCATCGGGGCTTGGAGGTATGTCGGGAGCTCAGACTAAGGCGGGCAATGTTTCGGGCGTGGTCTCTATTGTTGCTGAAATAAATCCTAAGGTAGTGCAAAAGCGTTACGAACAAGGCTGGGTCGATGAGGTTCATACCGACCTTGATAAGCTTATTGCACGTGTTCGTGAGGAACAGAGCAAAAAAGAGGCTGTTTCATTTGCCTATCAGGGTAATGTGGTCGATTTGTGGGAAAAACTTGTCGAAGCCAATGTTGCTGTTGATTTGGGTTCAGACCAGACATCGTTGCACAATCCTTGGGCAGGCGGTTACTATCCTGTGGGTTACTCTTATGAGGAGTCGAATAGAATGATGGCAGAGCAGCCCGAAGAGTTTAAAAAGGCAGTGCAGGCATCGTTGCGTCGTCAGGTGAAGGCTATCAATCAACTGTCGGAACGCGGAATGTACTTCTTCGACTACGGTAATGCTTTTTTGCTGGAGTCGTCGCGTGCCGGTGCCGACATAATGAATGGCGACAGATTCAAATATCCATCTTATGTTCAGGATATTATGGGACCTATGTTTTTCGATTATGGTTTTGGCCCGTTCCGTTGGGTTTGTACTTCGGGCAAAGCCGAAGACCTTGCCATTACCGACCGTATAGCTGCTCAAATACAGGAGGAGATACTCAAAGATGCTCCCAAAGAGATAGTTAATCAAGTAAAAGATAATATCCACTGGGTAAAAGAGGCTGACAAAAACCGCCTTGTGGTAGGCTCGCAGGCAAGAATACTATATGCTGATTCGGAGGGACGTACCAAGATAGCCGAAGCCTTCAACAAGGCTATCAAGAGTGGCGAAATATCGGCGCCTATAGTATTGGGTCGCGACCATCACGACGTGTCCGGTACCGACTCGCCATACCGCGAAACATCGAACATATACGACGGTTCGTCGTTTACCGCCGATATGGCTGTTCACAACTGTATTGGCGATAGCTTTAGAGGCGCTACTTGGGTGTCGATACACAACGGTGGCGGTGTAGGTTGGGGCGAAGTAATCAATGGTGGCTTCGGTATGGTTATCGATGGCTCCGACGATAGCGACCGACGACTAAAAAGTATGTTGCTTTGGGATGTAAACAACGGCATTGCTCGTCGTAGCTGGGCTCGCAACCGCGGTGCCATGTTTGCCATAGAACGAGAGATGAGCCGTACCCCGAACCTCGAAGTAACAATGCCAAACCTCGTAGATGACAATATTTTAGACGGATTGACCTTTTAGCTTATTTACAATAGGTTTGTTTCATGTTTATGTAGGCTATCTTTTGTGAAAAAGGTAGCCTTTTTGTTTTTTTTAAAGATTTAACCTATATACCGCATTATAAAATGTAGGCTGTTGGAATGTTGCAATATTGCATTGTGGCGAACAGTCCCTGCCTAAACTCAAAGAAAACGAGATTGGAGTTTTGGAATACTTGATAATTGTTGATTGGCTTAAATATCAACAATTAAAAAAAAACATTCATATCAGGCAAACTCCGGGTTTATGGTATTTTAATGGTTTGTCCGGCTCTTATTCTATCGGACGATAGACCATTTGCTCTTTTTATTTTTGCTACTGTAGTTCCGTGCCTGCTGGCTATAGAACTTAGAGTGTCACCATTTTTGATTTTGTAGTATTTCTTGCCCGATGTTCTGCTTTTTGTACCTCTGCTTTTGGAACTGCCCGAACGTTCTGCCGGTTCTACCACAATCTGTCTGCTTAGCAAATTGTTTGCATTATATGCCAATATCGAATCGATATTGGTCGAGAAAAAAGCTATTTGTTCCATAGGCAAAATAAGTGAGTATGGCTTAATATCGCCCGGTATTATATCTTGCTTGTACTGTGGATTGAGAAAACGCAACTCTTCGATAGGAACTTTTAGAATTTCGGCTATCTGCTTCAGATGCATTCGTTTATATACCATTACCGAGTCTGTAGTCTTAATAAATGTAGGTTTAGCAGGGCATATATTGTGTTTGTTGTAATAGTTCATAATATAATTGGCTGCGATAAATATTGGTACATATCCGCGAGTTTCTCTCGGCAGATAAGGATATATATCCCAATATCCGGTTTTTCCACCCGATTTTCTTATGGCACGTGCCACATTGCCCGGTCCACAATTGTATGCGGCTATTACCAGATGCCAATCGTTGTATATGGCGTACAGGTCTCTCAAATAGCGTGCTGCTGCATCCGACGACTTCTTCGGATCGAATCTGTCATCTACCAATGAGTTTACCTCCAAGTCGTATATTTTACCCGTACCAACCATAAACTGCCATAATCCGCCGGCTCCTGCACTTGATATAGCTTTTGAGTTTAAAGCCGATTCGATTATGGGTAGATACTTGAGCTCCATTGGTAAATCGTATTTAGCCAGAGCATGCTCAAAAACAGGAAAGTAGTAGCTTTCGCCTAATCCTACCATATACTCTACCTGTTTTATACGTTCGGCATATTTATTGATAAAAAGTCGAACTACATTATTATAAGGCATCTCTATCCTGTAAGGTAGTTTTTGTAAACGTGATATATAGATGCTGTCGCTGTAAAATATTGGAGTTAATTCAGTGCGGTCGCACTGTTCTATTGTCATTTTGTTCGACGCCCAGTATTTCATCATATCCAGTACCGCTTTTTCGTAGTCGGTAGGTACTATCAGCGATGTATCCTCAGGAATATTTATAGGTGGTATAGATGCCCAAATATTTTTATCATCTTTAGCAAAACTGTTTAAGCAAACAATTGCCAGCAGTAATAATATAATGCTTTTTTTTATCATAATAAAATAATCAAATTTTACTCAATTAGACTTTATTTTTTGTTTAAAACTTTAAGTTTAGCTTTATTGCCAAATTTGCTGAATTATTGTTGGTCTCCAACATTGTGGGAGTCACTTTTAGTGACAGGTACGGAGATATGTCGAAGTCTGCCAGAGATGCATCTACAAATGCATCAAGTACTGTTATGGCATAAAAAGCCACAGAACCTATTATACACAAATCTCTATACCTTCTGAGATTGTCCATCATATCCTTCAAGTGAGCCTCTGTTACTACACTTGGGTCAAAATGTTTATAGAGCTCTTCGTAGCTTTTGGTATTGGGGTTGTTATCAGTAATATCTCTATAGTATTGTTTGTAAGTGGCATAGTGTTTGTGATTCCATCCTATACCATATCCTAATGCGGCAAATCCGCCATATACGATTGGCAGCTTCCAATATTTGCGATTGTATATCTGTCCGAGTCCCGGGAAGATCAGCCCATACCACATAGCTTTGTTTGGGTTGGGGATAAATAGTTTGGACTTTACTAAATCTTTTTTGTCAATTTTTTTTACATTTTCAGACTCTTGCGATATATCTATTAGCTTTTGCAATTTCGATTCTGACGAAGTATCAGGTGTGGCTACAACAAAATCATTATCATCTCTGCCAATAGAGTCGACAATGATAATGTCCGTATTTTGTGCTGTAGATTGCACAATACATAATGTTATTAAAATTATTGTAGCAATAATAGTTTTCAATCTGTTTTCAGTTTATCCAAAATCGACATTATTCTCATCAAATCATCGTCCGAATCGAAGGATAGCGATATTTTGCCCTTTCCCTGTTCGTTGTACTGCAGGTTTACTTTTGTGTTGAAAAGCTGCGACAACTCCTTTTTTAGATTGTCGTACTCTTCGGAGACAAACTTTTGAGGTTTCTCTTTGCCGCTTATATTTCCATTATTTAGAGCTATCTGTTTTACCATTGCTTCGGTGGC
Organism: Porphyromonadaceae bacterium COT-184 OH4590; assembly: GCA_000768855.1. Lineage (GTDB taxonomy): Bacteria > Bacteroidota > Bacteroidia > Bacteroidales > Paludibacteraceae > F0058. The sequence goes on along the minus strand of JRAN01000052.1, from coordinate 64,355 downwards.
TCGTACCGATAGTCCGTTTTTTACTACAGCCTCATATACCTTAATCTGATTGGTTGGCTCGCTGAGTCCTGCAATGGCACGCGCATGCCCCATATCCACTTTTCTGTCTTTTAGTCCGAGTTGTATCTCGGCAGGCAATTTCAGAAGTCGAAGGAAATTGGCAATAGTAGTACGCTTTTTGCCCAACCTTTCGCTTAGTTTCTCTTGCGTAAGGTCGAAGTCGTTCATCGCTTTTTGGTATCCCAGAGCTATCTCTATGGCATTCAAATCGGCTCGCTGAATATTCTCAATCAAAGCCATTATATGCATCTGCTCGTCGTCGGCAGTGCGTATGTAGGCAGGTATTTTTGTAAGTCCCGCCATTTTAGAGGCTCTATAACGACGCTCTCCCGCTATAATCTGGTAACGAGAGTCGTCTATCTTGCGTAGTGTTATGGGCGATATCAAGCCGTTTTCTTTGATAGAGTCCGACAGTTCTGCTAATGCCTCTTCGTCGAAGTCTGTTCGCGGTTGATTGGGGTTTGCCTCTATAAAATCAATATCAATCTCGTTTATAATGCTGCTTCCATCTGTTTTTACCTCTTCTGTGCTTATAAGAGCATTCAATCCCCTTCCTAATACTTGTTTTTTCATTATTTATTGACTTGTTCTATTGTTTTGTTCTACTCGAATATAAGTAAAATTTATTTCCTTACTCTTTAATCTTTTCTATCAACTCTTTTGCGAGTTTTATATAATCTTGCGAACCTTTCGATTCTTTATCGTAAACCATTATGGGTTGCCCATAAGATGTGGCCTCCGACAGCTTTACATTGCGGGTAATCATAGTATCGAATACTATTTCGTCGAAATGACTGCGAACCTCGTTTGCTACCTGATTGGCATATCTTAGACGAGAGTCGTACATAGTAAGTAAAAATCCTTCTATATTGAGATTAGGATTAAGTTTGCTTTTTATTATCTTTATGGTATTCAGTAGTTTGCCTATGCCTTCCAATGCAAAATATTCGCACTGTACAGGTATCATAACACTATCGGCTGCCGTAAGACAGTTTACCACTATCAAGCCGAGCGACGGGGCACAATCTATGAGGATAAAATCATAAGAGGGACGCAATATGTTAAGTACGTTTTTCAATCGTTTTTCACGGTTGTTTATCTCTATCATCTCTATCTCTGCCCCTACCAGATTGATATGAGAAGGTATAAGGTGTAGATTCTCAAAATCTGTTTTGATTACTGCTTCTTGTGGGTCGATGTAATCGACGAGGCACTCGTAAATAGTTGTTTTTACCTGTGCTACGTCAACACCCAAACCCGATGATGAGTTTGCTTGAGGGTCGGCATCTACTACCAAAACTTTTTTTCCTAACAATGCAAGTGAAGCTGCGAGATTGATACTTGTGGTAGTTTTGCCCACTCCACCTTTTTGATTTGCCAATGCAATGATTTTTCCCATAAAGTTATTGTTTATTCTTACAAGATTTTCGAATTTAATTTGCAAATTTAATGTTTTTATTTTACATATCTGTATTTTTTCTTTTTATAGATTTAATAAATAGATGAAACAAATTAATTTAAAGTAAAATGGGGAACAATAAATCCGTATGATTAATAGCTCATAAGAAGTTTGAATATGTCTTTGCTTTATCTTATTGTTTATACATCTCTCAAAAGTGTTACCTTTGTAAAAAAAATCAGGTATGGCAAAAAAGAGACATTATGTAGTGTGGAAAGGGCGTAATATCGGTATTTTCGATTCGTGGGAGGGCTGTAAGGCTCAGATAGATAAATTTGAGGGAGCCGTATATAAAGGTTTTGACTCGCGGTCGGAGGCAGTTGATGCTTTTGCTGCCGGCATACCCGATTTCCGAAAGGCAAAACATGAGGAGGCAAAACGGGTTTCTCTCAATGCTACTGACAAGCCTACATATCGAGCTATTGCTGTGGATGCTGCCTGTGGGGGCAACCCTGGAGCAATGGAGTATCGAGGTGTTTGGGTAGATTGTGGAGTGGAGCTTTTTCATAGCAAGATATATCCCGAAGCCACCAATAACATAGGTGAATTTTTAGCTTTGGTACACGTATTGGCTCTCTGTAAGCAGCAGGGCTGGAAGTACGACATCTACTCCGACAGTCGCAATGCCATATTATGGGTGAAGCATTGCAGATGCAAAACAAAACTTGAACCGAACAGCCGTAACGACGAAGTTTTTGACCTCATAAGTCGTGCCGAGCGTTGGCTACAAAATAATGTAATCGAGAATAAAATCATAAAATGGGATACCGCTCAATGGGGCGAAATTCCTGCCGACTTCGGCCGAAAATAGATAGTAAATGTTTATTTATAATATTTTATAATACAATGAGAATAGGTTTTGGATATGATGTACACCGCTTGGTCGAAGGGCGTCCTTTGATTATAGGCGGAGTAGAGATACCGCATACACACGGACTTTTGGGGCACTCCGATGCCGATGTGCTTATACACGCCATTTGCGATGCTATATTGGGAGCAGCAGGCTTGCGAGATATAGGTTATTATTTCCCCGATAACGACGACAACTTCAAGAATGCCGATAGCAAGGTGCTGCTTGCTCGTTCGCTCGAACTTGTTGAAAAAGAGGGATATACTGTAGATAATATCGACACCACCATCTGTGCCGAACGTCCAAAACTCAATCCTCATATTGAGTCGATGAAACAGACCCTTGCCTCGATACTAAAAGTGTCGGTAAAAGATGTCGGTATCAAGGCTACTACCAACGAGACTATTGGTTTTGTCGGTCGCTGTGAGGGTATAGTAGCCTATGCTGTGGCACTAATAAAAAAATGTGAGTGTTAATTGTTTAACGCTCACATTTGTATTGACTAAATTAATTTTACCTTATTTGGCAACAGCTTCAGCCAATTTCGAACCGGCTTTAAATTTAGCTACTTTTTTAGCTTTGATTTGAAGTGGTTTGCCGTTTGATGGGTTGATACCTTTACGGGCAGCACGTTTAACTACTGAGAATGTACCAAAACCAATCAAAGTAACATTTTCTCCTTTTGAAAGAGATTTTTTTACTGCAACTTCAAAAGCATCAAGTGCTTTTTTTGAATCTACTTGACTCAATCCTGCTTCTTTAGCAATAGCTTTAACTAAATCTTGTTTGTTCATACAAAATGAAATTTTTAAAATTTAAATGAATAATAATATTTATCTGGTGGCAAAAATAATACATTTTTTTTGATAATCAACAATTTGTTGAAAAAAAATGACGAAAACGTCGCATTTTTGTGCAAATTAGTGTAATTTTGCACAAAATTCTTCAAAATGTAATGAATAACGCACGAAATTTTATCAATAATTCACCGGTAGTTTCTAATATAATTATTATCAATATTATCTGTTTGGTGGCATCATTTTTCTTCGAATCTCGATATGGAACCAATCTAAACCAGATATTGGGACTTCACTTCGTTTTCTCCGAAAAATTCAGCTTTTACCAGTTTTTTACCTATATGTTTATGCACGCAGGCATTGAGCATATTTTGTTTAATATGTTTGCTGTCTTTATGTTCGGACGTGTTTTTGAGGTTATTTGGGGAGGTAAGAAGTTCCTTTTCTACTACATTGTGGCAGGATTGGGAGCCGCTATAGTTCAGCAGATAGTATGGTACATCGACTACAACGCTATTGTGAGCAACATCGACAATATATCTGCCGTTATGCAACAAGTATCAAGCGAGGGTTCTAAGGTACTTAGCGAGGGTTACAACTATTCCGACCAATATTTGGGTAGGCTCAATATTCTACTCAATATACCTACTGTTGGGGCATCGGGAGCAGTTTTCGGTATATTGCTTGCATTCGGATATATGTTCCCTAAAGAAAAGTTGTACCTGTTTTTTCTACCTATACCTATTCCGGCACGTGTATTTGTTATCGGATACGGACTAATCGAACTTGTGGCAGGAGTTGCCAACTTTTCGTGGGATAACGTGGCTCACTTTGCCCATCTGGGCGGGCTTATCTTTGGGTTGTTGCTCATTTTGTTTTGGAAAAAACGAGGCAAACTATTTACTCGAGACTTCTAAAATATTACAACTAAGAGAATTATTATTTTTATACAAAATAAATGACATCAATGAAACAGCAGATAATCAATAGAATAGTAGAATTTTCAAAAAACAGATATAACAAAGAGATAACTGAGACAAACCTTGTTTTTCAGCCGACTAAGAAGGAGTTTGAGGGTGATTTTACCATAGTGATATTTCCCTTGACAAAAATAATTGGCAAGGCTCCTGACCTCATTGCCAACGAGATAGGCGAGGATTTGGCGGGAACTGGCTTGGTTGTATCGTTCAATGTTATTAAGGGTTTTTTGAATCTTGTTATTGGCAAAAGTTATTTTGTTGATTTGCTGAATAATATAAGCAGACAAAAAGAGTTTGGATTTGTGCCTGTTACTGCCTCGTCGCCTTTGATGATGATAGAGTATTCATCTCCAAACACCAACAAACCACTCCATTTAGGACATATACGCAACAATCTGTTGGGCGATAGCATTTCGCGAATACAGCAGGCAAGCGGTTGGCGTGTGATAAAGACCAATATCGTGAACGACAGGGGAATACATATCTGTAAGTCGATGCTTGCTTGGAAACTTTTTGGCAACGGACAAACGCCCGAAAACAGCGGTATCAAGGGCGACCACCTTGTAGGTAACTATTACGTTAAATTCAACAACGAATACCAAAAGCAGATAGCCTCACTTGTAGCTGAAGGTGTGTCGAAAGATGAGGCAGAGCGTCGTGCCCCTATACTACTTGAGGCTCAGGCTATGCTCAAACTTTGGGAGGAGGGCGATCCGCATACACTTTCGCTTTGGGCAGAGATGAATGGCTGGGTTTATGATGGCTTTGAGCGTACATATCGAGAACTTGGTATTTCGTTCGATAAAATATATTATGAGTCGCAGACATATATTATTGGTAAAAAGGAGGTTATGCGTGGTCTCGACGAGGGTCTCTTTTACCGTAAAGCCGACGGGTCTGTTTGGGCAGACCTTACCGAAAATGGTCTGGACGAAAAGTTGCTTCTTCGTGCTGACGGTACTTCTGTGTATATGACGCAAGATATAGGCACAGCCAAGATGCGTTACAACGACTACGATATTGACAAAATGGTGTATGTCGTGGGTAATGAGCAAAACTATCATTTTCAGGTACTTTCGCTTCTGCTCGACCGTCTCGGATTTGCGTGGGGCAAAGATTTGGTGCATTTCTCTTATGGTATGGTAGAACTGCCCGAAGGCAAGATGAAATCACGTGAAGGTACTGTTGTCGATGCCGACGATTTGATTGACGAGATGATAGAGGAAGCCTATAAAGCCACCAAAGAGCTTGGTAAAATAGATGAGATGACCGACGAGGAGGCTCGCTCCATTGCCCGAATGATAGGACTGGGAGCATTGAAATATTTTATATTGAAGGTAGCTCCTGTAAAAAATATGGTGTTCAATCCACAAGACTCCATCGACCTCAATGGCAATTCGGCACCATTTATCCAATACACCAATGCACGTATCAACTCGGTGTTGCGTAAAGCAGCCGAGCAGGGTATTGTCGTTGATGAATGCGACAATAGCGTCGAAGTGAGTGATAAAGAGAAGTTTATAATACAATATATATCGTCTTTTGCCGATGTGCTGCGTGAGGCATCGCGTACTTTCTCGCCCGCTCTGATAGCCAACTATTGTTATGATTTGGCAAAGGAATTCAGTCAGTTTTATCACGATTTTTCGATACTCAAAGAGGAGAATACGGCGGTGCGTAACTTCCGTTTGCTACTCTGCCGTACCATTTCGCAAACAATCACCAACGCTATGGGACTGCTCGGAATAGAGTTACCCGAAAAGATGTAATTGGTTTATTGTCAGTAGCATGTACGACCTCATTGTCTGTAACCCGCCATATTTCGAGGATAGCCTCAAAAGTGCCGTTCCTCAACGTACTACTGCACGGCACAATGTGAGCCTTTCGTACGACGAGCTATTCGACTGTGTGGGGAAATTGCTTTTGCCAAAGGGACGTTTTGCACTCATTATCCCTGCTGGGCAGATAGGTAAGGTAAGCTGTTTGGCAGAGGCACATAAGCTATTTTTAATCCGAAAAACTAACGTATATCCTACGCCCAACTCTAAGATTAAGCGTTATCTATTGGAGTACTCCAAGACCGAACAGGAGTTGGTAGAAACCGACCTTGTGATAGAGTTGTTGAGGCACTGCTACACTTCTGAATACAAGGCTCTTACGAATGACTTTTATCTGTAGCCTCGCCCTTGGAAATCATCTGACTGATGAGTAGCCCCGATATTACTATTGTTATGCCGACTACTTTGCTGATAGTCAGTGTTTCTTGCCCTATAATGACAGCAAAAACGATAGTGATAACGGGTATTGCATTGGCAAAAACACTCGCTTTGGCTATCGGTATGGTCTTGACTGCATATGAATAGCCCATAAAGGCTATCGATGAGCAGAAAACCGCAAGCATAACCAAGGCAAGTACAGTATTGGGAGTCCAACGCATTGCGGTAAGCTCGGCTGTATTGATGAATAGGAATAGCGGTAGGTAGAGGACGGCAGCTATTATATTTTGATAAATAATAATCGTAATAGGTTTATAGTGAAATAATTTGAATAGTATTAGATTGTAGCCTACTGCCGAAAATACGGCAAGCAAAAGCAGAAGTACACCTGCAATGCTGAATGTTCCGGCGATACTGTTGCCAAACGAAAGAATGGCTACTCCCACTATCGATATGCCCACGCCCAAAAGGTTAGTCCAGCTAAGTCGTTGACGATACAAAAAGAACAGCCCAAACGGCACTATAACAGGAATGATAGCTATAAAAACAGCTGCATAGCTGGCATCGACGAGTTTCAAACCGTAATTTTCACCGATAAAGTATAGAAACGGCTCGAAAAATGCGAGTAGAAAAAACCACTTACGGTCGTCCTTTTTTATTGATTCTATCTGTCTGGTAATAAAAGCTATAGCGAGTAGAAGTGCAAACGATATTAGTAGTCTTACGGTTATGACAAATACTACGTTGAATTCGTTGTTCAACAACTCTTTGGTCCATACAAAACTAATGCCCCAAAATATTTGTGCCAATATGAGAGCGATATACGCCTTTGCTATTTTGTTGTTTTTCACTTAATTATTGGTTGTTTTAGGGCGTTGTTTAGATGTATACTATACAATATTAAATCAAAATTAGTCAAATAGTTGTTTCTTTTAATAATTTTATTTTTCATGATTACCAACTACCAACCAAAAGGATGACTGGTAAGAGGAAATTTTGCCATTGGGTGATAATCGCCCTTAAGCCCAATTGGCTTAGCCTGACGTATCTGATATACTATATTAATAGCGTTGCGAGCCTCTTCTATACCAAATCCATTGCCGGCAAGTATATGTCGATAGCTGTCTGTGTGCAATTCGGTAAAGCCTTCGCTAAACTCAAATTCGCTACCGTCTATATTAATGGTACGGAATGTACGTTTTTCACCTTGTACGGCATTAGATGGCAAAAGGTCGGCATTGATGCTAAGAAAGTAACGCACTCTTGCTCTTTCTAATTCGATATAACCGGCAACTCTATCGTGCGAGGCTACATGGACAATGTTTTTTTGAGGTGTTCCAAATACCCATTGCAACATATCATAAAAATGTACTCCGATATTTGTAGCTATTCCACCACTTTTGTGCTCGTCTCCTTTCCAAGAGGAGTAGTACCAATTGCCTCGTGAAGTGATATATGTTAGCTCTACATCAAAAATCTTGTCTTTTGGACTCTCGTCTATCTTCTTTTTTAGGTCGATAATTGATTGATGTAGTCTAAGTTGTAGAATAGTACTTATCCTTTTGCCTTCGCGTTGCTCTACTTTTTGTAAAGCGTCTATATTCCAGGGATTTAGTACAATTGGCTTTTCGCATATAACGTCGGCACCCAATCGAAGCCCGTAACGTATGTGTGCATCGTGAAGATAGTTGGGTGTACAGATAGATATATAGTCTATCTGTTTGTCTGTCTCTTTTAGTTTGGTACAATGGCGATCGAAAAGCTCCTGTTCCGTAAAAAACGATGTCTCCGGAAAATAGCTGTCCAACAACCCTACACTGTCGAATTTGTCGTATGCAGCTACTAACTTGTTGCCTGTATCTTTTATTGCTCTTAGATGACGAGGAGCGATATAACCTCCTACTCCAATTATTGCAAAATTTTTCATGCTTATCACTATTATATGTTTGTGTTTATTGTGTTAATATTCAAATGCTTATTCTGATGTTAGATTGACTTTGCCATCAACCAACTTGTACCTCTCACCTGTTTCCGGACAAAAAGCTTCTCCGTTTTTATCGAAATTTAGACGGTGTCCGTAACGGCTTACCCAGCCTATTTGCCGAGCAGGATTGCCAACAACAAGAGCATAAGGCAGTACAGGTTTGGTAATAACTGCTCCAGCTCCGATAAGGGCATATTCGCCTATTTCGTTACCACAAACTATGGTGGCATTAGCCCCAACAGAAGAGCCCTTCCTTAAAATAGTGGGCATATATTCTCTCTTTCGGTTGACATGGCTGCGAGGATTAATTACATTGGTAAAAACCATAGAAGGTCCCAAAAACACATCATCTTCGCATATTACGCCTGTATAAACTGATACATTGTTCTGTATCTTGACATTACGTCCCAGTACTACATTGGGAGAAATTACCACATTCTGCCCTATATTGCAACCTTCGCCAATATTACAACCTGTCATAATATGAGAAAAATGCCAAATCTTCGTATCTTTCCCAATATTAACTCCTTCGTCTATGTATGCCGATTCGTGTTTGAAATAATCCATATTGTTGCTTTATGAAAATTGAATGCAAAATTACATAATTTTCTCGAATTAAGTGTTGATTTTTATATGTTTGGCTCAAAAATTATTGAGTTTGCAGAAAAACATGTTATCGTCTCCAAAAAGCAGGAGTAAATATAAGTAGAACGGTAAAAAACTCAAGTCTGCCTACAAGCATTGCAAATGACATAAACCATTTGGAGAAGTCGGGAATGGAGTAGTAGTTATCAAGCGGTCCCAAGTGCCCTAAACCTGGACCAACATTGCCGAGGCACGACACCATACTCGAAATAGATTCTTCGAATCCTAACCCCGAAAAGCACAACACTGCCGACCCGAGCAACGACAATATCACATAGAGAAGTATAAAGGCAAGCATACGCGTGATAATATCTTCCTTTACGGCATGTTCGTTATAGAGGACGGGAAAAACGGCATGAGGGTGTATCATTCGTTTAAACTCGTAATAGCAATATTTGAATACCAACAATACACGTATTACCTTTACTCCACCTGAAGTAGAGCCGGCTGAGCCACCTATAAATGTGAGCAACAGTAATATGTACGACACCGCAAGCCACCCCGAATAATCGACCGAGTAGAATCCTGTGGTGGAAATCAGTGCCACAACGGTAAATAGGTTTCCGCGTATATTATCTACAATATCGTTGAGCGAAAAGTTGAGTACTCCGAGTTGGGCTACCATAATGGATAGTGTGGCAAGAAGTATTATTATGATAAATGTACGCATCTCTTCGTCGTTGAAAAACTTTTTGATTTTGCCTGTAAACAAAAAATAGTAGAGAGATAAATTTATACCCGAACCTGTCATAAGAACAATAATAATCCACTCAATTGCAGGCGAATTCCAGTACGAAATACTTGTGTTTTTGGTCGAAAAACCACCTGTGGATACCGCTGATAAAGAGTGATTTATGGCGTCGAACCACCCCATGCCTGCCAGCCATAGGGCCACAATGCCCGAAACGGTGAATACAATGTATATCATAAACAGTCGCTTAGCCGTGCCGCTCATCTTGGGGTGGAGTTTCTCTTTGCTAAGTCCTGTAACCTCAGCCTTAAATACCTGTGAGCCGTTGAATCCGAAGATAGGCAACACCGCCATAGTGATAACAATTATCCCCAAGCCGCCTATCCAATGAGTAAGGCTACGCCAAAAGAGCAGACTGTGAGGCAATACCTCAATGTCGGGCAGTATTGTGGCTCCTGTGGTAGTAAAACCCGACATTGTCTCGAAAAATGCATCGGTAAACGACGGCACATACCTACTCAGCCAATAGGGTAACATACCGATAAACGAAAATATTACCCACGTAAGCGTAACTATCACCGATCCTTCGCGTTTGCCGATAATGGTAGAGGCTCCACGCCCAAGCCTTAAACCGATTAATCCCAAAACAACAGAAATCGCAAACGAGACTCCGAAATATGCGGTAGTATCATCACCATAGTACAAGGCCACGCCTGCACAAAGCAGAAAAAACAGACTTTCTATAATCATAAGTCCGCCCTGAATACGAGCCACAAGAGCATAGTTGAAACCGGTGTTGAGCTTGTTGTTCATTGTTGAATGTTGATTAACTATTTAAACAATGCCTCAAGTTTTTTGGTGCTATTATCTTTGCAAAATACGATAACGTGATCGTCGGGCATTATTTGGGTGTTACCGTTTACTATGCTGCCACGCCCATTGCGGATGATACCCCCAATATTGACATTACGCGGCAGTTTGAGGTTTTTTACAATATCCTTCGTTACTTTCGACCCCTCTTTGGCAATGAGCTCCACTACTTCGGCATCTATCGACGGGAGAGTTCTTATATCGAGCACATCGAGATTTAAGGTGATTTGGTGTATATAGCCGGCTGCTATTGTTTTTTTGTTAATAATGGTGCTTATATCCATCGACTCGGCAAGAGTGAAGTAGTCGATATTTTCGACCTCAGCTATTGTCTTTTTTACTCCATAACGTTTGGCTACCATACAGGTGAGCAGATTTGCCTCTGAGTTGGCAGTAACCGCCACAAAAGCATCGGTCGATGCTATATCTTCGTTTTCGAGAACCTCCACGTCTCTACCGTCGGAGTTTATTATCAGTGTGTTTGGTAGTTTTGCAGCCAAAGCAATGCACTGTTCCTTATCGGGTTCTATTATCTTTACATTGTAGTGGTTAGGCAAAGTTTGTACGATTTTCTGTGCTATCTTTGTGCCGCCCACTATCATTATGTCTTTGATGCTGTAATTCTCCTTACCCGCCTGCTCGCGTACAAAGTCAAGATTCTCCTCTTTGGTGATAAAAAATACAATATCGCCTGCCAATATCTCGTCTTGCCCTGTGGGAAGTATTGTTTCGTTGGCTCGTTTTATGGCTACCACCCTGTATCTTTCGTGATTGAAATATCCGCTTATAAATTTACGATTTATAATCTCGGAGTTTGCCCTGACCTTTACCGACAACATTATCATCTCTCCGTTGCGAAACGGCATATATTGCCTCATCCAGTTTTTTTTGAGACTCTCGATAATGCCTTGCGAAGCAAGTACTTCGGGATAGATAAGGTAATCAACTCCAAGTTTGGCAAAAAAATCTTTGTTTTTGGGTAAAAGATATTCGTTATTGTCGATACGTGCAAGTGTTTTTATAGCACCGAGATTCTTCGCTATCATGCAGGCGGTCATATTGACACTCTCGTAAGGAGTAACGGCGATAAACAAATCGACACTGCCCACGCCACAATCTCTGAGGTCATATACCGAAGTGGGACTTCCCTGACGTGTCATAAAGTCGTACATATCCATATCTTGCAGACGTTCGCTATTGTTGTCGAGAAGAGTGATGTTGTGTTCCTCGCGGGCAAGGAGTTTAGCCAGATGTCGCCCCACTTCGCCTGCTCCGGCTATTAATACTTTCATTGTGCCTTAATGTTTATTTTGGATTATTTTATTTTGCCACAAAGGTAGTAAAAATTTGTATAAATAATGAGGTGTTTCATAACGAAACACCTCTAATGAATTCAATATCATATTTTTATTATTGCCTCTTTGAGTCCGTTGGCATCAAGTCCTAGCATCTGATGAAGTTCGTATGGAGTACCGTGTTCGACAAAGATATCGGGTATGCCCAATCGTTTTACCGCAGGTGTATAGCCATTATCGGCAAAAAACTCAAGTACGGCACTGCCAAATCCTCCTTGTATAACGCCGTCTTCGATAGTTACTACTCGTTTGAACTTGCGACCAATCTCGTGCAACAATTCAGCATCCAAAGGCTTTACAAAACGCATATCGTAGTGTGCCACACTTGTGTTTGTTTCGCTCTCTATCATCTCTATAGCTTTCTGAGCGGGATTTGCCATAGTGCCAATGGTAAGGACGGCAATATCGAAACCCTCTTTTAGACAGCGTCCTTTACCTACTTCGACTATTTCGAGTGTATTATGCCAATCGGCAGTAGTGCCTTTGCCTCGCGGATAACGTATTACAAAAGCACCCATATTGCTCTGTTGGGCGGTAAACATAAGGTTTCTAAGCTCGTGTTCGTTGGCAGGAGCGGCTATTGTAAGGTTTGGCACACAACGCATATAGGCAAGGTCGAAAGCTCCTTGGTGGGTAGCTCCGTCGGCACCGACTATGCCGGCTCTGTCGAGGCAGAATACGACATTTAGCTTTTGCAATGCCACATCGTGTATCACGTTGTCGTAGGCACGTTGCATAAATGACGAATATATGTTGCAAAACGGCATCATACCGTCTTTTGCCAGTCCTGCCGAGAATGTAACGGCGTGTCCTTCGGCTATGCCTACATCGAAGACACGGTCGGGCATTTCCTTTTGCATTATTGTCATCGAACAGCCCGATAACATAGCAGGAGTTATGCCCACAATTTTAGGGTTTTGCTTTGCCAATTCCAAGAGAGTTTCGCCAAAAACGTCTTGATAAAGAGGTATTTGTGAACTCTCGCTATTGCGTTCTCCTGTTTCGGGATTGAATTTTCCCGGAGCGTGCCACGTGGTTACCTCTTTTTCGGCAGGCTCATAGCCTTTGCCTTTTTGTGTGATAATGTGTAGAATACGAGGTTTTTGGTGATTTTTAAGCTCTTGTAGTATTTCGACCAACTTCACTACGTCGTGTCCGTCGGATGGTCCGAAATAGCGAATCGATAGTCCCTCGAAAATATTGTTGTGATGCGACGAACGCGATATTTTCAGTTTATTGAAAAAACGAGTTAGTTTTTTCGCTCTTTGGTCGGTAATAATGTCTCGTTTGTTTAGGAATTGGTATAGTTTGTAACGAACCTTGTTGTATGTGTGCGATGTGTGCAGTTTGGTCAAAGCATCGTTCCAGCCGCCCTTGATAGGGTCTATCGCCATATCGTTGTCGTTTACTATTACCAAAAGGTTGTTGTCGATGATAGAGGCATTGTTTAGCCCCTCAAAAGCGAGCCCGCCTGTAAGTGAGCCATCGCCGATTACCGCTACCACATTGCGATTCTCGCCTTTTAGATTGGCGGCAACGCTCATACCTAAACCTGCCGAAATAGATGTGCTAGCGTGTCCTACTCCAAAAGCATCGTATTCACTCTCTTTGATAGAGGGAAAGCCCGAAAGTCCTTTGAACTTACGGTTGGTGTGGAAACGGTCGCGTCTACCTGTCAATATCTTATGTGGATATGCCTGATGTCCAACGTCCCAGATGATACGGTCAAAAGGCGTATCGAATACATAGTGCAGCGCCACAGCGAGTTCGACCACTCCAAGCGACGAACCGAGGTGTCCCGGATTGTTGGCGAGCTGCTCAATTATAAAACTGCGAAGCTCCTGACAAAGCAGAGGCAACTGACCTACTTCGAGCTCCTTTATGTCTTTCGAGATATTTATATTTTCTAATAGCGTATATTTACTGTTTCCCATTATATTTTTTTGTTGCAAAAGTATAAAAAAAATAGCAATTAAATTATTCCGAATAAATTCTTAATATGTTTTAGTTAGAGTTTGGTTTTCGGTTGTGTCTAAAAAGTATGATGATATAACATATCTTTGCAAAATATGAAAATGCCAATTCATCGGAGACCATAATCTGACCTATAAAGGTTGGGCTTCGTATATCGCTGTGAAGATTCTCTTGCTTTTGGCAAGAAATGTAGGTATCGTGGTATTGCTGAGATTGAAAATATTAGCACAAAAAAGTGCTTTCTGTTTTGATAAATTTCAATAGATAGTTTTGGATTGTTGAAGGAGAATTCCTTTTTTATTTTTTGTTTTAGGTATTTGGGGTTAATCGCTCTGCTCGTAGTCGCTTTGACGCTCTGCTCGTAGTCGTTTTGACGCTCTGCTTGTAGTCGTTTTGACGCTCTGCTTGTAGTCGTTTTGACGCTCTGCTCGTAGTCGCTTTGACGCTCTGCTCGTAGTCGCTTTGACGCTCTGCTCGTAGTCGTTTTGACGCTCTGCTTGTAGTCGCTTTGACGCTCTGCTCGTAGTCGTTTTGACGCTCTGCTCGTAGTCGTTTTGACGCTCTGCTCGTAGTCGTTTTGACGCTCTGCTCGTATCGACTTCAGCCCTCTGCTCGTGGTCGGGGTGTGTTTTAAAAAGTATGATGAGATAATAAATTGCTTATCATTACTGTTCGATAAAATGATTACTTTTTGGCATTGTTTAACTATGTTTGGTGCTAAAAACAAAAGTAAACAAAAGGGGCTGAATTTCCATATGAACCCAGCCCTGTTTGTCTTTACTTAATCGAAAACTTTTATCGGACAGCAATGTTTTTTTTGCAGGAACCCATTGATGACCGCACTATCTGAAAATCCATCATTTTGTTTTTCCAATTTCTGTGCAAGTATCATTTTTATGAGGATTTATATCCGTACTTTATGAATGGTGTTGCCGACACGGACAATATAGATGCCTTTTGACGGTATCCTGATGGTATGAGAGGAGTCGAAGCTTCCGCGCTCTATCAACTCACCACCTATGGAATAAACAGAATAGAATACAGGAGAAGAAAGGTTTTCCTGAGTCTCAATGGCAATCATGCCGTCTCTTTCATATACCATGTATTTCCCGTCATCGTTCACTATAGGAGTCTCTATACCGGAGGAGAGCTTGTCCGTCTCAATGATATTGGTAAAATAGTTCCAGCCAAATGCCTGTCTGTACTTTTCTCCCGAACCAATAGGGACATACACAGGTATATCGTTGGGAGTAAAGCTATGAAAAGGTCCTTCTCCGGGGTTGATGCCCATCGGATGTTCTGTGCAAATAGGAGGTGTTGCAGAAAGAGAGTAAATTTTTTGTAGGGAAGTCAAGTCCTCAAAAGCTCCGCCCTCGATGTATTTCACACTAGATGGAAAGACAATGGAATCCAAAGCACAGTAACTAAAAGCATCACAGCCTACCCAAGTCAAATTCGGCGGGAGTTCGGTTTTAAGTTTATAACACCATTGAAATGCGTTGCGACCAATTTTAGTCACAGACTTCGGGATTTCTGCTTCTTCCAAGACTGAGCACAAACTGCATAGTCTTTTAGGAAGCTTTGTAATTCCTTCAGGTAAGACAATTCTTTTTAGCTTTTTGTTGTCAGAAAATGCTGCATTTCCTATCTTTTTTACGGTATTGGGCAGCACTATCTCGGTAAGATGCGTAGCATATACGGCAGAAAATCCGATACTGTCCAACCCCTCGGGAAAATTCATCTCCTCTACTCTGTTATAGTAAAATGCGAGCACGTCTATGGTTTTGAGAGTGGACGGCAGAACAATCTTTTTAAGACTGTCACACCATTGGAAACATCTGGCCGGAATTTCCGTAACTCCCTCAGGGATTATCAAAGGATTTACTTTAAGCCATCTATTATGCTCAAAACTGCTATCCCCCAGCTTTCTCAGTGAAGATGGGATATTGATTGTTCTCAATGTCAATCCTAAAAATGCACAGAATCCAAACTCTGTAATATCATCGGGAAGGATAATGCGACGAATATCCAAAAAGTGCCCGGAAGTGTACCAATCCCAGTCGACAAACCCGGAATCCGGGATCTTTTTGTTCTCAACTTGCGAAAATTGCAAATTGACTATTCGCAACTTTCCATCCTTTGCACAACGAACTATTGTCTTAAAATCAGCGGCATTGATAGGTCCATGCACGACCAATGAGTCTATCGTGTTCCACTTATCACCCAGCACTTGCTCCAATTTTCCGTATTCATTCACCCTTGCATCAAAAAAACTCACCTGTCCCCATACCTTTTGAGAACAGAAAGATATAAGGGGGAATAAAAAAAATATTATTTTTCTCATCATTTTATTTCAGTATTATGTTGTAAAAAAACAGCAACAGGGAAAGGGTTTCTCCCCCCTGTTGCCTAATAAATTAATTATTTTTTACTAAACTTCTTGCTGTCAATAATTTGACCATTTACAGAATAAGTAAGCACATACGTTCCGCTTGGTAGAGAAGAAACATCAAGTCGCATCTGCTTTGTCCCAACAGGAAGTTCTTTACTCAGCAGTATCATATCTCCTTGTGTCAGGCTGCTTATCCTAAGCATAGCTGCGGATTTAATAGACTCGTACAACTCAATATTCATAAAATCTTCAACAGAAGTCGGAGTAACAGATTTTAGTCCTATCTTGCATTCCAACGTAATACTTTCTTGTACCATTTCACCCTGAGAGGAGATGGCGGTGACGGAAAATTCATTATTCCCTAATGTTGGGATTACTGTAACCTTATTTCCCTCTCCTATATCTTCGCCATTTCTGTCTGTCCAGCGAGCAGAATACTCTGTCCCTTGCCAGTCTGCCGAGAGTTCATATTTACCCGCTCCGATTTCGGTCGGGATTATGTCAATAGGTTTATAACTAAACAACGGAGCTTTCACAACGAACGTCTCCCCTCCGACAATATTGCCTTGCTCATCTTTTTGTATTAAATCGAATGTGTAGGATTCACCAAAATATCTTTCCCGAGTTTTAAATTCGAATTTCATCGTCACCTTCTCAAAATCCGCTCCATTCATGCAGATGTCTTCCAAACGACCATCCCATGAGTTGAATTCCACTTTCTGGGGATTTATTGCCGGAGCGTAAGCGATACCCTTTGCACGACATCCTCCGCGTTTCCACGCATCATATATAGGAGTGGTCATCTCCAACTTTAATCTTGCTTTGGAAAGAAGGGGTTTGTCTGCTAACGTGCGAGGGCGTATCTCAAGAGAATATTTATGATTATCCTTGTAAATGTTTCGTACAAAAACATTCGTTCCCTTAGTAAGATTTTCTTTGGATATAATCGATACATTTTTCTGAGCTATGTCATTACTCTGTAGTACCATAGGGCTACCTTTCAATTCCGGGTCCCCATCATTAAATATTTGACCTAATAGGCAGAAATGGTGCTTCTCTGTTCCATTATCTTGTGCCATTAAACCTCGAGGTAAAGACCATGTAACCGGGACAATTCTGTATCCTCCTGCTTTTATTGGTTTAATATGTTCAGGGGTCATACGTCCTCCTGTAACTTCATTGTCTATGTAATACTCTTGTCCTCGCCAAGCTTTAGCTGTCAATCCAGTAGAAGCACGAGCCCAATACATATGGAGCCATTTTCCTCCGGTGTAGTCTTCCTTTCCTCTATTATGAATCTTGACATAAATAACTGCAGCAAGATGATTTTTTGAATAGTAAGGATTTTCGTGTATCTCGATGTTATCTTCTTCATTCCTCACCCATATAGAAGGACTATCCCAAAATACAGTTGTAGTTAAGTTTGGTTCTTTTCCTGTATCCTCCTCGTTGTCCTTGATGTAAAGGTCCACTGCCTCCGGCAGGTTGTTGAAAGCCAAGTCCTCACCGACAGATTTCGGATTGGATTTGTATTGAGGGCTTTCTTTAGAACGTTGCCTGTCATGCTGATAAGCATAATTGAAAGCCTCCTCCATCGTCACCCTGCGGTTCTTGTCAGCATCCGAAGAGACGGACTGCCCAAATACATTGCCCTCGTTGATCGCTGAAGTCCACTGGTATACGAACTCGTCGTAGGGAATATCAGGACATGCCCAGGAAGACTCACTTCCCTTTGATGCCGCTGCCACAACGCAGCCCGCTTTGGTCAACTCCTCTATGAAACCGCCCGAGAAGCATTGCCCCAATACTGCATTGATATAGACAGACTTATCGTTGAACGGACGAAGCCAATTAGCAAGTTCGTAGTCGTGTAGGGATTCTCTATCCCATAGACAAATATATGACTGATTTTTGTAGTCTGTTGTCCCACCATGGTCTATCACGTAGAAGAAAAGATGGTCGTCTTTCCTTATCTTTTTTGAAAGGTTGGAAAGAACTTTTTTCACATTGGCATGTGTGGCGGCATATTGTATGTCCGGCAGTCCGTCGTTGTCCAAGTCCAATGGGGAAGATTTGAAGCCTCCTGTCGTTGTATGCATATCGGCGTCAGGGTCTGTTCCATCGGACATTACGACCGAAATGTTGCTTTTAGGTACACCGTATTTATTGACCATTGTCTGATAGACAAAAGAGCAGTCGTTCCAATAACGTTCATAATTGGCATACTTGCTGTGCCCGCCACTGAGTATTATGGCATAGGTGCGTTTCGCGGCACTTTTAGCATCATTTGAAAGTGCTACCTTCCTCACGTGAGGCTTTTGGTTTGCCCATTTCCCGTAACGGTTCTTGACCTCCAATGGAGTGAAATTGCCGTTGGGAGGAAGACGGAATTTTGTTATATGAGGCACAGGAGACTGATACGCCCCAACTCTCTTGGCTATACAAATCAGATAACAGTCATGTTCCCAGCCTTTCAAAGGCTCGGCATCCACGAAAAATATCCATGTGTCACTCTGCGAGAAAGAGAGGTTCTGCCCCTCACTCCTGACATTGAGAACGGCATCTTCACAGAGATAGTAATCCACATCTTGACCATCGAAACTCATCTTGGCTATAGACAAGGCCTCTTGCTTTGAGACGTTGCGTATTTGTTGTGCTATTGCCGAAGAAGCAGTCAGGCAACAAAACAATAAACATAAAAATTTGATTTTCTGTTTCATAAGTAATTATATTTATAAGTTAGACATAAAATTTTTAGTCGTAGTTTAAAAAAATAATGTTGTGATTATCAATGAGTAAAGTTGTATTTTGGTTGATGATAGTATAAATAGAACTTTACTGTCCCAACTGTCTAAGTGCAAAGATAGTCAATAAATGGTAATAAAAAAAATAAAAAGCAAAATTATCTTTGCAAAATCTGCAAACGCCAATTCATTGGAAACCATAATCTGACCTAAAACGATTGGGCTTCGTATATCGCAGCAAAAATTCTCTTGCTTTTGGCAAGAAATGTAGGCATTCGTGGTATTGCTGAAATTGAACAAGTTAGTGTTAAAAAAGTGTTTTCTGTTTTGGTGAATTTCAATCGAGAGTTTCAGAGAGATTTGTACCGATAATTGGGATACATTTTCAGCTATTTTCAAAGAAGACAATCTCCTCATAGGGAAGAGGCATGCTATTGATATTTAAGATGATAACACGCTTTTGAAGCATCGAATACGCCGAGCGGTGCGGAAAATCTGCTGTTTTTCAAACTTTTTGAAAAATATATAAAAGCCTTTGAAATAGTCTTTTTCTACATCAATTTTGGGTGGATTTGAGTATCATACTTTGTGAATCAATACCTGATTTTCTATTTTAATAAATAAAATTACAGTAGAGCAATAATTTATGAGAAATCTCATAGTAATTTAGATTAAATGTTTTTTTGTTAATAATATATTTTGTACCTTTGCCGATTAGTAAAAAATAATAGTGATTTTACTTGTTAGTAAGTAGGATAAAGTGTTGATTTTGTTTGTTGTAATCGATGTGCTAAAATAATAAAAATACGAAAAAATATTAAATAAAATAGTTATATTTTGGGATGTTTTTACAAAAATGATATAAACTTTTTAAAATAAATATATTATAACATCATGTCAGAAATTGATTGGAAAAATCTTGTGTTTGGCTACGTGCCCACAGACTACAATGTTCGCTGTTCTTATGCAGACGGCAAATGGGGAGAACTTCGTGTTCATACCGAAGCTACTATGAATATTCATATCTCGGCGGCAGTGCTACACTATGCACAGGAAGCTTTCGAAGGCTTAAAGGCTTTTAGAGGTAAAGACGGCAAAGTGCGTATCTTCCGCATTCGCGAAAATGCAAAACGTATGCAGTCGTCGTGCGAAGGCATCAAGATGCCAAAATTACCAATAGAGAAGTTTGAAGAGGCTGTTATTAAAGCTGTTGAGCTTAATGCTAAGTTTGTGCCTCCTTACGAAAGTGGTGCTTCGTTGTATATCCGTCCGGTGCTTTTTGGTACTACTCCTTTGGTGGGTGTGCGTCCGGCAAAAGATTATGAGTTTATTGTGTTTGTAACTCCTGTTGGCCCTTACTTCAAGGGAGGTTTCCAAACTACTCCGTTTATGTTGAGTCGCAAGTTTGACCGTGCCGCTCCGCTCGGTACCGGACACATCAAAGTGGGTGGTAACTATGCTGCCGGTTTGTTGGCTTCGGAGACTGCTCACGAAATGGGTTATTCATCAGTGTTTTACCTCGATTCGAAAGAGAAAAAATATATCGATGAATGCTCGGCAGCCAACTTCTTTGCTATCAGAGGCAACTCGTATATTACTCCCGACTCTCATTCGGTATTACCGTCGATTACAAATATGTCGTTGAGAGAGATTGCCGAAAAGCAGTTCGGTATGACTATCGAAAGACGTCATATCCTGGTTGACGAACTCTCTACTTTCGATGAAGCCGGTGCTTGCGGAACAGCCGCCGTTATCTCGCCAATCGAAAAGATTGTGGATATAGATAACAATATCACTTACCAAATATCGAAAGATGGTAAACCGGGTGAAAAATCAACATTGCTCTACAACTATCTACGTGGCATCCAATATGGTGAACAACCTGACGTATTCGGTTGGACAACTATTGTAGAAGGTATCTAAGAATTGTTTGTAAACCAACAGTTTTAATCAATTTATTGAGAAACAAAGAAGTCGGATATAATTTTTTCTATGAAATTAAATTATAAGGCTTCTTTGTTTTTTATAAAAAGCTAATTATTAAATCAAAATACACTATAAAAAAAATTCGCTATGAATGATAAAAACGAAGAAAAAAGGGATAATGTAGTAATACGTTTTTCCGGTGACTCAGGTGATGGAATGCAGCTTACGGGTACGCTTTTTTCGAGCCTTTCGGCTATATTAGGAAACGAAATAGCTACATTCCCCGACTATCCTGCCGAGATACGTGCCCCACAAGGGACAGTAGCAGGTGTTTCGGGTTTTCAGGTAAATATTGGTACAGGTATCAAAACTCCCGGCGACTATGCCGATGTGTTGGTCGCTATGAACCCCGCTGCATTGAAAGCCCACAAAGATGTTCTCAAACCGTTGAGTGTTGTTATTTATGATGCCGACTCTTTTTCTAAAAAAGATATGGAAAAGGCGGGCTATACTACAGACAACCCTTTTACGGAAATAGGTCTGAATGATACAATACAGATTATCCCCGTGCCTCTTACCTCTCTTACTATCAAAAGTTTAGAGGGGTTTGGAATGGATATGAAATCTATGACAAGGAGTAAAAATATGTTTGCGCTTGGGCTTATCTGTTGGCTTTTTAATCGCGAGTTGGATAAGGCTCAACACTTCCTTGCCAACAAATTTGCCAAGAAACCCGACCTTCTGAAGGCAAATGCCAAAGTACTCGAAGACGGATTCAATTACGGATACAATCAACATTTAAATATATCAACATTTACCATTGATAAGTCGGACAGACTCGAAAAGGGTAAATACACCATTATTGCAGGTAACAAAGCCACTGCATTAGGGCTTATAGCTGCCGCCGAAAAGTCGGGTTTACAGCTCTTTTTAGGAAGCTATCCCATCACGCCCGCTACAGATATTCTACACGAACTTGCCGCACGTAAAGATTTGGGAGTAAAGACATTTCAGGCTGAAGACGAAATTGGCGGTATCTGTACCGCTTTGGGAGCTGCTTATGCAGGTTCGTTGGCAGTTACAAGCACGTCAGGACCAGGGCTTGCCCTTAAATCCGAAGCACTTGGGCTGGCAGTTATTGCCGAGCTTCCGCTCGTATTGATAGATGTGATGCGTGGCGGTCCATCAACGGGACTACCCACAAAGACCGAACAGACCGACTTATTGCAAGCTCTATACGGCAGAAACGGCGAAAGTCCGCTTGTGGTAATGGCTGCTTCGTCGCCTGATGACTGTTTTTATTACGCCTATATGGCTGCAAAGATAGCATTGGAAAACCTCACACCTGTGATATTGCTCACCGATGCATTCATCGGCAACGGCTCTTCGTTGTGGAAACTGCCTAAAATGTCGGAACTTCCCGATATTAAGCCTAATTACGCCCCCGAAAGTCTGAAAGACAGTTTTAATGGACTCTCTCGCGACCAACAGACAAAGATTCGTTATTGGGGTATACCGGCGACTGAAGGTTTTGAGCATCGTATCGGTGGCCTGGAACGTAATTACAATACGGGGGTTATATCGACCGACGGCAAAAACCATGCTAAAATGATAGAGACACGAGAGTTTAAGGTGCAAAACATTGCCAACCAGTTGCCACTGATGGAAGTACAAGGCGATGCCTCTGCCGACACTCTTGTAATCGGTTGGGGTAGCACCAGAGGACATCTGCAAAGTGCTGTGTCGAAGCTCAACAAAAAAGGTATAAAAACAGCGCATTTGCATTTCAACTACATAAATCCGCTCCCCAAAAATGCTGAAGAGATTATTCGTAAATATAAAAAAGTAATTGTTTGTGAACTAAATAGCGGACAATTTGTCTCTTACTTACGCTCTAAGATATTTGGGGTGAATTTCTTACCAATTAATAAAATTGAGGCTCAACCATTCTCGGTAGAGGAGTTGGTAGAGGAGATCGAAAAACTTTAAAATAGAAATAATATATGTACACAAATAAAGATTTTAAGAGTAATGTAGCAGTTAGATGGTGTCCGGGTTGTGGCGACCATGCGGTGTTGGCATCGCTTCATAAATCGCTGGCTGACATAGGAGTGGCTCCCAAAGATATAGTTATGGTATCGGGTATCGGTTGCTCGTCGCGTCTGACATATTATATGAATACATACGGCTTTCACTCTATACACGGGCGTGGTGCGGTGATAGCATCTGGAGTAAAGGTAGCAAATCCCAAGTTGAGCGTCTGGCAGACAACAGGCGATGGCGACTGTCTGGCAATTGGTGGTAATCACTTCATTCACAGCGTAAGACGTAATGTAGATATAAACGTATTGTTGTTTAATAACCGTATTTACGGGCTTACCAAAGGGCAATATTCGCCGACCTCACCCAAAGGTTTTGTTACCAAATCGTCACCTTATGGCACCGTCGAAAAGGCTTTTGAGCCTGCGGCTCTTACCTTTGGAGCAGGAGGTACGTTCTATGCACGTATGCTCGATGTCGATTTTGAGGTTGCCAAAATGGTGCTGCCTGCCGCCCACAACCACAAAGGAACGTCGGTGGTGGAGTGTCTGGTAAACTGTGTTATATTCAACAACGGCACACATTCGGCAATTTCGTCGAAAGAGGATAGAGCAGAGAAGACCATTTTCCTCGAACACGGCAAACCGATGATATTCGGAGCTAATAGAGACAAAGGGCTTGTTCTCAATGGTTTTGATTTGAAAGTGGTAACAATAGGCGAAAATGGCATTACCGAGAAAGATATTCTTATACACAATGCCAAAACGCCCGACTACACCTTGCATCTGAAACTCGCTACTATGCGTTACCCCGATATGCCTGTGGCAATGGGTGTTATCCGCAATGTAGAGGAGGAGTCGTACGAGACGGCACTCGAAAATCAGATAGACGAAATAAAGTCAAAATCGAAAGTCAAAAACTTCGAGCAACTACTTGACACCCTCGAACAGTGGGAAATGTAGTTTTAAATGTTTAATATTAAATTGATTAAAGGGGGAAGACTGAAAGTTTCCCCTCTTTTTTGTATTTACCGGTTACAGAATTGTTGTGAAAAAATAAGATTTTCATTGATTTTTTGTAATTTTGCACCCTATTTTACAAACAATCATCACTTCCCAAAACGGTGATTGTGGATTTCACAAAATTCACATTATACAATGAATATAAGAAACATAGCTATCATAGCACACGTAGACCACGGTAAAACCACACTTGTGGACAAAATGCTGCTGGCAGGTAAACTTTTTAGAGACAATCAGAACACAGGCGAGCTTATATTAGACAACAACGATTTGGAGCGAGAAAGAGGTATTACCATTACATCCAAAAACGTATCAATAGAATACAAAGATTGCAAAATAAATATTATCGACACTCCAGGGCACTCCGACTTTGGAGGCGAAGTAGAACGTGTGCTAAATATGGCTGACGGTTGTATTTTGCTTGTCGATGCCTTTGAGGGACCTATGCCGCAGACACGTTTTGTGCTCCAAAAAGCGTTGCAAATAGGGCTTCTGCCTATTGTTGTTATCAATAAGGTAGATAAGCCAAATTGCCAGCCCGAGGAGGTACAGAGTGCGGTGTTTGAGTTGATGTTCAACCTTGATGCTACTGAACGACAACTCGAATTCCCAACTATATACGGTTCGGCAAAGCATAATTGGATGTCGCACGATTGGCAAAAGCCTTCTGACAATATCACAACTCTGCTCGATACCATCATCGAACATATTCCTGCTCCTAAATATATTGATGGCGAGCCTCAAATGCTCATCACTTCGCTTGACTATTCGTCGTATGTAGGGCGTATTGCCGTAGGTAAGGTACATCGGGGTGTTATCAACGACGGACAGGAGATAATGCTTGTAAAACGCGATGGTACAAAGATAAAACAGAAGATAAAACAACTCAATACATTTTCGGGGCTTGGCAAAACTCCCGTTCAGAGTGTCGGTTCGGGTGATATATGTGCTGTAATAGGTATCGAAGGATTCGAGATAGGCGATACGATTACGAGTGTCGAAAATCCCGAACCTCTTCCACCTATTGCCATAGACGAACCTACAATGTCGATGACCTTTACCAACAACGACTCGCCTTTTTTCGGCAAAGAGGGCAAATATGTAACTTCGCGACATATACACGACCGTCTAATACGAGAACTCGACCGTAATCTTGCTCTACGTGTCGAACAGTCGGACAGTGCCGACTCGTGGAAGGTCTCGGGGCGTGGTGTGCTACATCTGTCTATTCTTATCGAGACTATGCGCCGCGAGGGTTATGAGTTGCAAGTGGGGCAACCGCAGGTAATACAAAAAGAGATAGACGGAGTGTTGTGCGAACCGATAGAACAACTCACAGTGAATGTGCCGGAAGAGTATGCAAGCAAAATAATCGATATAGTTACTCGTCGAAAAGGGGAACTGATGTCTATGGATACAAAAAAAGATAGAGTTTATCTCGAGTTTCATATCCCCTCACGTGGTATAATCGGACTTAGGAACAATGTCTTGACGATATCGGCAGGCGAAGCTGTAATGGCACATCGTTTTCTCGAATATGCTCCTTGGAAAGGCAATATCGAACGTCGCAACAACGGTTCTATCATCGCTATGGAGAGCGGTACCGCTTTTGCTTACTCTATCGACAAGTTGCAGGACAGAGGCAGGTTTTTTATCTTTCCGCAAGAGGAGGTTTATGCCGGGCAGGTAGTAGGCGAACATTCAAAAGAGGGCGACTTGATAGTAAATGTTACCAAGTCGAAAAAACTAACCAATATGCGTGCTTCAGGCTCCGACGACAAGGTGAGACTTATACCGCCTATCGTCTTCTCGCTCGAAGAGGCGCTTGAGTATATCAAGGCTGACGAATACCTCGAAGTTACCCCGAAACATCTCCGTATCCGCAAGATAATTCTCGACGAACACGAACGACGTAGAGTAGCCTCGAAAGGAGCGTAAATATACATAAAAAAGAGACCTAACTTTGTTCTGAGTTAAGTCTCTTTTTGTACCTAATTTATGAGTTATTGTATAACTACTTTTTTGCTGTTATTCCCAACTTGTACAAAATATATACCTGTTGGTAATGGTATAGATGTCTGTCTGTCCGAAAGTATCACAGAGCGTACAAGTTTGCCCGATATATTGTATATGTAAGCGTTTGCTCTATTGGTGGAGGTGTTACTGTTTTCGATATTTATGTGCAACATACCTTTGTCGCTCCATACGCTTATATCTTTGTTTTCGACTATCGTGGTGCCGGCTCCGATAGGAGATATTATAACCTCGGTTGTTATTTTCTGTCCATCAAGTTCCAATCGGTGTGTAGCATGGTTGAATACCGCTCCCTGCGGCTCTCTTATTACACAATTGTTTAATGTAAAGTCTGTTAAATTTGTTATTGGTGTGTCTCTGCCATATATTTTTAGAGTGGCATTGTTTATTACTACCTTTTCGTTTGTTACACCTTTTTTGCCTCTTATACCCCACATTGCATATATCTCTATCGAGCAGCCGTCGTCGATAGTAAGAGTGGTATTATCACTTATGTATATGGCACTGCTTATAGTGTCTGATATATTTATTGAACCGGCGCCTCCGATAGTGGTATTTGCATACAAAGATACCGCACTATAATCGGGTGCTGTAATAGTATTTGAGCCTTTTAAAACAATCTTTAATCCGTCTATACCGCTATTATGAATACCTCTTTCGATACTTGGAGTTTTGATAGTAGAGTTATCGAGAGTCAACGTTTTGGTATTATCATCATAACTGATATTACCCTCTATATTAGGGTTTACCGAAGCAATGTCGGCAGCATTGTCTGATGTTACCTGTGTACCTGCTATATATAGCTCGTACTTGGTTATTGTAGGTTCTATTACTAATTCCGAAGTTACTCTCTGTCCGTTTTGTTCTACACAGTGAGTAGAGTTGTTAAATATTGCTCTTGTGGGTTTGGTTATTTCGCAGCCTATAAGCGTAAGGGCTGCCAAGTCGGCTATAGAACCGTATGAACCGCCTGTTGCCTTTACTGTGGATTCGTCTACAACTAACGATTCGTTGGCAGAGCCACCCAAACCATTTATCCCCCAAGCTCCTTTTACTTCGAGCAAGGCATTGCCCTCAACAGTAAGAGTAGTATTTTCATAAATATATATGCCACTTATATCATTTCCAATAGCGGTTATCGAAAGCGAGCCGTTGTTGCCGTCGGCACTTATTATGGTGTTCTTTTTTAAGAAAATAGCGTTGTAATTTGTTGTGCTAATGGTATTTGTGCCAATCAATATAATAGCCAAATTGTCTATGTTGCTGTTATAAATGGCGTTTTTGTCGTTGGTGGTGATTGTGGCGTTTTCCAATATCAATGTTTTGGTCATATAGTCGTAGCTTATGCTACCGGTTATATCAGAGCTGCCTGTACCAATATCAGCCGCATTGTCTGATGTTACCTGTATTCCGGCTACATAAAGATCGTATTTGGTCTGTGCCTGAATATTATTCCATACTGTTGCCATTAGTAAGGCAATTAACAAAGTAATGTTTTTTATCTTCATTCTAAAATTTGATGTTTTTAAAGGATTTCTCCAATTCGTTGATAATTATGTTTATCGTGCAAATTTATAAAAAATATTTTAAATGTTGTACGGGAAAACAAGTTAGTTTGCTCTATCTTAGATAGAAGTTTTATGTCGATAGTGTTCTTTGTTGGAGAAAATTGGTGGTTTACATTGAGTTACTGACTTTTTTAGCAATAATTGGCACATAATTCATTTTTTTTGTTTGTTGATGTTGGAATTTTATATAACTTTGCAATGCAAAATAATTACTAACTAAAAAAAATAATTTAAAAAATGGCTTACATTATAACAGACGATTGCGTTGCTTGTGGTACTTGTATTAGCGAGTGTCCGGTTGAAGCTATTTCTGAAGGAGACATCTATGTGATAGATCCAAATGCTTGTACCTCTTGCGGTTCTTGTGCTGCTGTTTGTCCTTCTGAGGCAATTCATGCAGGATAATTATCATTGGTATTAAAAACAGGGTTATCAAATTGTCTGATAACCCTGTTTTTTTATAGTTGATGTTTTCTTTTAGAAAGCATATCTCACACTAAATCCGCTGGATAAAAATCCATCTGTATAAAAACCTACCGAATTACCAAAAGCTGGACCTAAAACAGGTCGGTAATCTACTGATAGTTGCAAATTGAAAGGAAATGTAAACGATAGCCCTATATTGCCTGCTACTCCTAAAAAAAAGTAATTGTTATACTTATACCAAGAATAACCGGCTCCGGCACCAACACCTGCAAACCATTCCCATTTGCCATAATCACCCCATTCGGGAGTGGCAAAAATCCAGTTGTATGTACCTACTGCTTGTGTTCCCCAACCGTATCTTATAAGACCTGCATCTATTTGAAAGTATGTAGAATTACTTACACCATGTTGATAAGAGGCTTCTAAATCCCATCCCCATCTTCCTCCGATAGCTCTTGGTTGAGCCGATATTGTTGTGGCAAAACCTGCTATGAATAGACAAACTAAAATTATTTTCTTCATAAAATGTTGTTTTTTATTATTAATTTTTTTGTTAAAACTAAAAGCAAAGTTAGTGATTTTTTTATTACAACAAAATTGTTTTTCTAAATAAGATGTTGTAGGTTTGAGGTAAATAGTTTTACTGCAATAGCTAATAGAATTATACCAAAGAACTTACGTAAAATGTAAATACCTCCCTTACCTAATAATTTTTCTATCTTACCAGTAAGTTTCAATACCAGAAATACAAATAAAAGATTGGCTATAAGAGCTATCAAAATATTTATCATATCGAATTCGGCTCGTAGTGATATCATAGCTGTAAAACTACCCGGGCCTGCTACCAGAGGAAAGGCTATAGGTATAATAGCGCCGACATTTTTGGGGCCGTTGTTTCTGAATATCTCTACGTCGAGTATCATTTCGAGCGACATAATAAACAAAACGAACGAACCGGCGACAGCAAAAGACTGTATGTCAACGTGAAAAAGCAACAGTATCCGTTCACCAAGAAACAAAAACATAATCATTATTGCTAAAGCGACACAACTTGTCTTTACAGGATTTATTTCTACTCCTTTCGATTTTAAATTTAATATCAAAGGTATAGAGCCGGTTATATCAATAATTGCAAAAAGTATAATAAATGCACTCGAAATCTGTACGAAATTTAATAGTTCCATTTTTATGAATTTTGTTTAAGTTTTATAGTGTCGATTTTATTGTTTTTTCGTTTATAACATCACGCTCTTTGTCGGAAAATACACCCCATTTGTTGAAATATTTAAAAGCACTCGATATGTGCCTCAAAAGAAGTCGAAAACTGTTATATGATCCTCTTTTGTGTTCGTGTATTATATGTGTTTGTGGGTAAAATATTGTTTTTGAGTATTTTGATATACGGCGAGTAAGATCTACATCTTCTAAATATAGAAAATAACGCTCATCGAATAGTCCCGATTTTTCGAGTATTTCAGACCTTATACACATAAAGCAACCCGAAATATGTGGAACTTCAATTATTTTGTTGTAGTCGGTATGACGCATTTCTAATCGTTCCACTCGTTTTTTCATAAATTGTTTGGGCAAAAATCGTCTGCCGAAAAGGTCGATAGGTGTAGGCAAAAGACGACAAAGGTACTGTATCTTGTTGTTTGGGTAATAGACCTTAGGCATCAAAGCACCTACATCTTTGTGCTCGTGCATATAGTCGGTTATATTGTCTATTACCGATGGGTCAAACAATATGTCGGCATTCATAACTATGTGACTTTCGGCGTTTTTGTCGCATAGCGTCTGCCTTAATGCTATATTGTGTCCTCTACTATAGCCTAAATTCTTGTTGTTGAATATGTATATAGCGTCAAGTTCTTTGTATTTTTTGTTAATGTTTTTTGAGTTGTCTATAAGGAAAATTCGCTCTACTCTGGGGTTTTTTCGTAAGGTTTGTACAAGTGTTTTAACTTTTTTGAACTCATTGTTGTACAATACAATAGAGGTATTGACTCTATTTGTCTCGCTAAATTTTTTTTCTCTGTATATTTCGTGAAGGGTTACAAAAGCTTTGTCTGTAAGAAAGTTTTGTCTAATCCACTCTTTTGCATTTATGCTCATACTCTTCTGTAAGCTGTTGTCGTTGAGCATTTTTTGGATAGATTCAGCAAAGGCTTTGATATTTCTATTATCTACTACCAATCCCGAATAATCGTGCTTATTCACCCAATTTACTCCACTTCCCTTGATATAGAAACTCACAGCAGGCAAACCGCAGTACAAGGCTTCGGCTAAGGCTATACCAAAGGCTTCGCTCCTATTGATAGAGGGAAAAAGGAATAGGTATGAGGCTTGTAAGTAGAGTTTTAGCTCATCATCCGAAAGTTTTCCTACAAAGTGTATCCTTTTGTTTTTACCGGCTTTGGCTTTTAGTTTTGATGTAAGTGGTCCCTTGCCTGCTATAACGAACACGCAATCGTCTTTTATCAATCTGTCACACTCTATGATATACTCTATGCCTTTGTATGGTACATGTCGTCCTACAAAAAAGAGTATTTTCTTGTTGCCGAACTTCTCTTTTATTGTGGCAATTTTTTCGTTGTCTCCCTCTTTGTATTCAAACTTTTCGTCGTCTATCGTGTTTGGAATAATTACCGATTTATAAAGAAAGTATTTAATCACTTTGGAGTGTTCTAAGTATATTTGTGATGTAGCAATTATTTTATCGGCTCTTATGAGTATTTTCTTCTCGTAAGATTTATAAAAGGAGTATAACAACTTCTGCCCCGAAATATCTGCGTGCCAATGAACGTATAATTTGGCTTTACCAAGGTCAATCTGCAACAAAGCAAGCGTTACCATTGGGTTTGGCAGGTGCAAATGTATGTAATCAGGCTCAAACTCTTTTATCAATTGTCTTAGAATAGAGGTATATCCGATTGGTATCGGTTGAGAAAAAAATGTGCCTATTGTGGCAACTCTTGTAATCTCAATTTCGTCAATAATATCTGTCTGAGTTCGATTTTTGTCGTTAAAACATATTACCTTCTGAGTATGAGTTGGTTTCAGCTCTTTGACAATAGTTTGTGCCGCATCTTCTATTCCGCCATAGTAAGGGTAATAGTATTTTGAAATATGAAGAATTTTAGCCATTGGGGTCTATAAATAATATGTGTTGATTTTTTTATTATGAGTTGCTGTTTGTGGTATAAATATGAATTTCGTTTTTGCAAATATAGTATATATCAGTATTTTGTAAAAACAGCTATTCGTATATAGCGACAAACCATAACATTTATATTTTTCCCTAAAAACAAAACAACTGCATTTCCAATTAACTTCAGATTTTTTATCGTTAGTAAGTGCTTGCCTCTAAAATTGTTTAAAATGTTTTAGAGTAGCTTCTCCTGTTATACAATCTTTGTCTTCGGTATCTACTATACGACACGATATTGTGCCGGAGTGTTTATCCGCATTATGGCTAACTACCTCGAATAGTGCCGTATATTGAGTATCGACAAACATAGGAGCACGAAACTTCATCTCTTGCGACATATATATAGTGCCTTGTCCGGGAAATAGAGTGCCGAATACTTTGGAAAATACCGCAGCCGAGAGAAAACCGTGCATTATGGGGCGACCAAAAGGTGTGTTTCGGGCAAAATTTTCATCTAAATGTATAGGATTGTCGTCACCTGTTAGCTGGGCAAACAGTTCGACATCTTTTTGTGTGTACGAAAACGTGTAAGTATATTTATCGCCTATTTTTAGCATAATAACATTTATAGTATTGGGTTAGAACATTGGTTTCAAGTCTTTTGAAATTATCAGCGTAGCCTCTGTCTGCTTTTGTACTTCTTCCGGAGTGAATTCGGGATTAATCTCGGTAAGTACTATACCTTCGGGAGTTATATGCATTACTCCTAATTCGGTAACAATCATATCAACTTCGTGTGACGCTGTTAGAGGCAATGTGCACTGTTTCATTATTTTAGGGTTGCCTTTTGCAGTATGTTCCATTGCAAGTATTACACATTTTGCCCCGACGAGCAAATCCATAGCGCCACCCATACCCGGTGTTTTGCCTCCCGGTATAGCCCAGTTGGCGAGGTTGCCGTATTGATCTACCTGTAATGCTCCCAAAATGGTAACATCTACGTGTCCTCCTCTGATAATGCCAAATGAGGTAGATGTGTCGAAAATAGAGCCACCTGCAACAACCGAGATATAACCGCCCCCTGCATTAGTGAGGTATTCGTTTTCTTCGCCTGCCGGAGGGGTTGGTCCCAGCCCGAGCAGTCCATTCTCCGATTGTAGTATCACGCTCACTCCTTTCGGAAGGTAGTTGGGTATCATTGTGGGCAAACCTATCCCAAGATTAACCACGTCTCCGTCATTCAATTCCAAAGCACATCGCTTGGCAATAATTTCTCTTATTTTGTTTTTGTCCATTACTAAGGATTGTTTTTTTATTAAAAATAAATCAACTGTTTATGATGATTTTATTAATTGAGCTACTGGATTTATCCAATAAAAGCAAAATTAATAAAAATTTTTGATAGAAAAAGTATTACTCGAAATTAATTTACACACAGCTTATAAAATAGTACCAAAATTCGTCTAAAAATATCTACCTGTGAGTCACTTTAGTGGTTTTATGTAAAAATATTATATAGTAATCTAAAACTTTTACCGTATAGCAATTATTCTGTAATTAGCACTATTTTACTCCCACAATAAAAGTTTACAATTCGGTTTGTTGT
This sequence comes from Porphyromonadaceae bacterium COT-184 OH4590, assembly GCA_000768855.1. Lineage (GTDB taxonomy): Bacteria > Bacteroidota > Bacteroidia > Bacteroidales > Paludibacteraceae > F0058. The sequence goes on along the minus strand of JRAN01000052.1, from coordinate 31,565 downwards.
ATAATTAAAAATTAGGCTTGTTGCTAATTATTTGAGCAATAAGCCTAATTTTTAATCTGTTTTATCTCAATACGTTATATCCGATCCAAATACATTTTTTATTAATACATAAATTTTTTAACAAAATTTACTCACAATTATCGTTTTATAAATTTTTGTGTAAATAAGTTGTTCGGAGTCTTTATGCGTATAAGGTATACTCCTGACGGAAGCCCCGATATATCAATATGTTTTGTGTTCACATTGGATATCACAAGGTTTCCTGTGATGCTGTATATATTGCTTTGATATTGCTCGTCGCTATTATCCAGAATCGTTATCTGGTTTTGAGTAATAAGTAAGTTTGTATTATCAATTACTGTGTTGTCTATATTAGAAATAATTGCATCTGGGTGTAAGTCTATGATACCGAATATTTCAGTGGATGTCTCTCCCAACCAACCGGCTTCTTGTAGCTGTCCTGTATATACTTTGATAAAGTCGATATAATCCAGTTCTACCGGGTTTCCTTCGGCATCTACTGCCCATTCGATCTTAAAGCCATTTTTTGTTATTTCATCTGCATTGGAGTTGTTGTCTATATACCCCCAATCGAAAGCGTCTAATACCCAATATGTTCCTTTTCCGCTTGTATCGTGAGCAGTATTGCGAAGTTTGGTTCCCTTAAAAGTAATCTGATCTTCTTTGACCCAAAGAGGATACATAGTCTCTTGTGTGGCAAAACTAATATGACTTATCTCTCCTTCCTGTCCCTGATTATCCTTCCAACTTATATTCTTCCTTTGTTTATCCGGATTGGGACGAAAATATGTTATTTCATAATTTTTTATAGTCTGCGGATTGCTATACTCGCTGCCGGCAAGTTCATACCATGGTTCGTTCTCGTCGGGTTGCCCGTTTTTATTCAAATCTTGGCATACCATTACTATTCCCGGTTCGGAACTACCCGGAAAAGCATTTCCCAAACCTTTAAAATCATATTCGTTTTTTATATTTATAATAGAGTGGTCAAAACCTACTATCACATAACCGCCGAAACTTCCCAGCCCCAGCATCGATTTGTTGCCTACCAAACAGTCGTTGGCAAATTTGAGTGCATTTTCATAAGTGTCGCTCAATTCGGGTGGAGGAAACATACGGTTTATATGCTGCCCGGGAGCGGGACGATACTCCAGCACACGACTGATTTTGTCTGATTTTTGAGGTAAAGCAGAAACTATACCGCATACCGCAAACAATGTCAAGAATAATAGTTTTTTCATTGCTTAAAATTTTTATGTCAATAAATTATAATTGAGTTATATCACTTAGTTTCGTTTAGAAAAGCGATTGCAGCTGGTATATCGCCGGTAGTTTTTCTCCACTTGTAAACACCATCTTTTGTAAAGCAGAAGAGTTCGCCGGGTACTATAAATGTCTCTGCATCATAGATATAGATTTCGCCTCGTTGGGCGTTGTAGTCTATATAGTATGGTACTCTTATATCTTTTGTTATGTCATCTGATATAAACTGTTCTTTTATGACTTTTCTGTTTTTTAGGTCATATAGTATATATTTGTTTTGATTGGTCGTGTAGTTAGTGGATATAGAGAATAGAGAATCTCCTATAAGTATAAAAGAATCTGTTTCGATTCCCAACGACTCTACTTTTTCTGTAGTTGTATTCAATTTGTATATATTAGATGGAATATCGACGTAATTACCGCGTGAAGATATATACAGGTTGCCCTCTTTATCTTTTTGAACCCTGTAAAGATTAATACCGACATCAATCTTTTTTATCTCTGTGAATGTATGTAAGTCTATTACCGAAACGGTTCTATCATAATCAGGAGCGTCATAACCTCCGGAATTAGCCACATATAATTTGTCGTTTACCACTTGCAATTGGTCGGGTTGGTATCCAACCGTTACTCGTCTGAGCACTTTTAGAGAGGCAGTATCTATTTCGGCAACGAAACCAAGTTGTTTTTTTGCACCTACAGGTCCGGCATAAGATGATACATAAGCCTTATCTCCCTTAAAAACAATATATCGGCAATTAGGTATAGCAATTGTGTCTATGTGTTTTGCCGTTTTTTTGTCCATTACCTCTACCATATTAGAGAGGTTTATGACTGCATACATTTTGTTTCCGTATATCTGTAAGTCGTTGCCTACATCTCCTAATTTAAAACCTACATTAGGGTTTACCGCCTCAAATATGTTAAGCCTGTAACTATCCGTAGCATAGTCGTAAAAGTCGATAGAAGCCTTGTTGCTGCCCATATTGCCTTGATTCAACAGATAAAAACCTACACTATTGGTAATAATTTTGGGGTCTCGTCTGGGACCTTCTTGTCGGCAAGAAGAAAAAGTTATGACACAGAGACAAACAATCAAACAAATTTTAGATGTAAGCTTAGATAAAATGTTAATTCTCATGATATTATTTTTTTTGTTAATTATATGTTTTATTTATGATTCTTTCTTAATTTAATTTATTCGAAGAGGGTTTAAAAAATATTAAAATAAATTACCTCATAGAACATGAGTGGCAGAAAACGAACAATGAGGTAATTTATTTTTTGATTTATAAAAACTATGACATTATTGTATGAATGTTTTTTGTTTTAGTATTCTCTTTTGGAGTGTATTATAGATTAACACAATTATTACAGTGCAATAATCAATGATTAATGCTCATTTTGCTGATTAAACCCGTTTGCACAACATCACTTATTTCTAATAAATGTTGTTAATGTTATATTTATGTTATTTTATTTTTATTAAAAACCCTTCTCCTCGAGGGATAATTAATATTAAACCAATCAGGCAGGTCTTCTGACTTACTTCATTTTTCTATTCCTTCCCGATTGTTTTCAATCAGTGGTGCAGTAGTGAAAAATTTTTTTGAAGCTTACAGCAGCGGGTCTGTTGCCGATTTTCACGGCATTCCCTTTTTAATCCGTATAGAACCTAATCGTTTGCAAAGGTAATCATTTTTTATCATCTACAAAAAATATTTTGTAAATTTGCATAAATAATAAATTTAATAAAAACAATGTTACCTCTTGCCGAAAGGCTTCGTCCTCAATCTCTTGATACCTTTGTTGGACAGCGACATCTGTTGGATAATGGTGCGGTACTTCGCTCTATGATAGAGAGTGGCAATATTTCGTCGTTTATCCTTTGGGGACCACCTGGAGTGGGCAAAACCACTCTTGCCAAAATTATTGCAAACCAACTGAAACGTCCGTTTTATACACTTAGTGCCGTTACATCAGGGGTTAAAGATGTACGAGAGGTGATAGCGAAAGCAAAAGATAATAAATTTTTCAACTCAGCTCCTCCAATACTGTTTATAGATGAGATACACCGTTTTAGTAAATCGCAACAAGACTCTCTGCTTGGAGCGGTCGAAACAGGTGTATTTACTCTTATAGGAGCCACTACCGAAAATCCATCATTTGAGGTAATCACTCCACTGCTGTCCAGATGTCAGGTGTATCTATTTAAGTCACTCGAGAAAAGAGATATGGAGCATCTTATAGAGTATGCCTTGAAAAATGATACCGAACTAAAAAAACGACAAATAGATATACTTGAGAATGAAGCAATATTAAGATTTGCTGGAGGAGATGCTCGTAAACTATTGAATATTATAGAACTAATTGTGAATGCACAACCTCAAGGTACAATCTTAATAGACAACAAAACGGTGGAAGAGCGATTACAACAAAATCCTTTGGCTTATGACAAAGACGGAGAAATTCATTATGACATAATATCCGCATTTATCAAGAGCGTTCGTGGAAGCGATGCCGATGCCTCTGTCTATTGGTTGGCTCGTATGATAGCCGGAGGCGAAGATGTCAAGTTTATAGCCAGAAGGCTTATTATACTTGCTGCCGAAGATATAGGCTTAGCAAACCCTAACGCTCTTTTGCTTGCAAATGCCTGTTTTGATGCGGTTCATAAGATAGGTTTGCCTGAGGCAAGGATACCACTTGCCGAAACCACCATATATCTGGCTACAAGCCCCAAAAGCAATTCCGCATATATGGCTATTAATGAGGCAATGGATTTGGTAGAGAAGACAGGCAATCTACCCGTACCTCTACATCTGCGTAATGCTCCTACCAAATTGATGAAAGAGTTAAACTACGGTAAAGATTATAGATATGCTCACGATTTTGAAAATAATTTTATAAAACAACAGTTTCGCCCAGATACAATAGACAATATACGGCTGTGGAAACCCCAAAACAACCCTGCCGAGACCAAGATTAAAGAGCAGGTGAAAAATCTTTGGGGAAAACGATATGAGTAATTTGCTTATTTGATTACTTGTAAATTACAACCTTTTGGGTAGTAATGCCTTTTTGAGATGTTACTTTTAGTATGTAAGTGCCTTCGGAGTAAGGTGTTATGTTGATTGTAGAGTTGTCGCTCTGTACATTTTGTGTGTGCAATTTATTACCAGCGAGATCGAATAGCTCAAGCTTAGTCATACCATCACATTTTATATAGAGATTGTCTTTAGCCGGATTGGGGAAAGTGTATAATTCTATATTAGAGTTGATGGTCTCTACAGAACTTAAAAGTGTTTTAAAAGATACGGTAGTAACAGTTCCTTGCTCATTGTTTGCATTGAAACCAACCGCAATAGCCAAATATTCGGTGTTGGGGGTAAGGTTAGGCCATACCCAAGTATGTACATCATAGCGGACATAAGGATTATCTTTTGTAATAAATTTTACTACCGAGTCCATACCTACTTTATCCGCCCATGATTTTTCTACAATCTGTTCGTAATATCTACTTGTTTCCGAATTTGGAGTGTTTGTTACTGTGGCTGTTGTAGCGGTTACTTCACTTACCACAACAGTTTGCTCTGCTACACCTGTACCTCCTAACATTTTAGTCGTTACAGATGCTTTTTGGTGTACCTTATTGGTAGAGTCGTTGGCAAGAGCATATACTATATATTTTGTATTTGGTACAAACTTTTTCCAAGTGTAGGTTGTTGTAGTTGTTAGTTTTTTACCCCACATTTGAATTAATCTGTGTATTGACATACCTGTCCTTTGCTCCCAAGTAGGTATCTCAGTAGAGTCCATCGCTAGTATATAGTACTGATTAGTTGTACTGTTTGGGGTAAATGTAAATGTGAATGTGGTGGAAGTAACATCATTGAGTTTAATATCAACTGCCGGTGCTTCTTGTGCCTTTGCGTTTGCAAAATAGCCTGTTAAAGCCATTACCGTTAGAAGTAAAATCTTTTTCATTTTTCTTAAAAATATTGAATTAATAAAAAATTTTCAATTATACTTTTGCGTTACTTTGATGCATATAAAAAGTAACTGAGTGCAAAGTTAAAATAAAAATACTAAATAGTCCGATTCTTTGATGAAAAATATAATCCAAAACAAAAAAGCTGCCTCTATATTTGAGACAGCCTTTTTCGGTTACATTATTCCATTTATCGCTTTGTCGATAAGTTTAAAAATCTGTTCTAAAGAGTTGGTTTTGGTATCCGTGAAATTTATCTCAAAAGTACCATTGAGTTTATCGTCCTGTTTTGTCTCAAACGTAGAGATAAGTCCCAATGCCTCTTTAGCCAAATCCACTCTTTTGGGGTTGCCTATATTTATTTGATTGATAAGCTGGTCTTTTAGAATCCTTAAATCGCCGCCTAAATATAGAGGTTGCTCTTTTATCTTGTCAATAGAAGTATTGGCTATACCTCCTTTGCCAAAATTGACGTAATCGGTGCTATCGTTGGTAAAATACAACACTCCGTTTTGTAGCCCGAAAAGAAAACGGTTTGAACTGTAATTGTTTGGTGTGATTTTGACAATTGTTTTGTTGTCTTTCAACACAAGCGAATCCAATAGTGTTTTAGCTTTCAGCGAATCGACCTTGGCAAACAGCGAAAACTCAATTGGTTTTTCGTCGTTTTCTGTATTAACTCTATTGAGACCAAAGATTAAGTCTCCGTCAAAAGCCAAAAGTATATCGCGTAAGTTGATATTGAGTTTTTCGCTTAGTTTGTTTAGCAGGTTGTCTGCTTTTAGTGTCGATATATCGGCTACAATATCCTTGCCGTTTATATGCGCCGCAAAATACAGAATACCGTTTGAGGACACATACTTGTTTAAATCGCCTGTAAGAGAGGCATTAGGGAGTTTCAAATTGTTGTATTTTGCCTCTGCCTCAGGTGTATCAAAAAACATATTTGTTTTGCATACGATTTTACCATTTTCAAAATTGCAGCTACCTATCATATTGTAGGCTACTTCGCTCATAGCATCGGATAGCTGAGCTATCATATCCAAAAGCTCTTGGTCACTGCTATCTTCGCTTGATAAAGCCGAAGAGGCTAAAATATTATTGTAAAACTGGAAGTATTGTTTAGCCGAATAATAGATGGAAATATCGTTTTTGTTGTCGTTGATTTTTTTGTAATTGTCTGAGGCATAAAAACTCTGGTCTTTTTTGAGGTGTAAGTATTGCTCGGCAGTATTTACTTTAATATCCGAACTTCCCAAAATCATTGAAGCATAATTGATATGTGCCACAAATCGTTTGTTGTCCCAAGCTATACTGCTGACTCTGCCCAAATCCAATGTATATATACCTTTATCCACTTTAATCATCTCCTTAAAGTTAGGGTCTGTTGTGAGTATATTGTCATAAAGTTTTTTGCTGTTGTTTACCGACATCACTAACCCCATATCGCCATTGTTGCCATAGAATATAAACATATCCTCTAATATGTTTATTCCTACGGAGTTAGGGTTTGCTACAAACTCTTCGAGCAGTTTTTTCTGCTCATCGTTTAGCGATGCCTTCATCATCTCTACGTAGCCCTTTATAACGCTATTGTTCATAAAGTTGTAGTTAGACTTTTTTGCCAAATTTTTAATGTCGATTTTTATAACCATAGAGGTATCTTTAGGGATAGCCGTAGCAAGCGATTCTTTCTTTGCACACGAAAATAGAGTGAATACCATAATCATGGCAAGAACAATTGATTCTAATGATTTTCTCATAATAAATATGTTTTATTTAAGTTTAAAATTTATATTTTATATTTTATTGTTTGTCTGTTGATAAAAATCGTACAAAGGTAATAAAAAATTATTTGTTTGTCCAAAACCCAATTTTATAACAAAACATCGGACTGTTTTATTACAAAAATAGCCACCCAACTACACCCCCAATGAGGATAAGCAGAATAGGACTTATCTTCGAAAACCTCATCGCCACAAAAGCCACCAACAGTATTACCCACGCAAAAATATTAGAAAAGCCCTTGCCAAAAGTCTCCTCACTTATCAACATCACGGCAGCAGAGGCTATCAAGCCTATTACCACATATTGCATAACAGACATTATAGATTTTACATAATGATTGTCTTTGTAGCGATTAAATATTTTTATCAACACATACATTAGTATAAATGAAGGCAATACCACGGCAAATGTAGCCGTTATCGCCCCTCCTATACCTGCAACCGAAAATCCGACGAATGTAGCAGAATTGATACCTATCGGACCCGGCGTTGCCTGCGAAATAGCCACTATATCGGTGAATTGATTAACCGAAAGCCACTGATATCTCTCCACTATCTCAAACTGAATGAGAGAAAGCATACCATATCCGCCTCCAAACCCCAGCAAGCCTATTTTAAAGAAGGTATAAAAAAGTTGCAAGTATATCATAATGTGTGTGGTGGAGATTGTTTTTATTTGTAGAAGTTGCTAAACATTATTTTCGGCTACAAAATTATAAAAAATAAGGATAATATAGCAAAAATTATTAGTGTATAATTGAGAATGAAAAGTGTAAAATGGATGTAAAATAAAGTCGGATAAGTCTGTTTAACTATTTGCTAACAAAACAAACAATAGCCTATACAGAACATCGTATTCTTCATAGGCTATTGTTTGTTGTTTTTATGTGTAAACAATCAGAATAAAGCCTCTTTGATAATCTCTCCTACCGATGGATGTGGAAAAATCAATTTTTGAAATCTTTCAATCGTTAGTTTCTGCTCTATAGCCAAAGTTGCTATGGCTATAATTTCCGACGACGGATTGCCTATTATGTGGCAACCTATTATAACGTCATTTTCGTCGAATATCAATTTGCACAATCCGTTTCCGCCTTCGTTTTCGGCTACAAAACGACCCGAAAAAGCCATAGGCAACTTTTTGATGCTATAAGGTCTGTTTTGCGACTTCAGCTCGTCTTCGGTAAATCCTACTCCTGCTACTTCAGGATTGGTATATACAACCGCCGGTACAGCATTGTAAGCCATAGTATCCGACTTGCCTACAATATTGTTTACCGCTACTTCGGCTTCACGTACGGCAGTATGCGCCAACATCGAAAAAGCCGTAATATCGCCGGCAGCATATACATTCGGTTTGGATGTCTGCATACATTCATTAACCTCTATACCATTTTTAAATGTTTTAAGGTCTAATACTTCTATCCCATCCAGTAGCGGTTTGCGACCAACGCACAGTAATATCTTTTCGGTCTCTATAATTTGGTTGTTGCCTTCGCTATCTGTGAAAAAAACTTTGTTGTTTTCCAAAGCCGTTACTTTGGCATCTACAAAAAAAGCTACACCCTGTTTTGTGTATTCGGCTCTTAGCATCGAGGATATTTCCGAATCGACAGGAGGCAATATCTCTGGTGCCATCTCTATTACACTTACCTTGGAGCCAAATGTGTTGAAAAGCCCTGCAAACTCCATACCTATAACGCCTCCACCCACTATTACTATTGACGACGGTACTGTTTTTATCTCCAAAGCTTCTTTTGAGGTAATATAATCGGTGGTATCTACACCTTTTATAGGTGGTATAGCTACTTGTGAACCATTACAAAGCAGTAGGTTTTTTGCCTCAAACTCCTGTTCGTTTGCTACAATAACGATTTTGTCTTCTCCATAGCTTTTTACAACAGCCAACCCCGTTACAACATTTACACCGCCTCCGGTCATTTTAGCTCGTATGCCGGCATTGAGTTTACGAACAACTTTGTTTTTCCGAGATATTATTTTTTCATAATCGAAACTTACATTTTCGGCAGTGAACCCATATTTGCTGCCTGCTTTTGCATTATGGTATAGCTTGGCGCTATACAAAAGTGTTTTAGTTGGGATACAACCCTCATTGAGACACACACCGCCAAAAGCATTTTTTTCAAAAATAACAACATTCAGACCACAATGAGCAGCTCTTTCGGCTGCAGTGTAACCTGCCGGTCCTCCTCCTATAATAGCTAAATCAAACATATTTTACTCTGTTTATTTTATTATTAAAAAATTAATTGACAAAGGTAGTGATTTTTTGTAACAAAAAGCTACAACAGACATTGTCTTATGTAGCTTTTTATACAATGGATTTGATGCTAAATCAAATCGCTTCTTTAGTTATTTATTTCTCTTGAAACATAAACATTTCGAATACATTACCTGAATCTAAAAGTTGTTGCAAGGTGTTTTTGATAGTCTCTTTGGTAACTGCATCAATAGCATTACGATAGTCTTTTATATAGTTTCTGCCGTACAGGTAGTATGTTTCGATTATAGACGACCAGTAGCCGTTTTGGGCTATATTTTCTGCATAATCTTTAATCATACCCTCTTTTGCTTTATTAAAGTCCACATCAGACGGACCGTCTTTGGCAAGTTTTTTTATCTCTTCGTGAATGATATTGATAAGAGTCTTTTGCTTTTCCGGATGGCAATCGAACTGAATACGCAACATTGCCTGTTCGGTAGGTAGTTTGCTCAACGAGCCGCGTACACCTACTCCATAGCTGCCGCCTTCGTCTTCGCGTACGCTCTCCATATATCTATAATCTAAGATATAACCGATGAAAATCATATTCATCGAATTTGCCCAGTTGTACTGCATAGGAGTGTGGTAACGAATGGCATTCTTTATGTTTTCAATTTCCATTTTTGCTGCAAAAGTCGATGATACTTTACCTTTTGGGGTACAGTTAGGCTGAGCGGTATATTTTTCGGTTTTACCTTTTGGCAACGAACCAATCCAAGTGGTGATAAGTTTTTCGGTATTCTTATCATTGGGGTTAATATTACCTGTAAAAACAAATGTAAAGTCGCTTGCCGAGGCGAATCGTTGTTGATATATAGCCAAAGCTCTGTCATAATTAACCTTTTCGAGGAAAGCAGTGTTAAATATCAGATTGCGTTCGTCGTGACAACTCCACTTTGCCGATAGCGAATCCGCAAAAATAGATCTTGGGTCTTTCTCTCTGTTTATGATGAAATTGCGGTAGCGATCCATAGTAGTGTTGTAAGCTGCTTCGTCTCTGCGTGGTTTTTGAAAGTTGAGATAGATAAGTTGCAACATTGTTTCAAAGTCTTTTATGGACGAACTTCCACTTAAACCCTCCGTATCATCAGAGATAGATATAGACACTGATGCTATCTTACCTGTAAGGGCTTTTTGCAAATCGAGGTAAGAGAATTTGCCCAATCCATTGTTTGCTATAATAACGCTTGTAAAATAAGCCGAATGCAAATCAGCTAAGCTTACCGTATTGGTACCTCCCCACGAGAAAGCATTGAGAAGTATCTCATCTTGTTTAAAATTAGTAGGTTTGAATACTACTCTTGCGCCGTTGCTCAAAATCCATTCTGTAGTACCCAAAGAGTTAGATACGGTGCGTTTTTTTACTTTGCCTGCTTTTGGAGTTTTGTCCACAAGACTTGTTACCAATACTTCCTCTTTTGGGGCATCAAATTTAGTGTTTTTTACATTTTCCATAGTAGCCAATACTTCCGTTTTAGATGGGAATACCACCTCAGGCTTGTCAGCTCCCTGAAAAGCAACAATAAGATTTTCGTCGGTAATGTAAGTGCTGAAAACATCAGACACAGCCTTGGTGGTGAGCATAGGCAATAGCTGTTTTACAAAATCATATTCCCAAGCTATACCGGGTATAGGCTCCGATTCGATATAATTGCGAATATACTCTTGTGCTAATGTTATATTTCTATTTGTATTACGCTCATTGTACGACTTTTCGTAAGAGTTGAGTATGTCTGTTTTGGCACGTTCGAGTTCGGAGTTGGTGAATCCGTGTTGAACAGCCTTTTGTACCTCTGTTAGTAAGTGCTTGAAAGCCTCTTTCTCTTTACCCTCTTTAGCCACTATTACAGCAGAGACTATGTCTGTAGATTTGGTTCGATGGTCGTAACCAACGTATGCTTGCAAGAAACTTGCATTAGGGTCTAATATCTGCTCCTCAAATCTATAACTGAAAATGGTAGATATGATATTGTCTATAACCGTTTTTGTATAACCTGCTACCGACAGTCGCAAATCGTTAGGCATAGCCTCGTGCTTAAACTGTAACTGTATAACTGAGTTTTGTGCCTCTTTATCAGTTGCAACAGCTATAATCGGCTCTTTGTTTGGGAGCAATCCATACATAGGACGTTCGCCTCTATTGGTACGAGCCGGTATCTTGCCAAACAGATTCTTTATCTTTTGCTCCATTTTATCCACATCAATATCGCCTACAACCACAATAGCTTGTAAATCGGGACCATACCACTTGTGATAATAATCTCTTAGTGCTTGATATGTGAAGTTTTTGATAATAGTGGTATCGCCTATAGGCATACGATTTTCATACTGAGAGCCTGCATACATCTGTTTGTACAACTCTGTAAACAGACGACGGGAAGGACTATTAGTCGTACGCCACTCGGCAACTATAACTCCTCTCTCTTTGTCAATCTCAGAGTCTGCCAGAGTCAATGCACAACTCCAGTCGTACAGTGCCAGCAAAGCACTATCCAAAATACCCTCACGATATGTAGGTACATCCGACAAACGATAAACTGTCTCATCTATACTGGTATATGCATTGATGTTACCTCCAAAATTGACACCTATTTTCTCGAAGTAGTTGATAATGCCTTTGTCGGGGAAATTTTTCGACCCGTTGAAAGCCATGTGTTCGAGGAAGTGAGCAAGACCAAGTTGGTCTTCTCGTTCAAGAATTGAACCTACATTTTGAGCGATGTGAAATTCGCAACGCTCTTTGGGTTGTTGGTTGTGTCTGATATAGTAAGTCAACCCATTCGGCAAAACACCCTTGCGAACCGAATTATCTATCGGAGTAGGTATATTTTGAGCCGACATACCAATGGTTAATGCCAAAAATAATACTGAAAATAAATGTTTCATATAATTAATCAATTTTTAATTTTTTATATTCAAAAGGGACATTGTCTTTTTTTACAATCTTGCAAAGATATAAAAAAAGGAATAACATACAAAAACGATTTACCGGCTTCGAGTAAAAGTGTCTACATAATTTTGTCTTTAGTAATCAAAAAAGATACCTTTTTTTTAAGAGAATAAGTGTCTTTTTGTGTCAGTATTTAGAGTGATTATAACAACTACATTAATTTTTACCGTTAAATTCTATTATTTGGGGCTTTGGGAAAAATAATCTTGGGATTAAGTTTGTCCATATCGCTATGTTCTATCCAAGTATAAGCCATTATTATTACAATATCGTCTCTATGAATAAGGTGTGCAGCTGCTCCATTCAGACAGATTACACCTGAGCCTCTTTCGCCTCTTATTACGTAGGTTTCGAGTCTCGCTCCATTGGTTACATTTACCACACTTACCTTTTCGTACTCATAAATGCCGGCAGCCTCCATCAGAGCCTCGTCGATAGTGATACTGCCTATGTAATCAAGATTAGCCTCTGTTACTATTGCTCTGTGTATTTTCGATTTTAATACGTTTATTTGCATAATATAATATTATGGATATTTTGTCAAATGTCAATATTATTCGGATATTTCTCTTTTTTCGTTAGAATGTTCTACTTTCAACGGATTGGCTGTTATTTCTCTATGCATCTTACGATTGTTTACCACATCAATTGCTAAATAAATGGCTTTGAGTAGTGAGTGATTGCTTGCTGCATTTTTGCCCGCCAAATCGTATGCTGTGCCGTGTGCCGGCGAGGTACGTACAAATTGCAATCCGGCAGTAAAGTTTACACCCGAGTCTTGAAACAGTGCTTTGAATGGCGAGAGCCCTTGGTCGTGATACATTGCAAGTATGGCATCGTATTTGGCATAAGCTCCAGATCCCCAAAAGCCATCAGCTGAAAGAGGTCCTGTACAAGTAATTCCCAAAGAGTTAGCTTCATTTATAGCCGGTTTTATTATTCTATCTTCTTCATCTCCCAAAAGTCCGTTGTCGGAGGCGTGTGGGTTGAGCCCCAATACGGCTATACGTGGGCAGGTTATACAAAAGTCTTGTACGAGCGAATTGTACAACATTTTTAGTTTTGATAGTATCAACTCTTTTGAAATTACACTGCTTATCTTGTTTACGGGTGTGTGATTGGTAGTTAGAGCCACTCTTACATTGTCGCTAGTGAGCATCATAATTGATTGATTGCCCGCAATTTTTTCAAGATATTCAGTATGACCGGGAAAATGAAATTTATCCGACTGTATAGTGCTTTTGTTGATAGGTGCGGTTACCAAAGCATCTATCTTGTTTTCGAGCAGATCGACAGATGCGGCATTCAATGCTGCAAGTGCAATAGCTCCCGAATCCGATGATTGTTTGCCCGGTTCTATTTTCATATCTTCTCCACAGCAGTTGATAATGTAAGCTTTACCGCTATGAGCATCGCTTGCAGATGGTATAGTGGTTACGTTCACATTGCCCATATCAAACATCTTTTTATAAAATGCAAGTACTTTGGGCGAACCGTAAATGATTGGAATACAAAGCTCCAACAACATTGGATTGCTGAGAGTTTTGATTATTATTTCATAACTTATACCATTGATATCGCCGTGAGTTATGCCTATTTTTAGTTTATTATTCATTCCGTTTATTGATTAAAATGAGATTTGTTTCGGATAGCAAAGGTATAATTTTTATTTAAAATATTTCAATAACAAAGTCTATTTGCTATTATTATTCAGTTTTATGACTGTTTTTGAGTTGTCCGCAAGCCGCAGCAATATCTTCGCCTCTCGAACGTCGAACAGTAGATATAATGTTGTTTTTGTTGAGATAATCTCTAAAATTTTGCATCTTTTCCATATTGGGACTTTTGAAATCAAGCCCTTCCACCTCGTGAAATCTTATTAAGTTTACACGGCAAAAAATACCTTTTAGCATCTTTACCATACCTTGTGCGTGTCTTATACTGTCGTTAAGCCCTTCAAATACTATATATTCAAACGATAGACGACGTTGGTGGGTAAAGTCATATTGTTTTAGAAGTGCTATTAGGTCTTTTATTGAGTTCGAGTTTTCAATAGGCATAATATCTTTTCTTTCCTCCGGAAAAGGATTGTGTAGAGATACGGCCAGATGGCATCGTGTTTTATCTAGAAACTCTTTGGTACCCTTTATTAACCCCGATGTAGATACAGTTATACGTTTGGGCGACCAAGCTAAACCCCATAACGAAGTCAATATTTCAATAGCTTTAAGCACCTCCGACAGATTATCGAAAGGTTCTCCCATACCCATAAATACTATATTTGTGAGTATCACGGATTCGTCCACAGAGAGTACCTGATTCACTATATCGCCAGCCGATAGGTTAGCCGAAAACCCACACTTGCCCGTCATACAGAAGCTGCAATTCATCTTGCAACCTATCTGACACGAAATGCACAAAGTAAACCTATCATCTTCGGGTATCATAACGGTCTCGATGTTACCTTTTTGAGTATCAAAAAGATATTTTTTTGTGCCATCTTCCGAAGTGTCGATTAACTTGTAAGTATATCGTCCAATGTCGAAATGCTCTTCGATAATCTTTAGATTTTGTTTTGAAATATTGGTAACCTGTTCTAATGAAGTGATTCGTTTATTATAAACCCAATCCATCAACTGTTTGGCTGTGTATTTGGGTAGACCCAAACAGTCAAACTCTTTTTGCAGTTGGGCAAGGGACAGATTGATTATTGATTTTTTCGACATTTAAGTTTTTTATAGTCTTCCGTCGACCCATTGTCTGTCGATAACAGCTTTTACATCAAATATTACTGCTCCTTGACGATGAAAATGTTCGAAATCCAGTTTTTTGAAATTTTCGTGAGGCACAGCCAAAATCACTGCGCTGTACTTTTTGTTTTCGTCGATTTCCTCTATTGTCCTAACACCATACTCGTGGTATAGTTCATCTTTGTTTACCCAATTGTCGTAGATATCTACATTTACTCCAAACTCTCTCAGTTCTTTATAAATATCCAACACCTTTGTGTTGCGGATATCCGGACAATTCTCTTTAAATGTTACCCCGAGTATCAAGATATTTGAGTCTTTTATGGGTAAACTTTTGTTAATCATTAGTTTCATCACTTTATTGGCAATAAACGATGCCATTGCATTGTTTACATTTCTGCCCGAAAGTATCACTTGTGGTATGTAGCCGAGTTTTTCTGCTTTTTTTACCAAATAATAAGGGTCAACCGAAATGCAGTGTCCCCCGACAAGTCCGGGCTGATATTTGAGGAAGTTCCATTTGGTAGCTGCTGCTTCGATTACATCGGTGGTGTCTATACCTATTTTATCGAAAATAAAAGATAATTCGTTTACAAAAGATATATTTAGGTCACGTTGAGAGTTTTCAATTATTTTAGAGGCTTCGGCTACTTTGATAGATGGCGCTTTGTGTGTGCCTGCTTCGATAATGGAGCGGTATAGGGCATCTACCTTATCTGCTATCTCAGGCGTAGAGCCTGAGGTAACTTTTTTGATTTTTGTCAGTGTATTTACTTTGTCGCCTGGGTTGATGCGTTCGGGCGAGTAGCCGGCAAAGAAATCTACATTGAACCTCAGTCCCGAAATGCTTTCTATAATAGGGATACAGTCTTCCTCCGTACAACCGGGATAAGTGGTCGATTCGTAGATAACAATATCGCCTTTGGAAATAACTCTGCCCACAGTCTGAGATGCCTTTACAAGCGGTTTTAGGTCGGGCGAATTGAAATCATCTATGGGTGTCGGCACTGTAACTATATATATGTTGCACTCCTTTATATCTCCTTCCGAGTAAGAGAAGGTGAGACCTTTGGTCTTATCTGTGTTATATAAATCGGCTGCTTGTTTAAGGCTGTCTAAGTCCGCTTCTAATGTATGGTCGTTGCCTTGTTGTAGCTCTTCTATTCTTGCTTTGTTTATATCAAATCCTACAACTCTGTATTTTTTACCAAACTCAATTGCAAGTGGCAACCCTACATATCCAAGTCCTATAATTGCTATTTTTTCCATGCTTTTGGGGTTTTAGTTTGCTAATTAATTAAATATGTAAATATATAAAACCATTATCGTACATCTCTTTTTGGTCGTAGATATTTCGACCGTCTATTACTACACGGTTTGCCATAAGCTCCTTGACTCTGCGCCATGTCGGCATACGAAACTCTTTCCATTCGGTAAGCAGCAAAAGAGCGTTAGCGTCTTTCAAGGCGTCGTACATATCGGAGCCATACTCCACCTTATCACCTATTCTACGACGACACTCGTCCATTGCCACGGGGTCGTAGGTCTTTACTTTACAACCGGCAGCGAGCAACTTTTCTATAACCACCAACGAGGGAGCCTCACGCATATCGTCTGTCTCGGGTTTAAACGACAAACCCCATATCGCTATTGTTTTACCATTTAGGTTGGAGTCAAACACCTTGTTTAGCTTGTCGAAAACAATACCCTTTTGGTAGTTGTTGACATTTTCGACAGCCTGCAATATCTGCATAGTGTAACCATTGTCGGTAGCGGTGTGTATCAGCGCTTTTACATCTTTTGGGAAACAGCTGCCTCCATAGCCACAGCCAGGATATAAAAATTTGTTGCCTATACGAGAGTCTGACCCAATACCTTGGCGTACCATATTGACATCTGCCCCGACCAAATCGCACAGATTGGCTATCTCGTTCATAAACGAAATACGTGTAGCCAACATCGCATTGGATGCATATTTTATCATCTCGGCAGATGGTATGTCAGTATAAATCATACGATAATGGTTGAGTGTGAACGGCTTATAGAGCTTGTCCATTATCTGTTTGGCTCGCTCGTTTTCGATACCAACCACTATTCTGTCGGGACTCATAAAGTCCTTTATAGCTGCCCCTTCTTTGAGAAATTCGGGATTGGAGGCAACGTCAAATTCTACGTCTATACCTCGTTTGTCTATTTCATCTTTAATAACGGATTTTACCTTCTGCCAAGTGCCCACAGGCACCGTACTTTTGGTTACAAACATTGTGTATTTGTCGATATTCTGCCCCATAGTACGTGCTACATCAAGTACATAACTAAGGTCGGCAGATCCGTCTTCGTCCGGCGGTGTGCCTACGGCACAAAATACCACTTGTACTTCTTTCAAACACTCTTTGAGGTCGGTAGTGAAATGCAATCTGCCTGCTTTGTGGTTTTTTATTACCATATCCGTAAGGTTAGGTTCGTATATGGTAATAATGCCTTTTCGGAGATTATCTATCTTCTGCTTGTCGATATCCACACAAGTAACATTGATACCCATTTCAGAGAAACATGCACCTGATACCAAACCCACATAACCTGTACCTACTACTGCTATATTCATTTACAAGCGAAATAGAAACTTTATTTAAGACAAAGCCGACAAATTGATATTTGTCGGCAAACTGTTTATCTTTTTATTTCGAGGCAAGTTCGATATATTTGTCTATCTCGGCTGCCTCTTGACTCTGAAAATATTTGTCTTTTATATTTTGGTAATATTCCAATGCTTTTTTACTGTCTTTTAGTTCAAAAAGATATAAGTCTCCCGCTTTTTTAAGAAATCGGGGTGATAATGCTTCATTTTTGTAAGCAGCAGCTTTGTCGAAATATGATATAGCCTCTTTGATATTACCCTTTTCAACGTAACAGTCTCCGATAAGACCTTCCATAGCAGGGGCAAAGTTCAACGACTTCCGGTTTGCTTTTTTGGCATAGTTGATAGCTTCGTCATACTTGCCTAAGTGAAAAGAACATACGGCAGCACCTATTGCAGCCTCGTTTTTTGCTTTTGTTATCTTATATGAAGAATAAATTTCGGCATAACCGCTATTGATACCATCACCATTGAGTGCCAAAGCGAATGAGTCGCGTGCAAGATTTTGCTCACACCAAACAAGCTTGGCAGCTGCCTCTTCGTTTTTAGGTTCGAAATAGTACCTCTTACCCAAGAACCAAATTATCACTATTGCCAAAATGGCTATTAGTGAATAGTAGATGATTTTTTGGTTTGATTCAAAAAATCGCTCTGCTTTGGTGAGTATTTCACCCATGTCGGTCTCTTGTTCTTTACTCGTATTCTTCTTATTTTCCATATAGATTTCTATTGATAAATATTTTTTTGAAAATTAGGCTACAAAATTATATATTTTTTTTAGATTGGCAAAATATTTGTGTATCCAGCCCTAAAAATCGAAGTAAAACCTTGCTATAATACCCCAGTTTGTAGCATTGGGATGATTGCGGTGGGTAAGTCGCCACACCGATTCTATAGTGAATAATGACAATATATTTGCTATACCTGCTCCTGCCTCAATGTATGGAGTGTTAAAACTGCTGATAACATCAAAATCAAGTATATCTCTATGTTTTTTGTTGAGAGTACCACCAACCGTATTTATAAAAAATGTTTCTCGTAAATTGAGATTTTTTATTGTAGGTATTAAGCTACTTATAAATCCATTCGTGTAATATCTTAGAAATAATGCTCCGTATAAATCATTAAATGACTCAGCTTGGTTGATAAGACTAAAATTGTTGACATTCTGTGATATACCTTGAGCCACCAGTGGTTGTTCAAGCATTATATAAGGTACTTGTCCGAAAATCTTTGTGCTATAGAGAGACATATAGACTTTGCCGAGACTAAAAGCAAAGTTGTGTTTTACCGCAAAAATCACTTTACCATATCTTCCATCAGTATTATGTAGCCGGTATCTACCACCCTCTAAATGTAGTGTTATGATAGGGTATTGCGAGGGAAGATGAAATCTGCGCATAAAACTCCTTACCTGTTTCTCTTTGAAAGAAAATCGAAATGTTGCAGCCAATGATGCTATTTTTATTTTGTCTATTCTATTCCCTTTGCTCGTAAACTCTATATATCGGTTTGGGTAAGTGTATGAAAAAGAAGGAGATAGTGTGAATTTAAAACCCTCTATATCAAAGCTATATTTGAGATTGATTAATCGTTTTTTAAGCAATTTATTATACTCATTACCAAATGAAAATGAGGTAAGGATACTTTCTCCTCGGCTCAAAGAATTTTCCGACAATATCTGTTTGTTTTCATAACCGAAACGATATACTTCGTTGTTGTAGAATAGTCCGATATAGTGTTGGTCATTTCGTCCCCAATAGCGTTGTATATTACCGCCAAACTTCCAATCTTTGTCGCCAAAACCATATCCAAGATAACCGCCAACAGAAAATTTTTGATGAAACGCCTTGCCTGTTCTCATAGATAATGTAGGTCTAAATCCCTCCAAGTCGTTATATCGAACAAATTCGTAAATAACTCCAAAATCGACCTTACCGGCATGAATATAACCGTTGAAAAGTATATCTGCTGTTCTATGTATAGATTTTTGTAGATTCGAGTTGTTAATCTGCTGAATTGAATAGGCGAAAAGAGAGTCATTTATCGGCATAATAGAGTCTGTTGTCGGTATATCGCTACCATCATCTAAAAGTCTGATATTGCTATAGTCGTTGCTTCGTGTCAAAACTGCGGAAAGTGAATTATCGAGACTTATAAGTGGAAATTCGTAAGCAAAATCAACAATATTTTCGGTTGATTTATAAAAATATCGTCCTTTGCCTACAGGTCTAAAGCTTTGATTAAAAGTTATTTGTTGGACAAAATTAACATTTGCCGAGGGTTCAACACTTGCTCTAATATACTTCAAAGCAAATGTACCTGCCTCTATTTGCATTTCGCCGTTGAAAGCAAGGAGCTTACTATTTTTAGGGCGAAATTTTATAAAATATACCAATGTATTATCTTCCAGAATAGAGTCTTTCACATTAAAATCATAAAAAGCCAAAGCGTTATTCGACAAAGGCGATATAAATATTTTGTTGAGCATTAATATGTTTTCGTTGTAAAAATTGACATTGGGCATATATACGCTTAGAATTTCGATAAACTTTGCTCCTTGCAGTATGCTTATAGTTTGTTGTATAGAATCAATGAGTGTAATATTTTGATTATCTTCAAAATAGTTCTTTTTTTCTCTTTTTTGTAAAAAATAAATAGGAATTATTGCCGACGAATCGCTTGAAAATATAGCATTTTGTTTTATTTCCGCCAATATATTGCTATTTAATAATTTAGAGGAAATGTTTTTTAAATAAATTTTAGAAGTCTCTTCTCTTATGATACTAAAATCCTTTAATTTATCGGGATTGTTTAATGGTTCGTTTTGGCGAAATTTTTTAAGAATATGTTGCATGTGATTTCGAGGAGATACCACAGCAACTTCGTCGAGCAAATTGCTATATTCTTGCAGATAAACATCTATTTTTTTGTCGATAGCTTTGTGGTTAAGTTTTATCGTTTTTCGTTCATAACCAATTGCTTCTACAACTATTGCCTGCTGCGGTGAGGACGATTGGATATAGAAAAAGCCCTCCGAGTTTGTTGTGGTAATGATGTCGGTATTTTCGAACCATACTCCTGCGTCGGCTATGGGAGTCTTTTTGTTGGCAGCAAATACCTGCCCGATTACAATTGTCTCATCTTGAGCCCTTACAGAAACGTTAATGACAAATGTTAGCAGTAAAAATATAGCAAGCCGGTATAGTATCAATTTCACGAGTTTAGATAATCGTTTTTAAATTTCTAAAATAGAGTTTTACCGTTGCCGCAGCAGTTGCCAATCCTATCAATACAACTGTTATAAATATTGATGTAATGTCTAACATTTTGATTACCACAGGATAGTTGTCAACATAAGAATTTTCACCCATTTTTATAAAACCAAAGTGATACTGCAATAGGCAGAGTGTAAGCCCAAGCAAAAGCCCTACCACAACGCCTATCAGTGACATCATCCAACCCTCTGCCACAAATATTGCGTTTGTTTGTCGGGCGTTCATTCCAAGATTGCCAAGTATCTTTATATCATCTCTTTTTTCAATTAAAAGAATTGATATTGAACTGATTATATTGCATATAGCGATAAAAACCATAAACGATAATATAATGATTATCAGCATGCGTTCTATTTTTATTATCTTAAAATAATCCTCTTGTTGCTCAGTACGATTTTTTACAAAAAATTGATTTTCAAGTTTTTGCCGAAGCTCTTTTTGTGTTTTGGCTAATAGTTTGGAATTCTTTAATTTAATGTCGATAGCCGATACCTTGAGCGAATCGTAACTGTACATTTTTTGGGCAAACTCCAACGGCACTATCAACGTATTATCATCTATTTCGGGTTGATGCGAGGCAAAAATACCACATACAAAGAGCTCTCCCTTTTTAAAGGCAGCATCGGGGCGAGCAATATTTATTTTGCCCTCTCGCTGAGGTACATATATAGTGAGTCCATTGATATAATCTACTCCGAGATTGAGCTTAGAGGCAAGCCCCAAGCCTACCACTGATACGTCAAAATCGAAGTCGTATAGCCGAAATTGCCCATCAACCATCAGCGAGTCAAGCTCAAACACCTGATGATAATTTTTATCAACACCTTTTAGCGTAAACGGCGTTTGATTGTCGTGATAGGCTATAAGTGCATTGTCTTCAAGTACATAAGAGTAAGTATCGATATTGTCGTTTTTGTCGATAAGATCTTTTACCACGTCGTAATCAAATACTTTCCCTTCGACTGCCGTTATCTGCAACTCCGCATCGAAGGCAGCAAACGAATCTTCAATAACAGCTACAAAGCCGTTGAATACCGACATAACGCACACAAGAGCGGAAGTAGATACCACCACACCCAACACCGAAATCATCGAAATAATGTTGATAGCGTTTTGGCTCTTCTTGGAGAACAGGTAACGCAGAGCGATAAAAAATGTCAAACGTGTATTCAACGCCATATTGGACTAACGCTTACTTTTTGAGCAAGTTGTCTATCTTTTCGAGATAGTTGAGCGAGTCGTCGAGCACAAAGGATATTTCGGGGACAATCCTAAGACTATCCTTAATACGTTTACCAAGCTCGAATCTGAGCGATTTTTGGTCGATATTGATGAGCGAAAATACATCTTGTGCTTTCTCGTTCGGAAAAATACTGAGATAAACACGCGCCAGGCTAAAATCGGGCGATACATTAACGTCTGATACAGAGATGATTACTCCTTGCATCTTTTTCGCATAAAGTAGAAAAATATCGCCAAACTCCTTTTGTAGCATTCTACTTATCTTCTCTTCTCTTGTTGGTTTCATTTTTTGTTTTGTATAAAATTGAAAATATAAAAACTTTTTTTGCAAAGTTATATAAAATATTTGTACTTTTGTAGGTTAGTTAAATATTTATTTGGATATAGAAAAAGATTTGATGTGGTTTTAAAAGGCTGATAGCCAGGTTTGTATGAGCTAAAAGTGTATGAATATAAATCGCGAAGAATTGGATAGGCTTACCCTCGAGTTGAAAGACGAGAAGTTGCGTAGCAGAGCGTTTTCGAAAATAGTAGAGATGCTCTCTAAGCCTGTTTATTGGCATATTCGTAAGATGGTGCTATCGCACGACGATGCCGACGATTTGTTGCAGAATACTTTTCTCAAAGCGTGGCAAGCTATCGACTCGTTCAGAGGCGATAGTCAGATTCATACTTGGATATACAAAATTGCCTCCAACGAAACCCTTACATTTCTTGCACAACAACGACTTAGAAATACCTCTTCATCTCTGGAGATGGAGGAGCTATTGCTCAACAACCTAAGAGCCGACTCCTACTTCGATGGTGATGAATTGGAGCGACGATTGCAAGAGGCAATACTGACATTGCCCGAAAAACAGCGATTGGTATTCAATATGCGTTATTACGACAACATACCGTATGAGGAGATGGCAACGATATGCAACAATTCGGTGGGAGCACTCAAGGCATCGTATCATCACGCTGTAAAGAAAATAGAAGCTGTTTTTAAAGACGATGATTAAACTTTTGCGTGCATAAAAGTCTATAAAAGAAAGCAAAACCAATTTGATATATTTTTTGATAAAAACAAAATAACAATCAGATATAATGATGGAACATAATTTTGATTTTGACAGAGGGAGTGGAAAAAACCCTTTTGGCGTGCCTGAAGGGTATTTCGATGATTTTTGTAAGCGTATGGAGACTATGACCACACCGAAACGAATCTCTTTGTTGCAGAGAGTTAAGCCTTATAGATATGCTGCAGCAGTGATAGCGGTAGCTGTCATTACAGGTGCTTTTTTACTCAATAATTATAATGATTCGCAAAAATTACAGACACAACATTCACGGACAGTAGCAACATCTGAATATAATGATGTTATCAACAAAATTTTAATTGAAGATACCAACGACGATATGATTGTAGATTATATCATTGCAGAAGTAGATTAGTGTACAAAAGAGTATTTTATAGAGTCATGAAAAAATATAGTTTATTAATTGCATTTATCGTGTTAGGTCTTGCGGAGGTTAAGGCACAAGACGACTTTCAGAGTATCAACGATCAGATAAGGGCTCAGATGGATGTCGAAAAAAACTTGTTTTTTACACAACGGATAGGTCTTACTCAAGATCAAGCGGTTAGTTTTTGGAAGCTGTACAACGAATTTCAAAAACAGGATTTGGAGCTCCGCCAAAAGGAAGAAGAGCTTATAGAGAAGGGAGTTTCTGCAGTCAATCTATCGAACTCTCAATATGCTCATATTTACGCAAATATTATAGCCAACGAGAAGAAAAAAAGAGAATTGAAGGATAATTTTATTAAGCAACTCGACAAAATACTCACTCCAAAACAAAAAATACTTTTTTGTAAAACCACCAAAGAATATAGAAAGCTGCTCTTGCAGAAGCTAAAACCCTACAGCCCTCCAATGATTAGGTTCTATTAGAAAAAAATATATACAAGAAGTAAAAACTAAAATTTTGTACTTGTAGATTAAAAAAATAATATTACCTTTGTAATCCGAAAAAAAATGGTTCCTTGACCGAGAGGCTAGGTAGCGGTCTGCAAAACCGTCGACAGCAGTTCGAATCTGCTAGGAACCTCACCAAAAGACTGTCTTGGAAGTAGAGGCAGTCTTTTTATTATAACCACAGCCAACAAAATAGACATTGATATTAAATCGTTTTACGGAAAAAATATTGTAACTTTGCAAATAATTTTAAATCGGCTGATTTTGATAACTCGACACACTTCTATTTTTTGATAATAAAAAAACAGTAATCTACTATAATTTGGTAAATTATGTTCTACTACATATTCAATTGGTTAGATAAACTCAATTTCCCCGGAGCGGGTATGTTTTCGTTCCTTACTTTTAGAGCGAGTATGGCTTTTCTACTTGCACTCTTGTGTGCCACATTCATAGGCAAACGCATCATTAACCTGCTCAAAAGCCGTCAGATACTCGATACTCCGCGTGAGATGAATTTTGGCGGGCTCTCGGACGACCAAATTTTCGAGCAACGCGAAAAGCTCCGCAAAAGCCAAACCCCGACAATGGGCGGTGTTATTATATTGATTTCCATTATAGTACCTTGTCTTTTGATAGGCGTTTTGGATAATATATATATGCTGCTGATGCTCTTTACCACCGTTTTTATGGGCTGCATCGGTTTTTTGGACGACTACATAAAGGTTTTTCGCAAGAACAAAGACGGACTAAGCGGACGTTACAAGATAGTAGGACAAGTAGGAATAGGTTTGGTAGTAGGGCTTGTGCTCTATTTTTCACCACAGGTGGTATTGATAGAAAACATATCGAAAACCACCAACCCCACAACGAGGCAAGAGACAGTAGTATATGGCAAAAAAGCCGGAAAATCGACTCAAACCACTATTCCATTCTTCAAAAACAACAACTTCGACTATGCCGACCTCTTCGGCTGGGCAGGCGAAAACAAACAAATCTTTGGGTGGATATTCTTTGTGCTGATAACCATTTTTATTGTTACCGCGACTTCCAATGGAGCCAACCTTACCGACGGTATCGACGGACTATCGGCAGGTAGCTCTGCCATAATGGGCGTGGCACTCGGTATATTGGCGTACGTGTCGGGTAATATCAACTATTCCGGCTACCTCAATGTGATGTTTATACCTGGCTCGGGCGAACTGCTTGTGTTTGCAGCCGCTTTTATAGGTGCTACCATCGGTTTTCTCTGGTACAATTCATATCCGGCACAGGTATTTATGGGCGATACGGGCTCGTTGGCACTTGGCGGTATTATCGCCGTTTTTGCCATTATTATCCGTAAAGAGCTTTTGATACCGATACTATGCGGTGTGTTTTTGGTCGAAAATCTGTCGGTAATAGTGCAGACTTTTGTTTACAAACGTACCAAAAAACCTAACGAAAAGGGTGAAATGGTAGGGCTTAGAGTGTTCAAAAAAGCTCCCCTGCATCATCACTATCAGACAAAAGGTGAAAATGTGGCAGGTCGATTTTTGATTAAGATACCCCAAAAGACCATTCACGAATCGAAACTCACTATCCGTTTCTGGCTCGTTGGGCTAATGCTTGCAGCGCTTACGTTATTGACCTTAAAAATACGATAAAAACATCGTACTTCCTCTTTATGAGCAAACGCAAAATTATAAACGATGCTGTTCACGGATTTATCACTATCCCTAATGATTTTCTGTACGAGGTGCTGCAACATCGCTTTGTGCAAAGGCTCAACCGAGTCAAACAGCTCGGCGTGTCGTCTATGGTTTATCCTTCGGCAACTCATACGCGGTTTCAACACTCGCTCGGGGCTATGTTTCTGACTTCGGAGGCTGTAAAGGAGCTACGACTAAAAGGGCACGACATCACCGACGATGAGGCAGATGCGGTAATGGCAGCAATACTGCTGCACGATATAGGCCACTGTCCATATTCGCATGTATTGGAAAATACCATTATTAAAGGTGTTAGCCACGAGCAGATAACCGATCTGCTTCTTCGCAAAATGTCGGACGAAATGGGCGGTAGGCTCGATATGGCAATAGCTATTTTTAGAAATAAATATCATAAAAAATTCCTGCACCAGCTTGTTAGCAGTCAGCTTGATATGGATAGGTTCGACTACCTTATGCGCGACAGTTTTTTTACAGGCGTAGTTGAAGGTACAATAGGGGCAGCTCGTATTATCAAGATGCTCGATATAGACGACGATAGACTTGTGGTAGAACAGAAAGGCATGCTATCTGTCGAAAATTACCTTATTGCACGTCGCTTTATGTATTGGCAGGTATATTTTCACAAAACTTCGATAGCTGCCGAGATAATGCTTAAAAATATCCTGAAACGCGCCAAGAGTTTGGTTGCCGGAGGAGAAAATCTATTTGCATCGCCTTCGTTGCTCTATTTCCTAAGAAATAATATAGACCAAACCAATTTTGCCACCAACGATGATAGTATCGGGCATTTTGTCAATATCGACGACTCCGATATTGTGTCGGCTATCAAGGTGTGGGCTTCGCATCACGATACGGTACTTGCTCTGCTCAGCGACGACTTTACCAACAGACAATTATTCAAAACATTGCTCATAAAAGAGCCTGCCGACAAAGAGCAACTCATCGGTATGGCAGCCGACAAAGAGCGAGATATAGTAGCGACTCTGGGTATCGACCCTGCCGACGGACACTATTTTTCGACCTATCAGAGTGTCAAAAACGATACTTACAACTTCAAAAACAATAAGATAATGGTACGACACTCTGATGGTACAGTAAGTGACCTATCGGCGAGTTCGTCAATACTGACTCCGGAGAGTCTCCACCACGACGCACGAAGGAATTACCTCTGTTATTACAAAATAAAATATTAGCCCCAATTAGACCAATGCACAAACAAATATTGCGACTGGCTCTGCCCAATATAGTTACCAATATCACTGTGCCGTTGCTTGGGATGGTTGATTTGGCTATAGTTGGTCGTTTGGGCGATACCAAATATATAGGTGCCATAGCCATTGCTACAATGATATTCAATATGATATACTGGCTCTTTGGTTTTTTGCGTATGGGTACATCGGGTTTTACGGCTCAGGCATACGGAGCAGGCGATATTAAAGAGGCTGCCGATATATTGTTGCGTTCGCTATTGGTGGGGCTTAGTGCTGCTATCTGTCTTATAGTATCGCAAAAACCGATTATCGACCTCGCTATGGGTATTGTAAGTGGCAGTAATGAACTAAAAGCAATAGCACGACGTTATTTTTTTGTAAATATATGGGCAGCACCGGCTCTTTTATCGATGTACAGCTTCAAAGGGTGGTTTATAGGTATGCAAAACTCCAAGATACCGATGGCTATAGCCATAGTTATAAATGTGGTGAATATAGGTATGTCGTGTATGTTTGTTTTTGTGTTTAAGTTCGATATTGAGGGTGTTGCTTTGGGTACGGTAATAGCTCAATATATAGGGTTGGGTATGGCAGTATGTTTTTTTCTGAAACGCTATGGCAGTATTGTAAAAATGATAAACATAACTCGAAGTATTGTTTGGAGCCGAATGAGACAATTTTTTAGAGTAAATTTCGATATTTTTCTTCGCACGATATGCCTTATAGCGGTTTTCTCATTTTTCCCTATAGCGGGTTCACGTTTTGGCGACGATACATTGGCTGTCAACACCCTACTGATGCAGTTTTTTACACTATTCTCCTACATAATGGATGGTTTTGCTTATGCGGGAGAGGCTCTGACAGGGCGTTTTATCGGTGCCGGTGATAAAGTATTGTTACGTAGTAGTATACGAGTCAATTTTATGCTTGGGATATGTCTGACGTTGGCTTTTACCATTATATATGCTTTCGGTGGTGAGTATCTGCTACTCTTGCTTACCGACAAACAGCATATAATCGACATGTCAGCACAATACTATTGGTGGGTGTTGCTGGTGCCGATAGCGGGCTTTTCGGCTTTTATATGGGATGGCATATTTATCGGTGCCACTGCTTCGCGTGCAATGCTCTACGCCATTGCTATTGCTACGGCGTTATTTTTTGCTATCTACATCTCGTTTGTTCACTTTTGGGGCAACAACTCGCTATGGCTCGCTTTAATCGTATTCCTCGCAGCACGAGGCTTGGGGCAGACCGTGCTGGCGAGGCGGAATGTTTTTTAGTTATTGAAATTTAAATACTTAAATTTCAATAACTAAAAAAGGAACTCTCTTTTGCATAGAATTCCTTTTTTATAAATACAAAATTGCCTTATTAGAAGCGGATAGCTGCCTGTGCTGCTGCCAATCGTGCAATAGGTACACGGAAAGGTGAGCAGGAGACATAGTCGAGACCCTTTATGTGGCAGAATTCAACCGAAGATGGCTCTCCGCCATGTTCTCCACAGATACCACATTTAAGATCGGGACGAATATTGCGACCACGTTCTACTGCCATCTCTACCAATTGTCCTACTCCATTTCTATCCAACACTTGGAATGGGTCAACTTTGAGGATTTTCTTTTCAAGGTAGATAGGTAAGAATGAAGCTATGTCATCGCGGCTATAACCGAATGTCATCTGTGTAAGGTCGTTGGTACCAAAAGAGAAGAACTCGGCTGCCGAAGCAATACGATTAGCCGTAAGGGCAGCACGTGGTATCTCAATCATTGTTCCCACTTTATAATTTACACTATCACCTGTCTCTTTGAAAAGTTTTTTTGCCGTAGTACGGATTATCTTCTCTTGTTCGAGGAATTCGTATAGAATACCTGTCAGAGGCACCATTATTTCGGGAATGGCATTAATACCTTTCTTCTTTAGGCTAATACATGCCCCGAGAATAGCTCTTGTCTGCATCTCTGTTATTTCAGGGAATGTATTACCGAGACGACAGCCACGATGTCCGAGCATTGGGTTTTGCTCGTGTAGTTTCTCAACACGGAATTTGATATATTCTACATCTACTCCCATTGCTTGAGCCATCTCTTGCTGTCCTTTGTCGTCGTGCGGTACAAACTCATGCAAAGGTGGGTCGAGCAAGCGAACAGTAACAGGAAGGTCGTGCATTGCTTCGAAAATACCTTCGAAATCTTCTTGTTGATAAGGTAATATTTTTTCCAAAGCTTTACGTCTGCCTTCTTCATTTTCGGCAAGAATCATTTCACGCATAGCTTTGATTTTTTCTCCCTCAAAGAACATATGTTCGGTACGGCAGAGTCCTATACCCATAGCTCCAAAACTACGTGCCACAAGAGCGTCTTTGGGAGTATCTGCATTGGTGCGTACTTTCATACGCGAATATTTGTCGGCAAGAGTCATCACTTCGTTGAAGTCGCCTGAAAGTTCGGCTTCTTTGGTAGCAACCATACCTTCGTAAATATCACCGGTAGAACCGTTGATAGATATAAAATCGCCTTCTTTGAACAATTTACCGTCAACTTCCATTATCTTTTTGGCATAATCTATTTTCAACGAACCGGCTCCCGATACACAACATTTACCCATACCACGAGCCACAACGGCAGCATGTGAGGTCATACCACCGCGAGCGGTAAGAATACCTTCGGCAGCAGCCATACCGGCAAGGTCTTCGGGAGATGTCTCAATACGCACCATTATAACCTTTTCGCCGTTTGCAGTCCATTGAGCCGCATCATCGGCATTAAATACTATTTTACCGCAAGCAGCACCGGGAGAAGCAGCCAATCCTTTAGCTATTATCTTAGCCGATTTCAAAGCATTTTTGTCGAACACAGGGTGCAAAAGCTCATCAAGTTTGTTAGGTTCGATACGAAGAATAGCCGTTTTTTCATCGATCATGCCTTGACGTAACATTTCCATAGCTATTCGAACCATAGCGGCACCGGTACGCTTGCCGTTACGTGTTTGCAAAAACCATAATTTACCCTCTTGTACGGTAAACTCCATATCTTGCATATCTCTGTAATGGTTTTCGAGTTTGGTTTGCAGAATGTCGAGTTCTTTGTAAATTTTGGGCATAGCCTCTTCCATTGATGGATATTTGGCTACACGCTCCTCTTCCGAAACTCCTGCCAATACAGCCCAACGTTGTGAACCTTCTTTGGTAATCTGTTGTGGAGTACGGATACCGGCTACTACGTCTTCGCCCTGAGCATTAATAAGATACTCTCCGACAAAAATATCTTCTCCTGTGGCTGCATCGCGAGAGAAGCATACTCCGGTAGCAGATGTATTGCCCATATTACCGAATACCATAGCCTGAACATTAACTGCTGTCCCCCATTCGGCAGGAATGCCTTCCATCTTTCTGTACAAAATGGCACGGTCGTTCATCCAAGAGTCGAATACGGCACAAATAGCACCCCATAGCTGTTCGTAAGAATCTTCAGGAAAATCTTTGCCTGTTTGCTTTTTTACAGCAGCTTTAAATCTGGTTACCAACTCTTTGAGGTCTTCCACCGAAAGATCTGTATCAAGATGAACGCCTTTTTGCTCTTTCATCTCTTCAATAATTGCTTCAAACGGATCAATATCATTTTTGTTTTCGGGCTTCATACCCAAAACAACATCACCATACATTTGTACAAACCTGCGGTAAGAATCCCAAGCAAAACGGGGATTGCCCGTTTTTATCGACAAACCCTCTACTACTTTATCGTTCAATCCGAGATTGAGAATAGTATCCATCATACCCGGCATAGAGGCTCTTGCCCCCGATCGAACAGATAGCAAAAGAGGATTTGCCACATCACCAAATTTGGAATTCATCAACTTTTCGATTTCTGCAATAGCAGCCTCTACTTCGGGACGAAGCATTTCGACAACTTGCTCTTTACCAATCTGGTAGTAGTCGTTACAAGTGTCGGTAGTGATAGTGAAACCGGGAGGTACCGGCACACCTATAAGATTCATTTCGGCAAGATTTGCTCCTTTACCTCCGAGCAAATTTTTCATTTCTGCCTTTCCTTCGGCTTTTCCGTTACCAAAGGTGTAAACGCGTTTTACATTACTCATTTTCTGATGGTTAATTTATTTATTTTACTTTCTGGTTATAATTTTTGATAAGGTAAAAAAAGCCATTTTTTACCGATTTGCAAAGATACAAAAAAACTTCAACAAATTTATTATATTTTTATCTTTTTGCTATAATAGATAACTGTTTAAGTGATAATATAATTAAAATTAACATCTCAAAACAATACCCAATTAGGGTATTTATGCTATGAATATTACTATTTAGCGCATAATCTAATCATATAAGTCAATAGAAACATTATGTTAATTTTTGTATTTTTTTGGGAGTTGCTAACTAAGTATATATAGACTTCCGTTGCGATGATGCATTAGCAAAAGTATGGATAATTTTAGCATCTCCATCTTTTTTGAATAGCACTTT